>NZ_JBIRPZ010000012.1:0-316323 GCF_044332925.1 Streptomyces sp. NPDC021212
AAAACAACACACCACCCCCCCCCCCCCCCCCCCCGGCGGCGCGGCCCCCCCCCCCCCCACCCCCCCCCCCCCCCCCCGCGCGGGCCCCCCCCCCCCCCCCGCGCCCCCCCCCACGGCCCGGAGCACACCGACCTACTGGCCCACGTGCTACTTGCTGACGTGCTCCATGCAGAGCGTGAACTGCGGCCTGCCGTTGCGGGTCAACTGGTACGTCGCGTACTGCGGATCGCAGGTGTAGTCCATGACCTCACGCTGTTTCACCTTGTAGTCCGCGGTGGTGCCACCGCAGTCCACGATGGAGAGGTCCGGGTCGCTCTCGGAGCCCTTGTTCTGGAGGCAGTCGCCGACCTCGGCGGCGGACGCGCTGGTGCTGTCCGTGCTGGGGCTGGTCGGGCTGGAGCTGTCGTGGTCGCCCACGGCGTACCAGATGCCGTACGCGATCAGCGCCAGCGGGATGGCGATCATCCGGATCTTCGTCTGACGGCTGAACCGGCTGAAGAAGCCGCGCCGGGGCGGAGGCGGCGGTGCCGGGGCGCCCGGGTAGGGCTGACCGTACGGCTGCTGGCCGTACTGGGGCTGGCCGTACGGGTACGGCTGCTGCGCCGGGTAGGAAGGGCTGTGGCCGCCGGGCGGCGGTGCGTTCGTGGACAGAGCGGTTCTCCCCGTTGAAGAGCATGCGTGATGACCGCGCATCAGAGCGATACGCGGGCCCTGTAACTTAACGGCCCTCACCGACACCCCCAGCGCCCGGGGTAGCGGCCTCCACACCGTCCACACACAAGGAAGGGAACCGTGCCCCAACCATGAGCACTGGCCGTCGAAGCCGTGTCGCCCGGAATCATGTGCCGATGTGCAACGCCTCTTTGAGGAACACGCGGGCGTAGCTCGGGGTGCCCTGAGTGGTGATCACCTCGATGCAGGCGCGAACGTACTGATCGTCGGTGACCTCGCGCAGGAGCACGTCGGCCAGGTCGGCGCGGGAGGTGAACATGCCGGGCAGCCGCTCGGGCGCGACGGCGATGCGGTAGTCGGTGACCGTCGTGGCGTCGAATAGTCCTGAGGGGCGGACGATCGTCCAGTCGAGATCGGTGGCGCGCACGATCTCCTCCATGCGGCGCGCGTCCTCGTAGAGCGGGCGCCCCATCGACAGCAGGATCGGCCCGACCACTTTGCGGTAGAAGAACTTCTCTTCGGGTGCGAGTCGGGGGTGCACGCCGATCGAGGTCACGCATACCAGCCGCCGCAGACCGTGCCGGTTCATCGCCGCCACGATGTTCCGCGCGCCCTGCGAGTAAATGGTGACCGGCTCTTTGGTGTACGGGACGCCGAGGGTCGACACCACGCGGTCATGGCCGGCCACCACCTCATCCACCGCCGCGGCGTTCAGAGCATCGGCGCCCGCCACCCTCAGGCGCGGATCCTCGATCGGGAAGGCTTCGGGCCGCCGGGTCACGGCCGTCACGGTATGGCCCTCCGTCAGCGCCCGCTGGGTGACGAGCCGTCCTGTCGGGCCGTTCGCCCCGAAAACCACGAGCTTCATGCGGGTCTCCCTGCTGCCGTGGCAGCTTGGTAGGCTACAGAATGCCGTTCCAGAGTCTGGAACATCGTTCTAATCGGGAGCATACACATGTCGGATCTGCCGGGAGTCGTCCGGCTGCGTGATCGACGCGAGGCGCTCACGCTGCGCACGATCCTCACCACCGCGCGCAGGCTGTTCGCCGAACATGGCTATGCCCGCACACCGATCCGCTCCATCGCCAAAGAAGCCGGCGTCGCGCCGCAGACCATCTACGCGCACTTCGGCTCCAAGGCCGGCGTGCTCAACGGGCTGGTCGATCTGATGGACGAGGAAGCCGGTCTGCCGGAGCTGCTGGCCGAGGCGGGGGAGATGACCGATCCCGACGCCCTGCTGGGACTGCTGGCCAGGGCCTGCCGCCAGGTGCGGGAACGCTGCGGCGACATCGTCACCATGCTGAATACCGGCGCCGCGGTCTCCCCGGACATCGCGACCACCCAGGCCGAAGGGGCGCGACGGAACAGGCTCGGGGTCGAGACGGTCATCGAGCGCGTCCGCGCCACCGGCCGCGACGTCCACCCCAAGGCTGTGGACATCGCCGTGGCCCTGATGAGCGCCGGCGTCCACGACAGCCTCGTCCTCGACGCCGGCTGGGCCCCCGAGGACTACGAAGCATGGCTCAAGGACACCCTCGTCACCGCGGTACTTCTGGATCGAGGAACCGAACCCCGATGAACCATGACCTGGCCGAAGCTGAATTGACCACCGGTCCTGGTCCCCAGCGCATGACAGGTCCGGGCCATGCGACGGTACGCCGATTAGCGGCCGCGTCCGTGGTGCTCAACCTCATGCTTCTGGTGTCCGGTGGGGTGGTGCGGCTGACCGACTCCGGACTGGGCTGCCCGACCTGGCCGCGGTGCACCGATGCCTCCTTGGTCACCACGCCCGAGATGGGCCTCCACGGCACCATCGAGTTCGGCAACCGCCTGATCGGCGTTGCCCTCGAACTGGTGGCCATCGCGCTGATCGTCGCAACTGTCCGTGCCCGGTCTCCCCGAGCGTGGCGCCGGCTGGCCGCAGCTCAGGCTCTGGCCGTGCCCGCGCAAGCGGTGGTCGGCGGGCTCCTGGTGCTCACCGACCTGAATCCCTACGTACGAGCCCTGCACTTCCTCAACTCGTTCCCGCTCCTGCTCGCCGCGCTCGCGCTACTGCACCGCACAAAGGACGACATCGGCCGGCGAGCGATACCAGTTCGCCGCGAGCTGCGACTGCTCACCGCCGGACTACTGGCCACGACCAGCGTCGTCCTGGTCCTCGGCACCTTGGTGACCGGCACCGGCCCCCACGGCGGCGATCCGCAAGCAGACCGATTGCCCCTCGCCCCGGACACACTCACCCAGATACACACGGACCTGGTGTACCTCCTGCTCGGCCTCACACTCGCCACAGCCGTCGCGGCCCGAGCCCTCCACGCCCCGCAACCGGTACAGCGTGGTATCACCATCACCATCGCGCTCATCGCGGGACAGGGTGTGTTAGGTCATGCCCAGTACCACGCCGGCGTACCCCCGCTGCTGGTCGGGCTGCACATGCTGGGCGCCGGACTGGTCTTCTGCGCGGCAGCCTGGACGCACCTCCGCACCCATGAATGGCCCATCGAACTCACCTCGGCGGGCAAACGCTCCGCATGACAAAGGTCCGTACCAAGCACACGCGGCATGGGTTGCGCAAGAACGGGCGTTCGGACATCCCCCGGCCACTTACGGCCATGCCGTGAAGAAAGCGCGATGGAACCATGCGCTCCTCGGACGCTGTTCGAGTGACCGGCCCACCCCGTGGCCGGTGCCATCCGAAGGAGTGCCCCATGAGGAAGTTACTCCGTCGCAGCGCCGCCGCTGTGGCGGCCGCCGCCTCGCTCGCGCTGATGTCGCTGACCGCCGCCCCGGCGGCCCAGGCGGCACCCGCCGCCAACCACGCCGGGATGACCTGGACCATCGCCGAGAAGCAGGCCGACGGCACGATCCGCGTGAGCTCCGACCCGTCGACCAACGCGTACCAAGGCGACACCCCGGCCACCGCCGTCCTGCCGATCCTGTGCCTCAGAGTCACCGGCGCCCCGGTGCCCGCCAGCATCAACCCGGACTTCTACCACCCCTGGGCGCGCGGCACCGTGGCGGCGACGCCGCCCGTGTCGGGCACCCAGTTGACCAGCCGGGCGGCTGCCGACGGCATTTGCGAGCAGTACTACGGGCCCGGCTGGCGGGAGGGCGAGCATCACGACGGGCGCTACGGCCCCAACCTGGAGTACGGCGGTGGCTGGTCCTTCTGGGCGTACGGCTACGTACCGGAGAACACCCGGTTCTGGACGGCCATCGACGGCCAGCCTGCGAACCCGTGGAACTGAGGTAGAGTCCTGGACATGCACGCGCGACTGACCATGACCTGGTGGTGGACCGCTCATCCGGCGGCCCACTGAATCGCGCGCACTGAAACAGACACACGCGAAGGCCGCCCGAGGGGCGGCCTTCGGCGTTTCCGCGGGTCGTTCCTCCTCTCCGGAAGGAACATCCGCCATGACGAACCCTGACGCTCGGACCGTCGTCGCCCGGCTGCTCGCCGACGACTGCCCGCCCTTCGCCCTGCTGCACCGCCGTACGCCCGGCCATGAGCCCGACACCGTCGAGGTGCTGATCGGCCCGGCCGGTGAGGTGGAGCGGCTGACCGACATCCCGCTGCCGACCGGGGCGCCGGAGGGCGGCGGCGCGGTGAGTGACGCGCTCGCGCTCGTACCCTTCCGGCAGATCCGGGAGCGCGGATTCGACGTGCGGGACGACGGGACGCCGCTGGCCGTGCTGCGGCCCGAGACCACGTACGCGCTGCCGCTCGCCGAGCTGCTGGACGCGCTGCCCACGCACGCCGTACGGGTCGAGGGCGGGCGCTTCGATGTCGGCGACGACGCGTACGCCGAGATCGTGAGCCGGGTCATCGAGGACGAGATCGGCACGGGGGAGGGCGCGAATTTCGTCATTCGGAGGACCTTTGAAGGGGAGATTCCGGGGTTCGCGAGTACCGACGCGCTCGCGCTCTTCCGGCGGCTGCTCGCCGGTGAGCGGGGGGCGTACTGGACGTACGTCGTACGGCTGGGCGGCGGGCGGACGCTGGTGGGGGCCAGCCCCGAGGTGCACGTACGGATGTCCGGGGGCACGGTCGTCATGAACCCGATCAGCGGGACGTACCGCTATCCGGAGGGCGGCGCGACGGCGGAAGGGCTGCTGGAGTTCCTGCACGACCCGAAGGAGGTGGAGGAGCTGTCCATGGTCGTGGACGAGGAGCTGAAGATGATGTGCACCGTCGGCGACATGGGCGGGGTCGTCGTCGGGCCACGGCTCAAGGAGATGGCGCATCTCGCGCACACCGAGTACGAGCTGCGCGGACGCTCCTCGCTGGACGTACGGGAGGTGCTGCGGGAGACGATGTTCGCGGCGACCGTCACCGGCTCCCCCGTGCAGAACGCGTGCCGCGTGATCGAGCGGTACGAGCCGGGTGGGCGCGGCTACTACGCGGGGGCGCTCGCGCTCATCGGCCGGGACGGCGGCGGCGCGCAGACCCTCGACTCGCCGATCCTCATCCGCACCGCCGACATCGACGGCGGCGGTGCGCTGCGGGTGC
This sequence comes from Streptomyces sp. NPDC021212, assembly GCF_044332925.1. Taxonomy (NCBI): domain Bacteria; kingdom Bacillati; phylum Actinomycetota; class Actinomycetes; order Kitasatosporales; family Streptomycetaceae; genus Streptomyces; species Streptomyces sp. NPDC021212. The sequence goes on from NZ_JBIRPZ010000012.1 coordinate 5,186, forward strand.
CGGTCGGGGCGACGCTGGTGCGCCACTCCGACCCGCGCGGCGAGGTCGCCGAGACGCACGCCAAGGCGGCCGGGGTGCTCACCGCGCTGGGCGTGCGGGAGGCGCCCGTACGGTCCGGCTCGGGCCCGCGGCCCCGGCTCGCGGACGATCCGCGGGTGCGGGCGGCGCTGGACGCGCGGCGGGCCGACCTGGCGCCGTTCTGGCTGCGGATGCAGGCCGCCGAGGGGTTGCTGTCCGGGGACGCGCTGGTGATCGACGCCGAGGACACCTTCACGGCGATGCTCGCGCATCTGCTGCGGACGGCGGGGCTGACGGTGGCCGTGCGGCGGTACGACGAGCCGGGCGTGCGGGAGGCCGCGCTGGCGCACGAGGGGCCGGTGGTGCTCGGCCCCGGGCCGGGGGATCCGAACGATCCCGCCGATGTGAAGATGCGGTTCCTGCGAGGGCTGGCGGCCGATCTGATGGCCGGGCACCGGCACGGGCTGCTCGGGGTGTGCCTGGGGCACGAGCTGATCGCGGCGGAGCTGGGGTTGGAGATCGTGCGGAAGGACGTGCCGTTCCAGGGGGCGCAGGAGCGGATCGACTTCTTCGGGCGGGAGGAGACGGTGGGGTTCTACAACACGTTTACCGCGCGGTGCGATGAGGGGGCGGAGGCGGAGTTGGCGATGCATCGGGTGGAGCTGAGCCGGGACGTGGCGACCGGGGATGTGCATGCCTTGCGGGGGCCGGGGTTTGCCGGGGTGCAGTTCCACCCCGAGTCGGTGTTGTCGCGGGGTGGGGTGGGGGTGGTGGCGGAGCTGCTCGCGGCTGTGCGGGTCTGACTGTTCCCCACCCCGCCCCTTCCCACAGCATCGGATATGCGGCTCCGCCGCGTGGGGGGGGCTCCGCCCCTGGCCCCCGCTCCTCAAACTCCCCCAGCGGTAGCTGGGGGAGGGACGGGTGGGCACAACCCACCCACCGTCCTCGACGGACACCCGGCATAACGCCCTACTTCGGTGCCTGGAAACCGCCGATCCTCTGCTCGACCAGTTCGGCCAGCCGCAGCGGGGTGCGGTCCTCGAACATCGGACCGATGAGCTGCACCCCCACCGGCAGGCCGTCGGGGGACAGGCCCGTTGGTACGGCGGTGGCGGGCAGGCCGGGCATGGTGGCCAGACCGGCCCAGACGAGCTGGTCGAAGAACGGGATCTCGACGCCGTCGATGTCGATCCGGCGTTCCAACAGATCGAGGTTGTGGTCGTGCGGGAACGCGGGAGTCGGCGTGATCGGGCACACCACGGCGTCGAACTCGGCGAAGAACTGCCGCCAGCCGTGACGGTGGAGCTCGCGACGGTTGTTCGCCTCCATCCAGTCGCGGTGGCTGAACACCATCCCGCGCAGCCGCGCCGCGTCGAGGCTCTGGTCGTCCGCGCTCAGCCCGGCGGCGCGGGTCCGCAGCAGGTCGTACGCCTCGACGGGAAAACGCGCAACGGAACCCGAGAACAGCAACTGCGTGTAGAGCGTCGCGGCTTCGGCCAGGTCGGGCAGCAGCGGAGTGTGCCGTTCGACGCGGGCGCCGCCGTCGACAAGCGCGTCGGCCACCCGGTTCACGCCCGCCCGCACAGCGGACCCGGTCGGGATGAGCGGATGCTCGTCGAGGACCAGGACCCGGAAGTCGCCGAGCCGCTGGTGACGCGCGGGCGGCAGTGTCACGTCGTACGCCTTGCCGTGCGTCAGCGGGTCCGGCCCGGCCATGACGTCGAGCAGGAGCGAGAGGTCGCGGGCGGTGCGCGCCATCGGGCCGACGACGGCGAGGTCGAGGTCGACCGGCAACGGCGGTGCCGGCGGCGCGACCATTCCGCGGGTTGCCGCCAGCCCGAGTGTCGGCTTGTGCGCATAGATGCCGCAGAAATGCGCGGGGGTGCGCAACGAGCCGGCGAGGTCGGAGCCGATGGACAGCGCGCCGAATCCGGACGCCAGTGCCGCCGCTGATCCGCCGGAGGATCCGCCCGACGTGCGAGCGTGATCCCACGGGTTGTTGGTGGTGCCGTAGATCTCGTTGAAGCTCTGCAGGTCCTGTAGCCCCAAGGGCACATTTGTCTTGCCGAGCACCACCGCGCCGGCGGCCTTCAGCCGCGACACCTGTACCGCGTCCTCGGCCGGCATATGGTCCCGGTACTGCGGCATGCCCCAGGTCGTGGGCAGCCCGGCAACGTTGTAGGACTCCTTGACCGTCACCGGAATACCGAGCAGCGGCCGATCCTCGCCGCGGGCGCGTGCCTGGTCGGCACCGCACGCGGCGGCCCGCGCGCGGTCGAAGTCCGGCACGCAGATCGCGTTGATCGCCTTGTCGTCCCGCTCGATGCGGGTAATCGCCTCGTCGGTCAGTTCCGCCGAGGTCACGTCACCGGCGCGTAAGGCAGCCGCGATTTCTTCGGCCGTATGAAAGTTCCATTCCATGAACGGGACCGTATCGGCCTCTGGAAGAGGCCATAAAATGCCGATTTGCACAACGGGATTCGCCCTCATAAAGGACCAGTGAGGACCAGTTGCGCGAGTTCTGCCCGTCGGATCACGCGCCTCGTCCAGCGACTCCTGGAGCCTCAACTCCTGCTCCGGGACGGGCGGGAGCAGCGCGACCTGCTCCGCGAGGATCGCCTGGGCCGGCTCCTCCTTCGACGTGAAGTGCGGACGCGAGTAAGGGCTCCCGCCGGGGCGGCGCCCCGGCGGGAGCGGCGGGAGCAGCGGGGTCAGCCGAAGAAGACCTCGGCCTCGGCGTACAGGGACGGGTCCACCGTCTTGAGGCGGGCCGTCGCCTCGGCCAGGGGGACGCGGACGATATCGGTGCCGCGCAGCGCGACCATCTTGCCGAAGTCCTGGTCCCGCACGGTGTCGATGGCGTGCAGACCGAACCGGGTGGCGAGCCAGCGGTCGAAGGCGCTGGGGGTGCCGCCCCGCTGGACGTGGCCGAGGACGGTCGTACGGGCCTCCTTGCCCGTGCGCTTCTCGATCTCCTTGGCCAGCCACTCCCCGATGCCGGAGAGCCGGACATGACCGAAGGAATCCAGGGAGTCGTCCTTGAGGACGGCATCGCGGTCCTTGGGCATCGCGCCCTCCGCGACGACCACGATCGGGGCGTAGCGGATCTTGAAGCGGGACTCGACCCAGGCGCAGATGCGGTCGATGTCGAAGCGCTGCTCGGGGATGAGGATGACGTTGGCGCCGCCGGCGAGTCCGGCGTGGAGGGCGATCCAGCCCGCGTGGCGGCCCATCACCTCCACCACCAGGACCCGCATATGGGATTCGGCGGTGGTGTGGAGGCGGTCGATGGCCTCGGTGGCGATGTTCACCGCGGTGTCGAAGCCGAAGGTGTAATCGGTGGCGGAGAGGTCGTTGTCGATGGTCTTGGGGACGCCGACGCAGGCGATGCCGTAGTCGCCGGAGAGCCGGGAGGCGACGCCGAGGGTGTCCTCGCCGCCGATCGCGATGAGCGCGTCGACCTCCTGCTTGGCCAGGGTCTCCTTGACCCGGCGGATGCCGTCCTCGCTGTTGAAGGGGTTGGTGCGAGACGATCCGAGGATGGTGCCTCCGCGCGGCAGGATGCCGCGTACCGCGCGGATGTCGAGGGGAACGGTGTCGTTCTGGAGGGGACCGCGCCAGCCGTCCCGGAAGCCGACGAAGTCGTAGCCGTATTCCTTCACGCCCTTGCGTACGACGGCGCGGATGACCGCGTTGAGCCCGGGGCAGTCACCGCCGCCGGTCAGCACTCCGACCCGCATCCTTTTCATCCCTTCTGCCGCTGAAATCCCGAGATTGGGCCCGGTACGGAGCTACGCTAACGGTGATCCAGGTCACAGGGGATGGGGCGGAAAGTGATTCCTGTGTCTGCCACGGGAGTTGGTTTTGAACTTCACCCGTTCGAGCGGACGGGCCGACGACGGTCGTCAGGCGTCGTCCAGTCCGGCCTCGATCGCGTACCGCACCAGCTCCACCCGGTTGTGCAGCTGGAGCTTGCCCAGGGTGTTCTGGACGTGGTTCTGCACGGTGCGGTGGGAGATCACCAGGCGCTCGGCGATCTGCTTGTACGAGAGCCCCTTGGCCACCAGCCGCAGGACCTCCGTCTCCCGCTCGGTGAGCTGCGGCGCGACCGGCTGGTCGGCGGTGGTGGGGGCGGGCTCGCTCGCCAGCCGCCGGTACTCGCCGAGGACGAGACCGGCGAGGCCCGGGGTGAACACGGCGTCGCCGACGGCGGTGCGGCGCACCGCGTCCAGCAGCTCTTCGGTGCTGGACGACTTCAGCAGATAGCCGGTGGCGCCGGACTTGACCGCCTCCAGGACGTCCGCGTGCTCACCGCTCGCGGAGAGCACCAGCACCCGCAGCTTGGGGTGGGTGGCGACGACCTCCTTGCAGACCTCGACGCCGGGCAGCCCGGGCAGGTTGAGGTCGAGCACCAGGACGTCGGGCTCGGCGGCCTTGGCCCGGCGGACCGCCTGCGGCCCGTCCCCGGCGGTGGCCACGACGTCGAACCCGGCCTCGGACAGATCGCGGGCGACCGCGTCGCGCCACATCGGGTGGTCGTCCACCACCATCACCGTCACCGGCCGCTCGGCTTCCCGGTCGTCGGTCATCGTGCAGTCGTCCCCCTTCGTCTTCACCGCTTCGTCTTCACCGCTTCGTCTTCACCGCCGGCTTCGGAACCGTCAGCTCCACCTCGGTGCCCTGGCCCGGCGCCGAGATCCATTCGGCGGTGCCGCCGAGGTCGCGCAGCCGCCCCCGGATCGACAGGGCGACCCCGAGCCGCCCTTCCCGCTCGGCGTCGGCGAGCCTGCCGTCCGGGATGCCGGGGCCGTCGTCCCGGACGGTGACCATCACCGCGGCCGGTTCGTCCTCCAGCAGGATCCAGGCCCGGGCCCCCTCGCCCGCGTGCACCCGTACATTGTCCAGCGCGGCACCGACAGCGGCCGCCAGCTCCCCCGCCGCGGCGGCCGGGAGGATCACCGGGGCGCCCGGTTCGGAGAAGGTGACCTGGGAACCGGCGTGCGGGGCGAGCAGGGCCCGCAGATCGCACGGGTCGGCGCTGTCCTCGGGCAGACAGGGGCGGGCGTCAGCGGGGGCGGGCGACGACGCCGGAGCCGTCGCGTCGTCCGTACCGTCACCCCCGTCGCCGCCCTCGCTGTGGCCGCCGTCTCCGTCTCCGTCGATACGGTCATCGGCCGCGCCGCGCGGCGGGGTGATCAGACCGGTGGCCACCAGCGAGCGCAGCGCGATCTCCTGCTCCCCCGCCATCCGGCCCAGTTCGGCCGCCTCGCCGCCGATCGCGGCGCCCCGCCGCTGCACCATGGCGAGCACCTGGAGCACGCTGTCGTGGATGTCCCGGGCCAGTCGCTCGCGTTCGCGGGTCGCCGCCTCGATACGCAGCGCGCGGGCCAGGGTCCGTTCACTGGCGCGGGCGACCTCCACGACGTACCCGATGGCCACGCTCGCCACCCACACCAGCATCAGCATGTGGACGGTGTCCTGGGCGAACCCGCCGCGCTCGATGATGTTGGCCGCGCACACGACGGACGACGCCCACGCGGCCCACCGCCAGCCGCCCTTGATGGCGAAGCCGAGGACCGCGCCCGCCGTCCATATGGAGGGCAGCGTGGGCGTGCCCTCGACGATGCGGTCGTGGTTGTCGACGAGCGGGGTGAGCAGGATGCCGGTGATCGCGACGGCCAGGTCGCCGGTCAGGAAGCGGCGGGTGCAGCGCTCGGCCGAAGAGACCATGCGGAAGGTCAGTGCCGTCCACACGGTCAGCACCGCCATATAGGCGGCGGCGCCGAACGGACGGTCATAGTCGTCGAACGAGTAGACGAAGAGACAGAGCGCGTAGACCAGAGTGAGCACCCGGTAGGCGGTCAGCGCGTGCCACAGCGGCTGCTCCACGGACATGCGTACGACACGCTCGCGCTTGGGCTGCAGCGCCAACTTCCCCCCACCCCCGGGCCCGGCGCGCGTTACGCCCCGGTCTTGTCCTTGTCTTTGCTCTCGCTCTTGTCGTCCGTGCTCTTGTCCGCGGCCTTCTCGGCCTTCTCGGCCTTTTCCTTCTCCCTCTCGGCCTGCTTCCGGGCCGCCTCCGCGTCCGCGATCTGCCGCTTGGCGGCGGTCGCGTAGATGTCGACGTACTCCTGGCCGGACAGCTTCATGATCTCGTACATGACCTCGTCGGTCACCGAGCGCAGGATGAAGCGGTCGCCGTCCATGCCGTGGTAGCGGCTGAAGTCCAGCGGCTTGCCGATCTTGATGCCGGGGCGCATCAGCTTGGGCATCACCTTGCCCGGCGGCTGGATCTTCTCGGTGTCGATCATCGCCACCGGGATGACCGGCGCGCCCGTCGCCAGCGCGACGCGCGCCAGCCCGCCGGGCTTGCCGCGGTAGAGCCGGCCGTCCGGCGAGCGCGTGCCCTCCGGGTAGATGCCGAACAGCTCACCGCGCTTGATGACCTCGATCCCGGCCTTGATCGCGGCCTCGCCCGCGCCCCGGCTGCCCGACCGGTCCACCGGCAGCTGGCCGACGCCCTTGAAGAAGGCCGCCGTCAGCCTGCCCTTGATCCCCGGAGTGGTGAAGTACTCCTGCTTGGCGATGAAGGTGACCTTCCGGTCGAGCATCGCGGGCAGGAAGAAGGAGTCGGAGAAGGAGAGGTGGTTGCTCGCGAGGATGGCCGGCCCCTCGTCGGGGATGTTCTCCAGCCCCTCGACCCAGGGCCGGAAGGCGAGCTTCAACGTCCCGCCCACCGACAGCTTCATTGCACCGTAGAACAACCGAGAACCTCCTGTATCCGACGAGGAGACCTTAACCTGCCTACCCCCGGTGGGGCGCGCCGCGTACGCTGAGGTCCCGTTGACCGCTTCACCACCGAACGGAGATCCGTGGTGCCGCTCCTGCCCGGAGCCGAGCCGTTCCGCCACGACGGCGGAGAGATCGGCGTCCTCGTCTGTCACGGCTTCACCGGTTCGCCGCAGTCGGTGCGCCCCTGGGCCGAGCACCTCGCCCGGCGCGGGCTGACCGTCTCGCTTCCGCTGCTCCCCGGCCACGGGACCCGGTGGCAGGACCTCGCGGTCACCGGGTGGCAGGACTGGTACGCCGAGGTCGACCGGGAGCTGCGGGCCCTGCGCGAACGGTGTGCCCGGGTCTTCGTCTGCGGGCTGTCGATGGGCGGCGCGCTCGCGCTGCGGCTGGCCGCCCAGCACGGCGCGGAGATCAGCGGCGTCGTCGTGGTGAACCCGGCCAACCGGATCCACGATCCGCTGGCCGTGGCCCTTCCGGTGCTGCGTCATCTGGTGCCTTCCGTCAAGGGGATCGCGAGCGACATCGCCAAGCCGGGTTCCCAGGAATGGGGATATGAGCGGATGCCGCTGCACGCCGTGCACTCGATGCGCCGCTTCTACCGGGTGGTGGACGCCGAACTGCCGCAGGTGACCCAGCCGCTGCTGGTGCTGCACAGCCCGCAGGACCATGTGGTGCCGCCCGCCGACTCCGAGCGCATCCTGAGCCAGGTCTCGTCCCGGGACGTCACCGAGCGGCTGCTGGAGCGCAGCTACCACGTGGCGACGCTGGACTACGACGCCGAGTTCATCTTCGAGGAGACGGACACGTTCATCACCCGGCTGACCGCGGGTATGGGAGAGGACAACGGGACGCATCCCGGGGACACCGGCGGGAAGGAGGGGGCGGCGGCCAGTGGCTGAGCGCGATTCGAACGAGAACGAGGCGGGGGCGCGCCGGGACGACGATGCCGCCTTCGCGGCGATCGTCGCCGCGTACGGGGAGGAGCCGCCGGACCCGCCTGAGGCGGAGCGGTGGCCCGTGGCCGAGAACCTGACGGAGAAGTGGGGCCGCGAGGACTCCCGGCGCGACGACACGCGCGACGACCCGCTGGACGAGCTGGACGACGGGCTGGACGACCGGTTCGAGGACGACTTCGACCCCGACGTCGAGGACGAGCGCCCGGGCGCGGCGGGCACGGACGCCCTCACCAAGGCCGACAAGGGCGACAAGACAGATCAGGCGGACAAGGGCGACAAGCTCGACAAGGGTGACAAGCCCGTCGGCAGCTTCATCGTGTACGCGCCGGGTGTGGGCCCGCGCGACTGGGATGCCGAGGAGCCCTCCGAAAGCGACTTCGACGAGACGGACGAGGGCCACTTCGTCCCGCCCGAGCCGCCGCCGCTCCCCGAGTCCGACACCACGTCCCGGTTCGCCTGGCTGGGTGTGCTGGGCGGGCCGCTGCTGCTGCTCGGCGTGGTGCTGTTCCGGGTGGAGATGACCTGGTGGATCACGACGCTGGGCGTCGGGGGCTTCCTGGGCGGCTTCGTCACGCTGGTGATGCGGATGAAGGAGAGTGACGACGAGGAGGACGACGACCCCGGCCGGGGCGCCGTCGTCTGACCTACGTGGATACCGGGGGCACCCGGGGCAGCCGGAGCGCGGCCAGGACCGGAAGGTGGTCCGTGGCCGCCCTCAGATCGGCGTCGTCGACACCGGGCAGCTCGGAAGGCACCCCGCAGCCGATGATCTCGATGCCGTCGGACGCGAACAGTGCGTCGATGCGGCGGCGCGGATCGCCCGGGTCGAAGGTGGCCCCGGACGAGGCCCCCCAGGGCTCGGTGGCCCAGCCGTCCCGCAGCGTGCCGGCGATACGGCGGAAGGCGCGGCCGTCGGGCTCCTCGTTGATGTCCCCGGCGGCGACGGCGTACGGGACGTCGAGCGCGGCGATCCGGTCCAGCAGCATCCCGGCCTGGTCGTAGCGCTCGGCCGCGGCCAGGCTCAGATGGCAGCTGAGGACGCCGAGCCGGATGGCATCGTCAGCGCCCCGGTGGCCGCCGCCGAAGCGCAGCACGGCGGTGGCGAAGCCCCGCCGGTGCAGGCCGGGGACACGGGGCAGCAGGATGTCCTCGGCCCGCTCGACGTGGGCGCGCAGCGAGGTGAGGATCATGGGACCGGCGGCGGTGGCCCCGCCCGTGACGTAGACGAGGCCGGTCTCGCGGGCCAGCCATGCGGCGGCCTTGCGCCAGCGGAAGAAGCGCGGCGCCTCCTGGACGCAGACCACGTCGGGGGCACAGGCCCGGATCACCCGGGCCAGCGCCTCGCGGTCGTCGCGCAGTGAGCGGATGTTGTAGCTGAGCACCCGCACCACGGCCGCGTCGGGGCCGGTGGTGGAGGCGGGCAGATCCGCGAGCGCCACGCTCCCCCCCTTCGGGTATCAGCCCTGGCGGGCGAGGTCGGCGGCGCCGACGAGCCCCGCCTTGCCGCCGAGCTGGGCGGCGAGCACCTGGGCGTGCGGCCGCCACTGGTTGCCGACCAGCCAGCGGCGGAACGACTTGCGGATCGGCTCCAGGACGAGATCGCCCTCGTCGGAGACCCCGCCGCCGACGATGAACGCCGAGGGGTCGAAGAGCGAGGCGAGGTCGGCGAGCCCGGCGCCCGCCCAGCGGGCCAGCTCGCGGAAGGAGTCGATGGCGACCGGGTCGCCCTGGCGGGCGGCGTCGCTGATGTGCTTGCCCTCGATGGTCTCGGGGGTGCCGTCGCCGAGGCCGAGCAGGATCTCGGCGTTCTCCGGGGTGGCGGCGGCGCGCTGCTTGGCGTAACGCACCAGGGCCCGCCCTGAGGCGTACTGCTCCCAGCAGCCCTGGCTGCCGCAGCCGCACAGCAGACCGTCGGGGACGACCCTTATGTGGCCGAACTCGGCCGCGACGCCGAACCGGCCGCGGTGCAGCTTGCCGCCGATGATGATGCCGCCGCCGAGGCCGGTGCCGAGCGTGATGCACACGACGTCGTCGTGGCCGGCGCCGGCGCCGAACCGGTACTCGCCCCACGCCGCCGCGTTCGCGTCGTTCTCGATGACGACGGGCAGGCCGACGCGCTGCTCGACCTTGTCCTTCAGCGCCTCGTGCCGCCAGTTGATGTTGGGCGCGAAGAGCACGGTGGCGCGCTTGTCATCCACGTAACCGGCCGCGCCGATGCCGACGGCCTCGACGTCATGACCGGTGCTGACCTTGCGCACCGCATCCGCGATGGCGTCGACGACGCCCTCGGCGGTCGGCGGGGTCGAAACCTTGCTCGTTTCGAGAATCGAGCCCTCTTCGTCGACCACGCCGGCCGCGATCTTCGTGCCGCCGATGTCGACGCCGATGGTGAGTCCCATGAGTCCCTCAGTTATTTGGTCGAACCCCGCCACGGCTAACGGTACCGGAGGTAGCGCTCAATCGAGGTCGATGTGTTCACTACTCGAACCCTGACCTTCGTCTCCATCAGACGTCCGCCCGCTGTCGCCGCTCTGGGTCCAGCGCTGCTCCTGGCCCGTCACGGCGGCCCGGTAGGCGGCGAGCAGTTCGCTTCCGGCACCGGCGAGATGCTCGAATACGTCGGGATTGCGCTCTATGACCGGCTCGACGGCCGACTTCGCTCCTGCGATCAACTGTTGTACGGCCCCCTGCACCGCCGTACCGGCGAGCGGGGACTGCGCCCCGGTCAGCTTCTCCGCGACGGCCTCGGCCAGCTTGCGCAGTTCCTCGGCGGCGCTCCCCGGCTCCTCGCGGCCCTCGCCGCCCTCCCGGGCCCGCCGCCGGGCCTTCTCCGCGGCCAGATCCTCGGCGCAGGCGCGCTCCCAGGCGTCAGGGTCGATCTCGGTGACCGGTACGTCGGTGCCCGGGGCGTCTGCGGGGCGCTCGGTGGCATCGCTCATGGCGAACTCCTGCGGCGGGGAGGCTGGCTGCCCGGTCCGTTCGTTCAACCGGGCTTGCTCTCGACGTTACCGGAACGACGGGCGAGGGTCAGAGCCCGCGGCAGGCGCACAGGAAAGCGGATCAGGGGCGCTTGGGCCACAGGTCGGGGTCCGGGGTGAAGCGGACCTGCAGATGACCTTCGCGCAGCCCGGCCCCGGAGACCGTGCAGCGGCGCAGCGCGGACGGCAGCGGCAGGACGCGGTGGAACGAGCCGACCGTGACGATCAGTTCGTCGCCGCGCCGGACCAGGCCGAGACCGTCCCGGTCGGCGCCGGGCAGCGGCAGCCGCCACAGCAGCACGCCCTCGTCGGCCAGCCGGTCCTCGACGCTCCACGGGTCGGCCGCCGGGCGGTCCGGCCGCGGGTCGGGCGCCCCGACGGGACCGGCCAGCGCGGCCAGCCCTGCGGTCGGGCGGGGGCCGCCGGCCTCGCCCGGACGGCCTCCGCCGGGGCGGACGACGATGGGGTCGCCGTCGGCGGAGCCACCCTCGCCGGGGACGACGATGACGGGGCCGCCGCCGGTGGGGCCCGGATCGGTGGCGTCGCCGAGGCCCTGCGGATCGCGGCCCAGATGCGGCAGCTCGCGGACCGGGACGGCCGGCGCCCACTGCTCGTACAGCTCCTTCAGCGCGGCCTGCTGCTGCCCGGACAGCGCCCCGAGCCAGGGGTCGGGGGTGCCGGTGGGCAGCAGCCGGTTGGCGATGACCGACTCCACCCGGCAGCCGTGCAGCGCCAGCCCGGCGCGGGCGGTGCGCAGCGCGCGGTCGGCGAGCGGTCCGGGGTCCACCACCACGCGTACGGTCGTGGCCTCCGACTCCAGGACGCCCTGGACTCCGGCCAGCTCGTGCTCCCAGCGCTCGGCCAGCTCGTACAGCTTCTGCGCCGGCATCGGCATCCCGGCCAGCTGCGCCAGCATCGGCCGCAGCGCGCGGGCCGCCTGCCGCTCGGCGGGCAGCAGCCGCCGCAGATAGCGGCGCAGCTGTTCGGGCAGGGCGAGCAGGGCGACGGTCTCCGGCGCGGGCGGCAGGTCGACCACGAGAACGTCCCAGCCGGTGCCGGGCGGCGCGGTGTGCGCGGCGCGCAGCGCGCGCAGCAGCGCGACCGACTCCACGCCGGGGAGTGCGGTCAGCTCCTCGCCGTCCAGCGGGGTCGAGCCGAGCATGTCGAGCATGCCGCGGCCGCGGTCCTGAAGGACGGTCAGCTCGTCGCGGAACCACTCCTCGGTGACGACCCGGGCGGCCCACAGGCCGGGGGCGAGCGCGACGGGTACGGACCACGGCAGCCGGTCGGCGCTGCGCCCGGGCGCGCCGCGCAGCGGGGCGATGCCGAGCAGCGCCTCGGGCGTGCCGTCCCGGTCCGCGGTGAGCAGCAGGGTGCGCTGTCCCTCGCGGGCGGCGGCGAGGGCCGTCGCGGCGGCCACGGTGGTGCGGCCCGCGCCGCCCGTACCGGTGACGAGGACCGTACGCATGAAAGAAGCCTCCGGCAGGGGGTTTCGTGGGTGTGCGGTGCGGCTCCCAGTGGCCGCCCCCGCCGGAGCGTACCCCGCCACCGGCCCGCGCCCCGCCTGCCGTCGGCCGCGCGCCGAGCCGGGCGCCGAAGAGGGGTTACGCGGCCTCGACGCGCTTCTTCAGGCCCGCGAGCGCCCGGTCGATGATGACCTTCTCGGCCTTGCGCTTGATCATGCCGAGCATGGGGATCTTGACGTCGACGGTGAGCTGGTACGTCACCTCGGTGCGCGCGCCGCCGTCCCGCGCGGCCAGCCGGTAGGAGCCGTCGAGGGTGCGCAGCATCTGGGACTTGAGCAGGGACCAGCTGACCTGGTCGCCGTCCCAGGTGTACTGGAGCGTGTAGTCGTCCTTGATGGCCCCGGCGTCGAGCACCATCCGCACCTGCTCGCCGCGCCCCTTCTCGTCCTTGGTGAGGATGTCGGCCTCCTTCACCTCACCGGACCACTCCGGGTAGCGGTCGAAGTCGGCGATCACCTCCATCACGTCGGCCGGTGCCGCCTCGATCACGATGCTCGAGCTGGTGTGTTCCGCCATCGCCGTGGCTCCTCCGTACCGGTCCGCCGCATGGGATGTCTGCCGGTGAAGGCTATCGCGCGCGGGTCACCACTCCATGGTCCAGGGGGTGCCGGTGGAGGCGAAATGTCCGACGTTGACGCATTCGGTGGCGCCGATCCGCATGCGGCGGGCGAGCGGCTGGTGGACGTGGCCGAAAAGCGAATAGCGGGGACGGATGGTGTGGATCGCCTCCAGCAGCGCCCTGCTGCCGCGTTCGAAGCGGCGGGCGACGGTGTCGTAGCAGAGGTCCGGCACCTCGGGCGGGATGTGGGTGCACAGCACGTCCACCTCACCCCGGCCGCCGAGCGCCGCGATCTTCTCGGCGTACGTCTCGTCGTCGATCTCGTACGGGGTGCGCATCGGCGTGCGCAGGCCCCCGCCGACGAAGCCGAAGACGAGACCGCCGATCTCGACCCGCTCGCCGTCGAGGATCGTGGTACCGGGTTCGACGTATTCCGGCCAGAGTGCCGGTATGTCGACGTTGCCGTAGGTGGCGTACGTCGGGGCGGGGAAGGCGGCGAACAGCTCGGCGTACTGCCTGCGTACGGCGGACTCGATGGCCGCGCCGCGATCGAGCCCCGCCCACAGCCGGTTGCCCAGCTCGCGGGCCTCCTCGAAGCGGCGGGCGGTGCGGAGTTCGACCAGGCGGTCGGCGTTGTCGACGCCGAAGAGGTCGGGGAAGATGCCGCGGGAGTGGTCGGCGTAGTCGAGGAAGAGGACGAGGTCGCCGAGGCAGATCAGGGCATCCGCCCCGTCCGCCGCCTTCCCCAGATCCTGGCTGTTCCCGTGCACGTCACTCACCACGTGGACTCGCATGCGTGTCACCCTAAGACCAGTGACCATCCGTCCGTAAGGTGTTCCGCTCGCAGTGACCCGCGTCCACCTGCGGTTCCTTCTGGGCCGCGATGGCCGTCGGCTAGTCTGCGCGCAGGACGGAGGCGGTGTGTGACGCATAAAACATCTGTACGAAAACCCCTATCCCGGAGCCATACCGATGGGTAACGTCCGGGCAGTCCTGCACCCCCTTTTGCCCTGCAGCGGCGCCGGCGCCCACGAGGAGCAGCAGTCTTGCGCGAGTTCAGCCTTCCGGCCCTGTACGAGGTTCCGGCCGACGGCAATCTGACGGACCTCATCCAACGCAACGCGGCGCAGCATCCGGATGTGGCAGTGGTCGGCCGCAAGGTCGACGGTCGCTGGGAGGACGTCACCGCGGCGGACTTCCTGGCCGAGGTGCGCGCCGCGGCCAAGGGCCTGATCGCGGCCGGGGTGTCGGCGGGCGACCGGGTCGGTCTGATGTCGCGCACCCGTTACGAGTGGACGCTGCTGGACTTCGCCATCTGGAGCGCGGGCGCCATCACCGTGCCGGTGTACGAGACGAGTTCACCGGAGCAGGTGCGGTGGATCCTCGGCGACTCGGGCGCGGTCGCGGTTCTCGTCGAGACCGGGGTGCACGAGGCGGCCGTGGAGTCCGTACGGGACACCCTGCCCGCACTGAAGCACGTCTGGCAGATCGAGGACGACGCGATCGGGGCGCTGCGGAGCCTGGGTTCGGACGTCAAGGACGAGACGGTGGACGAGCGCTCCTCGCTCGCCAACGCGGACTCCCCCGCCACCATCGTCTACACCTCGGGCACCACCGGCCGCCCCAAGGGCTGCGTCCTGTCGCACCGCAGCTTCTTCGCCGAGTGCGGCAACGCGGTGGCCCGGCTCAAGCCCATCTTCTCCACCGGTGAGTCCTCCGTGCTGCTCTTCCTGCCGGAGGCGCACGTCTTCGGGCGGTTGGTGGAGATTTGCGCGGTCCTGGCACCGATCAAACTCGGCCATGTTTCGGACATCAAGACGCTCACCGATGAACTCGCTTCGTTCCAGCCGACCTTGGTGCTGGGCGTGCCGCGCGTCTTCGAGAAGGTCTACAACTCGGCGCGGGCCAAGGCCCAGGCCGAGGGCAAGGGGAAGATCTTCGACAAGGCCGCCGACACCGCCATCGCCTACAGCAAGGCGCTGGACACCCCGGCGGGCCCGTCCTTCGGTCTCCGGCTCAAGCACCGGGTCTTCGACCGGCTGGTCTTCGGCAAGCTGCGCGCCGCCCTCGGCGGCCGCGCCACCCACGCCATCTCCGGCGGCGCCCCGCTGGGCGAGCGGCTCGGCCACTTCTACCGGGGCATCGGCTTCACGGTGCTGGAGGGCTACGGCCTGACCGAGTCCTGCGCGGCCACCACCTTCAACCCGTGGGACCGGCAGAAGATCGGCTCGGTCGGCCAGCCGATGCCGGGCACGGTGGTCCGTATCGCCGACGACGGCGAGGTGATGCTCCACGGGGATCATCTGTTCACGGAGTACTGGAACAACGAGGCGGCGACGGCGGAGGCGCTGGCCGACGGCTGGTTCCACACCGGGGACGTCGGCACCCTCGACGAGGACGGCTACCTCACCATCACCGGCCGCAAGAAGGAGATCATCATCACCGCGGGCGGCAAGAACGTCGCCCCCGCGGTGATCGAGGACCGCATCCGGGCGCACGCCCTGATCGCCGAGTGCATGGTCGTCGGCGACGGCCGCCCGTTCGTGGGCGCGCTGATCACCCTGGACGAGGAGTTCCTGCCCCGCTGGGCCGCCGAGCACGGCAAGCCGGAGGGCGCGACCGTGGCCGACCTGTGCGAGGACGCCGATCTGCTGGCCGAGATCCAGACGGCGGTGGACGACGGCAACGCGGCGGTCTCGAAGGCGGAGTCGGTGCGGAAGTTCCGGGTGCTGACGCAGCAGTTCACCGAGGACTCGGGGCATGTGACGCCGTCGCTGAAGCTCAAGCGGAATGTGGTGGCGAAGGACTTCGCGACGGAGATCGAGGCGCTGTACGGCGGCTGAGCCGTTGTGCGGGCCCGGGGCTTGTAAGGCCAGACCCCGGGCTCTTTGCCCTGGTCCTAGAGAAGTGACCGCAGCCGGTCGGCCAGCAGGTCCCAGCGCCAGCGCTCCTCGACCCAGGCGCGGCCCCGCTCGCCCATCCGGCGGCGCAGCGGCTCGTCCTGCAGCAGGGCGACGATGCGCTCGGCGCTCTGCTCCGCGGAGCCGCCCGGCACCACCCACCCGGTCTCGCCCTCCAGCACCGCGTCCGGCGCGCCGCCGGAGTCCCCGGCGACGACGGGGAGCCCGGTCGCGGACGCCTCCAGGTAGACGATGCCCAGGCCCTCGACGTCCAGCCCGCCCCGCCTCGTACGGCACGGCATGGCGAAGACGTCGCCCGCGCCGAAGTGGGCGGGCAGCTCCTCCCAGGGCACCGGGCCGGTGAAGCGTACGGATTCGGCCACGCCCGTCCTCTCCGCGAGACGGCGCAGGTCCTTTTCGTACGGGCCGCCCCCGACGATCAGCAGCACCGCGTCCGGCACCCGCTTCAGGATCCGCGGCATGGCCTCGATCAGCGTGTCCTGCCCCTTGCGCGGCACCAGCCGCGATACGCACACCACGACGGGCCGCTCCGCGAGCCCCAGCCGGGCCCGGATCTCGTCCCCGCCCGAGCCGGGGTGGAACGTCTTCTCGTCCACCCCCGGCGGCAGTTGGACCATGCGGTCGGCCGCCTCGGGGGTGAGGGCGGCGGCGATGCGGGAGCGGGTGTACTCGCCGAGGTAGGTGATCGTGTCCGTCCCCTCGCCGATCCGGCGCAGCAGGGCGCGGGAGGCGGGGAGCTGGGCCCAGGCCGCCTCGTGCCCGTGCGTGGTCGCCACCAGGCGTCGCGCCCCTGCCTTGCGCAGCGCGGGCGCCATCAGCCCGAGCGGGGCCGCGGCCCCGAACCACACCGATCCGCAGCCGTGCTCGCGCAGCAGCTCGGTGGCGCGGCGCGTGACGCGGGGGGTGGGCAGCAGCATCGTCGTACGGTCGCGGATGACGGGGAACGGCTGCTCGGCGTCGAACCGGGCGGTGGCCTCGGCGCCCTCCTCGCCGCGCTTCCAGGTGGACGCGTAGACGACGACCCGCTCCGGGTCGAGGCGGAGGGCGATGTTGTGCAGGAACGCCTGGATCCCGCCGGGGCGGGGCGGGAAGTCGTTGGTCACGAGCAGGGTCTTGTCCATCGGGCCCGACAGTACCGGGTGGGTGCGGCGCGGTGCCGTGTCCCCCACCCCGCCCCTACCCGATTCCGGGGCTCCGCCCCGGCCCCCGGTTGGGGGCTCCGCCCCCAAACCCCCGCTCCTCATTCGCCGGAGAGGCTGGGATGTCCCGGCCGGGGCTCCGCCCCTGGACCCCGGGTTCTGGGCAATCGTTCCGCGAGGGGGCACCTCCCAGCGGTAGCCGGGGGAGGGACGGGTGGGCACAACCCGGCCACCGGCCCGCACCCAGCGACGAAACCCCAAGCGCCATCCGGCGGAGCCGCATCCAGCGCAGGGGACCCGGGGCAGCGCCCCGGTGTCGGGGAGGGGCGGGGTGGGGGCTAGCCCAGGACCTCCGCCACGTACTTGCGCCACTCGGCCGTGAACTTCGGCAGGCTCACGTCCAGTACGTCCCGCAGGCCGTCCTCCACCGCGCCCTCGCGCCGCGGGGCGGCGCCGACGGCGCGGTAGAGGGCTACCAGCTTCCGTTCGCCCCAGCGGTCGGCGATCATGCGGCAGGCCAGCCAGCCCTGTTCGTAGGCTTCGGAGAGGCGGTCGGGGCGGCTGCCGAAGCGGAAGGCGTCGTCGGGCGGGAGGGCCTTCGGGAGACGGCCCGCGGCGACGGACTCGGTCAGTTCGGGGGCGACCTGGCTGGGGGTGCGGCCGGGGATGCGGTAGCCGGTCCAGTCGGCGAAGCCCTCGGAGAGCCACAACGGGGTGGCGGCGGTGGTGGCGGCCCGGGTGGCGACATGGGCCGTCTCGTGGGTGATCACAACCTGGCGCCCGAAGTCGCCGAGCGCCCGGTACGCGTCGGGGTTGACGATCACGCGATCGGCGGGTGAGGAGTCGCTCGCGCCGCCGACCTCGCCGGTGGTGACGGCCGCGATGCCCCGGTAGCCGCCCGCGGAGGCACCCAGCAGGGCGGCCATCCGGCTCAGCGAGGCGGGCACCTCGACGACGACGCGCCCGGCCCAGGAGCCGGGCCAGACCCGGTCGAGGGCGGGCACGGCCCGGTCGGCGGTGGCGGCGACCCCGCGCAGCAGCCTGCGGTTCTGGCCGACGCCGAGGACGAGGCTGTGCTTGCCGCGGACGACGTCGACCCGGCCCTGGTCCCACAGCTGGTCGACGCCGCGCTTGCCGTCCACCCGGCCGTCGTCGTCGGCGACGAACCAATGCCCGTCGCGGTGCGCGAGCGTCAGGTACTGGGGGGCGACGACGGGGGCGGTGTCGTATCCGGCGAGCCGGTAGCGGAGTTCGACCTGGGCGGCCAGGCGGCGGCCGGTGCCCAGGGCGGGCCGGAAGCCGCCGGTGTGCACCAGCCGGTACGTCCAGGAGCGCAGCGGTACGGCGGACAGCCGGCGGAACACCTGCCGCTGCTGGGCCCGGTAGCCGGCCGAGCCACGGTCGACGGTGGCGAGGAAGGCTGCCGCGTCCCGGCCGCGCACCGCCGCGGCCCGCTGGTCGAGCATGCGCTGCACGGCGCGGCCGTCGCGCCCGGCGGGGTCGTCGGGCGGAACGGTCGTGCCGCACGCGCAGAGCGCGGCCAGCGGCAGCGCCCACACCACCGGCAGACAGAGTGCCGCCCGCCATCGCCCCGATCTCCACCGACTCCACCGACCCGTCACGCCATAGATCGTACGAGCCGCCGCCGCGCTTCAGACGCGGGTGATGGAAAAGATCGGCATCATGCCGACGGGGTCGTAGCGGACCGCCGCCCCGGGGTAGGGCGCGTGGATCACCTGCCCGCCGCCGGCGTACATGGCGACGTGCCCGGCGTCGGAGCGGTAGACGATCAAGTCGCCGGGGCGGGCCTGGGACAGCGGGACCGGCTGCCCGGCGTGCGCCTGGGCCTGCGAGGTGCGGGGGATCGCCACCCCGGCCCGGCGGTACGCCCACTGGGTCAGCCCGGAGCAGTCGAAGGCGGTGGGCCCGGCCTGCCCCCAGGCGTACGGCAGGCCGAGCGCGGCCCGCACCGCGCCGAACGCCGCGGCGGCGCGCGGCGAGGCCGGCGGCAGATCAGTCGTAGCGTGCGCGCCACCGAGGGGCACGCCGGGCACGGCGTACGCCCCGTGCCCGCCCCCATCCCCGGCGCGCGAGGCGCGGGCGTACGCCTCCCACTCCCCCGGTCGCAGCGCGCCCAGCAGCCGTCGCGCGGTGGCCAGCCTGCGCTGGACCTCGCGCTTGTGGCGGGCGACGGCCAGGCGGTTGCGCTCCAGCTTCACCAGCTGCGCGGCGGCCTCCGCACGCTGCTGCGCCAGGGTGCGCTGGGCGCGCGCCAGGACCCGCAGCTGACCGGCCTGGCGGCTGGTGATGCGGTCCAGCATGGCGGCCCGGTCGAGGTAGCGGGCCGGGTCGGAGGAGAGGAGGAGGGCGAGGCCCGGGTCGAAGCCGCCGGTGCGGTACTGCCCGCCCGCGATCGCGCCGAGCGCGACCCGCATCCGGTTGACCCGCTCCTGGCCGCGGGCCGCCCGGTCCTGGAGGCGGTCCACCTGGCGGCGCAGCCGATGGGCCCGGGTGCCGGCCGCGTTGTAGCGCTCGGTGGCCTGTTCCGCCTGCTCGTAGAGCCGGTCGATCCGGTCGGCGGCGGCCCGGTCGGCGGAGGGCGGGGCCGAGATCCGGGCCGCGGGGTGGCCCGCCGGGGTGTCCTGGGGTTCGGCCACGGCCGGGGCGGCCAGCGCGGCGCCAGTGGCGGCGGCCGCCGAGGCGGCGGTCCAGACGACGGTGGCCCGGACGGGCCCGTGCTTCGAGACACGGCGAAAGGACGCCATGGGAGCCGCACTCCCTTCCGCGGAGTCGGTGAGGAACTGCGCGCAGACAGTAGCGGCGCGAGCACCCCGGGGCCAAAGCCGATCGCGGGCACACAAACTGACGCCCCGCCGGAGACCGCAGGTCACCGACGGGGCGGGAGTCGTGTGGAGTTGTGGCGATTCGCCCGAACGGAGGGGTTCCGCGAGGTTTGAACGCCTTACGCCGTCAGACCCTCACACCGAACTGGAACGGCATGTTGTCCATCGACTCGAAGCGCACGCCGGCGCCGGGCTTGGGTGCGTGCAGCACCTGCCCGTTGCCCGCGTACAGGCCTATGTGGTGCAGGTCGCCGTAGAACAGCACCAGGTCGCCGGGCTTCAGCTCGCCGCGGCCGATGCGGCTACCGGCGTTGGCCTGGTCCTGCGAGATGCGCGGCAGCTGGACCCCGGCCTGCTGGTACGCCCAGCCGGTGAGGCCGGAGCAGTCGAAGGAGGACGGGCCGGTGGCGCCCCAGACGTAGGGCGAACCGATCTTGGTCTTGGCGGCAGCCAGCGCGGCGGCGGCACGCTGCGAGTCGGGCACCTCGTTGCCCAGGTCGGCCCGGCTGCTGGAGCGGTTGGCGCGCTCCTTCTCCTCCTGCGCCATCTTGGCGCGTTCCTGCTCGGTGAGGGTGTTGAGCAGGTTGCGGGCCTTGGTGAGCTTGCCCTGGATCTGCTTCTTCTTCTCGCCCAGGGCCTTCCGGGTGTCCGCCAGGTCCTGGAGCTTGGTGGACGCCTCCTCGCGCTGCTGCTTGAGCGTGCGCTGCTTGTCGGCGATCTTCCGCAGGGACTCGGCCTGCTTGCCGCTCACCTGGTCGAGGGTGGACGCCTTGTCGAGGTAGGTGTCCGGGTCGGAGGAGAGGATCAGCTGTACGGAGGGGTCGATACCGCCGGTGCGGTACTGGGCGGTGGCCATCGCACCCAGGCCGTCGCGCAGCTTGTTCAGGTCCTCCTGACCGCGCGCCACGTTGTCCTGGAGGTCGCCGACCTGCTGCTCCAGCTTCTCCTGCTTCTCCTTGGCGCCGTTGTACTTCTCGGTCGCCGCCTCCGCCTCTTCGTAGAGCTTGTCGACCTGCTCCTTGACGTCCTTCTTGTCCTGCTTCGGAGCGGCCTGAGCGGCCTGGGACGTGAGGGCGACGGCGGCAGCGGCGGTCGCCGTCAGAACGGATACCCGAGTGCGGCTCGGCTGCTTGGGTCGACGGTGGGACGCCACGAAGGCGAGCTCCTTCTTCCTCCGGCCGCCTACCAGGGGTTGAGGTGCGACCCCGGCTCCACGGATACACCGCGGACTCGGCGGTACCCCCGCTGTCACCCCGGATGGGTGATCAACCGAGCGAAGGTTCGAGCCGACATTAGTAACCCTGCCGTGATCCGTTCAAATCCCGGCGACAAAAAAATCGGCCACGGACGCATCTTTTACAAACATCGCACGGGCAGTGACGGCCAATTGACGCTGCGCTGATGATTATCGGCCGCCAGGCGCACCCGTCAGGTGCGCGCAAGTCGCTTCAGCAACAGGGCGGATGCCACGGGGCGCGCTCCGGCGCGTGCGACCCCGTCCGCGACCTCGCGGTCGGTCGACACCACGACCACCGGACGCCCCGGCGGCTCGGCCCGCACCAGCTGCCGGATCAGCTCGTCCGCCGTCACCCCGGGCTTGCTGAAGAGCACCCTGACCCCGCGTGGCGGCGCCAGCAGCACCGGGGCCGCCAGCTCCGCCCCGTCGAAGACACAGGTCATCTCCGCGCCCGTCTGCGCCGCGAGCACGGCGAGCCCGCCCAGCAGCCGCAGCCGCTGCTTCTCCAGCGGCATGGTCGGATAGCCGGTCTTGGTGACGTTGTATCCGTCCACCACCAGATGCGCCTGCGGCAGCGCCAGCAACTGGTCCAGCAGCGCCGGGTCCATCTCCGACAGCGCCCTGGTCGCTATGTCCTTCGGCGTCATCTTCCCCGGCTCGACCGCGTCCACCGAGTCCGCCGGGTGCATCGACGCGGGCGGCAGCGCCAGTTCGCGACGCAGCCCCTGGGCCGCGTCCAGCACCGTGTCCAGCAGCAGCCGCAGCCGCATGTCCTCCACGCTGCGGCCCTCGCGCACCGCCCGGCGGCTCGCCTCCAGCGCCGACTCCGCCTCCGCCAGCCGGGCCCGCAGCCGCCGCGCCTCGCCGTCGGCGGCCGCCTGCCGCGCCGCGGCCTCCGACCGCACGGCCTCCAGCTCGCCCTCGGCCTTGCGCAGCGCCGCCGCCCCGCGCTTCACGTCGCTCTGCGCGCTGCGCAGCTTGCGCTGCGCCGCGTCCGTCTCCTTGCGGGCCGCGTCCAGCTCGGCGCGGACCCGGTCCGACTCCTTGCGCGCCGCCGCGCGGGCGGCCGCCAGCTCCTCGCGCAGCCGCTGCAGCTCGCGCTCCGTCTCCTCGCCGGCCCGCTCGGCCGACGCCCGCTGGGCTTCCTCGCCGGCCGCCTCGACCAGCTTCACCCAGCCCGTCGGGCGCAGTACGTACGCGGCCGCCGCCACGTCCACCGGATCCGCGGCCGCGGGCGGCGAACCGCCCTCTATGGCCTCGGCCAGCTCCGTCTGGGTGTCGCGCAGCCGCTGGGCGATCCGCTGCCGGAAGACGGGGTCGCTCTCCACGGCGGCGGCCATCGCGTTTCCCGCGAACTTCGCGCGCCGGTTCGGGGTGAAACGGGCGTACTGCCGCAGCTGGGGTGGCAGTTCGGTGACCGTCAGACCACCGAACGCGTCCGCGACCAGCGCCACCACGCGCCGCCGCACCCCTTCCGGCAGGGGGCGGTCCAGCGCCTCGGTGACGCCCTCGGCGTCACCGGCCGCCTCGCGGCCGCCCGTCCGGTCCACGACCTTCTCCTCGCTCCGTCTGGTCAGGCGCTCGCGTTCGTACTCGGACGGTCCACCAGCTCGATCTGGTCGACCGCGTTGCACCAGCGACAACGCACTGACTCAATGGTCTCACTGAGCACATCGCGCTCCTCGACCCGAGGCTCCCCGGCGAGGTCGAGGTGGACGAACTCGACCGCCTTCGTCGAGCGGGTCACATCGAAACGGGTGAGGTTGCCGCACAGCGTGCAGCGCCAGCGGGTCTCGGCGTTGGGCGTGGGAACGGCCATGGTGTCGCGTCCTCGCTTCTCGGCTCATCGGCGTCCTGTCACCCTACGGCCTGAGCCCCCGGCCATGGCGGGCCCGTACCCCCCTCCCCCGGGCGGCGGCGAGGCGCTCTGGGCAGGTTGTGCCGGGTACGCGATGATCTGACCATGATCGAGAAGTCGGCGGGGTCCGGCCGTCCCGTGATGACGTACGCCCTCATCGTCACGTGCTGCCTGATCTTCGTCCTCGGACCGGCCTCCGGGCTCGACCCCCGCTACGGCTCCGGCGGGGACCTCCTCCAGGCCCAGACCTCGTACTTCGAGCGCTGGGGAGTCGTCCCCAGCGCCCTGTGGAGCGGCACCCCCGCCGAGCCGCTGACCCCGCTGACCGCGCTCTTCGTCCACGGCAACTGGCTGCATCTGCTCGGCAACATGCTGTTCCTCTACGTCTTCGGGGCCATGACCGAGCAGCGCATGGGGCGTATGCATTTCGCCCTCTTCTACCTCGTCACCGGCTATCTCGCGCTCCTCGGCTACGCCGCCGCCCATGCCTCCTCCCCGCAGACGCTGGTCGGCGCCTCCGGCGCCATCTCCGGCGTCCTCGGCGCCTTCCTCTGGCTCTTCCCGCGCGCCCGGGTGACCAGCCTGTTCCCGTTCCTGTTCTTCCTCCCGCTGCGCTTCCCCGCCTGGGCCGTACTGATCTTCTGGGTCACCCTCCAATGGCTCGCCGCCCGCCAGGCCGACGCCCGCCCCGGCGTGGCCTACCTCGCCCATCTCGTGGGCTTCACCCTGGGCTTCCTCTACGCATGGGCCCGCTTCGGGCGGCCGGATAGAGTGGGCGGCGCAGCCAGGTCCAGCGAGGGAGAAAGCCAGCCGTGATCACTTCGATCGTGCTCATCAAGACCAGCGTGGACCGGATCCCGGAGACCGCCGAGAAGATCGCCGCGCTGGAGGGCGTGAGCGAGGTCTACTCGGTCACCGGCGCGCACGATCTGATCGCGATGGTGCGGGTGGCCCGCCACGACGACCTCGCGGACATCATCACGGGCCAGATCAGCAAGTTGCCGGGGGTGGCCTCCACCGAGACCCACATCGCCTTCCGGACGTACTCGCAGCACGACCTGGAGGCCGCGTTCGCCATCGGCCTCGACAGCTAGGCGCAGCCGGGCGCGCCCTAGCGCGCGGGCACGCAGCGGCCGTCCTCCGTGCGGTAGTCCCACTGCGCGCCGTCCCGGACCAGCTCCTTCACCGCCCGGACGAAGCGCTCCACATGCTCGTCCGGGGTGCCCGCGCCGAAGCTGACGCGGATCGCGTTCAGGGAGCGCTCCCCCGGGGCGGCCTCGGGCGCGCCGCACTCCCCCGGCTCGCCGGGCTCGCTGTCCAGCAGGGTCCGCAGCAGCGGATGCGCGCAGAACAGCCCGTCCCGTACGCCGATCCCGTACTCCGCGGACAGCGCCGCCGCGAAGTGCGAGCTGTTCCAGCCCTCCACCACGAACGACAGCACGCCCACCCGCGGTGCGTCGTCGCCGAACAGCGACAGCAGCCGCACCTCCGGCACCTCCGCCAGCCCCTCCCGCACCTTCGCGATCAGCTGCCGCTCGCGCGCCACCAGGCCGTCGAACCCGGCCTCGGACAGCGCCTTGCACGCCGAGGCGATCGCGTACACCCCGATCACATTCGGCGAACCCGCCTCGTGCCGCGCCGCGGTGGTGTGCCACTCGACGTCCACCCCTCCGTCGTCCCGCCGCGCGACCTTGCGGCTCGCGCCGCCGCCCGCCAGATACGGCCGCGCCTCGCGCAGCCAGTCGGCCCGGCCCGCTAGGACGCCCGCCCCGAACGGGGCGTACAGCTTGTGGCCCGAGAACGCCACCCAGTCCACGTCCGCCGT
The DNA here is from genome assembly GCF_044332925.1 of Streptomyces sp. NPDC021212. Lineage (NCBI taxonomy): Bacteria > Bacillati > Actinomycetota > Actinomycetes > Kitasatosporales > Streptomycetaceae > Streptomyces > Streptomyces sp. NPDC021212. Next base: position 29,838 of record NZ_JBIRPZ010000012.1, read on the forward strand.
CGCGATGTCCACCGGGTGGTGCGGGGCCAGCTGCGCGGCGTCCAGGACGATACGGGCGCCGTGCGCATGCGCCGCCGCGGCCAGCGCCTCCACCGGCCACAGCTCACCCGTCACGTTCGACGCGCCCGTCACGCACACCAGCGCCGGGCCCCCGTCCCGCTCCGCCAGCGCCTTCTCCAGCGTCTCCACGGCCTGCCGCGGCGAGCGCGGCGCGCTCAGGTAACGCACCCGCACGTCCTCCCGCTGCTCCCACGGCAGCAGCGAGGCGTGGTGCTCGGTCTCGAACACGAACACCTCCGTACCGGCGGGCAGTACGGCGGCCAGCAGGTTGAGCGAGTCGGTGGTCGAGCGGGTGAACACCACCTGGTCGTCCTCCCGGCACCCCAGAAACGCCGCGACTTCCTTGCGGCTCGTCTCGAAGAGATCCGTCGACAGCTGCGACAGATAACCCGCCCCGCGGTGGACGCTCCCGTAGTACGGGGCATAGGCGGCGACGTCGTCCCACACCCGCCGCAGGGCGGGCGCGCTGGCCGCGTAGTCGAGCGCGGCGTAGGTCACCTCACCGCCGGTGACCAGGGGCACGGTGACGTCGCTGCCGAGGACGGGGAGCGGGGTGGCGGTCTGGACAGCAGAAGGGCACACGGACATGGCGAATTCTCCTGATGGGTGGCAGGCATGCGGAACATCGCTCGACGCACGGCTGATCCGGGCGGAGCCTTGCGGAAAACGGGCGCTGCGGCCCTAGCGCATTCGCTGCGTCACGGAAGAACTCCCTCGACCACCAGGACCCCTAGTGCGAGGGGTCCGCGCTTGCCGCGCGCCTCGCTGCGAGCGGCCTGGTCATCACCCGGGGCACCCCGCCACGGACGGAGGGTTGCCGGACAGCGGGCCGGGGCCGAAGTCGCTGTCGCTCGTGACCTGGAGGGATTGTGCCACACCGCGAGGCGGCGCCCACCCTCTGTCCGCATCGCGGACATGTTCCCCACCCCGCCCCTCCCCGAACCGGGGGCAAGCCCCCGGCCCCCGGGTGGGGGCTCCGCCCCCACACCCCCGCTCCTCAAGCGCCGGAGGGGCTGAGTGGTGGGGCACCGGAGGTGAGCCATTGCCGCCCCGGGCCCCGGGCGGGGGCCGGGGCCGCCGCGCCGCCGGCTTGGCTCCCTCGCCCACAACCGTGCGCGCCGGACGGGGGCGGGTGATCGTACTCGCGTACCGGAGCCGGGGGTCCGGGGGGCTCGCCCCCGGTTACGGGAAGGGGCGGGGTGGGGAAAGAACCGCGCCCCTGGGGCCCCGCCCCTCCGCCATGGCCCGCAACCGCGCCCGCCGACCCGACGGCGGTGACGACACGGCCGAGCCCCGGGGCCTGCCCGCCGCGCGGCGGAGCCGCACATCGGTGCTGTGGGAAGGGGCGGGGTGGGGGAAGAATCGCCACCGCGCGCTACGACGCGTTGCTCGCCCTCACCCATCGCTCCAGGGCCTCCCTCGCCGCGCCCGAGTCGATCGACTCGGCAGCTCGGGCGGCGCCCGTCGCGATGCGGGTCTTGAGCGGGGTCGTGGGAGGGTCGCGGTGCCAGTCCAGGGCCGCCAGGGCCGCGCCCGCGTTCAGGAGGACCGCGTCGCGTACAGGGCCCGTCTCGCCCGCCAGAACGCGGCGTGCCACGTCCGCGTTGTGCGAGGCGTCGGCGCCGCGCAGGGCCTCCACGGGGGCCAGTGCGAAGCCGATGTCGCGCGGGTCGAAGGTCTCCTGCCGGACCGTGCCGTCCCGCACCACCCACACCTGGGAGGTCGCGGTCACGGTCAGTTCGTCGAGCCCGTCGTCGCCCCGGAAGACCAACGCCGAGGAGCCGCGCTCGGCCAGCACCCCGGCCATGATCGGTGCCATCCGGGCGTCGGCGACGCCCGTGACCTGGCAGCGGACCCGGGCCGGGTTGGTGAGCGGGCCGAGGAAGTTGAACGGGGTCGCGATGCCCAGCTCGCGGCGGGCCGCCGCGACGTGCCGCAGCGACGGGTGGAACTTGACCGCGAAGCACATGGTGATGCCCGCTTCCTCGGCGATCTCGGCCACCCGCGCCGGGCTGAGGTCCAGGTTGACGCCGAGCTTCTCCAGGACGTCGGAGGCGCCGCTCGCGGAGGACGCGGCGCGGTTGCCGTGCTTGACCACGCGCGCGCCCGCGCCGGCCGCCACGAGGGCGGACATGGTCGAGATGTTGACGGTCTTGGCGCGGTCGCCGCCCGTGCCGACGATGTCGACGGTCGGCCCGGGCACCTCGATCGTCTTGGCGTGCCCGTACATGGCGCGGACGAGGCCGGACAGCTCGGCGACGGTCTCACCCTTGGCCCGCAGCGCTACCGCGAACCCGGCGATCTGGGCGTCGGTGGCCTCGCCGCGCATGATGCGGTCCATGGCCCAGGCGGTGTCGTCGGCGCTGAGGTCCTGGCCGTCCAGGAGGGAGCTGAGCACGTCCGGCCAGGTGCGGGCCGTCGCGGTGCTGTCGCCTCCGGCTGGGGTCACAACGTCCATGGTCCGCTCCTGAGTGGCTAGATCCGCGCTCGATCAGGGCAAGCCTATCGGCGCGTGCGGCATCCAGAACCACGACCAGGGCCCCGGGCCGGACGCGAGGTCCGGGCCGGGGCCCTGGTCTGTGGCGTACAGACGTCGGCAGACGTCAGCGGGCGTCAGTGGTGGCCGTGGCCGCTGGTGATCTCCTTGTACTCCTCGGAGGTCGGCTTCGGAATGAAGGCGTCCTTGCCGTAGTAGGACTTGGACAGCCTGGCCCGCAGCTTCTGCGACGCCTTGACCTTGCGGCGGACGCCGTTCTCGTCGACCTCGGGGCCGATCTCGTACGCCTTCGGCTGCTCGTGCTGGGTGAGCACGTGCAGCTGCTCCTGCGTGAGCGGCTCGTGGACCTCGATGAACTCACCGTGCGGCAGGCGCTTGATGATGCCGGTCTCGCGACCGTGCAGCACCTTCTCCTTGTCGCGCCGCTGGAGGCCCATGCAGATCCGCCTGGTGACGACGAACGCGATGGCCGGGCCGGCGAAGAAGGCGATCCGCACGAACCAGGTGATCGAGTTGATCGACAGCTGGAAGTGGGTGGCCCACAGGTCGTTGCCACCGCCGATCAGCATCACGAAGTAGGCGGTCAGCCAGGCGACACCGAAGGCCGTACGGGTCGGGGCGTTGCGCGGGCGGTCCAGGATGTGGTGCTCGCGCTTGTCGCCGCTGATCCATGCCTCGATGAAGGGGTAGAGGCCGATCGCGAAGAGGACCAGCGGGAAGGCCACGATCGGGATGAACACGCCCAGGACGAGCGTGTGACCCCAGGCGGTGATCTCCCAGCCGGGCATGACACGGACCAGACCCTCGGCGAAGCCCATGTACCAGTCGGGCTGGGCGCCGGTGGACACCTGGTCGGGCCGGTAGGGGCCGATGGTCCAGATCGGGTTGATCGTGGCGATCGCCGAGATGACCGCGATGACGCCGAAGACCAGGAAGAAGAAGCCGCCCGCCTTGGCCATGTAGACCGGCAGCAGGGGCATGCCGACGACGTTCTTGTTGGTCTTGCCGGCGCCGGGGTACTGCGTGTGCTTGTGGTAGAAGACCAGGATCAGGTGCGCCACCAGCAGGCCGAGCATGATGCCCGGCAGCAGCAGGACGTGGACCGGGTAGAGCCTCGAGATGAGGTCCATGCCCGGGAACTCGCCGCCGAACACGAACATCGAGATGTAGGTGCCGACGACCGGGATCGACAGGAACACGCCCTCGATGAACCGCAGACCGGTGCCGGAGAGCAGGTCGTCGGGGAGCGAGTAGCCGGTGAAGCCGGTCAGCATGCCGAGGAAGAACAGCAGGAAGCCGAACAGCCAGTTGATCTCACGCGGCTTGCGGAACGCGCCGGTGAAGAAGACGCGCATCATGTGCACGAACATCGCGCAGAGGAAGACCAGCGCGGCCCAGTGGTGGATCTGCCGGATCAGCAGACCGCCGCGCACCTCGAAGCTGATGTCGAGCGTCGAGGCGAAGGCCTCGGACATCCGGACGCCCTGCATCGGGACGTACGGGCCGTGGTAGACGACCTCTTCCATGCTGGGGTGGAAGAACAGCGTCAGGTACACACCCGTGAGGATGATGATGATGAAGCTGTAGAGCGCGACCTCACCCAGCATGAAGGACCAGTGGTCCGGGAAGATCTTGCGCATGTTGGCCCGGGCGAGGCTGTAGATGCCCAGCCGGCCGTCGGCCCAGTCGGCGACGCGCTCGCCCGCGGGCGCTTTGCCGCGCCGCTGCGTGTCCGTGTGCGTTGCAGTACTCATCCGCGCTCCCAGTAAGCAGGACCGACGGGCTCCGAGAAGTCGCCCATGGCTTCGAGGTACCCCTGGTCATTGGCCTTGATCCGCAGCTGGGGCAGTGCGTGACCGGCCGGACCGAAGATCACTCGGCCACCGTCGGAGAGGTCGAACGTCGACTGGTGGCACGGGCACAGGACGTGGTGCGTCTGCTGCTCGTACAGGTTGATCGGGCAGCCGACGTGGGTGCAGATCTTCGAGAAGGCGACGATGCCCTCGTGCGACCAGTCCAGCTCGCGCTTGTCCTTGATGTTCTCCGGCTGGAGCCGGACGAGCATCAGGGCGGCCTTGGCGATCTCGGTCTGGAAGTCGTGGTCCTCCTCGCTCATGCCCTCGGGCATGGCGAAGGTCAGGGAGCCCACGGAGATGTCCTCGGGCCGCAGCGGCTGCATGGTGTTGTAGTTCATGAGCCGCTTGCCCTTGGCCCACTTGGTGTGCCGGAGCTTGGTGCCCGGCAGCGGGCCGAGGTCGCGCAGCAGCACGACGCCGGAGAGCGGCACCAGGGCGAGCGCGCCGAAGAGGGTGTTGCGGGCGAGCTTGCGACGGCCGAAGCCGGACTCCTTGGCGCCCGCCCGGAAGTCGTCGAGGACCTTGGCCTTGACCTCCGGGTCGGCCTCGATGGCGTGCCGCTCGTCGGCGATCTCCACGTCGGACATCAGGGTGCGGGCCCAGTGGACCGCACCGGCGCCGATGGCGAACAGCGCGATGCCGAGGGTGACGCCCAGCGCGAAGTTCAGCGCGCTGATGTGACCGATCGGGAAGACGTAGATGTACTTGTCGACCGGCAGCGCCACGTAGGAGGCGATGAAGGCGATCGTCGCCAGCATCGAGACCGTGAAGAGCAGGGCGACGGTGCGCTCGGACCGCTGGGCGGCCCGCTCGTCGATGTCCTGCTGACGGTGCTCGTGCGGGGGCAGCCCCGGGTCCGCGAACGGGTCTTCCACGACCGCGGTCGCGCCGCCCTCCGCCCGCTCCGCGGGCAGCTTCTCTTCTGCTTCTGAAATCTCGTGGCTACTCATGACTTCTTGGCCTTTGCGGTCCGGGCGGCGACCCAGATGGTGAGGACGATCAGCGCGCCCATGCCGAAGACCCAGGCGAAGAGGCCCTCACTGACCGGGCCGAGCCCGCCGAGCTCAAGGCCACCGGGGGTCTTGGACTTGTCGCTGTTGACCGTGTCGAGGTACGCGATGATGTCCTGCTTGTTCTTCTCCGGCATCGTGGTGTCGGGGAAGGAGGGCATGTTCTGCGGGCCGGTCTGCATGGCCTCGTACAGATGCTTCTTGCTCACACCCTCGAGGGACGGCGCGTACTTGCCGTTGGTGAGGGCACCGCCCTTGCCGGCGAAGTTGTGGCACTGCGCGCAGTTCGTGCGGAAGAGCTCTCCGCCCTTCGCGACATCCGCGTCGTCGGTGCTGTACTGGCTCTTGGTGGGCGTCACCGGCCCGGCGCCGAGCGAGGAGATGTACGCGGCAAGCTGCTCGGTCTCGGCGTCCGAGTAGATCTTCTTCTTCTTCGGCACCTGGGCGCCCGGCTGCTGGGCGGGCATCCGGCCGGTACCGACCTGGAAGTCGACGGCGGCCGAGCCGACGCCGACCAGACTCGGGCCGTCGGAGGTCCCCTGACCGCCCGTACCGTGGCAGCTGGCGCAGCCGACGGAATAGAGCTTCTTGCCCTCCTCGATGGCGAGGGACTGGGCGGAGCTGTCATCGGCCTTCGCCTCGCTCGGCGAGAACGCGGCGTACAGCCCCCCAGTGACCGCCAGCGCGAAGAGTAGGACGACGAGCGCAGCCAGCGGATGGCGCCGTCGTGCGGAGAGCTTTTTCACGGATTACCCCGGTGTCAGGATCTTCTGCGTCGATGCTTTAAGGACGTGCTTCCGGTCGCGGTGACCGGCTTACTTGATCATGTAGATCGTGGCGAAGAGGCCGATCCAGACGACATCGACGAAGTGCCAGTAATAGGACACGACGATGGCCGCCGTCGCCTGCTGGTGGGTGAACCTCTTGGCCGCGTACGTCCTCCCCAGGACCAGCAGGAAGGCGATGAGTCCGCCCGTCACATGCAGTCCGTGGAAACCGGTGGTCAGGTAGAACACCGAGCCGTACGGGTCGGAGGAGAGCGAGAGCCCGTCCTTCTTGACCAGTTCGGTGTACTCGAAGATCTGACCGCCGATGAAGATCGCGCCCATGATGAAGGTGACCACGAACCAGGAGCGCAGCTTCCTCACGTCGCCACGCTCGGCGGCGAAGACACCGAGCTGGCAAGTGAGGGAGGAGAGCACGAGGATCGTGGTGTTCGTCGCCGAGAACGGGAAGTTCAGCGAGGACGCCATTTCCTTCCAGTGCTCGGCTCCGGTCACCGATCGCAGGGTGAAGTACATCGCGAAGAGGGCCGCGAAGAACATCAGCTCGGAACTCAACCAGATGATGGTTCCGACGCTGGTGAGGTTCGGCCGGTTGACCGACGGGTGCGCGTGCCCGGTTTCTACTGTCGTTGCTGTCGCCACGACCGACATTATGTCGGTCGCTTATCCGGCCCTCACTCCCGGGGGTGCCGTTCGGAGTGTCCAGGGCGGCGTCAAGGGCATCGATGCTGCTCGTCGCGGCTGTTCCGGGTGATCCCTCGAAGGGGGGAGAGATCCGTTCGCCCCCTCCTCCGGAAGGCTGTACGGGAGTAACATCCGCCACAGGAGCCCGGTAGTCCCCTTGGCTGATGCGGAGGAATCGATGCGGCCGACCGCCACGGTGCTGGTCTACAGCGACGACGCGAACACCCGCGAACAGGTGCGGCTCGCGACCGGTCGCCGGCCCGCCGCCGACCTGCCTCCGGTGGAATTCGTGGAGTGCGCGACCCTCCCCGCCGTCCTGACGGCGCTGGAGGACGGCGGGATCGACGCGTGCGTCCTGGACGGGGAGGCCGTCCCCGCGGGCGGGATGGGCGTCTGCCGGCAGATCAAGGACGAGATCTTCCAGTGCCCGCCGGTGGTGCTGCTCATCGGCCGCCCGCAGGACGCCTGGCTGGCCACCTGGAGCCGCGCGGAGGCAGCGGTGACGCATCCGCTGGACCCGGTGGCCCTGGTGGACGCGCTGGCCGGACTGCTCCGCAAGCGGCTCGCGGTGGACGCCTGACCGCACGCGGTGCGGTGTCACGGAGTCACGGGGTCACACCATGGGGCGCAGCCGGGCCGAGTCGGCCGGGGTGCTGCCGTCCCGCTGACCGGCGACGAGGGCGCTGCCCTGGCGCCAGTCGGCCCAGGCCATGTTCCAGTCGCCGTAACCGTTGCCGAACGTGGCCATGTTGTCGCCGTTGCTGTTGATGACCTTGACGATGTCGCCGAGGTGCACGGTGTTGAAGAACCACCGGGCGTTCTCGGTGGACATGCCGGTGCAGCCGTGGCTGACGTTGGCGTACCCCTGCGAGCCGGTCGACCAGGGCGCGGCGTGGACGTATTCACCGCTCTCGGTGACCCGGGCCGCCCAGTAGACCATCAGGTCGTAGGAACCGGCGCCGAGGCCGATGCTGGCGCCCGTCATCCGTACCGCCGACTCCTTGGCCAGGATCACCTTGGTGCCGTTACGGGTATCGAACCCGGGCATACCGGTCGTGATCGGGATGGTCCGGATCACCTGTCCGTTCCGTCGTACCGTCATCTGGTGGGTACCGGAGTCGGTCAGGGCCTCGATCCGGTCGCCGGTGGTGATCCGCAGCCCCTTGGACTTGCTGCCGTAGAGCCCGCTGCCGATCCTGATGCCCTTGAGGTTGGAGCGCACCTTGACGGTGGCGTGCGCGGGCCAGTACTCGGCCGGGCGGTAGTGCAGCGTCTTGCTGTTCACCCAGTGCCAGACGCCGTCCACGGCGGGCTGTGAGTCGACCTTCAGGCCCCGCTCGACCACGGCCCGGGCCGAGGGGTCCTTGACCGCGCGGCTGAGCTTGGCGGTGACCGGCTGGCCCACCCCGTACTCGCCCGACTTCGGCCCGAAGGTGACCTTCAGCAGCTTGCGCGCGGAGCTGGTGGTGAAGTTGATCGTACGGCGGCCCGGGGAGCCGCCCGAGTCCTCCGTGGACACCCGCAGCGTGTAGTGGGCGCCCGCCGCCAGCGGCACGGTGGAGCGCCACCGGCTGCCGTCCGGCGTCAGCTCGCCCCGTACGTACCTGCCCGCCGCGTCGGTGGCGGTGACGTCCGTGATCCGGCCGTCGTCGCCCTTGGCGGTCACTTGGAGCGGCCGGTCCGGATCGGCCTTGCGTGCGCCGCTCTCACCGCTGAAGGAGATCTGGTCGGCGGCGTCGTACGGCTTGGCGGACAGCGGGTCCGAGGAGGGGCCCCCGCATCCGCTGAGACCCGCTATCAGCGACGCCACCAGCAGGGCACTGGCGAGCACCGCCCGGGTTCGAGGAGATCGAGGTGTGTGGTTCATGCGCTCACGCTATGGACGCGCGCGGCGGACGGCGCGCCGGGCGAGGCAGCAGGGTGACGGGCGAACCGAGCCCCCCAAAAAAAGGGGCCCGGCACCCTTGCGGGTGCCGGGCCTCCTACGCGATACGGCTACTGGTTCTGGCTCTCGCCGCGGTAGTACTCGAAGACCCACCCGAAGAGGCCGACCATGATGATCGGGGCGGAGAAGAACAGCAGCCACCAGCCGAAGATCACGCCCAGGAAGGCCAGGGCGCCACCGACGCCCAGGGACAGCGGCTGCCAGCTGTGCGGGGAGAAGAAGCCCAGCTCACCGGCGTCGTCCGCGACATCGGCGTCCTGGTTGTCCTGCGCCCCGGCGTCCACCCGGCGAGCGGTGAACGCCAGGTAGAAGCCGATCATGATGCTCAGCCCGAAGGCGAGGAACAGCGCCGTGGTACCGGCGGGCTCCTTCGACCACACGCCGTAGACGATCGCCATCACCAGGATGAAGACGGCGAGCCAGATGAACATCCGGCCTTGGACCTTCACTTGCCGGCCTCCTTACCACCCGCGAGGGCCTTGTCATCGTCGGCCGCACCCTGGTGCTCGAGCTGGTCGAGCGCCGCGATCTCGGGGTGGTGCAGGTCGAACGCCGGCGATTCGGAACGGATCCGCGGCAGGGTGAGGAAGTTGTGCCGCGGCGGCGGGCAGGAGGTGGCCCACTCGAGCGAGCGGCCGTAGCCCCACGGGTCGTCGACCTCGACCTTCTTGCCGTACTTGGCGGTCTTCCAGACGTTGTAGAGGAACGGCAGGATCGACAGGCCGAGCAGGAACGAGCTGATCGTGGAGATCGTGTTCAGCGCGGTGAAGCCGTCGGCCGCCAGGTAGTCGGCGTACCGGCGCGGCATGCCCTCGGCGCCCAGCCAGTGCTGCACCAGGAAGGTGCCGTGGAAGCCGATGAACAGCGTCCAGAAGGTGATCTTGCCGAGCTTCTCGTCCAGCATCTTGCCGGTCATCTTCGGCCACCAGAAGTGGAAGCCGGAGAACATCGCGAAGACCACGGTGCCGAAGACCACGTAGTGGAAGTGGGCCACCACGAAGTACGAGTCGGAGACGTGGAAGTCCATCGGCGGCGACGCCAGGATGACGCCGGTGAGACCACCGAAGGTGAAGGTGATGAGGAAGCCGATCGCCCAGAGCATCGGGGTCTCGAAGCTCAGCGAGCCCTTCCACATCGTGCCGATCCAGTTGAAGAACTTGATACCGGTCGGAACCGCGATCAGGAACGTCATGAAGGAGAAGAAGGGCAGCAGCACCCCGCCGGTGACGTACATGTGGTGCGCCCACACGGTCACGGACAGACCCGCGATGGAGATCGTCGCGGCGACCAGGGTGAAGTAACCGAACATCGGCTTGCGCGAGAAGACCGGGATGACCTCGGAGATGATGCCGAAGAACGGCAGCGCGATGATGTACACCTCTGGGTGTCCGAAGAACCAGAAGAGGTGTTGCCACAACAACGCCCCGCCATTGGCCGCGTCGAAGACATGCGCCCCGAATTTACGGTCCGCCTCCAGGGCGAACAGCGCGGCGGCCAGCACCGGGAAGGCCAGCAGGACCAGAACGGCGGTCAGCAGCACGTTCCAGGTGAAGATCGGCATGCGGAACATCGTCATGCCGGGAGCGCGCATGCAGATGATCGTGGTGATGAAGTTGACCGCACCGAGGATCGTGCCGAAGCCGGAGAAGGCCAGACCCATGATCCACATGTCGGCGCCGATGCCCGGCGAGCGGACCGCGTCCGACAGCGGCGAGTACGCGAACCAGCCGAAGTCGGCCGCGCCCTGCGGGGTCAGGAAGCCGCCCACCGCGATGAGCGAGCCGAAGAGGTACAGCCAGTACGCGAACATGTTCAGCCGCGGGAACGCCACATCTGGCGCGCCGATCTGGAGCGGCATGATCCAGTTCGTGAAGCCCGCGAACAGCGGGGTGGCGAACATCAGCAGCATGATCGTGCCATGCATGGTGAACGCCTGGTTGAACTGCTCGTTCGACATGATCTGCGTGCCCGGGCGGGCCAGCTCGGCGCGCATGAAGAGCGCCATCACGCCGCCGATGCAGAAGAACGCGAACGACGTGACCAGATAGAGCGTGCCGATCGTCTTGTGGTCCGTGGTGGTCAGCCACTTGACGACGACATTGCCGGGCTGCTTGCGGCGCACCGGCAACTCATCCTCGTACGAGGCGGTTGCGTCGGCACCCTGGGGTTCGTTGAGGATGCTCACTGGGTCTTGGTCTCCGCGTTCTTGGCGGGGTCCGTCTGCGCAATGCCCGCCGGGATGTATCCCGTCTGGCCCTTCTTCGCCAGGTCCTTCAGGTGCTGCTGGTAGCGCTCCGGTGAAACGACCTTGACGTTGAAGAGCATCCGGGAGTGGTCGACGCCGCACAGCTCGGCACACTTGCCCTTGAAGGTGCCCTCCCGGTTCGGGGTGACCTCGAACCGGTTGGCGTGGCCCGGGATGACGTCCATCTTCATCAGGAAGGGGACCACCCAGAACGAGTGGATGACATCACGGGAGGTCAGGATGAACTCGACCGACTCACCCTTCGGCAGCCACAGGGTCGGACCCGGGTTGCCGTTCTGCGGATTCCGCTCGCCGGGGGTGCCGGTGTCGTAGACGCCCTCGGCGCCCTTGGGGGCGGTGGCGAGCATCTTGTCGGGGATGGACGCCACCTCCTTCGGGGTGGCCTTGGGGCTGGCCGGGTTCCCGTCCACGTTCTCCATGTAGTTGAAGCCCCAGCTCCACTGGTAGCCAACGACGTTGACCACGTGGTCGGGCTTCTTGGAGGTCTTGAGGAGAGCGTTCTCATCGCGCGCGGTGAAGTAGAAGAGCACCGAGACGATGATGATCGGGACCACGGTGAACAGTGCCTCGAGGGGCATGTTGTACCGGACCTGCACCGGGACCTCGACCCTGGTCCGGGTCCTGCGGTGGAGGATGACCGACCACAGGATCAGGCCCCAGACCAGCACGCCCACGGCGAGCGCTGCAGCCCACGAGCCCTGCCACAGGGAGAGGATCCGCGGCGCCTCCTCTGTGGCCGGGGTGGGCAATCCGAGGCGGGGGAAGTCCTTGGATGTGCAACCGGTGGCGGTCGCCAGGACCGCGCCCGCGGACAGCGCCTGCAGCAGCTTCCGCCGCACCGGGCGCCGCGACGAGCGGTCGGAGCCGTTGGGACTCACGTAGCGCCTTCCCGAGAGTCTCGCCCGCGCGGTCGGCCGCGGCCGTCATCTGGTCGGTCGCCGGCCCGGTGCGGGCAGGGGTTTGGATGTTTATGCGGACCAAACCCTACTGGACGCCATTTGGCGCTGCGCGGGGAGGGTGCCCAACGCGCCGGGCCCCTCCCCGAAGGGGTGGCGTCGCCCAGGGAAAGCCGTGGAATCTCAACGGAATGACCTGCTCCACCAGCGTTTTCCGGGCCCGGGGGCGGTGCGGGGTGTTGCCGGGGGACGGCCGGGGTAGAGGTGGTGCGGGCACCGCCCCGTTCGTGTGATGCCGCGCGTCGGCACGCCGTACGCCCGTGCGTGGCAATTCCGCTTTTTTGTCATGAGCCGTGCGCCGGGAACAGGGGCTAGCGTTCTTTACGTGCCCTATTTCGACGCGGCCTCGTCCGCACCGCTGCATCCCGTTGCCCGGCAGGCGCTGCTCGCCGCCCTCGACGAGGGGTGGGCCGACCCGGCCCGGCTCTACCGCGAGGGGCGGCGCGCCCGGCTGCTGCTGGACGCCGCGCGGGAGACGGCCGCCGAGGCCGTCGGATGCCGCCCGGACGAGCTGTCCTTCACCCCCTCGGGGACCCGCGCCCTGCACGACGGCATCGCCGGGGCGCTCGCCGGGCGCCGGCGGGCCGGGCCGCGGCTGATCGTCTCCGCGGTGGAGCACTCCGCGGTGTTCCAGGCCGCGGCGGCACACGAGGCGTCCGGCGGTGCGGTCACCGAGGTCCCGGTGGACCGTACGGGCCGGGTCGCGCCGGACGCGTACGCTGCGGCCCTGCGCGAGTCCCCCGACGGCGTCGCGCTGGCCTGCCTCCAGTCCGCCAATCACGAGGTCGGCACGGTGCAGCCGGTGGCCGCCGCGGCGGAGGCGTGCGCGGCGGACGGCGTGCCGCTGCTGGTGGACGCGGCGCAGTCGCTGGGCTGGGGCCCGGTGGAGGGCCGGTGGTCGCTGCTGACCGCGAGCGCCCACAAGTGGGGCGGCCCGGCGGGGGTCGGGCTCCTCGCGGTGCGCAAGGGCACGCGGTTCCGCCCGGCCCCGGTGGACGAACGGGAGTCGGGCCGCGCCCCGGGCTTCGAGAACCTCCCTGCCATCGTCGCGGCCGCCGCCTCGCTGCGCGCCGTACGGGCCGAGGCCGCCGAGGAGGCGGAGCGGCTGCGGGGTCTTGTGGACCGTATCCGGGCCCGGGTGCCGGAGCTGGTGCCGGACGTGGAGGTGGTGGGCGACCCGGAGCGGCGGCTGCCGCATCTGGTCACCTTCTCGTGTCTCTATGTCGACGGAGAGGCGCTGCTGCACGAGCTGGACCGGGCGGAGTTCTCGGTCTCGTCCGGGTCGTCGTGCACCTCCAGCACGCTGGTCCCCAGCCATGTGCTGCGGGCCATGGAGGTGCTGTCCGAGGGCAACATCCGGGTCTCGCTCCCGCGCGGGACCTCGGGGACGGACGTGGAACGGTTCCTCGCGGTGCTGCCGGGCGTGGTGGCCGGGGTGCGCGAGCGGCTGGGCCCTCCGGCTCCGGTCGGCGCTCCCGCTCCTGGGCCCGATTCCGATGTGGTCGTCGACTCGCTGGGCAAGCGGTGCCCGATTCCGGTGATCGAACTGGCCAAGGTCATCGGCGAGGTGCCGGTGGGCGGGGTGGTGACCGTGCTGTCCGACGACGAGGCGGCCCGGCTGGACATTCCGGCGTGGTGCGAGATGCGGGGGCAGACGTACGAGGGCGAGCGCCCCGCCGAGCGCGGGACGGCGTACCGGGTGCGCCGCCGGACGTAGGGCCGGGGGGCGGACATACGGCGGGGCCGGGGGAACGTTTCCCCCGGCCCCGCCCGTACGCGTCCCGCCGTCAGGCCAGGTGGTCGCTGATCTCGGCCGCCGCGTCGTCGCCGTACGCCTTGGCGAAGCGCTCCATGAAGTGGCCGCGGCGCAGCTCGTACTCCTGCGTGCCGACCGTCTCGATGACGAGCGTCGCGAGCATGCAGCCCATCTGGGCGGCGCGCTCCAGCGGGAGGTTCCAGGACAGGCCGGTGAGGAAGCCCGCGCGGAAGGCGTCGCCGACGCCCGTCGGGTCGGCCTTCTGCTCCTCCTCGGCGCAGCCGACGACGATCGGCTCCTCGCCCTCGCGCTCGATCCGGACGCCCTGGGCACCCAGCGTGGTGATGCGGGTGCCGACCTTGGCGAGGATCTGCTCCGAGGTCCAGCCGGTCTTGGTCTCGATCAGCGCGGCCTCGTACTCATTGGTGAAGAGGTACTTCGCGCCTTCCACCAGCACCCGGATGTCCTCGCCTTCCATGCGGGCGAGCTGCTGCGAGGGGTCGGCGGCGAACGGGATGCCGCGCGAGCGGCACTCCTCGGTGTGGCGGACCATCGCCTCCGGGTCGTCCGCGCCGATGAGCACCAGGTCGAGACCGCCGACCCGGTCGGCGATCGGCTGCAGCTCGATCTGGCGGGCCTCGCCCATGGCGCCGGTGTAGAAGGAGGCGATCTGGTTGTGGTCCTCGTCCGTGGTGCAGAGGAAACGCGCGGTGTGCAGCGTCGCGGAGATCCGGACGGACTCGGTGTCCACGCCGTGCCGGTCCAGCCAGGCGCGGTATTCGGCGAAGTCCTCGCCGGCCGCGCCGACCAGAATCGGGCGCAGCCCGAGCACTCCCATGCCGAAGCAGATGTTCGGGGCGACCCCGCCCCGGCGGACTTCGAGGCTGTCGACCAGGAAGGAGAGGGAAACCGTGTGCAACTGGTCGGCGACCAGCTGATCGGCGAAGCGTCCGGGGAAGGTCATCAGATGGTCGGTGGCGATGGAGCCGGTGACGGCGATGCGCACGAGAGCTGCTCCTGTTTCGGGGCGGCGGCGAAATCGGACGCTTCACGCTATCGACTTCCCCGGCCACTTACGAACGGGAGGAACTACCACGTAGTAGGGCATACGGTGCAGAGATGACGGGGCTCGTGCCCGTGCGGGCCCCCTCGGACCGGGAGGACCCATGCCGCAGCACGTCACCCCCGCCCAGGCCGCCGCCGGGGCGATCGAGCCCGACTCGCTGGCCGAACTGCGTGGCTACGGGGCACGGATGGCGCCGCACTGGGCGGTCCCGGTGGTCACCGTATCGCCTCCCGCCGCGCCCGTGTCCCCCTCGCGCATCCGCGGGATCACGGTCCCCGCCGCGTCCGCCGATCTGGTCGGCGGCATGTCCGACTACGGCGACTGAGACGCGGCTCGCAGCGGCGGCCGAAAAGCGTCGGAGGCACCGGAAGGAACCAGCCGCCCCTTCACCCCGTCACACCGGCAACCCCCTCGCGAGGGCAGTAGGCCGGACAACGTGAGCGGAGCGGAAGGAGAGAAACGGTGAGCACCGAGGAGACCGACACCCCGCAGACCCCCGACGACGACCATCAGCAGCCGCGTCGGCGTTCCCGGCTGGCCGTCGTATCGGTGGCGGCCGCGGTGCTGGTCGCCGGTGGCGGCGGCGCCTACTGGGCCTCGACCGCGGCGAACGGCGGCGGCTCCCAGGGCCCGGGCTCGGCCGGCCGGGACGGATCCCCCCGGCCCCTCGCACTGGACGCGTACGCCGCCCCGGCGGGGAACGACGGACACGACGGGATCGCGGTCGGCGAGCCCGACCCCCACGGCAGCGGCCGCTATGTGGTCGACGGAAGGCTGCCGGACGGCCCCGACGAGGCACCCGTCTACCTGACCGACGCCAAGGTCGGCAAGGCCGATGTGGCGCGGCTGGCGAAGGCCCTGGACGTCTCCGGCAGCCCCCGCGCCGACAACGGCAACTGGAAGGTCGGCGGCACCGGGGACGGCAGCGGCCCGGTGCTGCGGGTGAGCCAGAAGGGCCCGGGCAGCTGGTCGTACTCCCGCTTCGGGACGCCGGGCGGCGACACCTGTGTGCACCCGCCGGGCGCGGGGCCGAAGGCCGACAAGAGCTGCCCGACCTACCGCGAGGGCAAGAGCGGCAAGGGCGACAAGAGCGACGACGACAAGGCCGTGTCCGAGGAGAAGGCCAAACGCACGGCCGAGCCCGTGCTGAAGGCGCTCGGGCTGACGGACGCGAAGCTCGACGCGAGCGGCCGCTACGGCGCCGTACGCATGGTGAACGCGGACCCGGTGCTGGACAAGCTGCCCACCCAGGGCTGGACGACCAGCCTCCAGGTGGGCGCGGACGGGCAGCTGACCGGCGGGAACGGCGCGCTGGCGACGCCGAAGGAGGGCGACAGCTATCCGCTGATCAGCGCGCAGCAGGCGCTGAAGAAGCTCAACGCCACGGCCCCCAGGAGCGGCGCGGGCGGATCCGGGAAGGTGACCGTGAAATCGGTGACCTTCGGGCTGGCCGCGCACTCCGTGGAGGGGCGGCGGGCGCTGGTGCCGTCGTGGATCTTCAAGACCGAGCCGACGGGGGCCAACGGCGTCGCGGCGACCCTCCCCTACCCGGCCGTGAAGCCGGAGTTCATCAAGAAGAAGAGCGGTGACGCCCCGGGCCAGGGCCGGAAGGGCGAGAAGCGTAGCGAGCCGGGCACGCCGGGCCGCGGCTCCAAGGCCGACGACATCACCTCGTACAGCGCGGACGGGAAGACGCTGACGCTGCGCTTCTGGGGCGGCGTGTGCGACACCTACTCGGTCTCCGCCGACGAGACGTCGAAGAAGGTGACGGTCGAGATCACGAGCAAGCCGAAGCGTCCGGGCCAGGCATGCATCCTCATGGCCAAGGAGATGACGAAGAAGGTCACGCTCGACAAGCCGGTGGACGGCCGCGCGGTCGTGGACAAGTCCACGGGCGAGAAGGTCCCGGCGCAGAAGAAGTAACCCGAGCGACAACGCCGGAGGCGGCGGGCCCGGATGGACCCGCCGCCTCCGTATGCCGCTGCGAGGGCTCAGCTGAAGGAGTCGCCGCAGGCGCAGGAGCCCGTGGCGTTCGGGTTGTCGATGGTGAAGCCCTGCTTCTCGATGGTGTCCACGAAGTCGATCGAGGCGCCGCCCAGGTACGGGGCGCTCATCCGGTCGGTCACGACCTTGACGCCGTCGAAGTCCTTGACGACGTCGCCATCGAGCGAGCGCTCGTCGAAGAAGAGCTGGTAGCGCAGGCCGGAGCAGCCACCGGGCTGGACGGCGACGCGCAGCGCGAGGTCGTCGCGGCCCTCCTGCTCCAGCAGGCCCTTGACCTTCGACGCGGCGGCGTCGGACAGGATGATGCCCTCGCTCGCGGTGGTCTCGTCCTGAACGGTCATCTGCTTCTCTCCCGGGTCGTACGGACTGCTTGCCGTCGGCTTCAACCAACGGCGCCCCGGATTCATTCCGGGCCCAGCGCATGTTCCTGGCTCTTCATGCTCGCACATGGGGCCCGTGGACCGTAATGCGTCACATCGACGCGATGCCCATCGTCAACATGACGTGAAGCGGTTATGATAGATAGCGTCATTTTGACGATTAGGGTTTCCGTCTCCGTGTCCCGATGCGGATCCGAGTGAAGAAAGAAGGGTGCGTGTCGTGACCACCGCCCAGCCCCTCGACGTCCAGCCGACCCCGCTCGCGCTGCTCCTGCTCGGCCGTGACGCCGACCCGAGGAGCGAACGCGGCGTGGAGTGCCCCGGCGACCTCCCCGCGCCCTCCGACCCGGACCTGGTGGCCCGGGCCCGCGCGGCCAAGGAGAAGCTCGGCGACAAGGTCTTCGTGCTCGGGCACCACTACCAGCGCGACGAGGTCATCGAATTCGCCGATGTCACCGGTGACTCCTTCAAGCTCGCCCGTGACGCGGCCGCCCGGCCGGACGCCGAGTACATCGTCTTCTGCGGTGTGCACTTCATGGCGGAATCCGCCGACATCCTGACCGGCGACGCCCAGCAGGTCGTCCTCCCCGACCTGGCGGCGGGCTGCTCGATGGCCGACATGGCCACCGCCGAGCAGGTCGCCGAATGCTGGGACGTGCTGACCGAGGCGGGCGTCGCCGGGACGACGGTGCCCGTCTCATACATGAACTCCTCCGCCGACATCAAGGCCTTCACCGGCCGCCACGGCGGCACGATCTGCACCTCCTCCAACGCCCGCCGGGCCCTGGACTGGGCCTTCCAGCAGGGCGACAAGGTGCTCTTCCTGCCCGACCAGCACCTGGGCCGCAACACCGCGGTGCGGGACATGGGCATGTCGCTGGACGACTGCGTCGTCTACAACCCGCACAAGCCCGGCGGCGGGCTGACCGCCGAGCAGCTGCGCGCCGCCAAGATGATCCTGTGGCGCGGCCACTGCTCCGTCCACGGCCGCTTCTCGCTGGAGTCCGTGCGGGATGTCCGTGAGCGCATACCGGGCGTCAACGTGCTGGTGCACCCCGAGTGCAAGCACGAGGTCGTCGCCGCGGCCGACCTCGTCGGCTCGACCGAGTACATCATCAAGACCCTCGAGGCCGCCCCGGCCGGCAGCAAGTGGGCCATCGGCACCGAGCTGAACCTCGTCCGGCGGCTGGCGAACCGATTCGCCGACGAGGGCAAGGAGATCGTCTTCCTCGACAAGACGGTGTGCTTCTGCTCGACCATGAACCGGATCGACCTGCCGCACCTGGTGTGGGCCCTGGAGTCGCTGGTCGCGGGCAAGGTCGTGAACCGCATCCAGGTGGACGCCGAGACGGAGGCCCACGCGAAGGCCGCGCTGGAACGGATGCTGGCGCTCCCGTAGCCCCTCCCCGTATCGCCCCACCCCGACTTCGGGGTGGGGCGGTGTCGTTCTATGCGCCGGTAAATAAACCCTCCGCAGCCACTTTGATGCAATCGAATAGTCTTGCGCCTGGTCGCACAGGACTGCTAGCGTCTCCACGGATCAAGGGAACGGGGGCTCCTATGCTGGCATTTCTGCCGCTTCACACGACGCGTAGCGTTTTCACGGCTATCCCATTCGCCCGCGTCACGCCCGGGCACTTCCGGTAAGGCCGACCCTTCTCGGCGCGCGTCTGTCGCGCCACTGCTCTCCACATCACCACTGGCGTTTCCAGCGGCATTGACGTGCTCCGCCACCCGGGAGCGGCGCGTCGCGGAAAAGCCATGGCTCCATCCTGCACGGACACAAAATCTCTGCAAAGGACGTGTACGTGAGCGACCGCATTTTAGAGGACAGTCAGCTCGACCCTGCCGAGCTGTTCGATCCCATGAGCCCCCAGTTCATCGCGAACCCGCACGACGCCTATCGCGTCGCCCGCGAAAAGGCGCCCGTCTGCCCGGTGACGGAGCATGGCCCGTGGGTCATTACGGGACGCGAAGAGATGGCTCAGGTGCTGCGGGATCCACTGCGGTTCACCAGCCGGAACAACACGCACGGCGCATATGAGCTGACCGAGGAATGCCAGGAGCTGCTCTCCGGCTCGCTCTTCTATCGGGTCACCTTGTTCAATTCCGACCCCGAGACCCATGGCCGCTTCCGCTCGCTGGTCAACGAGGAGTTCACTCCGCGCGCGCTGCGCCGCCGCGAGCCCGCGATCCGGGAGCTGGCCGAAAAGCTGGTACGGGACATCAAGGACGCCGGAAGCGTCGACCTCCTCTCCGGCTTCGCCTACCCGCTGCCGATGACGGTGATCTGCGACATCATCGGCGTCCCCGCGCAGGACCACGCCACGGTCAAGGCGTGGAACAACGACTGGCTCCTCATGCAGGTCATGCCGCTGCCCCCGGAGGAGCAGCTGCGCTGCGCGAAGAGCGTGCTCGCCTACGAGGAGTACTACCGGGGCCTGCTCGCCGACCGGAGCCGGCGCCCGGCCGACGACCTGCTCAGCGTGCTCGTCGAGGCGGCCGCCCAGCAGGACCCGGTCTGCACCCTCGACGACGCAGTCCTCGCGCTTCAGGTCATCCTGGCCGCCGGCCATGAGACGACGACCAACCTCATCGCGAACACCGTCCACCAGCTGCTCCGGGACCGGAGCCTGTGGGAGCAGGTCGTCGCCGACCGCGGGCTGATTCCCGCGGCGGTCGAGGAGGGGCTCCGGTTCGACACCTCCGTGCAGGGCGCGCCCCGGCTGGCCGCCGAGGACACGACAGTCGGCGGCGTGACGATCCCGGCCGGCGCGAAGGTGCACACGATGTTCGCGGCGGTGGGCCGCGACCCCGGGCTGACCGAGGATCCGGAGACCTTCCGGCTCGACCGCAGCGGCCCGCCGCGCCACTTCGCGTTCGGCCACGGCATCCACTTCTGCCTCGGCGCGAGCCTGGGACGCCTGGAGAGCCGCATCGCACTGGAGACGCTCGCCGAGGCCCTGCCGGGCCTCGAACTCGCCCCCGGCTTCGAGCCGCAGCACATTCCGGGCGGGTTCGTCTTCCACGGCCTGTCGGCCCTTCCCGTCACCTGGCCGACCGGCTGATTCCCGGCTCTTCGCAGGTCGCACGGAATTTCAGAGGTTTCACGGATCCGCTTCTTCCTGGGAGTCGTCCATGGCCGCCATCACCGCTGCCCCGAATGTGCCGATCACCCCTGGCAGGCTGCCGCTCATCGGTCATGCCTTCGCCATGTGGAGAAACCCCCTCAAGTTCTTCAATTCAGTGAGCGAGCAAGGTCCGCTCGCCCGTATTCAGCTCGGCCCGCTGCACGCCTATCTCGTCAGCAACCACGACCTGCTGTACGACATCCTGGTGCGCAAGGCCAAGGACTACGAGAAGGGGATGCAGTACGACCGCGTGCGCACCATGCTCGGAAACGGCATTCTGCTGTCCGAGGACGAGTTGCACCGGAGCCAGCGGCTGCTGATGCAGCCGGCTTTCCACCACACCCAGATCGCCACCTATCTGGGAATTATGCGGGACAGCGCCACCGCCGTCTTCGACTCGTGGGAGGACGGCCAGCGGGTGAACATGTATCCCATGTTCTACGAGCTGGCCGTCCGGATCGTCATCAAGGCGCTCTTCTCCACCGACATGGCCGAGCACGACATCAAGGAAGTGTATCGGTGCATGCCCGTCGTCATTTCGGGTGTGGAGCGGCGCGCGGCCGTTCCGCCCGCCTTGCTCGACCGGGTTCCCACGCGCGGCAGCAAAATGTTCCACAGCGCCATCGGCCGACTCACAAAGGTGGGCCGTCGCATCGTCTCGGATCTCGACTCCCAGAAGGACCGCACGGCCAATGATCTGATGGCGAGGCTTTTCGCCGCGCGGGACTCGGGAAATCCGAACGTCACGGACCAGCAGATCCACGAAGAGTTCATGACCATGCTGACCGCCGGCTCCGAGACGACGCCGAGCGCGATGTCCTGGACGGCGTACCTGCTGGGCGAGCACCCCGACGTCCAGCGGAAGCTGCAGGCGGAAGTGGACGCCGTGCTGGAGGGGCGTCCGGTCACGGCGGAGGATCTGCCGAAGCTGGAGTACACCCGCCAGGTGGTCACCGAATCACTGCGGATGTACCCCCCGGTCTGGGCGCTGGGCCGCCGGACCAGGGTGGACACCCAGCTGGGGAAGCACCGGATCCCCCGGGGGACCGAGGTGCTGTACTCCATCTACGCGGTCCACCACGACCGCACGATCTACCCGAAGCCCGCCACGTTCGACCCGGACCGCTGGCTGCCGGAGCGCCGGCGGGAGATCCCGCGCAGCGCGTTCATGCCCTTCGGTGCGGGCGTCCGCAACTGCATCGGGGAATCGTTCGCGTGGAACGAGATCCAGGCCGTGATCGCCACGCTCGCCTCGAAGTGGCATGTGCGGCCCACCAGCGACAAGCCGGTGGAGCCGATCGCGATGGGCGCCCTGGTGCCCGGGCCGCTTCCGATGACCGTCGTCCGGCGCAAGATATGAGCGGACCGGCCCTCACCCTCGAAGAGCACGCCGCCGTCCGCACCCAGATCGAGGACAAGCTCCGCTCGTTCCTCGACTCCAAGGTCGGCGAGATCACCAACACCGAGACCCGCGGCGTACTCCAGCATCTGCGCGACTTCGCGCTGGGCAACGGCAAGCGCATGCGCCCGCTCTTCTGCTACTGGGGGTGGCGGGGCGTCCTGGGTGAGGACCGCGCCGAGGAGGACATCCTGTCGGTGGCGGCCGCGGTGGAGCTCTTCCACGTGGCCGCGCTGATCCATGACGACATCGTCGACCGCAGCGACCTCCGGCGCGGGTCGCCGACGATGCACCGCAGATACGCCCGGCTGCACGAGGAGTCGTGCTGGAACGGCGAGAGCGGCCACTTCGGCCTGAGCGCGGCGCTCCTGGCCGGGAACGCCGGCATCGTCTGGTCGGACGAGCTGTTCCACGACGGCTGGCGCGCCAGCCGCTCGCCGGGCGCCATGTCCCTGTTCTCCGGGCTGCGCGCCGACGCCATCCACGGGGAGTACCTGGACCTCTTCGGCGAGGCACGGACCGGTTCGGTGGCGGAGGCCCTGGAGGTCGTGCGCTACAAGACGGCCGGTTACTCCGTGCGCGATCCCCTGCGGCTCGGTGGCGTCCTGGCGGGCGCGACGGACGAGGTCCTCGCCGCGTACGGGACATACGGGCTGCTGCTCGGCGAGGCCTACCAGATGCGCGACGACCTGTTCGGGATCTTCGGGGAACCGCGGACGACCGGAAAGTCGAATGTCGACGACATCCGCCAGGGCAAGCTGACCGTGCTCATCACGATCGCTCGGGACCTGGCCGGGCCGCGCGAGGCCAAGCTGATCGACGGGCTCTACGGAGCACCCTGGGTCGACGACGAGGGAGCCGCCGAGGTCAGGGACGTCGTGGAGCGTGTCGGCGCGCGGGCGGTGGTCGAAGACATGATCAGCGACCGGTATGCGGGCGCGCTGCGCGCGCTGGAGGGCGCCGCCATCCACCCCTCCGCCCAGGAGGCGCTGCGCGAGCTGGCCCACGCCGCCGTGGACCGCCGGACGTGACCCGAGGCCGCGCCGCCGTCGCTCACCACCTTTCTCGTTCCGCCTGCCTTCAGGAGCGTCGCCATGCCACGGACCCGAAGCCCCTACGTTCCCGGTGAGGAGTTCTACCTCCCCGAGTTCCCGTATCTGCTGCCCGCGCTCTCCCACCCGGAGACGGCCGCCATCCACCGGAGTTCGAACGACTGGGTGCGCGAGAACATGCGTTTCGCCCTGGACGGCGACCGGGAGATGGACCAGCTCCTGGAGGAGGGTGCGGCGCTGTGGACCTGCTACGTCCTGCCGACGGCGGAGCGGCAGCGCCTGCAGCACCTGTGCCACTACACGGAGTACCTGTCCGTCTTCGACAACGCGATGGTCGACCGCAAGAAGATCGGCAGGGACGTCGACGCCGCGAAGGAGATGTTCGCCCGGGTGGTGAACATCCTCGACGACCGGGCGGTCGGCGGCGACTTCGAGTGGGGCCACGTGCTCCAGGGCATCTGGCGCGAGATGCGCGCCCAGCTCCCCGACCGGCAGTGGGAGCGCTTCCTCGGTGAGGTCCGCCGATTCCTCTCCGGCTGCGTCGCCGAGATCACCTCCCGGCGCGACGACGAGGTCTTCGACCTGGAGAGGTATCTGAACGTCCGCCGGGACAGCGTCGGCATGGGGATGTACTTCGTGCTCGGCGAGTACGGCCTGGGCATCGACCTCACCGATCAGCTGGAAGCCCACGCCGAGCTGCGGAAGCTCATCGACATCGCGCTCGAGCACATCATGCTCACCAACGACCTGTTCTCCTTCCGCGCCGAGGCCGCGATGGACGACTACGTCAACGCCCTCTCGGTGCTGCGGCTGAGCGAGAACATGGACCTCCAGTCCGCCGTGGACCGGCTCTTCCGCGTCATCGAGGACCGGCGGAACGACTTCATGGCGGCGCGGAAGGCGATCGAGGACGGCGAGCTGGGCGGCGACCCCGCCGTGGCCGCCTACCTCGACGCGGTCTGGCACATGATGGCCGGCAACCTCCAGTGGTCCTACGTCACCTCCCGCTACAACGGCATCGGGCACAGGTGGAACGGCTTCCGCTCCGGAGTGGTCACCCTGCACGCGGAGCGGACGGTGTTCAGCGACCGTCCGTACCACAGCCTGGGGCGGCGGTCCGCATGACCGGCATCGCGACGTACCGGGTGGCGCGCGGCCGGGTGCCGCTCGCCGGACACACGCCGGCGCTGGTGCGCAGCCCCTTCAGGTTCCTGCGGTCGCTGCAGGGCCAGGCCGACATCGTGCGCGTCGATTTCGGCACCGCCCCGACGTACTTCCTCACCGAACCGAAGCTGATCAACACCCTGCTGACGGACCACGACGGCGTCCTCGACAAGGGCCGCTTCTACGACAAGGTGCGGCCACTGGCAGGGAACGGCGTCGTCCTGGCCAACGGCGACGAGCACCGGCGGCAGCACGCCATGGTCAAGCCCTCGGTGCATCGCGTCCAGGTCAGCCGCTACGCCGAGGTGATGAGGGACGTCGCCGCCGGGCAGGCCACGTCCTGGCGCGCCGGAGAGCGGATCGCGGCCGACAAGGAGATGCACGCGATCACCCTGCGCATCCTGGCCAGCACGATGTTCGGCGCGGGTGTGGACGCGCGCGCCGTCTCCGAACTGGTCCGGCTGCTGCCCGCCGTCCTCAAGGGCATCATGTGGCGGACGGTCGTGCCCGACGCGGTCAACCGGCTGCCGCTGCCGGTGAACCGGCGGTTCGACAAGGCGTTCGCCGAGCTGCGCGAGGCCATCAACCGGATCATGCGGACGTACCGCGACCAGGGCATCGACAACGGCGACCTGATGTCGGTGCTCCTGGCGACGCGGGACGAGAAGAGCGGCGAGCCGCTGACGGAACGCGATGTGTGCGATCAGATCGTCGCGGTGACCATGGCCGGTGCCGAGACCGCCGCCACGGCGCTGGCGTGGACGTTCTACGAGATGGCCCGGCATCCGGAGATCGAGCGCAAGGTCGCGGAAGAGGTCCGGGACGTGATCGGCGACCGTGACTTCGAGATCGGCGACGTGGCCGGGCTGGAGTACGTCAGGCGCGTGCTCCAGGAGTCGCTGCGGCTGCGGCAGCCCATCCTGGTCATCTCGCGCCGCACCACCCGGCCGATGGACCTCGGCGGCCGGAAGGTTCCGGCCGGCACCGAGCTGTTCTACAGCCCGTACGGGGTCTTCCGCGATCCGGAACTGTACCCCTCCCCGGAGCGGTTCGACCCCGACCGGTGGCTGTCCCGCCCGGCGACGAGTCTTCCGCGCGGCGCGTTCGTCCCCTTCGGCGGTGGCCCCCGGCACTGCTTCGGCGAGCACTTCGCCTGGACCATGATGGCGGCCGTCATGGTCGAGGTCACCCGGCGCTGGCGGCTGGAGCTGCCCCCGGGCTTCCGGGCGCGCGAGATGCCCTGGGCCACCGTGAACCCCAGCTCGCTGCCCATGACCGTGCTCCCCCGGGCCGGACGGTGACGGGCGCCGTGCGACGCGTGGAGACCAGCGTGCACATCTCCGCCGAACCGGCGCGGGTCTGGGCGGTCCTGACGGATTTCGCGGACTATCCGCAGTGGAGCCCCACGCTCCGGCGGATCAGCGGCACCCCGGCCGAGCACGCCCGGCTGGCGGTCACCGTGGCGGGACCGGGCGGCCGGGAGTGGACGATCAGGCCGGTGGTTCTCGCGGCCGAGCCCCGCCACGTGCTGCGCTGGCGCGCCCGGCTGCTGATGCCCGGAGTCCTCACCGGGGTGCACGAATTCGTGCTGACGCCGGAGGGCGACGGCACCCGCGTCGTCCACGCCGACTCCTTCTCCGGAGTCGCCGTCCCCGCGCTCGGCCGCTTCCTGACGCGGAACGCCTCCGGTATGCGCGACCAGAACTCCGCGCTCAAAGCCCGGGCCGAAGCGACGAGTCAGTCAGACCGGATCATCCAGAAGGACAGTCGATGAGTGCCGATCAGTGCCCCATGCGGATTCCCGTCAAGCGCGACGGAGTGTTCGACCCGCCGCCCGAACTGGCCGGGCTGCGGACCCATTCCCCGGTGGCTCCCCTGACCTACGCCGACGGCCATGTCGGCTGGATCGTGACGAGCTACCGGCTCGCCCGGGAAGTCCTTCAGGACCCGCGCTTCAGTTCCCGGCCGGAACTGCGGCACTCGGCGGTCCACGAAGTGCTGGGGGACGGCTCCCCGCCCGAGGAGGACGTGCCGGGGATGTTCGTCGGCATGGACCCCCCGGAGCACACCCGCTACCGGAAGCTGCTGACCGGTGAGCTGAGCGTGCGGCGGATGCGGCTGCTCGAAGAGAAGATCGAGGCCACGGCGCACCGCCTGATCGACGACCTGTGCACCCCCGCGAAAACGGCCGACCTGGTAACGGAGTTCGCGGCCCCGCTGCCCTCGCTGGTGATCTGCGACCTCCTCGGCATCCCCTACCCGGAGTGGGAGCGGATCCGGCCGGTGTCCGAGCACATGCTGCGGACGGACTCCACGGCGGACGAGGTCAAGGAGTGCTACCGGACCATCTTCGAGTTCCTCGGCGAGGCGGTCGAACGGCAGCGGCGAGCGCCCCAGGACGACCTGCTGGGAGGGCTGGTCTCGACCAGCGGGCTGTCCGACGTCGAGTTGACCAGCATCGCCTTCCAGCTGTTCACGGCGGGCCACGAGACGACGGCGAACATGCTGTCGCTCGGCACCTTCACCCTGCTGACCCACCCCGAGCAGCTCGCCGCGCTGAAGAAGGACCCGGCCCTGCTGCACGGGGCGGTCGAGGAGCTGCTGCGGTACCTCACCGTCATCCAGTTCGGCATCTCCCGGGGCGCGCTGGAGGACGTGGAGCTGGGCGGCGTGACCGTCAGGGCCGGGCAGACGGTGACGATCTCACTGCCGGCGGCGAACCGGGACCCGGAGCGCTTCTCCGACCCCGATGTGTTCGACATCCGGCGGCCGGCGGCCGGGAACCTGTCGTTCGGCTTCGGTGTCCACCAGTGCGTCGCCCAGCAACTGGCGCGGGCCGAGATGCGCATCGGCTACCGGACGCTGTTCGACCGCCTGCCCGGTCTGGCCCTCGCGATCCCCGCGGACCAGGTCGAGACGCGCACCACGGAGATCGTCTACGGCATCAAGTCGCTGCCGGTCACATGGTAGGGAGGCGGATGTTCATCGAAGCGGACACCGAGCGCTGCTGCGGATCGGGCATGTGCGCGCTCGTCGCCGGCGAGCTGTTCGACCAGACGGAGGACGACGGCACGGTCATCGTGCTGCGGCCCGAGGTTCCCGAGGACCTGCGGGAGCTGGCGCTGGAGTGCGAGCGCAACTGCCCGTGCGGCGCGCTGTCGGTCCGTACCGGCGGGACGGCCATCGGGGGCGGCGCATGACCGGGCGACGCCACCTGGACCCCAGCGAGGCGTTCCACGCGTCGATCGACTGGGCGGGCAACTACTCGGCCCTGTGCGAGGGGACGGTCGACGGCGAGGCACTGGGCCGGGCGTTCGCGGCCCTGTCGGACGCGGCGCCGCTGCTGCGCGGCCGGCTGATCCGGGACAAAGGGGGATTCCACTTCGAGGTGGCGGGCCATCCGCGGGCGGAGTTCACCGTCCGCGGGGGCGGCGAGGCCGCGTACCGGGAGGAGATGGTCAGGCGGCTGGACTCGTCCCGTTCCCTGGCCCGGCTCACCCTGATCACGGACGGAGCCGCCCGGCACGGCGAAGTTCCCCGGCACCACGTCATTCTGACGCTGCATCACGCGATAGCGGACGCCGGAGTCGGCATCGCGCTCTTCGCGCGGCTGTGGGAGATCTACACCGCCACGGTCACCGGCACTCCGGTCCCCCGCCCGGCGGCCGCGCTTCCCATCTCGGCCGAGCGGCTGCTGATCGCGCGCGGGGCGGGTCGGGCCGACGGGTACGGGCCGGGCTGGGACGACGACGCCGCGGCCGTCTCCCGCGCCCTGTCGGCGGCCGCGGGCGCCTTCGTACTGCCCGCCTCCGAGGTCGCCAGGGCACGGTTCGACCGGGACACGACCCGGCGGCTGATCGAGTCCGTCTCCGGCCTCGGCCTGTCGCTGCACGGTTTCCTGTGCGGTGCGGTGCTCGTCGCCTGCCGTGACGAGCTGCGGGAGGAGAGCGGACCGGCGCGGCTGGTGTGCGGGTCCCCGGTCGATCTGCGGGCCTGGCTCTCGCCGCCGGTCGGGCCGTTCGAGGCGACCAACTTCGTGGCGGGCATCGAATTCGCGGTCACCGTGCCCGAGTCCGCCGACCCGCTGACGGTCGCCCACGACGCCACCGGGGGACTGGACGCGGCCATCGCGGCCATCGTCCCCGAGCGCGTGCTGCTCGACTCGCGGCGGTTCTCGGGATCGGCGGTGGAGGTCGTGGACTACGCCGTCTCCAACATCGGCCGGATTCCCGATCTGGCCACCCCCGAGGGGCTGGCCATCACGGACTTCCGCGGCTACACGTCCACGACCGTCCCCGGCATGCCCCTGTTCCTGGTGAGCGTGTACGACGAACGGCTCAGCGTCGAACTGATCTCGGCCGCCGGCCTCCTGACCGCCGAACAGCGCACCCGGGTCATCGACCGACTCGGCGACGTCCTGCGCTCGGCCCCGGGCCCGAGCATCGCGAAGACCGCGGGAAAGGCAATCCGTGACTGATCACTCCCCCGACGCCGCATCCTCCATCGCCGTCGTCGGCATGGCCGGACGCTTCCCGGGCGCGGCGGACATCGACGGCCTGTGGCGCCTGCTGACCGAACGGGGCGACGCGATCGGCCCCGTACCGCCCGACCGGTGGGACACCACGGCCCCGCTGGACCCGGAGCGGCACATCCAGGACGTCGGCGGCTTCCTCCCCGACATCGGCCTGTTCGATCCCACGTTCTTCGGGATCTCGCCGCGCGAGGCCCCGGACCTCGACCCGCAGCAGCGGCTGATGCTGGAGGTCGCCTGGCAGGCCCTGGAGGACGCCGGGCGGCCCGCGGCGGACCTGCGCGGCTCCCGCACCGGCGTGTACGTCGGGGCGATCTGGCACGACTACGAGCAGCTGCGCAAGGAACGGGGCGCGGCCACCACTCCGCACAGCCTGGTGGGCAACGTCCTGGACGCGATCGCCGCCCGCGTCTCGTACTTCCTCCAGCTCTCCGGGCCCAGCCTGGTCGTGGAGACAGGGTGCTCGTCCTCGCTGGTGGCGCTGCACCTCGCCGCACGGGCGCTGCGCCTCGGCGAGATCGAGGCGGCCATGGTCGGCGGGGTCAACCTCCTGATCAGCCCCGAGACCTCAATCGGGCTGACCCACTTCGGCGGCCTGTCCCCCACGGGCCGCTGCCACTCGTTCGCGGCCTCCGCCGACGGGTTCGTCCGCGGTGAGGGCGTGGTCGCCCTCTACCTCAAGCGGCTGGACCGGGCGCTGGCCGACGGCGACCGGATCCACGGTGTGATCGTGCACACCACCGTGAACAACGACGGCGGGGGCAAGAGCCTGGTCACTCCGAACCCGGCGGCGCACGAAGCGCTGCTGCGCACGGCGTACGCGGAGTCCGGCATCCCCGTGGACCAGGTCGCGTACGTGGAGGCGCACGGCACCGGCACCCGGCGGGGCGACCCGATCGAGGCGACGGCGATCGGCCGCGTCCTCGGTGCCGGGCGGGCCGGGCGGCCGCTGCCCATCGGCTCGGTGAAGAGCAACATCGGCCATCTGGAGGCGGCGTCGGGCCTCGCCGGACTGGTGAAGGTCCTGCTGGCGCTGCGGCACCGCACGGTCCCGCCGAGCCTGCACTGCGAGGAGCCGAACCCGGAGATCGACTTCGCCGGGCTCGGCCTGCGCGTCGCGACGGATCCTCTGCCGCTGCCGCGCGGCGGGCCGCTGTACGCGGGGCTGAACTCCTTCGGCTGGGGCGGCACCAACGCGCACGTCATCGTGGCGCCCGCGCCCCAGCGGCCCGCCGGCGCGGAGACCGCGGCCCACCGGACGGGGCCCGTGCTGGTGCCGGTCTCCGCCCACCAGCCCCGCGCGCTCCGCGACCGGGCCGCGGAGTTGGCCCCGTCGGCGTCACAAGGCAACCTCACAGACATCGCGGACGCCCTCGCGCACCACCGTGACCAGTTCGGCGTCCGGGCGGGGTTCGTGGCGGGCGACGGTGCCGAGGCCGCCCGCCTGCTGTCCGCGTACGCGGCCGACCCCGGCGCCGACATCCCCGGGGTGGTCACGGGGCGGGCGCGGGCACACGAGCGCACCGCGTTCGTCTTTCCGGGGCAGGGGTCGCAGTGGGCGGGCATGGCCACGGAGCTGTACGCGGGTGACCCGGTGTTCGCCGCGGCGGCCCGGCGCTGCGCGGAGGCGCTGCGCCCGCATGTGGAGTGGGACCACGACCCGGTCGAGGTGGTCGCGGGCCGGGCGGGCGATGGCTGGCTCGACCGGCTCGACATGGTGCAGCCGGTGCTGTGGGCGGTCTCGGTCGGGCTCGCTGAGTCGTGGCGTGCCGCCGGGGTCGAGCCGGACGTGGTGGTCGGACACAGCCAGGGTGAGGTCTCGGCCGCTACCGTCGCGGGGCTGCTGAGCGTCGAGGACGCCGCCCTGATCGTGGCCCGGCGCAGCGCCTTGGTGGCCCGTACCGCAGGCGAGGGCGGCATGCTGGCGGTGGAGCTGGGCGCGGACGCCGCCCGGCGGGCGCTGGCGGGATCGGAGGACGTGCTCTCGCTCGCGGTCGTCAACGGGCCCCGGTCGTGTGTGCTCTCCGGGGATCTCGACGCGCTGGCGGCGGTGCGGAAGTCGCTGGAGTCCGACGGTGTGCACTGCCGCATGGTGAACGTCGACTACGCGTCCCACAGCCCGCAGATGGACGCGTTGACCGGTGAACTCCTCGCGGCGCTCGCGCCGGTGCGGCCCCGGCCGGGGCGGATCCCGCTGCGGTCGACGGTCCTCGCGCGCACCGCCGGGGCGGCCGAGCTGGACGCCGGCTACTGGGTGCGCAATCTGCGGCAGCCGGTGCTCTTCGCCGAGGCGATGGGCGCCCTGCTGGACGAGGGGGTCAGCCATGTCGTGGAGATCAGCCCGCATCCCCTCCTGGTGCCCGCGGTCGAGGAGCTGACCGCGGAATACGAGGAACCGGCGCGTGTGGTGTCCACCCTGCGGCGGGACGCCGGTGGCCCACGCGACTTCCGGCTCGCCCTCGCCGCCGCCTATGTGGCGGGCCTCGCGCCCTTCGGGGCACCTGTGGGAAAGGCGCGTACCGCTCCCGCGGTCACGCTGCCCGGCTATCCGTGGCAGCGGAGTCGGTTCTGGGTGGACGGGGAGAACCGGCGCCCGGCACGCATGGGCGCCGGTTTCGAGGTCGCCCTGCTGCCGTCCCCCGGCGGGCAGGACATCTGGCACGGCACCGTGGAGCTGGGCACGCCCGACCACCCGTGGCTGGCGGACCACACGGTCCACGGGGCGGTGGCGGTGCCCGGCGCGGCCATGCTGACGCTCATGCTCGGCGCGGTGGCCTCCCGCACCGGCGGGCTGCCCACGGCCCTCACCGACGTGACGTTCCGGACCGACCTGACCCTGGACGGCGAGGAGCCGGTCCTCGTCGGCGCGGACTGGCGTGATGACCTGGCCGAGGGCGGCACCGTCACGCTGCGCTCACTGCGGGAGGGGACCACGTCCTGGCTCACCCACGCCTCGGCCCATGTGCGGCTCGGGGAGGTCCACCCGGCGAGCGAGGAGTTCCCGGCCCGGCTGCTGGAGGAGCCGGAACGCGACATCCCGGCGTTCTACGCGGACTGCGCCGAGCGCGGCCTCGGCTACGGGCCGTCGTTCCGTGCCCTCACCTCCCTGCGGGTGTGCGGCCAGACCCGGGCCGCACTGGGCGAGGTGCGGTCGACCGGGCGGTGGCGCGCCGGTGCCCGTCCGGGGATGCTCCACCCCACCGTGTGGGACGGGGCGCTGCAGACCCTGCTGGCCCTCGACGGTGTGGCGGGCGACGGCCGGGCCGTCGTGCCGACGGGTGTGCGCCGCGTCCTGGTGCACGCGCAGCCGGATCACGCCGTGACCTCGGTGTGGTCGTATCTGGTCCGGCGCGATGACACCCATGTCGACGTGCACCTCTACGACGCCGGGCGCACCCCGCTCATGACCATGGAAGGTCTGACGGTGCAGGCGCTGGAGCGCACCGAGGGAACGCCCGGCGGGCCGGGCGGCGACGAGGACCGTCTGCACCGCCTGGAGTTCCGTCCGGTGCCCCCGTCCGCCACCACCGCGCCCCGGGGCGGCATCTGGCGCGTACGCGGGGCCGGCGCGCCCGCCGGACATGCGGCGGCGCTGACGGAGGCGCTGCGCGCGGCCGGGGCCGAGGTGACCGGCGCGCCCGGCGGGGAGACCGCCGGACTGGTGTATCTCGCGCCGCGCGGGGACCTGGCGGCGCAGCGGGCGGGGCTGCTCGAACTCACCGAACTGGTCCGCGCCGCGGCGGCCGAGGGCACCGTGTCGCGGGTGGTCGTCGTGACCGCGGGCGCCCAGGCGGTGGCCGACGGGGATGACGTGGACCCGGGTGCCGCGCTGTTCTGGGGCTTCTCCCGGGTGCTGCGGCGGGAGCACCCCGGGCTGGACCCGCTCGTGCTGGACGTGGAACCGGACGCCGAGCCATGGGCGGCGGTCGCGGCCGAGGCGCTGGCGCGGGACGGCGAGGACCAGGTGGTGCTGCGCGGCGGCACCCGCCACGCGGCCCGCCTCACGCGGGGAGCCGCCCGGGAGACGAGCCTGCCGGAGGTGCCGTGGCGCGGTGCGCCGCAGCCGTTCCGGCTGGCCACCGGCCGGCCGGGGTTCTTCGACGCGCTCGGCTATCGCCCGCTGCGGCGTACGGCCCCGCCGCCGGGTCACCTCGAGATCGAGGTGACGGCGGCCGGGCTGAACCGCATCGACGTGGTGAAGGCCATGGGCACCTACCCCGATCCGTCCGACGCCGACGTGTTCGGCAACGAGTGCGCGGGCCGGGTGGCGGCGGTCGGTGACGGGGTGGCCGGGTTCGCGGTCGGCGACCGCGCCGTCGCGGTGGCCCCCGGATCGCTGGCCTCCCATGTCACGGTGCGCGCTGACCACGCCCGGCCGATTCCGGACGGCATGGACGACGCGGACGCGGCGGGCGTTCCGGTGGCCCTGCTCACCGCCTGGTACGGCCTGCACGACCTGGCCCGGCTGGAGGCCGGTGAGACGGTGCTGATCCACTCCGGCACCGGGGGACTGGGACTCGCCGCGATCGGCGTGGCCCGCGCCCTGGGTGCCCGGGTGATCGCCACCGCGGGCAGTGCGGAGCGACGGGAGTATCTGCGCGCGGAACTCGGCGTCGAGCATGTCTTCGACTCCCGCGAGCTGTCCTGGGCCGGGGACGTGCGGGAGGTCACCGGCGGCCGTGGCGTGGAGGTCGTCCTCAACTCGCTGACCGGTGCGGCGATCGGGCGGGGGCTGGAGGCGCTGGCGGAGGACGGCCGGTTCATCGAGGTGGGCAAGACGGACATCTGGGCCGACCGGTCGCTAGGGCTTGGCGCCTTCCGCAAGCGCGTCACCTTCGCCACTGTGGACCTGGCAGGGGTGGCGCGCAGCCGCCCCGAGCGGATGGCACGACTGCTGGGCGACGTATGGGACCGGGTGACGACGGGCCGGCTCAGCCCGCTGCCGACCACCAGGTTCCCCTTCGCGGCGGCGGCGGACGCCTTGCGGACCATGTCGGCCGGTCACCACATCGGAAAGTTCGCCCTGGTCGATCCCGCGTCGGTGGTCTCCGTGGCCCCTCAGCCCCTGCCGTTCCGCGCCGACGCCGGCTACCTGGTCAGCGGTGGGCTGGGGGCGCTCGGCCTGTCCTTGGCCGAGTTCCTGGCCGAGGGCGGGGCCGGTGCGCTCGTCCTGCTCGGGCGGTCGGCACCGGCTCCGGAGGCCGCCGCCCGCATCGCGGCGATGCGCCGTCACGGCGTCCGGGTGCACGTGGTGACGGCGGACGTCGCGGACCCCGCGGCGCTCGCGGACACGCTGGCCGGGGTGCGCGCGCAGCTGCCGCCGCTGCGAGGGGTCATTCACGCGGCGGCAGTGCTCGACGACGCGACGATCGGCACGCTGCGGCCGGAGAGTGCCGAGCGGGTGCTGGCGCCGAAGGTGGACGGCGCGGTCAACCTCGACCGGGCGACCCGCGAGGACCCGCTCGACTTCTTCGTGCTGTTCTCGTCGATGGCGGCGCTGGTCGGCAACGCCGGGCAGGCGGCCTACGCCGCCGGAAACGCCTTCCTGGACGCTCTCGCCGTCTCGCGCAGGCGGCGCGGTCTGCCGGCGCTGTCGGTGCAGTGGGGGCCGTTCGCCGAGATCGGTCTCGCCGCCGCCGACGACCTGCGCGGGGCACGGCTCGCCGATCGCGGCATGGCGGGTTTCCCGGCCGCCGAGGCGTGGTCCGCGCTGCGCGCGCTGCTGGAGAGCGGCGAGGAGGATGTGGTCGGCTACGCGCCCCTCGATCTGCCGCGGTGGTTCGAGGCCAATCCGGAGACGCTGACGCAAGCGACCTGGCAGGAGCTGCGCGAGACCTCCGCGGGCGGCGGTGGCGCCGGTGGCGGGTTCGCCTCCTGGGTGCGCTCGCTCGGCCCGGAGGGCCGCCAGGAGGCGGCGTGCGAGAAGGTCCGTGAGCTGGCGGTGCGGGTGCTGAGCCTGGAGGAGACGGGGATCGAGCGGGACGTTCCGTTCCGCTCGCTCGGTCTGGACTCCCTGATGAGCATCGAGCTGCGCAACCGGCTGGAGACGGCGTTCGGCCTGAAGCTGCCCCCGACGATCCTGTGGACCTGCCGCAACGCGGAGGCGCTGGCCGCGGAGCTGTGCAGACGGCTGGAGGAGACCACGGGCGTGTGACGGCGGGCCACGGCGGGCACCGCCCGGGGGTCACGCCCCCGGGCGGACCAGGCCCGTTTCGTACGCGATGACCACCAGCTGGGCCCGGTCCCGGGCGCCCAGCTTCGCCATCGCCCGGTTGACGTGCGTCTTCACGGTCAGCGGACTGACCTCCAGGCGGCCGGCGATCTCGTCGTTGGAGTGGCCGCCCGCGACCTGGACCAGGACCTCGCGCTCGCGGCCCGTGAGGGCGTCCAGGCGGGCGGCGTCGTACGCGGCGTCACCGGAGCCCGGGGCGCCCTGGGCCAGGAAGCGGGCGATCAGGCCCTTGGTGGCGGCCGGGGAGAGCAGCGCCTCGCCCGCGGCCGCGATGCGGATGGCGGAGAGGAGTTCGCCGGGCTCGGCGCCCTTGCCGAGGAAGCCGCTCGCACCGGCCCGCAGCGAGTCCACCACGTACTCGTCGACCTCGAAGGTGGTCAGCATGACCACCCGGACGTCGGCGAGCCGTGGATCCTCGCTGATCATGCGGGTGGCGGCGAGTCCGTCCGTACCGGGCATGCGGATGTCCATCAGCACCACGTCGGCGCCCTTGGCCCGCACGATCTCGACCGCCTCCGCGCCATCCGACGCCTCCCCCACCACCTCCATGTCGGGCTCCGAGTCGACCAGCACCCGGAACGCGCTGCGCAGCAGCGTCTGGTCGTCGGCGAGCAACACCTTGATCGTCATGAATCCCCTCCCCTGCGGGTCTGCAGGGGAAGTGTCGCCCGTACCTGGAAGCCGCCCTCGGGGCGGGGGCCCGCTTCGCAGGTGCCCCGCAGCGCGGCGACCCGTTCGCGCATGCCCAGCAGCCCGTGCCCGCCGCCGACGTCGACGGACGGGGGCCCGACGCCGTCGTCCGCCACCGTGATCTCCAGCGCGCCTTCGGTGCGGACGATGCGGACCTCGGCCTTGACCTCGGGCCCGGCGTGCTTGTGCACATTGGTCAGCGCCTCCTGGACGACCCGGTACGCGGTGAGGTCCACCGAACCGGCGAGCGTCCCGATGCCGTCCCGCGGGTGCGATTCGACCTCGACCCGCATCCCGGCCCGTACGAAGCCGTCCACCAGCTGGTCGAGGACGCCGAGGCCCGGCGCGGGCTCGGTGGGGGCGGCGGGGTCGCCGTACTGCCGCAGCAGGCCGACGGTGGCGCGCAGTTCGTCCAGCGCCGAGCGGCTGGCCTGGCGTACGTGCTCGAGCGCCTCCTTGGCCTGGTCCGGGCGGTTGTCCATCACGTGCGAGGCGACCCCGGCCTGGACGTTGACCAGCGCGATGTGGTGCGCGACGACGTCGTGCAGCTCGCGGGCGATCCGCAGCCGCTCCTCGGCGACCCGGCGCCGGGCCTCCTCCTCGCGGGTGCGCTCGGCGCGCTCGGCCCGCTCCTCGATCGCGGCGATGTAGGCCCGTCGGCTGCGGACGGCGTCGCCCACGGCGGCGGCGAGCCCGGTCCAGGCGAAGATGCCCCAGTTCTCCTGCGCGTACCAGGGGGTGAGCCCGAACAGCATCCCGGTGCCGGTGAGCAGCGCGGCCGTGGCGGCGCCGATCCGCCAGGTGGTGTGCCGGTCGGTACGCGCGGCGACGGTGTAGAGCGCGACCACGACCCCGAACACGATCGAGGTGCGCGGCGGCCCCTGGTCGTTGGTGACGATCTCGATGACGCTGATCGCGCAGGTGAACGCCAGCACCGCGCGCGGCAGCTCGCGGCGCAGCACGAGCGACGCCGAGGAGAGGGTGGCCAGCAGCCCGAAGAAGACACCTATGGGCTGGTGGTGGTCGCGCAGATGCGGGTTGGACACCGCGCCGATGAGGATCAGGGCGAGGCAGCCGAGCGCCACGAGGGTGTCCAGGGCGCGTGGATGGGCGGCCAGCCAGCGGTGCGGACGGGCCAGGCCCGGCCCGACGGCGAGGGGAGTCACGGGATCCAACGGTAAACGCCGCGCCGATCCGCTCCGGCGGCGTCCTGCCCACGCCCTCCGTACGGCAGCGCCGGAATCCGCCGTGACCTGGGCTGTGACCTGCGGTGTGACCTGGGAGGAAGCACGGTCTGCGGGCACGGTGCTCAGCCCGGGATGAGGCCGTCGTCCTTGAGCATCGCCTTGACTTCCTCAAGGGTCGCGTCCGGGGCGGGCAGGATCAGCCCCGACGGCTCCAGGGCGTCGGCGGGCAGCGGCTCGCCCGCCGAGCGCACCGCGTCGAGGAGCGCGCCGAGGGTGCGCCGGAAGCCGTCGTGGTCACCGCTCTCGATGGCGGCGAGCAGATCGTCGTCCAGCTTGTTGAGTCCGGGCAGATGGCTGTCGTCCACCCGCATCTGCCCCTCCCCCATGATGCGTACGATCATGACGACCTCCTTGGGACGCCGGAGACGGGACGCCGGAGACCACGCCCGGGCGGGGGGCGGCTACTGCTTGTCGAACTTGTGCTGGTTCGGCGACTGCTGTCCCTGGTCCTGGCGGCCGCCCTCGATCGCCTGCTGCGAGCTTCCGCCGGCCAGCTCGGCCTTCATCCGCTGCAACTCCAGCTCGACGTCCGTACCGCCCGAGAGCCGGTCCAGCTCGGCCGCGATGTCGTCCTTGGCCATCCCGGACTGGTCGTCGAGCGCACCGGAGGCCAGCAGCTCGTCGATCGCGCCCGCGCGGGCCTGGAGCTGCGCCGTCTTGTCCTCGGCGCGCTGGATCGCCATGCCGACGTCGCCCATCTCCTCGGAGATGCCGGAGAACGCCTCGCCGATCCGGGTCTGCGCCTGGGCCGCGGTGTAGGTGGCCTTGATGGTCTCCTTGCGGGTGCGGAACGCGTCGACCTTGGCCTGCAGCCGCTGCGCGGCCAGGGTGAGCTTCTCCTCCTCGCCCTGCAGCGTCTGGTGCTGCGTCTCCAGGTCGGTGACCTGCTGCTGCAGCGCGGCGCGGCGGGACAGCGCCTCGCGCGCCAGGTCCTCCCGGCCGAGCGCGAGCGCCTTGCGGCCCTGGTCCTCCAGCTTGGCGGACTGGCCCTGCAGCTGGTTCAGCTGAAGCTCCAGGCGCTTGCGGGAAGTGGCCACGTCGGCCACGCCGCGCCGGACCTTCTGCAGCAGCTCCAGCTGCTTCTGGTACGAGTAGTCAAGGGTCTCGCGCGGGTCCTCGGCCCGGTCCAGGGCCTTGTTGGCCTTCGCGCGGAAGATCATCCCCATACGCTTCATGACACCGCTCATGGGCCTCGCGCGCCCCCTTCTGACGGACTTGTGGCACCAGCACACCCAACAGACCCAGCCTACGGGCCCTGCTTCCATTACCGCACTGTTCCGCCCGTCCCGCGCTCCTCCTGCAGAACGATCGCGATCCGGGCGCCTCCGGCGCAGGGATGAGCACGACCACTCCCGCAACCCCGGTCACTCTGCCCGACTTGTCCCGGTTATCCGTGGTTCCCGGCGGAAAGCGGTTGCCCGATCTTTCCCCCTGACGCTGGGGCACACACCCGTGAACCCGTACCCTTGGGCTTTGTGTTCCGAAGCCGTTCCAAGGATGAGCAGGCCGCCACCGCCAAGGTGACAGCGGGCCAGCCGCAGCAGCCCAGAGACCCCCAGGCGCCCAAGGGCCGCCCCACGCCCAAGCGCAGCGCGTCCCAGTCGCAGCGCCGCAGCCTGGCCAATACGCCGACCACCCGCAAGGACGCCGCCAAGCGTCAGCGGGAGGCCCGCCGCTCCGACCTGGCGCGCCAGCGCGAGGCATTGGCGGGCGGTGACGAGCGCTACCTCCCGGCCCGCGACAAGGGCCCGGTGCGCCGGTTCGCCCGCGACTTCGTGGACTCGCGGTTCGTCATCGCCGAGTTCTTCCTGCCGCTCGCCGTGCTGATCATGGTGCTCAGCATGATCCAGGCCGGGGCCATGCAGAGCTACGTGCTGCTGCTGTGGATGGTCGTCATTGTGCTGATCGTCCTGAACTCGTTCGTCCTCGCCTTCCAGCTCAAGCGGCAGCTGCGCCAGAAGTTCCCGGACGGGAACCTGAAGGGCGCCGTCGCGTACGCCCTCATGCGCACCCTCCAGATGCGCCGGCTGCGCCTTCCCAAGCCGCAGGTCAAGCGCGGAGAGCGGCCCTGAGCGGGACCTCCGGCTTCGCCGGTGGGGCGGCCGGCTGGCTCGGCGGCCTCGGAAGCTTACGGAACACGGTCCGCCAGGCCCTGGTCGCCCATCAGCTCGATGAGCAGATCACCTCGCGGTTCCGGTTCGACCAGCGGCTGAAGGTCCTCGACGTCGGCCCCGGCCAGGGCACCCAGGCCCTGCGATTAGCCCGCGCGGGCCATGAGGTGACGGGCCTCGAATCCGATCCGGCGATGCTGGAGGCGGCCCGTGCCGCCCTGGCCGACGAGCCCGAGGGCATCCGGCAGCGGGTGCGACTGCTGGAGGGCGACGGCCGCGACGCCGGGGCGCACTTCCTGCCCGGCGCCTTCGACGTGGTGCTGTGCCACGGCGTGCTCATGTACGTGGCCGAACCGGACCCGCTGCTCGCCGGCCTGGCCCGGGTCCTCGCCCCCGGCGGGCTGCTCTCGCTCCTGGTACGCAACGCCGACGCCCTCGCGATGCGGCCGGGGCTGGCCGGTGACTGGACCACCGCGCTCAGCTCGTTCGACTCCCCGGCGTACATCAACCGCCTCGGGCTCCAGGTGCGCGCCGACCGGCGCGAGGAGCTGACCACCACGCTCACCGCGATCGGGGCGCCGCTGCACGCCTGGTACGGGGTGCGGGTCTTCACCGACCAGGCACCCGACACCGCCGAGCCCCCGCCGTCCCCCGAGTGGGACCGCCTGCTGACCGCCGAGGAGCGGGCCGGGCGCACCGACCCGTACCGCTCGGTGGCCGCGCTGCTGCACCTGTGCGGTGTGCGCGGCGGAGGCTGACGGACCGGCGGCGCCGTCAGGCGCCGCCGCCCCCCTGTCCCTGCCTTTGTTGATCGGCTACTCCGCGCGCAGGCTCATCGGGCCGTAGATCTCCGTACCGTCCTCGAAGAGCGTGACCTGTTCCGCCCCGCCCTCCAGGAGCGCCTTCCACTCCTCACCGATCCACGACTCCGCGTCCCCCTGGGTCGGGAACTCCTCGGGCTGCACCGCGGGCTCCGTCTCCGTCCCGTCGGACTTCTCGAACCGCCACGTCCAGGCCATGTCCGCCTCCTCCATCCCACCGGTCGACACGTGATATCTGCCCGCAGCCTAGGCGACTGATCACTCCGTACGGCTCCGAACGGATCGGTACGCCTCCGCAGAGGGTGACCCGGCGCGCCCGGCCCGCGGGGACGCGAGACGATCGGGGCGTGGAACTGACACTTCTGGGCACCGGGGCCCCCGACGGACTGCCCCGCCACGGCTGCCCCTGCGCGGCCTGCGCGACCGCCGTCGGCGACGAGGCGCGGGCGGCGACGGCACTTCTGATCGACGGCGCGCTGCTCCTCGACCTCACCCCCGGCGCCGCCTTCGCGGCGGCGCGGGCCGGGTACTCGCTGGTCGGGGTGCGGCAGGTGCTGCTGTCCCATCCCCACGCGGGCCCCGCCGTCGAGTTCCCGGCCGGGCTTCCCGCCCCGGGGCGGGTGCCGGACGGGCGCGAGCTGTCCCTGATCAGCGGGCACCGGGTGCGGGCGGTGGCGCTGGACTCGCCCGGTACGGGGTACGAGGTGACCGGCCCCGACGGCACCCGCCTGCTGTACCTGCCCCCGGGCGGCGCCCCGTCCGGGCTGGCGCCCGGCCCGTCTTCGGGCACCGCCGAGCCGTACGACATGGTGGTGCTCGACGTACTCGGCCGCCCGGACGCGCTGGCCCGGCTGCGGTCGTCCGGCGCCGTGGGGGCCACCACCGATGTCGTGGCCGCCCACCTCGACCACACCGTGCCGCCGGGGCCCGAAATGCACCGCCGCCTCGCCACGGCGGGCGCGCGGACCGTGCCGGACGGCAAGACGCTGATCGTCGGCGAGTACCACGAGGTGCCGGACCTGCCGCGGCGCACCCTCGTGCTGGGCGGGGCGCGGTCCGGCAAGTCCCTCGAAGCGGAACGACGGCTGGCCGCCTTCCCCGACGTGCTGTACGTGGCGACCGGCGGCACCCGGGACGGCGACCGCGAGTGGGCCGCCCGCATCGCAGCCCACCGCGACCGGCGGCCCGGCTCGTGGCGTACCGCCGAGACCTGCGACCTGGTGCCGCTGCTGGCGGAGGGCGGCTCTCCGCTGCTGATCGACTGTCTGGCGCTGTGGCTCACCGACGCGATGGACTCGGTGGACGCCTGGGACGACGAGAAGTGGGCCCACGGCGGTGAACGCGCCCTCCACGAACGGGTGGCCCGTCTCGTCGCGGCCGTGCGGTCGACGGAGCGGACGGTGGTGGCGGTGAGCAACGAAGTCGGCGCCGGGGTGGTCCCCGCGACGGCGGCGGGGCGTCGCTTCCGCGACGAACTGGGGCGGCTGAACGCGGCGTTCGCGGGCGAGTGCGAGCAGGTACTGCTGGTGGTGGCGGGCCAGCCCCTGCCCCTGCGCGGCTGAGGCCGGGGGCTTTCCCCCACCCCGCCCCTTCCCGAAACTGGGGGACACCCCCAGCCCCCCTCTCTCGGGGGCTCCGCCCCCGCACCCCCGCTCCTCAATCGCCGGAGGGGCTGGGTGTCAGGGGCATCTCCGCCCCCGCCCCGAACAGGCCGGAGGTGGGGCGCCTCCGCCCCCCGCCCCGAACAGGCTGCAGGTGGGGCGCCTCCGCCCCCGTTCTCGGCCCGCTGACGCCGTACGGGCTGCGCCTCCGCCCCGGGGTGGTCCCCGCGTATCAGCCGGCGCCGGGGGCCGGGGCTCCGGATTCGGGAACCCCAGGCCGCTGACTCCCGACCCCCGGAGGCGGCACCCCAACCACCGCCCTGCGGCGGGCATGCGGCGTAGCCGCAGGGGGGCCGGGGGTGTCCCCCGGATCCGGGAAGGGGCGGGTCGGGGACAAAACCTCGGCCCAAGCGCGCCCGCACGGCGTCGGAGCCGACGGGGGCCGAGGGCGTCCCCCGGTGCCCGATCCATGGGGCGCGGCGTCCCAACACCGCATGGCCGGTAGGGTTCACGCCGTGAGCAGTGGCCTGAATCTCGATGACTTCGTCGACCTGATCGAGCGCCCCGACGGGGGCATCCGACGTGACGCCGAGGAGCGGCGGGAGCGGCTGGTGCCGCCCCCCGGCGCGCTCGGGCGGCTGGACGAGCTGGGCGAGTGGCTGGCCGCCGCCCAGCAGCAGGTGCCCGTGAAGCCCATCGAGCGGCCCCGGGCGGTGCTGTTCGCGGGCGACCACGGCATCGCGGAACTCGGCGTCTCCGCCCGCCCCGCGGGAAGCGCCCACCGGCTCGTCCGCGCCGTGATCGACGGCGAGAGCAGCGTCGCGGTGCTGGCCCGCCGCTTCGCGGTGCCCGTCCGCGTCGTCGACATGGCCCTGGACTGCGACCCCGCCGAGCTGCCCGGAGAGGTCACCCGGCACCGGGTGCGCCGTGGTTCGGGGCGGCTCGACATCGAGGACACGCTGACCGCCGAGGAGGCCGAGCAGGCGTTCCGTACCGGCATGGCCATCGCCGACGAGGAGGCCGACGCGGGTACGGACCTCCTCGTGCTGGGCGACCTCAGCGTGGGCGGCACCACCGCCGCGGCCACGCTGACCGCCGCACTGTGCGGCACGGACGCGTCCGTGGTGACCGGGCGCGGCGGGGCCGGGATCGACGATCTGGCGTGGATGCGCAAGTGCGCGGCGATCCGTGACGGGCTGCGCCGGGCCCGCCCGGTCCTCGGCGACCAGCTCCAACTGCTGGCCACGGTCGGCGGCGCGGACCTCACCGCGATCACCGGCTTTCTGCTCCAGAGCGCGGTGCGCCGCACGCCCGTGATCCTGGACGGCGTCGTCTCGGCGGCGTGTGCCCTGGTCGCCCAGCGGGTGGCGTTCCGTGCGCCGGACTGGTGGCTGGCGGGCCAGGCCAGCGGCGAACCCGCGCAGGAGAAGGCGCTGGACCGGATCGCGCTCACCCCGCTGCTCGACCACGGCGTCACGGTGGGCGAGGGTGCCGGGGCGCTGCTGGCGCTGCCGCTGGTCCAGGCGGCCGCGGCGCTCGCGGGAGAGCTGCCGGAGCGCGCGGAGGAGCAAACGGAGCAGAGCGAGCAGGCCGAAGACGCCTGACAGGGGATCAGGTCGGTGGCTCGGAGAAACCGCCGATCCAGTCCTGGGCCCGCCGCCGCACCCCGTCCCAGCGGGCGTCGTGGCGGGCCGCCCGGCGGTCCGCCCGGGCCGCGGCCCGGGGCCGGTGGCGGTAGACGCGGCGCGCCCACGGCGAACCGGGGCGCGCCAGCCGTACCGCGCCGACGATCGCCACCAGCGGGACCAGCACCCCGATCACCGCGATCCGCAACTTGCCCTTGACCAGGGCCAGCAGGGCGAAGGCGAAGTTGACGGAGACCTCCGCGACCACCGCCCCGCGGTCACTGCGCTCGGCGGCCGACACCTCGTTCACCCCGAACGGCAGGAAGCCGCTGAGCACCAGGGCGGCCAGGGCCGCGGTGACCACGACGACCTCGACGCTCTGTCTGCCCTGCTCGGTCCAGTAGACGTCGTGCAGGTGGAGGATCAGCGCGAACTCGTCCAGCACCAGCCCCGCGCCCACCCCGAAGAGCACCGCCGAGATCGCCGCCCCGGCTCCGTGCCGTGCGCTCGCGACCGCGCCGAAGCCGCCGATGACGGTCAGGATCACGCCGGGCACCACATGGTGAACGTGCGTCCCGCCGGAGGTGACGTCGTGGAACGGGCCCCTGCCCGCCCTGATGAGCCGGGTGATGGTGCGCGTGATCACGAACGAGAGGATGAACGAGGCCAGCGCGAGGAGCAGCGGCAGCTTGCCGGGCTCGACGATGTT
Source organism: Streptomyces sp. NPDC021212 (assembly GCF_044332925.1). Lineage (NCBI taxonomy): Bacteria > Bacillati > Actinomycetota > Actinomycetes > Kitasatosporales > Streptomycetaceae > Streptomyces > Streptomyces sp. NPDC021212. Next base: position 73,416 of record NZ_JBIRPZ010000012.1, read on the forward strand.
GCGTTCCCACCAATGGCCCATGGCCCGTCAGGGTCGCGCGATACCCTGCGGCGCGATGGACACCACGCCGGAGCAGTCCCCCGACCGCCAGCCGGACCCGGACCCGGAGCAGCAACCGGAACCGGAACCGGAGATATCGCCGAGCCCGAGCCCCGGCGCGGAGATACCGCCGCGTCCGGCGCACCCCCCGCGCGCCTCCCTGGACGACGGCCTCCGCTTCGCCTTCGGCACGCTCACGGCGCTGCCCGTACAGGTGGCGCGCTGGGATCGCGAGGCGGCGCGCGTCGGCATGCTGTGCGCCCTGCCGGTCGGGCTGACGGTCGGGCTGTGCGCGGCAGCGATGGGCGGTGTGCTGCTGTTCCTCGGCGCCGGGCCGCTGCTCGCGGCGGTCGCCTCCGTCGCCGTCCCCGCCGTACTGACCCGCGGCCTCCACCTCGACGGGCTCGCGGACACCGCGGACGGCCTCGGGAGCGGCAAGCCCGCGGACGAGGCGCTGCGGATCATGAAGCGGTCGGACATCGGCCCGTTCGGCGTCATCACCCTGCTGTTCGTGCTGCTCGCGCAGGTGGCGGCGCTGGCCGAGCTGTACGGGGAGAGCTGGACGCGCGGCGCGGTGGCCGCCGCCGCGGCGGGGCTCGTCGCCCGGTGCGCCCTGACGCTCGCGGCCCGCCAGGGGATGCCCGCGGCGCGGCCGGAGGGGCTGGGCGCCGCGGTCGCGGGGGTGGTGCCGCCACGGGCCGCCGTCGGCGCTGCCGCGCTGGCCGTCGTCGCTTGCGCGGGGGCGGGCGCGCTCGTGGATGTGTACGCCATGCCGATGCACGGGCTGGCGGCGCTGGCCGGGCTCGCGGCCGCCGATCTGCTGTCCCGCCACTGCGTGCGCCGCTTCGACGGGGTGACGGGTGACGTCTTCGGCGCTCTCGCCGAAACCGCCGCCACGGCGGCCCTGCTGGTGCTGACCTTCGGCTGACGAGTCCGGTCGGCTCGGGCCCGAAAGGCACCGCGAGCCCTCAAATAAGCTGGGCCTGCGGCTGGCCAACCGATGTCGGCCGGCGAACTACCGGAAGAGGGACCCGACCACTGTGACTGCACTGACTCTCAGCACCTCCTCCGCCGCGGCGCTGCGCGCGGATGCCCTTGTCGTCGGCGTGGCGAAGGGGGCCGAGGGGCCCGTCATCGCCCCGGGCGCCGAGGCCGTGGACAAGGCGTTCGGCGGGAAGCTCGCCACCATTCTGGAGACGCTCGGCGCGACCGGCGCCGAGGGTGAGGTGACCAAGCTGCCCGCCGCCTCCGGGCTCAAGGCCCCGGTCGTGCTGGCGGTCGGCCTGGGCAAGGCCCCCGCGAAGGGCGACGGTTTCGACGCCGAGGCGCTGCGCCGCGCGGCGGGCGCGGCCGCCCGGGCGCTGGCGGGGTCGAAGAAGGGCGCGTTCGCGCTGCCGGTCGAGGACGCGGCGGCCGCGGCCGCGGTCGCCGAGGGCGCGCTGCTGGGCGCGTACGCGTACGACAAGACCAATGGCAACGGCGCCAAGAGCAACGCCAAGGGCAGCAAGGACAAGGACAAGGGCGAGAAGGACAAGAAGGACAACGGTCCGCTCGCCGAGGTGGCGCTGCTCGGCGCCAAGCCGCGCGACAAGGCGTACAAGGCGGCGGCCGAGCGCGCCACGGCGCTGATCGCCGAGGTCAACCGGGCCCGCGACCTGATCAACACGCCGTCCAACGTGCTCGACCCGGCCTCGTTCGCGGCGGCCGCCGTGACCGCGGCCAAGGAGCACGGTCTGAAGACCGAGGTGCTGGACGAGAAGGCCCTCGCGAAGGGCGGCTACGGCGGCATCCTGGGCGTGGGCCAGGGCTCGGACGCCCCGCCGCGGCTGGTGCGCATCGCGTACACCCACCCCAAGGCGGAGAAGACCCTGGCGCTGGTCGGCAAGGGCATCACGTACGACTCGGGCGGCATCTCGCTGAAGCCTGCCGGCCACAACGAGACCATGAAGTGCGACATGAGCGGCGCGGCCGCGGTGTTCGCCGCGGTGGTGGCGGCGGCCAAGCTGGGGCTGCGGGTCAACGTCACCGGCTGGCTGGCGCTGGCCGAGAACATGCCGTCCGGTTCGGCGACCCGCCCCGGCGATGTGCTGTCGATGTACAGCGGCAAGACGGTCGAGGTGCTGAACACCGACGCCGAGGGGCGGCTGGTGCTCGCCGACGCGCTGACCCGCGCGTGCGAGGAGAAGCCGGACGCGATCGTGGACGTGGCGACGCTGACCGGTGCGATGGTGCTGGCGCTGGGCAACCGCACGTTCGGGATCATGGCGAACGACGACGCGTTCCGCACCACGCTGCACGAGATCGCGGAGGAGGTGGGCGAGGCGTCCTGGCCGATGCCGCTGCCCGCCGACCTCCGCAAGGGCATCGACTCCCCGGTCGCCGACCTGGCGAACATGGGCGAGCGCATGGGTGGCGGTCTGGTGGCCGGTATCTTCCTGAAGGAGTTCGTCGAGGACGGCATCGTCTGGGGTCACCTGGACATCGCGGGTCCCGCCTTCAACGAATCCGGGCCGTTCGGCTACACGCCCAAGGGCGGCACGGGGTCCGCGGTCCGCACCCTGGTGCGGCTGGCGGAGCGCACCGCCGACGGGGATCTAGGCTGAGCGGGAGACCCCATAACGGGTACTGCCGAGTAACCCCTGGGCCCGGGTCCAGAGATTTCTCACACAGCGGCCCCGCGTCCCGCCTCCCGTCAACAAGTGCGAAGATGTTGCCCGGCAGGACAGGGCCCCCACACCAGGGCTGCGAGCAAGAAGCGGCCGAACAACCGCCGCCGCCCGGCCACCCACGGCCGGCCCGGCGCACCCATGCATGGAGGACGTGACGTGGCGAACGACGCCAGCACCGTTTTCGACCTAGTGATCCTCGGAGGCGGTAGCGGCGGTTACGCCGCTGCCCTGCGCGGAGCGCAGCTGGGTCTGGACGTCGCCCTGATCGAGAAGGACAAGCTGGGCGGCACCTGTCTGCACCGCGGCTGCATCCCCACGAAGGCTCTGCTGCACGCCGGTGAACTCGCCGACCAGGCTCGTGAGGGCTCGGAATTCGGCGTGAAGACCACCTTCGAGGGCATCGACATCGATGGTGTGCACAAGTACAAGGACGGCGTGGTCTCGGGCCTCTACAAGGGTCTGCAGGGTCTGATCGCGTCGCGCAAGGTCACCTATGTGACGGGCGAGGGCCGGCTGTCCTCCCCGACCTCCGTCGATGTGAACGGCGAGCGCTACACCGGCCGCCACATCCTGCTCGCCACCGGTTCGGTGCCGAAGTCCCTCCCCGGCCTGGAGATCGACGGCGAGCGCGTCATCTCCTCGGACCACGCGCTGGTCCTGGACCGCGTCCCGAAGTCCGCGATCGTGCTGGGCGGCGGCGTCATCGGCGTCGAGTTCGCCTCCGCGTGGAAGTCCTTCGGGGCCGACGTCACCATCGTCGAGGCGCTTCCCCACCTCGTTCCGGTCGAGGACGAGAGCAGCTCCAAGCTCCTGGAGCGCGCCTTCCGCAAGCGCGGCATCAACTTCTCCCTCGGCTCCCGATTCTCGGGCGTCGAGAACACCGCCGACGGTGTCAAGGTCTCGCTGGAGAACGGCAAGACCTTCGAGGCCGAGGTGCTGCTCGTGGCCGTCGGCCGCGGCCCGGTCTCGCAGGGCCTGGGCTACGAGGAGGCCGGGGTCGCCATGGACCGCGGCTACGTCCTGGTCGACGAGTACATGCAGACCAACGTCCCGACCATCTCCGCCGTCGGTGACCTGGTCCCCACGCTTCAGCTCGCTCACGTCGGCTTCGCCGAGGGCATGCTGGTGGCCGAGCGGCTGGCCGGCCAGAACCCCGTTCCTGTCGACTACGACGGCGTGCCCCGGGTGACGTACTGCCACCCCGAGGTCGCCTCCGTCGGCATCACCGAGGCCAAGGCCAAGGAGCTGTACGGTGCGGACAAGGTCGTCGCCCTGAAGTACAACCTCGCGGGCAACGGCAAGAGCAAGATCCTCAAGACCACGGGCGAGATCAAGCTCGTCCAGGTCCGCGACGGTGCTGTCGTCGGCGTCCACATGGTCGGTGACCGTATGGGCGAACAGGTCGGCGAAGCTCAGCTGATCTACAACTGGGAGGCGCTGCCGGCCGAGGTCGCGCAGCTCGTCCACGCCCACCCCACTCAGAACGAGGCGCTCGGCGAGGCCCACCTGGCGCTTGCCGGCAAGCCGCTGCACTCCCACGACTAGTAGTCCGAGCGCGCGACCCATTCCGCACAGATCGTTAAGGAGCAACCGAACACCATGGCGGTATCCGTAACCCTGCCGGCGCTCGGCGAGAGCGTGACCGAGGGCACCGTCACCCGCTGGCTCAAGGCCGAAGGTGAGCGCGTCGAGGCCGACGAGCCGCTGCTCGAGGTCTCGACCGACAAGGTCGACACCGAGATCCCGGCGCCCAGCGCCGGTGTGCTGACGTCCATCAAGGTGGCCGAGGACGAGACGGTCGAGGTCGGCGCCGAGCTGGCCGTCATCGACGACGGCGAGGGCGCCCCCGCGGAGGCCCCCGCCCCGGCTGCCGAGCCCGCTCCGGCGGCCCAGCCCGAGCCCGAGGCCGCTCCGGCCCCCGCCGCGGAGGCTCCGGCCCCGGCCGCTGCCCCCGCCGGCGGTGCCGAGGGCACCGACGTCGTCCTGCCCGCGCTGGGCGAGTCGGTGACCGAGGGCACCGTGACCCGGTGGCTCAAGGAGGTCGGCGAGTCGGTCGAGGCCGACGAGCCGCTGCTCGAGGTCTCCACCGACAAGGTCGACACCGAGATCCCCGCCCCGACCGCCGGCACCCTGCTGGAGATCCTGGTCGGCGAGGACGAGACCGCCGAGGTCGGCGCCAAGCTCGCCGTGATCGGTGCCGCGGGTGCCGCTCCGGCCGCCGCGCCCGCCGAAGCCCCGGCCGCCCCCGCCCCGGCTCCCGAGCCGGTGAAGGAGGAGGCCCCGGCCCCGCAGGCCCCGAGCGCCCCGGCGCCGCAGGCCGCCACCCCGGAGCCGGTCGCTCCGGAGCCGGCCCCGGCCGCTCCGGCGCCCGCCCCGGCCCCGGCCGCCAAGCCGTCCATCCCGGCTCCGGCCTCCCCCGAGGCCGAGGGCGCGTACGTCACCCCGCTGGTGCGCAAGCTCGCCGCGGAGAACGGCGTGGACCTGGGCACCGTCAAGGGCACCGGCGTCGGCGGCCGCATCCGCAAGCAGGACGTCATCGCCGCCGCCGAGGCCGCCAAGGCCGCGGCCCAGGCCCAGGCCCAGGCCCAGGCGCCGGCTCCGGCCGCCGCCGCGCCGAAGGCCAAGCAGGAGGTCTCCCCCCTGCGCGGCCAGACCATCAAGATGCCGCGGATGCGCAAGGTCATCGGCGACAACATGATGAAGGCCCTGCACGGCCAGGCCCAGCTGACCAGCGTGGTCGAGGTGGACGTCACCAAGATCATGCGGCTGCGTGCCCAGGCCAAGGAGGCGTTCGCCCAGCGTGAGGGCGTCAAGCTCTCGCCGATGCCGTTCTTCGTGAAGGCCGCCGTCCAGGCGCTGAAGGCCCACCCGGCCGTCAACGCCCGGATCAACGACGACGACACGATCACGTACTTCGACGTGGAGAACATCGGCATCGCGGTGGACGCCGAGAAGGGCCTGATGACCCCGGTCATCAAGAACGCCGGCGACCTCAACATCGCGGGCATCTCCAAGAAGACGGCGGAGCTTGCGGGCAAGGTCCGCTCCAGCAAGATCACCCCGGACGACATGTCCGGCGCCACCTTCACGATCAGCAACACCGGCTCGCGCGGTGCGCTGTTCGACACGATCATCGTGCCCCCGAACCAGGTCGCCATCCTGGGCATCGGCGCGACCGTCAAGCGTCCGGTGGTCATCAACCACCCGGACCTGGGCGAGACCATCGCGGTGCGCGACATGACGTACGTGGCGCTCTCCTACGACCACCGCCTGGTGGACGGCGCCGACGCGGCCCGCTACCTGACCGCGGTCAAGGAGATCCTGGAGGCCGGCGAGTTCGAGGTCGAGCTCGGCCTCTGAGCCCCTTACGGCAGACGGCCGCGCCCCGCACGGGCTTCCGTGCGGGGCGCGGCCCTTTGTCGTGTCTTCCCGGCTACGGACCGCGATGGTTCCGGTACCTGGATAATGACTTCCGTTCACCTCTGGTTCCGAAGGAGCGCTCCTTATGATCCCGCCCGTCGTCCACTCGCTGCGCGAGCAGATCCGCGAGCACATCGTGGAGGGGATCGTCAGCGGGCGCTGGAAGCCGGGCGAGCGGATCGTGGAGCGGCGGATCGCGACCGAGCTGGAGGTCAGCCAGACGCCCGTACGGGAGGCGCTGCGGGAGCTGGAGACGCTGCGCCTGATCGAGTCGGCTCCGAACAAGGGCGTCCGGGTGCGGAATCTGACCGCCGCCGACCTGGAGGAGATCTATCCGGTGCGGGCCGGTCTGGAGCAGATCGCCGCCGAGCTGGCGGCGCCCCGGCTGGCCGAGGACACCTCGGCGCTGGAGCCCGAGGTGCGGGCACTGTACGAGGCGGACCGCAGGGCCGACGGCGAGGCCCAGGTGCGGCACACCGTGGCCTTCCACCGGGAGCTGGTGCGGGCGTCGGGCAACAGCGTGCTGCTGCACACCTGGGAGTCGCTGGGCATCGAGATCTGGACGACGCTGTCGATCCGCTGGCTCGGCACCGTGCAGCAGTCGTACGCCGAGGAGCACCAAGCCGTGGTGGACGCGTTCCGGCGACGGGATCCGCGAGTGGGTGAACTGGTCAAAGCGCACGTCCTCGGATGTGCACCGCGTGCCTGATTTCAAGGCACGGAATGCCAATTTCGCCGTACGGACAAGTTTTTCCCTTCACCTACTTTGATCGATCATCGATCAGAACTTACAGTCGACCGCATGACCGATCTCGCAAGCACGCAGCCGAGTGCGCTCGACCAGTTCCCCGACCGGGACCCCGAGGAGACCGCTGAGTGGGGCGCCTCGCTCGCGGCCGTCACCCAGGCCGCCGGCCCGCATCGCGCCTCGTACCTGATGCGCCGCACCCTGGAGCGCGCCGAGGGCGCCGGACTGTCGCTGCCGCCGCTGCTGGAGTCGGACTACGTCAACACCATCCCGACCGCCGCGGAGCCCGCGTTCCCCGGTGACGAGGCCATGGAGCGCCGGATCACCGCCTGGAACCGGTGGAACGCGGCGGCGATGGTCACCCGCGGCAGCGCGGACGGCCTCGGCGGCCACATCGCCACCTTCGCCTCGGCAGCCTGGCTCTACGAGACGGGCTTCCAGCACTTCTTCCACGGCAAGGAGGCCGACGGCAGCGGCGACCAGCTCTACATCCAGGGCCACGCCTCCCCCGGCATCTACGCCCGCGCCTTCCTCGACGGCCGGCTGACCGAAGCGCACCTGGACCACTTCCGCCGTGAGGCGGGCGGCGAGGGCCTGCCCTCCTATCCGCATCCGCGCCGGATGCCGTGGCTGTGGGAGTTCCCCACCGTCTCGATGGGTATCGGCCCGATCTCCGCGATCTACCAGGCCCGCTTCAACCGCTACCTCGCCGCCCGCGGCATCAAGGACACCGCCGACTCCCACGTATGGGCCTTCCTCGGCGACGGCGAGATGGACGAGCCGGAGTCGACCGCCGCCCTCGCCCTCGCCGGGCGCGAGGGCCTGGACAACCTCACGTTCGTCATCAACTGCAACCTCCAGCGCCTCGACGGCCCGGTGCGCGCCAACTTCAAGATCGTGCAGGAGCTGGAGGCCCAGTTCCGCGCGGCCGGGTGGAACGTCGTCAAGTCGCTGTGGGGCTCCGCCTGGGACGAGCTTTTCGCGCTGGACACCTCCGGTGCGCTGGCGCGCCGGCTGCGCGAGGTCCCCGACGGCCAGTTCCAGACGTACGCGACCCGCGACGCCGCCTACATCCGCGAGCACTTCTTCGGCGCCGACCCGGCCCTCGCGCAGCTGGCGAAGACGCTGTCCGACGCCAAGCTGGCCGAGTGTTTCCACACCTCCCGCGCGGGCCACGAGCCGCGCAAGGTGTACGCGGCCTACCGCGCGGCGATGGAGCACAAGGGCGCCCCGACGGTCGTCCTCGCGCAGACCGTCAAGGGGTACACGCTCGGCCCCGGCTTCGAGTCGCGCAACGCCAACCACCAGATGAAGAAGCTGACGGGCAAGGAGTTCCGCGCCATGCGCGACCTCCTGGAGCTGCCCATCCCGGACAGCAAGCTGGACGACAGCCTCGTCCCGTACGCCCACCCCGGCCAGGACTCCCCCGAGGTCCGCTACCTCCAGGAGCGCCGCGCCGAACTCGGCGGCCCCGCCCCGGCCCGCAAGGTCCACCCGGTGGCCCTGCCCGAGCCCTCCGCCAAGCCGTTCGAGACCCTGGCCAAGGGCTCCGGCAGCCAGGAGATCGCCACGACCATGGCCTTCGTGCGCCTGGTCAAGGACCTGATGCGGGACAAGGAGACCGGCCGCCGCTGGGTGCCGATCGTGCCCGACGAGGCCCGTACGTTCGGCATGGAGTCGCTCTTCCCGACCGCCGGGATCTACTCCCCGCTCGGCCAGACCTACGACCCGGTCGACCGCGATCAGCTCCTGTACTACAAGGAGGCCGAGAACGGTCAGATCCTCAACGAGGGGATCACCGAGGCCGGTTCGATGGCCGACTTCACCGCCGCCGCCACGTCGTACGCGACGCACGGCGAGCCGATGATCCCCTTCTACATCTTCTACTCGATGTTCGGCTGGCAGCGCACCGCCGACCAGATGTGGGCGCTCGCCGACCAGCTCGGCCGCGGCTTCCTGATCGGCGCCACCGCCGGCCGCACCACCATGACCGGTGAGGGCCTGCAGCACGCCGACGGCCACTCGCACCTGATCGCCTCCACCAACCCGGCGGCGCTCGCGTACGACCCGGCGTTCGCGTACGAGGTCGGCGTGATCGTGCGGGACGGGCTGCGGCGGATGTACGGCCCGCAGGCCGAGGACGTCTTCTACTACCTCACGGTCTACAACGAGACCAAGGTGCAGCCGCCGATGCCGCAGGCGGAGGGCGTCGAGGAAGGCATCGTCAAGGGTCTCTACCGCTTCCAGGAGGCCGAGGCGCCCGCCGCCGACGCCCCCCGGATCCAGCTCCTCGCCTCCGGCACCGCCATCCACTGGGTGCTGGAGGCCCAGAAACTGCTCGCCGACGACTGGGGCGTGGCCGCCGACGTGTGGTCCGCCACCTCCTGGAGCGAGCTGCGCCGCGATGCCCTGTCCTGTGACGCGGCGCAGCTCAACGGCGAAGACCGGGTCCCGTACGTCACCCGTGCCCTGGCAGGCGCACCGGGCCCGGTCCTCGCGGTCAGCGACTGGATGCGGGCGGTACCGGACCAGATCAGCCAGTGGGTCGAGCAGGACTGGTACTCGCTCGGCACCGACGGTTTCGGCCTCTCCGACACCCGCGACGCGGCCCGCCGCCACTTCGGCGTGGACGTCCCGTCGATCGTGGTCGCCGCGCTGGCCCGGCTCGCCAAGCAGGGCGCGGTCAAGAGCACGGCCCCCAAGGAAGCCGCAGAGCGCTACGGCCTCTGAGCGTCCGAGACGCACCGCCGCCCGTACGGCGCCTCGTGCCCCGGCTCCCGGTTCCCCACAGGGGAGCCGGGTTCCCGGGGTCCGGGGCCTGCCCCGGTTGAGGGAAGGGGCGGGGTGGGGGCAAAACCTCCGGCGGCACCATGCGTCACGGCATGATGGGGCGGTGCGCGCCGCCCGGCTGATCAAAATGGTGCTTCTGCTGCAGACTCGGTCCTCGATGACGGGGGCCGAGCTGGCGCGTGAGCTGGAGGTCTCGGAGCGCACGGTGACGCGGGACGCCGCCGCGCTCTCCGAGGCCGGGGTTCCGGTCTACGCGGACCGCGGCCGGGCCGGCGGCTACCGGCTCATCGGCGGCTACCGCACCCGGCTGACCGGCCTCGGCCGCACCGAGGCCGAGGCGCTGTTCCTGTCCGGGGTGCCGTCCGCGCTGCGCGAGATGGGGCTCGCCGACGCCGCCTCCGCCGCCCGGCTGAAGGTCTCCGCCGCGCTCCTGCCCGAGCTGCGCGACGCCTCCCACACGGTGGCCCAGCGCTTCCACCTCGACGCCCCGGGGTGGTGGCAGGAGCCGCAGACGCCCTCGCTGCTGCCGGACGTCGCCGACGCGGTGTGGGACGACCGGCGGCTCGCGGTCCGCTACCGCCGCCGGGACACGGAGGTGGACCGCGAGCTGGAGCCGTACGGGCTCGTCCTCAAGGCGGGCGTCTGGTACCTGGCGGCCCGCGTCGGTGTCTCCGGAGGCTCCCAGGGCGACTTCCGGGTCTACCGGGTGGACCGTCTCGCCACGGTCGGGCCCGCGCCCGGCGAGGGGCGTTTCCGGCGCGACGAGACGTTCGACCTGCCCGCCTTCTGGGAGGAGCGGGCGGCGCAGTTCGCGCGCTCGATCCTCCGCGAGGAGATCACGGTGCGCCTCACCCCCGAGGGCGCCCGCGGCCTGCCGTACGCCACGGACCGTACGGCGGGCGAGGAGGCCGTACGGTCCGCCGGGGAGCCGGACGGGGAGAGGCGGATCACCGTCACCCTGCCCGTGGAGTCGGCCGAGGTCGCGTACGCCCAGCTCCTCGCCCTGGGCCCGGAGGTGGAGGTGCTGTCGCCGCCGGAGCTGCGCGAGCGGTTCGCTGCGGCGGCTCGGCGGCTGAGAGACCTCTACCGGTAGTCGGCGGCCGTGCCCTCCTTGCCGCCGAAGACGACGTCACGGAAGTACCCGAAGGCGTCCGGCCGGGAGCCGTCGAGGTCGGTGAAGCCGTAGACCTTGGCCAGATCGCCACTGAAGACGGACTTCCCGCTCCACCGCGCCCGGTCCGGGTCGGCGGCGAGCGCGGCGACGGCCCGTCCGACGAAGTACGGCGTCTCGGCGATGGCGAAGTGCGGCTCCTTCTCCACCGCGTCCCGCCAGTTCTCCTCGGTCACCCCGAAGTGGTCCAGCATCTGTTCGGAGCGCAGGAAGCCCGGGGAGACGCACACGGCCGTGCCGTCGAACTCCTTCAGCTCCTCCGCGAGGCCGAAGGCCGTGCGGATGGGGGCGTTCTTGGCGAGGTCGAAGAAGAGGTTCTCCCGGTAGGTCTTGTTGAACTCCTCGTTGCCGTCGGTCACCTCGATCACCAGGCCGCCCGGGTTACGGATCAGCAGTGGCAGCGCGTAGTAGTGGGTGATCAGGTGGGTCTCGACGCCGAGCCGGAGCATCCGCAGGCCCCCGGCCAGGTCGTTCTCCCAGGTCTTCTTGCCGAACACGATCAGGTGCTCGCCGCCCCAGACGTCGTTGACCAGGACGTCCAGCCGCCCCTGCTCGCGGTCGATGCGCCCGATGAGCGCCCGCACCTGCTCCGGCTCCAGGTGATCCGTCGGCACCGCGATCCCCTCGCCGCCCGCCGCCGTGACCAGTTCCGCGGTCTCCTCGATGGTCTCCGTCGCCCGCCCGACCTCGCTGACCCGGTCCCGGGTGGTGCGCCCCGTCGCGTAGACGGTGGCGCCCGCCGCGCCCAGCTCGACGGCCATCGCCCGGCCCGCGCCGCGCGTCGCGCCGGCGACGAGCGCCACCTTGCCCGCCAGTGGCCCCTGCGTGCCCTGTGTGCCCCGCGTGCCCTGTGTGCTCACGTATGTGTGTCCTCTCCGTGGAGCCGCCATCAGTGACGCGTTCGACGATCGCAAGGAAACCCGACACCTTCTGTCGGATATAACAAGAGGGCCGCATCTGGGTCGCTCCGCGTGCGGGGGTGGGCGCGAGGGCCGATCCTGGTCCCGTGATGATGGACGAGACGGAGTTCTGGGGGCTGGTCGACAGCGCTCGGGAGGCTGCCGAGGGCGACCCCGAGGACCAGTCCGACCTGCTCGTCGAGCAGCTGTCACAGCTCGACCCCGACTCCGTGCTGGACTTCGCCCGGCACTTCGAGGCCCGCGCCAACCGGGCGTACCGCTGGGATCTGTGGGGCGCCGCCTGGGTGCTGCTGGGCGGCGTCAGCGATGACGCCTTCGAGGCGTTCCGCTACTGGCTGATCGGCCAGGGCCGGGACGTCTTCGAGGGCGCGCTGCACGACCCCGACGCCCTGGCCGAACTGCTCGACGACTTCGACGACCAGGTGGACGGCGACTGCGAGGACCTGGGGTTCGCGGCGGACGAGGCGTACGAGCAGCTCACCGGCGCGGTGCTGCCCGAGCTGGAGCTTCCGGGGCGGCCGGACGAGCCGGCCGGCGCGACGGTCGACCTCGAGGACGACGAGGCGCTGGCGGCGCGCTACCCCCGGCTCTGGGCGCGCTTCCGCGGCTGACCTTCGTCAGGGCGTCAGGGCGTCAGGGCGTGAGGGCGCGTCCCATCAGCACATCGTCCACGTAGGCGCCGTCCAGCAGGAACTCCCCCGGCAGGACGCCCTCCACCACGAACCCCTCCGACTCGTAGAGCCGCCGCGCCGGGAGGTTGTGGCCGAGCACCCGCAGGGTGACCCGGCTGGCGCCCTGCCGCAGTGCCTCCTCGTACGCCGCGTTCAGCAGCGCCCGCGCGACGCCCCGGCCGCGCGCCCACGGGTCCACCGCGAGCCCCTGTATCTGGCGGACGTGCGCGTTGCTGGCCAGCTGCGTCGGCGGGACGAGCCGCACATAGCCGACGGGTCTCCCCTCCAGCTCGGCCACCGTGACGTGCACGGGGCGGTTGCGGTGGGTGAAGAAGGCGTCGTACGGCGGCTCCGGGGCCGGCAGTACGGAGTGCAGCGTGGACCAGGTACGGCGCTCCAGGGCGACCAGCGCATGCTCGTCGTCGAGCACCGCGCGCCGGATGAGCGGCGCGGGCAGGGCTGACGGCTGGGGCGGGGCGGAGGGCTCGGACATGCTTGTCACTGTGCCACGCGCTCCTCGGCATCCGACATCCCCCGGAAGATCGGGGGCAGGATGGGTCCATGCGCATCGCGGTCACCGGTTCCACCGGGCTCATCGGGACGGCCCTCGTCCACTCCCTGAAGCGGGACGGCCACCAGGTCGTGCGCCTGGTGCGGCGAACTCCCCGCGAGGAGGCGGAAGTCGAGTGGGATCCGCACCGGCAGTGGGTCGACACCGCGGGGCTGACGGGGTGTGAGGCCGTCGTCCACCTCGCGGGCGCGGGCATCGGCGAGCACCGCTGGACCGAGGCGTACAAGAAGGAGCTGCGGGACAGCCGGGTGCTGGGCACGGCCGCCATCGCCGAGGCGGTGGCCTCCCTGGACACCCCGCCGCGGGTGCTGGTCAGTGGAAGCGCGGTCGGGTTCTACGGGGACACGGGGGAGCGCGCGGTCGATGAGAGCGCGCCCCCTGGGCACGGTTTCCTCCCGGACCTGTGCCAGGACTGGGAGGAGGCGACCGCCGCGGCGCAGGAGGCGGACGTGCGCACGGTGTTCATCCGCAGCGGTCTGGTGATCGCACCCGAGGGCGGGGCGTGGGGGCGGCTGTTCCCGCTGTTCAAGGCGGGCCTCGGCGGGCGGATGGGCAACGGCCGGCAGTACTGGAGCTTCATCGCCCTGCACGACCACATCGCCGCGCTGCGCCACATCCTGAACACGGCGGACCTCAGCGGCCCCGTCAACCTCACCAGCCCCTCCCCCGTGACCAACCGTGAGATCACCGAGGCCATGGGCCGGGTGCTGCGCCGTCCCACGCTCCTCCATGTGCCCGCCCCGGCCCTGCGGATCGCCCTGGGCGAGATGTCCACCGACATCCTCGGCAGCGTGCGGGCCCTCCCCCGCAAGCTGCTGGACTCGGGCTTCTCCTTCACCTACCCGCATGTCGACGAGGCTCTGAAGTCGGCGGTGGGCGGACGGCGCTGACGGATCACCGAGAGGTCACACATAGGCAGTAGCCGATCGGCGTGCGACCGTTGTGCGCCCGTGCTCGGTCGATGCGCGTCTGTCATCGACCGTTTTTGCCCTTACCGTCGTGACCGTTCCGATCCGCTCCATCCCGAACCCGGGGAGGGCACGTGCCTCAGCGCGCGCACCGCACGGACGTCGTCATCGTGGGAGCCGGACTCGCGGGGCTGGCCGCCGCCCAGTTGCTGACCGGCGCGGGGATGGAGGTCACCGTCCTGGAGGCCGCGCCCCGGGTCGGCGGCCGCATGACCACCGATACCGTCGACGGCTTCCGGCTGGACCGCACCGGGCAGCTGGTGAACACCTCCTTCCCCGAACTGCGGCATACCCCGGGCCTCGACACCCTCGCCCTGCGCCCCTTCTCGCAGGGGGTGCTGGTGCACGGCGACGGCCGTACGCAGCGGATCGGCACGCCCCGCGGCCCCCGGAGCACAAGGGGCGCACTCACCACGGCGCGCGCTCTCGCGAACGCCGCCCGCGCGCCCCTGGGCGGCGGACTCGATCAGGCCCGACTCGGTGCCGCGCTCGGCAGGCTCGCCGCCCTGCCCGCGGACCGCCTCCTCGCCCGCCCCGACCGGCCGGTCCACGAGACCCTGGCGGGGCGGGGCCTACCCGCTCGTACCGTCGAGAGCGTGCTGCGCCCGCTTCTCGTCTCGCTGCTGAGCGACCCGGGCCTGAACACGTCCAGCCGCTGCGCCGACCTGGTGCTGCGCGGCTACGCCCGCGGCCGGCTGTGCCTCCCGGCGGGCGGCGCCGCCACCGTCCCCGAGCTGCTGGCCGCCACGCTGCCGCCGGGGACCGTCCGCACCGGCGTACGGGCCACCTCGGCCGCCACCACCGCCGTGACCACCGCCGGACACGGCGAGATCCGCTGCCGCGCGGTGCTGGTGGCCACCGGGGCGCACGACGCCGCCGAACTCCTCCCCGGGCTGCGGCTGCCCGCCTTCCACCCGGTCACCGTGCTGCACCACACCGCCGACCGGCCGCCCCTGCGCGAACCCGCCCTGATCCTCACCGCGGGCGGCCAGGGCCCCGTCGCCCACACCACGGTCGCCAGCGAGGTCGACCCCTCACGCGCCCCATCCGGCCGGGTGCTGATCACCTCCACCGTGCTGGGCGCCGCCGCGGGCCTGCCGACCGCCGAACTCGACCGGCGGGCCAGGGCCCAGCTCGCCACGGTCTACGGCACCTCCACCGCCGACTGGCAGCTGCTGGCCGCCCACCACGACCCGCACGCCGTACCCGCCATGCCCGCACCCCACGACCTGCGCCGCCCGGTGCGCCTGCTGTCCGGGCTGTACGTATGCGGCGACCACCGCGACGCCAGCACCGTGCAGGGCGCCCTCGTCTCCGGCCGCCGCGCCGCCCGCGCCGTACTCCAGGACTTCGGCGCCACCCCCGGCTCCGACACCCCCGCCCTCCCCGCCGCGGCGGCCTGACCACGCCGTCCCCCAGGATCCGCGTCCACTAAGATCCGTGTCATGAGGCGATGATCCCGGCGCACCGATCCACATGACGCCGTCCGAGCCGCGCGCTCCGGCGTCCGTCCCGTGCGCCCGCATGGCCGTCATCCACCGCGCACGATCGGATCCTCATGACCGACATCCTCATGACCGACGACGACACCTTCCTCGACCACACCGCAGACCGGCTCGCCGCGCTGCCCGCCGTGCACGCCGTCACCCTCGGCGGCTCGCGCGCCCAGCACACCCACACCCCCGACAGCGACTGGGACCTGGCCCTCTACTACCGGGGCGGCTTCGACCCGGCCGATCTGCGCGCGGCCGCCCGCGCGGCCGACTGGGAGGGCGAGGTCTCCGGCATCGGCGAGTGGGGCGGGGGCGTCTTCAACGGCGGCGCCTGGCTCACCGTCGACGGACGGCACGTCGACGTCCACTACCGCGACCTCGACGTCGTCGAGCACGAACTCGCCGAGGCCCGGCAGGGCCGCTTCCACTGGGAACCGCTCCTCTTCCACCGCGCGGGCATCCCCAGCTACCTCGTCGTCGCCGAACTCGCCGTCAACCAGGTGCTCCGCGGCACCCTGCCCCGGCCCGCGTACCCGGAGGCGCTGCGCGCGGCGGCTCCGTCGTTCTGGCGGGACCGGGCCACCCTGACGCTCGCGTACGCCAAGGGCTCGTACGCGCGGCGCGCCCAGGTCACCGAGGTCGCGGGCGCGCTGGCCACCGCCGCCATGCAGACCGCCCACGCGGTGCTGGCGGCACGCGGCGAGTGGGTCACCAACGAGAAGCGGCTCCTGCGGCGGGCGGGCTTGGGGCCCCTCGACACGATCACGGCCGGGCTGCGGCCGGAGCCCGAGGCCCTGGCGCGGGCGATCGCCGAGGCGGAGGAGGTGTTCGAGGCCGTTACGGACACCCACACTTCGCCGGGCGCCGAAGCGAGCACGTCCTAGGGTGGTCCTCATGACCACTGCTCCCGCCCGCGACGCGGACATCGCCCGCGCCGCCACCGCCCTCGCGGACGCCTCCCGCGCCCGGATCCTGCTGGCGCTGGCGGACGGGCGGGCGCTGCCCGCGAGCGCGCTGGCCACCGAGGCGGGGGTGAGCGCCTCCACGGTGAGCGGGCATCTGGCGAAGCTGTTGGAGGCCGGTGTCGTACGCGTCGAACGGCAGGGGCGGCACCGCTACTACCGGCTGGCCGGTCCCGCCGTCGGCGAGGCCATCGAGGCGCTGGCGAGGATCGCGCCGCCGCTGCCCGTCACCTCGCTGCGGGCGTCCACCCACGCCCACGCCCTGCGCCGGGCCCGCACCTGCTACGACCATGTCGCGGGCGGCCTGGGCGTGGCGCTGATGGGCGCCCTGCTGGAACGCGGCGTGCTGACCGGCGGCGACGGACGCCACCACCCGGAGACGGCCGACCGCGACCGGCTGTCCGCCCCCGGCAACGACACCCCGTACCGGCTGACCGACCGGGGGCGGGCCGAGCTGGCCGCGTTCGGCGTGGACGCGGACCGCCTCCACGGCCGCCGCCCCCTGATCCGCTACTGCGTGGACTGGACCGAACAGCGCCACCACCTGGCAGGCGCCCTGGGCGCCGCGATCACCGACCGGCTCTTCGAGCTGGACTGGATCCGCCGGGGAACGCGGCGCCGGGCGATCGATGTGACGGAGCGGGGCAGGGCGGGCCTGGCCCGCACGTTCGGGGTGAGTGCGGGTTAGGAGGTATCCGCAGGCCGCGTCGGGTCAGCCCGCGGCGCCGGGGCCGCATCCCGGCGATGGCCGGGGGCGTATGCCATCGCAAGGCGGGGGTCGTCCTCGCGGGGGCGCACCTCCCGGCGGTAGCCGGGGCGCGTGCCAGGCGTCGCGGGCCCGATACGACGGTGCGGACACCCCCTAGCCCAGGGCCGCGACCCGTTCGCGGTAGCCGCGGACCGGGGCCGCGTCCCGGTACGGCTCCAGGCGGCGTTCGAAGTCGCGTACGTAGTCCAGCGCCCGCGCCGACCGCATCTCGGACGCCTGCTGCGCCGCCTCCGCGCCCAGCGCGCACGCCTGCTCCAGCTCGCCGAGGCCCAGCCGGGCCGTGGCCAGCACCACCCGGCTGAAGAGGCGGCTGCGGGCGAATCCGGCGCCGCGCAGCCGCAACGAGCGCTCCGCGTGCTGGGCCGCGGCCCGGTACTGCTGGAGGTCCCGGTGGCAGTGGCCGAACTCGTCGGCCAGCTGCGCCTCGTCGAACGTCCGCACCCAGTACGGCACGTCGTCGCCCGGCCGCGACGTCTCCAGCGCCCGCTCGGCGCGGGCGAGCGAGGCGGTGCAGGCCCGTACCTCGCCGAGCACCGCGTGTCCGCGCGCCTCGACCGCGTGCAGCAGGGCCTGGAGCACCGGCGGGGCGCCGCCGCCCACGCCCTGCTGGGCCACCCTGGCGAGCTGGACGGCCTCCCGGCCGTGGCCCAGGTAGACGGCCTGGCGGCTCATGGTCACCAGCACATAGCTGCCGTACGGCCGGTCCCCGGCGGCCTGGGCGAGCCGCAGCGCCTGGACGAAATACCGCTGGGCCAGGCCGTGCGCGGCGATGTCGTACGACGTCCACCCGGCCAGCCGGGTCAGGTCCGCGACGGCGCCGAACAGCCGCCGGCCCATCGTCTCGCCGTACGTGCCGCGCAGCATCGGCTCGCCCTCGTGCTCCAGATAGCGCACCAGGGCCTGCCGGGCGTGGCCGCCGCCGTACGTCTGGTCCAGCGTCCGGAACAGCTCGCTGACCGAGCGCAGCGCCGCGATGTCGCCCGGGGTCACCCGGTGGCCGGGCCCGCGCTGGACCCGGTCCACCTGCCGCTGCCGGGGCACCGGCACCCGGTCGGCGGGGGCCGCCCCGGCGGACGCCGCCCGGCCCGCGGCGGGGCCCCGGCCGCCCGGGGCGGGGACGGCCGGGCCACCGGCCGCCGGGGGCTCGCCGCGGGCGACCCGGTCGTCGGGCCTGCCGATCAGCCAGTCCCGGCTGGGGACGACGAGCCCGGCCGGGGTGAAGGCGATCTTCCGCAGCTCCGCATGGCTGCCGGAGTCCTTCCGCCACAGCCCGCTGACGATGTCCACCGCCTCCTGCGGGGTCGCGGCGAACTCCAGCCCCGCGTAGACCGGCGCACAGGCGTCGAGCCCCAGGTCCTGGGCGGTCAGCCGGCGGCCCAGTCGCCGGGTGAAGACCTCGGCGATCAGCGCGGGGGTGGTGCCGCGCGGCTGCTGGCCGCGCAGCCAGCGGGTCACCGACGTCTTGTCGTACCGCAGGTCGAGGCCGTGCTCGATGCCGAGCTGGTCCACCCGCCGGGCCAGCCCGGCGTTGGAGAAACCTGCCTCGGAAATCAGCGCGGCGAGCTGACGGTTGGGGATGCGCTGCGGGGGTCGTTCCGTCATCAGCCTGCCGGTCTCCCTGATTCGCTCTGTGGAACGGCGTGAATTTAACTGGCTGTAGCGGGCTGATCCCGCTGGTCGGACTCCTTTCATCCGATCGTGTGAGAACGAGCCGGATACGGGCCGGAAAGCGCGCGGTCGTACAGTGGCGGAGGCACCGCCATCTGTTACGAGGTCCGAAGAGGAGCTTGCCGTGACCGCAACGTCCCCGGGGACGACCCCCGCTTCGCAGACGCGACTGCGCTACGTCCATCTGGGGTTCGGGGCGGAGGCCGTCGACTACCAGGAGGCGTGGCAGGAGCAACGCCGGGTGCACGCGGCCCGCTTCGCGGACGAGATCCCGGACACCTGTCTGCTGCTCGAGCACCAGGCCGTCTACACGGCGGGGCGGCGCACGCAGGACAACGAGCGCCCTCTCGACGGCACCCCGGTGGTGGACGTGGACCGCGGCGGCAAGATCACCTGGCATGGTCCGGGCCAGCTGGTCGGCTATCCGATCCTCAAGCTGCCGCGCCCGGTGGACGTCGTCGCGCATGTCCGGCGGCTGGAGGAGGCCATGCTGCTGACCTGCGCCGATTTCGGCGTGGAGGCCACCCGGGTGGAGGGCCGCAGCGGGGTGTGGGTGCTGGGCGACCCGATGGACCAGCGCCCGGCGCTCGGCGGGCTGAAGCTGGACTTCGACCCGCGGGTGGAGGACGAGGAGTTCGACCCGCGGCTGAACGGCCCCGAGTACGCCCCGTCCAACGCCGGACAGCGCCGTGAGGACCGCAAGCTCGGCGCGATCGGCGTGCGGGTCGCCAAGGGCGTGACCATGCACGGCTTCTCGTTCAACTGCGACCCGGACAACACCTCGTACGACCGGATCGTGCCGTGCGGCATCCGGGACGCGGGCGTGACCTCGCTCTCGGCGGAGCTGGGCCGGGACGTGTCGGTCGCCGAGGTGACCCCGGTGGTCGAGAAGCACCTGCGGGCGGTCCTGGAGTCCTCCGTAGCGCTGCCGCGCGCCGTGTAGCCGCGTAGCGCGCTCCGGGGAATGCGTCCCCCGACCTCACCGGTTGCCCTGGACGTAAATCCGTACGAATGACGGGCGTACCCTGGTGACCGCCGACGAATCGAAAGCCGCGCCACCCAGACTCGCCAAGCAAAGAGGAGTGCCGGACGTGTCCGCAGTCGCACCCGACGGACGCAAGATGCTGCGTCTGGAGGTCCGGAACAGCCAGACCCCCATCGAGCGCAAGCCCGAATGGATCAAAACCCGCGCGAAGATGGGTCCCGAGTACACCGAGCTGCACGGCCTGGTGAAGCGGGAAGGCCTGCACACGGTGTGCCAGGAGGCGGGCTGTCCCAACATCTTCGAATGCTGGGAGGACCGCGAGGCCACCTTCCTCATCGGCGGCGACCAGTGCACCCGGCGCTGCGACTTCTGCCAGATCGACACCGGCAAGCCGCAGCCGCTGGACCGCGACGAGCCGCGCCGGGTGGCCGAATCCGTGCGGACGATGGAGCTGCGCTACGCGACGATCACCGGCGTCGCCCGCGACGACCTGGACGACGGCGGCGCGTGGCTGTACGCGGAGACCGTGCGCCAGATCCACTCCCTCATGCCGGACACCGGCGTCGAGCTGCTGATCCCGGACTTCAACGCGGACCCCGACCAGCTCACCGAGGTCTTCTCGTCCCGCCCCGAGGTGCTCGCGCACAACGTGGAGACGGTTCCGCGGATCTTCAAGCGCATCCGCCCCGGCTTCCGTTACGAGCGCTCGCTCGAGGTCATCACCAAGGCCCGCGAGGACGGTCTGGTCACCAAGTCCAACCTGATCCTCGGCATGGGCGAGACCCGCGAGGAGATCAGCCAGGCGCTGCAGGACCTGTACGACGCGGGCTGCGAGCTGATCACGATCACCCAGTACCTGCGCCCCTCCGCCCGGCACCACCCGGTGGAGCGCTGGGTCAAGCCGCAGGAGTTCGTGGAGCTGAAGGAAGAGGCGGACGAGATCGGCTACGCCGGTGTCATGTCCGGCCCCCTCGTCCGTTCGTCGTACCGCGCGGGGCGCCTGTACCAGCAGGCCATCGACCAGCGTGAGAGCGCGGCGCAGGCGGTCTGACAGGGGTTGCGGCACGGGCCGGTGTGACCAACACGCTGTGTGAGTACGGGCACACCGGCCCTTCTGTACGTTCAAAAAACCGCAGGTCACAGCGGCGATAGAAGCCCTCCCCGAGGCTTCACCGGTGTTTGACCGACCAGTCACACACTGGTAACACCGTTGGGTAACGATAAAACCACGCAGCGCTCATAGCCGCGTGCATCGTGATAATCCGCCGCTCCCAAGGGGTACCCATGCCGGCTGCGCCCGTACGCCCGTCCGTGACCGACGCACTGCTCGCCTTGGAGGGGCTGCTGCTGCGCAGCGGCCAGCGCACGGCCCGGCGCAACGCCTGGACCGCGGTCCTGGAGGACCGTCGCCGCGCCAAGGACCGGACCGAGGCCCAGCATGTACTGGAGGCCGTGTCCACCGGGGCTTCCCAGGCCACGTAAACTTCGCCTTATGGCGCGGAAGGAAACATCCGAGAACCCCGGGCGACTGAAGCAGATCGCCCTGACCTACAAGATGACCAAACGGGTCGACTCGAAGGTCGGCCTCGTGGTTGCCGGCGTGGGGATCATCACCTTCGGTGTCCTCCTCGCCATCGGCTTCCTGATCGGTCACCCCATCTTCCTGGGCATCCTGGGCTTCGTCCTGGCGTTCCTCGCGATGGCGATCATTTTCGGCCGCCGTGCCGAGCGGGCGGCCTTCGGTCAGATGGAGGGCCAGCCGGGCGCGGCCGCCGCCGTTCTGGAGAACGTGGGCAAGGGCTGGTCGGTGACCCCGGCGGTGGCGATGAACCGCAATCAGGACGTCATCCACCGGGCCGTCGGCAAGGCGGGCATCGTGCTCGTGGGCGAGGGCAACCCGAACCGGCTCAAGGGCATGCTGGCCGCCGAGAAGAAGCGCATGGCCCGCATCGTGTCGGACGTCCCGGTGCACGACGTGATCGTCGGCACCGGCGAGGGCCAGGTGGAGATCAAGAAGCTCCGCACCACACTGCTGAAGCTGCCGCGGGTGCTGCCGGGCGCGCAGGTGACGGTCGTGAACGAGCGGCTGCGGGCGCTGGGCGACCTCATGAGCAACATGCCGATTCCGAAGGGCCCGATGCCCAAGGGCATGCGCATGCCGAAGGGCCGCTGAGACGCCAGCCACTGAGACTCCACGTAACAAAGGCGGCCCGGGACAGGAAGTCCCGGGCCGCCTTTCGTATGCAATCAGGTGTCCTGTGCCGCTCCTACACGCGGATCTGCACGGCCCGCGAGAGCCGGTCGTGCAGCCCGCGGGTGTCGCGGTCGAAGACGACCGCGGGGATGACGAGCACCAGCAGCACGCTGCGCAGCACGGCCCGCGGCAGGCTGAGCCGCACCCCGCCCTCGCCGACCACGCGCAGCCGCAGCAGCAGCTTGCCGGGGGTCGCGCCGACGGTGCCCACGGTCAGCAGGCTGAGCACGAGGAAGACGAGCAGCGCCCAGTTCCCGGCGACCTGGGGATTACGGTCGGCCAGCAGCGCGTACGAGACGAGCACGCACAGGGCCCAGTCGATGAAGAGCGCCCCGAAGCGGCGCCCGAGCGGCGCGATCGCGCCCGGTCCGCTCTCGGGCAGCCCCAGCCCCTGGCCGCGGTAGCCCAGGTCGACGCCCATCTCCTCGGCGGCCGCGCGGGGGCCGGAAAGCCAGGATCCGATTGCTTGCCTCTTGTCCACGCCCATACGGTACTGCGGCCCTCCGCATACGCCCGTAACGGCCCTGACCCGGTTAACCTGGGTGAAACAAATGGGTCATGCCAGGGAAATCCCGCCTGCTTATCGTCGGCGACAGCGCGCCACCACCCCCTGGACCGCGCGACCGAACAAACCCCCGTCCCCCTGCGGCCGGGCTAGGAGGAGTTGGATGTTCCAGAACGCCGACGACGCTCGGAAGTTCATCTCGGACGAGGACGTCAAGTTCGTCGACGTCCGCTTCTGTGACCTTCCCGGCGTCATGCAGCACTTCACCGTACCGGCGGAGGCGTTCGACCCGCACGAGGAGCTGGCCTTCGACGGCTCGTCGATCCGCGGCTTCCAGGCGATCCACGAGTCGGACATGGCGCTGCGTGCCGACCTGTCGACGGCCCGTGTCGACCCCTTCCGCCGCGACAAGACGCTCAACATCAACTTCTTTATCCACGACCCGATCACGGGCGAGCAGTACAGCCGCGACCCGCGCAACATCGCCAAGAAGGCCGAGGCCTACCTCGCCTCCACCGGCATCGCGGACACCGCGTACTTCGGCCCCGAGGCCGAGTTCTACGTGTTCGACAGCGTGCGCTTCGAGACCAAGGCGAACGAGGCCTTCTACCACATCGACTCCGAGGCGGGCGCCTGGAACACCGGTGCGCTGGAGGACAACCGCGGCTACAAGGTTCGCTACAAGGGCGGCTACTTCCCGACCCCGCCGGTCGACCACTTCGCCGACCTGCGCGCCGAGATCAGCCTGGAGCTGAACAAGGCGGGCCTCCAGGTCGAGCGCCAGCACCACGAGGTGGGCACCGCCGGCCAGGCCGAGATCAACTACAAGTTCAACACGCTGCTGGCCGCGGCCGACGACCTGATGCTGTTCAAGTACATCGTCAAGAACGTGGCGTGGAAGAACGGCAAGACCGCGACCTTCATGCCGAAGCCGATCTTCGGCGACAACGGCTCGGGCATGCACGTCCACCAGTCGCTGTGGCAGGGCGGCTCCCCGCTGTTCTACGACGAGCAGGGCTACGCGGGCCTCTCGGACACCGCCCGCTACTACATCGGCGGCATCCTCAAGCACGCCCCGTCGCTGCTGGCCTTCACCAACCCGACGGTGAACTCCTACCACCGCCTGGTCCCGGGCTTCGAGGCGCCGGTCAACCTGGTGTACTCGCAGCGTAACCGCTCGGCCGCGATGCGCATCCCGATCACGGGCTCCAACCCGAAGGCCAAGCGCGTCGAGTTCCGCGCCCCGGACTCCTCCGGCAACCCGTACCTGGCCTTCTCCGCGCTCCTGCTCGCGGGCCTGGACGGCGTCAAGAACAAGATCGAGCCGGCCGAGCCGATCGACAAGGACCTCTACGAGCTGGCCCCCGAGGAGCACGCGGGCGTCCCCCAGGTCCCGACCTCCCTCCCGGCCGTCCTCGACGCGCTCGAGTCCGACCACGAGTTCCTCCTCCAGGGCGGTGTCTTCACCTCCGACCTGATCGAGACGTGGATCGACTACAAGCGCACCAACGAGATCGCTCCGCTGCAGCTGCGTCCGCACCCGCACGAGTTCGAGCTGTACTTCGACGTGTGATCGACGTGTGATCGACGCGCCTCAGCCGCGCATCGGGGCCGCCACCCGTGAGGGGGCGGCCCCGCCACGTTTGCGGGACCGCCGCGGAAGCGGTCCTCCCCCTGCGGAGTTGGGGGCCGGGTGTCATCGCACGCTGCGGGCGGGACGTGGCGGTGCTTCGACGCCTGGAGCGGCTCCTGGAAGGATGTGACCAGGGGCAACGAGTTGAGGTCTGTCGGATCCTGGCCGCTTCACTAGGAGAGGCTGGAAGAACGGATCCGCGGGACGAACTGCCGCCCAGCGAGCCAGTGGCGCGGTGAGTTTCAGGCCTCAGGGCAGCAGATAAGACCCGCGGGTCCTCGACGTTGACTGAGCCCCGCCGCTGCCCTTTGGGCGGTGGTGGGGCTCAGTGCTGGGTGCTCCTGGGGGCCGCCTAGGAGGCGGGGATCACCGTGTGGGTGTCGGTGCCGGAGGACGGCAGGAAGGACGCGTCGCCGCTGTAGATGGCGACCACGGGGTGGGTGCCGATGCCCAGGGTGCTGAGCGTCAGCGTGGCCACGCCGGCCGTCACGGGCTGGGTGAACAGGCCACCGCCCGAGCCGCCGATGACGAAGGTCATCGTGCCGGTCGGGGCGCCCGCGCCGGGGGCGACCGGCGTGACGGTGGCCGTGAACGTCACCGGCGCACCGAGCGTCGACGGGTCCGGGGTGGACACCACCGATGTCGTCGTCGAGGCATGGACGACCGCGATGACGGTGGAGCCGGTGGAGGAGAGGAAGTTGTTGTCGCCGCTGTAGGTGGCGACGACGGGGTGGACGCCGGCGCTCAGCCCGGAGGCGACGACCGAGGTCGTGCCGCCGGACAGGGTCCCCGTCAGGATGGGGCCGCCGGTGATGGTGAAGGTGACGGTGCCGGTGGGGGTTCCGGCGCCGAGCGGGATCACGGTGGCGGTGAGTGTGACCGACTGCCCGAACGTCGCCGGGTTCGGCACTGCCGTCACCAGGGTGATGGTGGGGGTAGCCATGATGGCCCTCCAAGTGAGGTGAGGTGGTGGGCCGTTGGTCGCCAGGTCGGCGCCTTGATCGGGGCGCGGCGGCGCATCGGATGCCAGGGGGTGCACACTGACGGCGATCGACGCCGGGGCCTGCCCGCGTCACCGTCCCCCGGCGGATGTGGAACCCACCGGTCTGTAGCACCAGTAGGCGCGCGGGTGATGGCTCAACGCCAGGTACGCGGGGGTGAATTGCCCTGAATGGCGCAGCGCTCAGCGGCTCGCGCCGGGTGCGCCGCGGGTACCGTCGAGCGCGGGTTTCCCGACCCGTGCGCACCGCGCGGGCGCTGTGCGGGCGGGGTGCGTGTGCGCTTCGAGGGGGCACGTACGGGGCCGGGGCGCGGCGGCACGGAGGCGTTCCGTACCGCCACGCCGGGCTCGGTCACCGCGTGGTGAAGGCTCCGCCGTTGACGTGGAGGGTCTGGCCGGTGATGTGCCGGGCGCCCGGGGAGGCGAGGAAGACGGCCGTCCGGGCGATGTCGTCGACCGTTCCCGGCCGCTTGTTGTGCGTCTCCTCCACGAGCGCGCGGCGCCGGTCGTCGGTCATCTGGCCGCGGAAGAAGTTGGTGCCCTCGATGTATCCGGCGGAGATGACGTTGCAGGTGACGCCCTTCGGGGCGAGTTCGGCGGACAGGGTGGCGTTCCACGCGGCGAGCGCGGCCTTGGCCGCTCCGTAGGAGCCGCCTTTGCGCTCGGCCCCGATCGAGCCGATGCTGATGACGGAGCTGTCGCCGGTGAGTTTGTCCCGCACCGAGGCGGTGGTCAGGACCGCGGTGAGCAGGTTCTGCGTCAGGCTGGAGTGCCACTGGGCACGCAGCTCTTCGAGGGGCGACGCCTCGCCGGATCCGGCTTCGGGCAGCCCGCCGGCGGCGTTGACCAGAACGTCCAGCTCTCCCACGCGGGCGGCGAGTTCGGCGACCTGTCCGGGGTCGGTCGCGTCGCAGACGACGCCGTGCACGTTCAGCTCCCCGGCGGTGCGAGTGACGGTGTCGGAGTGGCGTCCGGTGATGAAGACCTCCGCGTCCTCGGCGGCGAAGGTCGCGGCGACGGCGCGGCCGATGCCGCTGGTGCCGCCGGTGACGAGTACGGTGCGGGGCACTGTTCCTCCTGCTCGCTGCTATGTTGAGACCTACATTTAGATCTAAACATACGAGGGCCGGAGGATCACACCGTGGCCGATACCACCGCAGCTCCCGGGGAACCCGGACCCGCCCATTCCGCCGCCGAGATCGCCGCGGCGTGGCGACGGGAACGGCCGGGCACACCGACGTCGTCCATCGAGGTCGCCACGCCCATCTGGCAGCTGGCCAAGCTCTTCGCCGACGACCGCAACCGGGTGCTGCGCGAGGCGGGGATCGACGCGGCCACCCTCGATCTGCTGTCCGTCATCCGCCGCTCCGGGCCGCCGTACACGCTCAGCACCCGTGAGATCGCGCGGCGGACGCTGGTCACCGCGGGGGCGATCTCCCAGCGCGTCGCCCGCGCCGAACGCGACGGACTGGTCGAGCGGGCGCCGGGGACCACGGGTCGCCGGACCGTTCTGGTGAAGCTCACGGCCGAGGGGCACGCGCTCATCGAGCGGTCCGTCGACCAGGTGCTCGGCCAGGAGGCGAGGCTGGTCGAGGGCCTGTCGGAGGACGAACGCGCCACCCTCACCTCGCTGCTGAACAAGCTGATGGCCGACGTACGACGGCACACCGCCGCGGAGTAGGCCGTCGGCTGGGGTTGGACTTTCGGCAGTGTCCGGGCGGGCCCCGGACTACGTAGCGTCAGCCCGGTGAAGACGATTGCGCGGGTCGTAGGACAGGGCCGCCTGGCGGCGGCGGGGGCGGCCGTGGGGGCCGGGTTGAGTGTGTGGAGCCTGTGGTGGCTGGTGCCCACCGTCGTGGCCGCGTTCCGGGTGGGGCGGGGGCGCGGGCGGACGGCAGGGCGAGGATGGGACGTTGGTCAGGGTTGACGAGAGGCTTCGCACTCTCCGCTCAGGCCGCGCGGGCGCGGGAGGCGGCTATTTCGGCGTACGCCTGCTCGCGGCCCTCCCAGTGGGATCCCTCGACGGACTTGCCGGGTTCGAGGTCCTTGTAGACGTCGAAGAAGTGGGTGATCTCCATGCGGTCGAACTCGGGCACGTCATCGATGTCCTGGACGTCCGCATAGCGCGGATCGTGGGCGGGCACGCACAGGATCTTCTCGTCCGGCCCCTTCTCGTCGCGCATGCAGTACATGCCGATGGCCCGGCACAGGATCACGCAGCCGGGGAAGGTGGGCTCGCCGACGGTGACCAGGGCGTCGAGCGGGTCGCCGTCCCGGCCGAGGGTGTGGTCGATGTAGCCGTAGTCGGCCGGGTACTTCGTGGCGGTGAACAGCATCCGGTCCAGCCGGATACGCCCGGCCTCGTGGTCCATCTCGTACTTGTTGCGGGACCCCTCGGGGATCTCCACGACGACGTCGAATTCGGCGGCGGACTCCATCGCGACCTCCGGTCACCGGTGGGCGTGCTTCCAGTGTGCGCCGTGCGAGCGTCTCACGCACCGCGTACGAGGGCGCCGACCTCGGCCTCGAAAAGCGCCGCCGGATCGAAGCCCATACCGCTGAACTGGCCTTGCACCTCAAGGCTGATCACCCCGTGCAGCCGGGTCCAGGTGGCCAGGGCGCGACTCTTCAGCTCGCCGCCCGGCTCCGGGCCGGGGGCCCAGGGGCCCACGCCCTCCAGCTGCCGCGCCAGCTCGGCTTCGAGCGGGGTCGGGGCGGCGGGGCGGTCCAGGGTGGCGCAGGCGTCGAGGATGGTACGCATCAGGATGCCCGCGATCTCGGTGGTCTCGGCGGGTGCCCGGTAACCGGGCACCGGCGTGCCGTAGATGAGCAGATAGCGGTCGGGCTGCCGCTTGGCCCAGTCGCGCAGGGCGTGGGCGAGGGCGCGGAAGCGGTCGGCGGGGGCGGCGGCGTCGACGGCCGCGGAGGCGACCGCGGCCAGATCGCGGTAGGCGTCGGTGATCAGCTCGGTCAGCAGCTCGTCCCGGCCCGCGAAGTAGCGGTAGAGCGCGGGGCCGGTCATGCCCATCGCCTTCGCGATCGCGTTCACCGAGATTCCCGCCGTGCCCGACTCGGCGAGCTGGGTCAGGGCCACGGCCTTGGCCTCCTCCCGCGTCTGCTGCCGGTAGCGCTCTCGCCGTGCTGTGGCCATGGGCGCGCCCTTCCCTTCTCGTGCGGATCTCGTGCGGACCGGAAAAACGGGGCTTGACACATCGAGGGTAACAGGTTCATTGTTTCGTTAGAAGTTCTCACAGTCGAGAGAAGACCTCACGAGAGCGGGGCCCCCGCCATGCCGTCACTCACCGAAGTCGTCCTGCCCGGTCCGGTGGATCCGGAGGGGCTCCAGCTCCGCACCGGCCCGATGCCCGAGCCCGGCCCCGGCCAGGTCCTGGTGGCCGTCGAGGCGTCCGGGGTCTCCTTCGCCGAGCAGCAGATGCGCCGCGGCAAGTACTACGACCAGCCGCCGTTCCCCTTCGTCCCCGGATACGACCTGGTGGGCACGGTCGCCGAGACGGGCGCGGGGGTGGATCCGGGACTGCGCGGGCGCCGGTTCGCCGTACTGACCAAGGTCGGCGGATGGGCCAGCCATG
Source organism: Streptomyces sp. NPDC021212 (assembly GCF_044332925.1). NCBI lineage: Bacteria > Bacillati > Actinomycetota > Actinomycetes > Kitasatosporales > Streptomycetaceae > Streptomyces > Streptomyces sp. NPDC021212. Next base: position 102,242 of record NZ_JBIRPZ010000012.1, read on the forward strand.
TGCCGGTCGACGCGGGCGATCTGGTCGCCGTGCCGGACGGGGTGGGCGCGGCCGAGGCCGAGACGGTGGTGGTCAACGGGATCACGGCGTGGCAGATGCTGCACCGGGTGGCCGGGGCCCGCGCCGGAATGACCGTGCTGGTCCACGGGGCCAACGGCGGGGTGGGCTCCACCCTGGTCCAGCTCGCCCGCCGCGCCGGTATCGCGGTCATCGGCACCGCCTCGCCCCGCCACCACGACGCGGTGCGGGCGCTGGGCGCCACCCCCGTCGACTACCGCGACCCGGATCTGGCCGCGCGGGTGCGCGAGCTGGCGCCCGGCGGGGTGGACGCGGTGTTCGACCACATCGGCGGCGAGGGCATCGTGGACTCGTTCCGGCTGCTGGCCCGCGGCGGCACGCTCGTCTCGTACGGCACGGCGGCCACCCGGGACGTGCCCGGCTCGTCCAGGGCGCCGGTCCTCAAGCTGCTCGCCCGGCTCGCGCTGTGGAATCTGCTGCCCAACGGCCGCAAGGCGCATTTCTACAATCTGTGGGCCGGCAGGCGGCGGCGCGCCGCCTACCAGGCGCGGATGCGCGAGGATCTGGGCCAGGTCTTCGCGCTGCTCGCCGGCGGTGAGTTCACCGCCCAGGTGGCCGCGCGGATCCCGCTGGCCGAGGCCGCGCGGGCGATGCGACTGGCGGAGTCCGGCACGGTCACCGGCAAGGTCGTCCTCGTGACGGGACCGGGCTCATGAGCGATGACCGGCAAGGGCTCGTGAACGCCGGGCTCCTGGCCCTCCTCGCCGTGATAATTTTCGTATACGAATGGTATGCGAGGAGGCATGGGCCCAGTGCAGTCCGGACGAGAAAAGGCGTACGAGTTCCTCAAGGAGATCGTGCTGACCGATCCCGACATGCAGGGCAGGTTCCTCACCGAACAGGAGATCGCCGACCGGATCGGCATCTCCCGGACCCCCATCCGCGAGGCGCTGCTGCTGCTCGCAGCCGAGGACCTGGTCCAGTTGGTGCCCAAGCGGGGAGCGCACATCGCGCCGCTGTCCGGCCGGGAGATCACCGAACTGATGGAGTTGCGCGGGATCGTCGAGCGCTATGCCGCGGAGCAGGCCATCGAGCAACGGAAGGTGCCGGTCGAGAAGCTGACGGAGTTGCTGGAGCGGCAGCGCGGGCTGAGCGGGCCCGAGCAGGCCAAGGAATTCATCGCCGTGGACCACCTCTTCCACGCGACCATGGTCGCCGCGGTGGGCAACGAACTCCTCAACCGGCACTACGACGGGCTGCGCAGCCGTCAGATCCGGGCCGGCGTGGTGGCGCTGTACACCCGGACCGGCCGCCAGGAGGCGGTGCTCGCCGAGCACCGGGCGATCCTGGACGCGATGGCCTCCGGCGACCCGGAGGCGGCGCGCGCAGCGATCAGCGGTCACCTGGAGTCGACGCTCAAGGTGCTCCTGGCGGGCTGACCAGGGCTCCCCCGGCTACCGCCGAAGGGCCGCCGGGCCGGTGCTCCGCCGCGCCGGCCCGGAGCGTGCTCAGATCTCCTTGCCGAGCCTGCGGTTGGCCAGGACGGACACCGTGCGCCGTACGGCGGTGACCTCGTCCGTGTCGACGTCCGCCACCAGCAGCCCGGGGGCTGCCTCCAGTCGCTCCCGTACGGTGCCGTCGGGGCCGACGAGGGCGCTGTACCCGATGCCGGTGGGGGCGGAGCCGGTGGTGGACAGGCCGGATGCCGCCGGATCGGCCTGTCCCACGGCGGCCAGCCATACGGTGGCGTCCAGCGCCCGCGCCCGGGTCAGCAGCTCCCACTGCTCACGCTTGCCGGGGCCCGCGCCCCAGGAAGCCGGAAGCAGCGACAGCACCGCGCCCGCGTCGGCGTGCGCCCGGAACAGCTCGGGGAACCGCACGTCGTAGCAGGTGGCGAGGCCGATCCGGACGCCGTCCAGCGCGAAGGTCACCACCTCCGAGCCCGGGGCCACGTTCTTGGACTCCGCGAAACCGAAGGCGTCATACAGATGGATCTTGTCGTACGCGGCCTCGACACCGAGGCCGGTGGCCAGCAGGGTGTTGGTCACCCGGCCGTCGGGGGCCGGGGTGAACATACCCGCCACGACGACCAACCCCGCGTCCTCCGCGATCCGCCGGACCTCGGTGGCCCACGGCCCGTCCAGCGGTTCGGCCAGCGGGCCCAGCCGGGTGCCGAAGCACGCCATGGCGGCTTCCGGGAAGACAGCGATCCGGGCGCCGTCCGCCGCCGCGCGCAGGGCCTGCTCGCGCAGGGTGACAAGGTTCGCCTTCGGGTCCGGGCCGGTGGTGATCTGGCTCAGTGCGATGCGCATGAAGTGTGTTGCCTTCCCTGGTTGGCGCGGTGGGTGACGTGGCGATGATGCCCCGCCCGGGGCAGGCCCGCCCGGGGCGGGGGTGGTGCGTCAGCCGAGCGCGGCGGACGAACGGTGCTGTGCGGCCACGCCGTCCGGCTCCTCGTCCTCGGCGGGCGCCGCGTCCCGGCCCAGCCACAGCCCGGCGACCGTGGCCACCGCCGTGACCGCGATGTAGAGCGCCAGCGGCAGCCAGGCGCGATACGTACCGAGCAGCGTCGTGAACAGCAGCGGCGCGACCGCCCCGCCGACGACTCCGGCCAGGGTGTACGCGAGAGAGGAGCCCGTGTAGCGCAGCCGCGGTGAGAACTGCTCGGCGATGAAGGCCGCCTGCGGCCCGTACATCAGCGAATGGATGACCAGCGCCACGACCACGCCCAGGGTGAGCAGCGCCCAGCTGCCGCCCGCGACCAGCGGGAAGAAGACGAAGGGCCAGACGCCCGCAGCGACGGCGGAGACCCCGTACAGCCACCGGCGGTTGACGCGGTCGGAGAGCGCCCCGGCCAGCGGAATCAGGAAGATCTGGAGGGAGGAGCCGATGAGGACGGCGGTCAGCGCGGAGCCGCGCGACATGCCCAGTTCCCCGGTGGCGTAGGTGAGCACGAAGACGGTGAACATCGCGTAGAGCACATCGGGGGCGATCCGGCAGAGGATCGCGGCGGTCAGCGCCCGGGGCTGGGAGGTGAACACCTCGCGCACCGGCGCCTCGGGGCGGTCCTGCGCGGCCTCCATCGCCTTGAAGACCGGGGTCTCCTCCAGCTTGGCGCGGACCCACAGCCCGAACACCACCAGCACGCCGGAGAGGAGGAACGCCACTCGCCAGCCCCAGGACAGGAACTGGTCCTCCGTCAGCGCGGCGCCCAGCCCCGCGAGCACCCCGTTGGCGAGCAGATTGCCCGCAGGCGGTCCGACCTGCGCGGCCGAGGCGTAGAAGCCGCGCCGTCGCGGATCGCCGTACTCGCTGGACAGCAGCACCGCACCGCCCCACTCGCCGCCGACGCCGACGCCCTGGGCGAAGCGCAGCAGCACCAGGGCGGCGGGGGCCGCGACGCCGACTGTGGCGTAGGTGGGCAGCAGCCCGATCAGCAGGGTCGCGGCGCCGATGAGCACCAGGGTCGCGATGAGCACCTTCTTCCGGCCGATCACATCGCCGAGCCGGCCGAAGACGAAGCCGCCCAGCGGGCGGGAGACATAGCCGACGGCGTAGGTGGAGAACGCCAGGAGGGTGCCGGTGAACGGGTCCTTGGAGGGGAAGAACAGGTCGCCGAAGACCAGCGCCGCGGCGGCGGAGTAGACGGCGAAGTCGTACCACTCCAAAGCGGTTCCGGTCAGGCTGGCGACGAAGGCGCGGCGGACCGCGGATCCGTCGGCCCGGGGCGCTGGTGCGCTCGTGGAGGTGCGCTGCATGGTCCGTCCTCGGGGTGGTGCGGGGTGGGTGCGTGATGTGGGTGCGTGCTCGGTGAGTGCGTCCGGGTGGTTGCGCGATGCACGGCTTCCGGCATACTTGTTGTATACCAAGCGTATGCGCAACCCCCTTGAGGGAAGTTCCTCGCGATCTGGAGAGCACGCCCCATGACGACGCAGCCCCCGCAGTCCCCCCACCCCGCCCTGACCTTCGAGCTCCCCGACGGCTCCACCCGGCACGTGGAGGTCGTCCAGGTGCTCAACGCGGGCTATGCCGGGCGCAGCCAGGATGACGTGGCAGCCCATGTCGCCGAACTCGCCGAGCTGGGCGTCCCCGCCCCCAGCGTCACGCCCGCCCTCTACCCCATCGCCCCGTATCTGGCCCAGCAGACCGGCCGGGTCAGCGTCCAGCACGGCCGCACCTCGGGCGAGGCGGAATGGGCCCTGATCGTGGCCGACGGCGGGGAGCTGCTGCTCACCGCCGCCTGCGACCACACCGACCGGGAGCTGGAGGTGCACGGCGTGGCCTGGAGCAAGAACGCGGGCCCCGATGTGCTGGCCGCCCGCGCCTGGCCCCTCGCGGACGTGGATGCCCGGCTGGACGATCTGACGCTGCGGGCCTGGGTCACCCATGACGGCGAGGAGACCGAGGTGCAGAGGGGCACCCTCGCCGAGCTGCTGCCGCCGTCGTACTGGGTCGAGGTGCTGCGCGAGCGCGGCGATCTGGTGCCGGGCACGGTGCTGATCTCCGGGACCATCCCGATGACGGAGGGTGTCGACCAGTTCGCCGACCGCTGGCGGGTGGAGCTGGGCGATCCGGCCACCGGCGACACCATCGCCTGCTCCTACGACGTGGTCCCGATGCCGGAGCCGATCGGCTGATGACGCGCACGCCGTCGACACGCACGCCGTCGACGCGCACAACGCACAACACCGTCGGCCGCACCCCCTTCGCGGGTGTGCGGCCGACGGCCTTGTCCGTTGTGCCTCGTAGCGTCTGATTCCGTGGCGTTCAGTTCTCGGTCAGGTCTCCCGTCCCTTCCGCATCACCACGCCGGCGGCGATCAGGCCGAACAGGCAGGTGAGGGCGCCGATGAGCACGTTGTTCCAGATCATCCCGGCATCCGGTCCCCTGGCAACGACCCAGGGAGAAATGATCATCCATACACCGATCGCGGACATGGCCCAGCACAGGCTGTACATCCTCCTCGGCGCCGATGTGAGGCCGATGCCCAGCAGGGCGATGGCCAGGCCGAGGACGAGGTTGTTGACCATGAGGTCGGGGCTGGTGCTCGAGAAGTGCACCACCCAGGGGGAGATGGCGAAGTACAGGCCGGCAAGCAGCACCGGCCCGTCGAGGAAGACAACGTCCCGCGCGTCCATCATGCGAGCGAAGCGCTCACGCATCTCGGACACGTCGGGGTGGCCCTTGAGATCACCTCGGGTACGTGAGACGTCGGCCATACGACTCGCCTCCTTCGTTCCATGCAAGTCTGACCGCGCAGTGCGGCAATACCGCCGCACCACCATTGTGCGCCTCGACTTGCTTTATAGGTAGATGTCTGGATGGCTCCGCTGTCGCCCCATTCCGCACGGTCAGGCCCGGCACCGGGCCCCGTCGGCGAGCACGGTCTCCTCGACCCGGCGGAACCGGGCCTTGCACCCGGCCACCGCGGTGTCGATGGTCTTGGCGACGACCGGGTGCAGGGCGGTGCCGAACCCCTGGCGGTCGAAGGCGTCGGTCAGGGTGTCGGAGTATTCGACCACGATGTGCGGCATGAGCAGGGCTCTCATCAGCGCGGTGAGGCGGGTGGGGTGGCGTGGGGTGGCGTGGGCATCGTCGCACTCCGCCCGGGGGCCGAGCGCCCCGGCCCGTTCTTCTGCTTCAATAGGGGCATGGTCAGCCTCCTCAACGCCGCGACGGGTCGTCTCGACCTCGAGCCGTTCTGGCCGTCCCGGCAGGCGCACCACTTCGACCGCGAGTGTTGCCGCGCATCCGTTGCGCGGGCCCGCTCGCTCGGCTGCTGACGCCGCCCCACCCGGCCGCATCAGCGTTCCGCCCGGCCCCGGGGTGTTCCTGATCCCCGTTCCGGGCTCCCTCGGCCCAGCCCGCGCGCATTGACGTCCACCGACGCCCCCTTAGCGCGAAAGAGCTGACTCCCATGACGAACGTCCGTAGCCTCTCCGCCTCCCCTTCCACCTCCGCCGCGGCCACCGCCGTGCCCGGGCGGCCCCCGCTCGCCGGTCGCCAGCGGCTACGAGCCGTCGCCCGGGACGAGGTGCCCCCCGTCGACGACCTGCTGCACCCCGGCGCCACCTGGCTGCCCGCTCCCCCGCACACCGTCCCCGCCCTCCCCGGGCAGCCGCCGATGATCGGCTATCTGGTGCTGGTCCCGGCCGACCAGCGGGAACCCCAAAGCACTGCCCCCACTCCGGTCACCACCGACGACGGCCCGGTGCGGATCGACCCCGATCAGCGGACCGTGCAGGTCGCGGGGCGCCCGCTCGACCTCACCTATCTGGAGTTCGAGCTGCTGGCCCATCTCGTCGCCCGTCCGCACCGGGTGCACACCCGCGATCAGCTGGTGACGACGGTGTGGGGGTACGGGCACGTGGGCGACGGCCGGACCGTGGACGTCCATGTCGCCCGGCTGCGCCGCAAGTTGGGCGCGGAGCACCGGGGCTCGATCGTGACGGTGCGGCGCGTGGGCTACAAGTACGTGCCGACCGCTTAAGCGGCGAAAAGCGCCGTACGGGCCATGACCGGCCCGTACGGCGCTCGTGCGATCGGGGTCAGCAGGGTCAGCGCTTGGCGCCCACCAGCGGACGGGCCTCCTCGGCCGCCGGGGCCTCGCCGTGGCTGACGCTCGGCAGCCACCGCAGCGCGCGCGGCAGATACCAGCTGCGGTCGCCGAGCAGCGCCATCAGCGAGGGCAGCAGCAGCATCCGTACGAGCGTGGCGTCCACCAGCACCGCGACCGCGAGCCCGACGCCCATCTGCTGCATGTCCTGCATCCGCAGCAGCGCCAGGACCGAGAAGACCGCGACCATGATCGTGGCCGCCCCGGTGACGGAACCCGCCGTGGTGCGGATGCCCTCGCGGATCGCGTCGCGCGTCGCCAGGCCCCGGTCGTGCGCCTCACGGATCCGCGAGACCACGAAGACGTGGTAGTCCATCGACAGCCCGAAGAGGATGACGAGGACGAACAGCGGCACCCACGACTCGATCGCCCCGGCCGGCTCCATGCCCAGCAGCTCCGCGCCCCAGCCGTGCTGGAAGACGGCGGTCATGGTGCCGTACGCGGCGCCCACCGACAGCAGGTTGAGCAGGATCGACACGATCGCGATCGGGAGCGAACGGAAGCACACCAGCATCAGCAGGAAGGTCACGGCGGCGATGAAGAGGAAGACCGGCGCGATGTCGGTCTTCAGCTGGTCGGTGAAGTCCCGGCTCTGGGCCAGCTCACCCCCCACGTACGCCTCGTCGGACACCGGGCCGAGGACGTCCGGCACCAGGTCGTCGCGCAGGGTGTCCAGCGCCCGCCGCGACTGCGCGTTCTCGCCGTTCCCCGCGAGCGGCACCTCGATACGGGCCACCCCCTGCTCGGCGTGCAGCTCGACCTCGACGGCCTTGCCGAAGCGACCGGAGTCGGCCAGCTGCTTCTTGAAGTCGGTGACGGCCGCGCCGAAGCGGGGCGAGGCGATGTCGTCGGCCCGCACCACCACCTGGGCCGGGGCCGGGCCGCCCGGGAACGCTCCGGTGATCTCCTTGTACGCCACCGTCAACGGGGCGTCCGAGCCGAACTGCTTCTCCATGCCCAGCTGTTCGGTCTTCATCCCGAGCGCCGGGGCACACAGGACCAGCAGCAGAGCGCCCGAGAGGGCGGCGAACAGCTTCGGCCTGGCCAGCACGGGCTTCATGAGCGTGCCGGTGATCCCGCCGCTCGCCTGGACACCGGCGCCCTTGCGGCGGCGGTTCAGCAACGGCACCCGTCCCTTGTCGATCCGGTCGCCGAGCCAGGACAGCATGGCGGGCAGGACCGTCACCGACCCCAGCATGGCCATCAGGACGACCAGCAGGGTGGCGACCGCGAAGCCCTGGAAGAGCATCAGCCCGGACAGGAACATGCCCGACATCGCCAGCATGACCGTGATCCCCGAGACCAGCACCGCCCGGCCGCTGGTCTCCGCCGCGATGCGCAGCGCGGTCTCCGCGTCCCGGCCGGCGGCCCGCTCGTCCCGCTCGCGCCGCAGGTAGAACAGGCAGTAGTCGACGCCGACTGCCAGCCCGACCAGGAACATCACGGAGTTCGTGGAGTCGTACAGCGGCAGCTGGTGGCTGACCAGGGCCAGCAGCCCGAAGGTACCGATGCAGGCGGTCACCCCGAGCAGCACCGGCAGCAGGGCCGCGACCAGCGCCCCGAAGACCACCAGCAGGATGCCGAGCGCCAGCGGGACGGCCGTGAACTCGGCCTTCTTGAAGTCGTCCTTCAGCATGCCGTCGAGTTCGTGCTGCGCGGTGGCGTCGCCGAACTCATGGGCGGTGATCCCCGAGTGCGCGGACTCGGTCGCCGCCACCGCGTCCAGGACGGGCTTCACCCGCTCCCCCGCGGTGTCCGGATCGCCCTTCATCGTGAAGGTGACCAGCCCCTCGCGGCCACTGGCCGAGCGCACCGGAGGCTGGATCCGTGCGGTCTCGCCGGTCTTCTCCAGGCGGGTGGAGAGATCGCGGGCCGCGGTCCGCCAGCCGTCCGGGTCCGCGCTGCGCAGCATCACCATCTCGCCGGCCGGGGTGCTGAGCCCGGCGTCCTCGAGGATCTTCTGGGCACGTGCGGAGTCGCCCGCGCCGTTCTCGGAATTCGTCATCTGCCGGGATCCGGACATGCCGCCGACGACGGCGACGACCACCACGAACAGCAGCCATCCGATGATCGCGGACTTGCGGTGGCGGGTGCTCCACCCGCCGAGCCGCACGGCCAGGCCTCGCCTCGTTGTGCTCATGGCGTCTCTCCACTGGGGATGTGTCGGATACGGACCGGATCGGTCATGTCCAAGACGCTAGAAAAAGGCGGCTTCGCGCCCCAGCCGGGCAACCCCCGAATCCCCGAGGCATAGGGCGAGGCCGGGGGGGTGGTGTCAGGTGTACCCCCGCGCGGGGCGCGGCCCCCGTGACCGATCATGCGGCGTCCAGCAGACTGAGGACAGCGAAGAGCGGCAAGCCGCACAACCGAAGAAGCCTGGAGGGCGTGGGATGAAGGTCCGCAGCAGATTGTTGGCCTGTTTACGGGGGCTCGCCCTGACGTTCGTCACGCTCGCGGGGTCGGTCACGCTGTTCGTGCTGACGGTGCTGTCCCTCGTCCTCATGCTGCTGGGCCTGGGTGTTTTCACCACCCCGGTGATGATCGACCTGCTGCGCAAGCACGCCAATCAGCGCCGGCTGCTGGCCGCCCAGTGGTCCGGGGTCCAGATCCGGCTGCCCTACCGGCCGCTGCCCGCCGACCGGCGTTCCGGTCCGACCGGACAGGTGGAGCTGTGCACCCATCTGCTGAAGGACCCGGCGACCTGGCGGGACCTGCTGTGGCTGCTCGTCGACATGACGGCTGGCTGCGTCATCGCGCTGCTGGCCTGCGCCTTCCTGCCGTACGGGGTCGAGGGCTGGGTGCTGGCCGCCGGGGTCTGGGAGCCGATCGTCGACGCGGGCGGCACGTACTGGTACGCGTTCGTCCCCGTGGAATCGCAGACGACCGCGAACCTCGCCGCCCTGACCGGCGTCGGTTTCGCCCTCCTCGGCCTGTTCGCCTCGCCCGTCCTGCTGCGCGCCCACTTCCTGCTGTGCCGCGCCTTCCTCGCCCCCACCCCGCAGATGGCCCTCGCCGAGCGCGTCGAGCGGCTGACCGAGACCCGGCACGACGCCGTGGACACCTCGGCCGCCGAGCTGCGCCGCATCGAGCGCGATCTGCACGACGGCGCGCAGGCCCGGCTCGTCGCCATGGGCATGAGCCTGGGCACCATCGAGGCGCTGATCGAGAAGGACCCGGCCAAGGCCAAGGAACTCCTCGCGGCGGCCCGTACCAACTCCGCCGAGGCCCTGGCCGAGCTGCGCGATCTGGTCCGCGGCATCCACCCGCCGGTCCTGGCCGAACGCGGCCTGGGCGACGCGGTGCGCGCCCTCGCCCTGCGGATGACCATCCCGGTGGAGACGGAGGTGGAGCTTCCGGGGCGGTTCGAGGAACCGGTCGAGGCGGCAGCGTACTTCGCCGTCAGCGAGATCCTCACCAACGCGGCCAAGCACTCCGGCGCCGCGCGCATGTGGCTCGACATCCACCACGAGGCCGGGATGCTGCGCATCGCGGTCACCGACAACGGCGGCGGCGGCGCCCGCATCGCGCAGGGCGGCGGCCTCAGCGGCATCGAGCGGCGGCTGGGCGCCTTCGACGGCGTCCTCGCCGTCAGCAGCCCGCCCGGCGGCCCCACCATGGTGACCATGGAGATCCCCTGCGCCTCGACCGCCCCGCGCCCCACCGTCTGAGCCCGGCGGTCCGAGCCCGGCGGTCCGAGCACCAACGGGGACCGTACGACGGTACATTCGACGCATTCGGCCCGGCAGTCCGTGTCCGTTCCGGGCCCGATGACGTCATGGAGCCCGCCGTGCGCGTAGTCGTTGCCGAGGATCTGTTCCTGCTCAGGGACGGACTGGTGCGAATGCTGGAGGCCTACGATTTCGAAATCGCGGCCGCCGTCGAGAGCGGACCGGAGCTGACGCGGGCGCTGGCGGAGCTGAAGCCGGACGTGGCCGTGGTGGACGTACGGCTGCCCCCGTCGTTCACCGACGAGGGCCTGCAGTGCGCGCTGGAGGCCCGGCGGGAGCGGCCGGGGCTGCCCGTGCTGGTGCTGTCGCAGCACGTGGAGCAGTTGTACGCGCGGGAGCTGCTGGCCGACGGGAGCGGCGGGATCGGCTATCTGCTCAAGGACCGGGTCTTCGACGCGGACCAGTTCATCGACGCGGTGCGGCGGGTCGCCGAGGGCGGTACGGCGATGGACCCGCAGGTGATCTCGCAGCTGCTGTCCCGGCGCTCGCAGGACCGGCCGATGGGGCATCTGACGCCTCGGGAGCGCGAGGTGATGGAGCTGATGGCGCAGGGGCGGTCGAACGCGGCGATCGCGGCGCAGCTGGTGGTCACCGAGCGGGCCGTCGCCAAGCACACCTCCAACATCTTCGGGAAGCTGGGCCTGCCACAGTCCGACGACGACAACCGCCGGGTGCTGGCCGTGCTGGCGTACCTGGACCGGGGGCGTACGGAGGCAAGCGGGGGCTGACAAGCGCTTCCCCCGGCGCGCGCGCCCCATTGCTCCCGCCCCGCATCGCTGGTTAAGTGCCCTGCGCACTACAACCGTTGGCTTTGTCCGTTGGGGGGCGCATGAGCGACCTGAGCAGACGCACGCTGATCGGAACCGCCGGAGCACTCGGGGCCGGTGCCGCGTTAGGGGCCCACTCCCCCGCGCTGGCCGATACGCCACAGCCACCACAGAACGCCGCACAGGACACCGCCGTGACCGCCTTCTCCACCGCGCCCGCGCACGCCGCGCTGCGACGGCTGCTGCCCGAGCACGCCGGGCAGTTCCGGCTGGAGGCGCTGCCGAAGGGGACGAAGGAGCGGTTCGAGGTCACGGGGTCGGCGGGGCGGATCACCGTGGCGGGGACGAGCCCCGCGGTGCTGCTCACCGGCGTCCACTGGTACCTCAAGTACACCTGCCACGCCCAGATCACCTGGGCGGGCGATCAGCTGGAGCTGCCGAAGCGGCTGCCCGCGCCGGACGCCACCGTCGAGCGGTCGACCGCGCTGCCGCACCGCTTCGCGTTCAACGACACCCACGACGGCTACACCGCCCCGTTCGCCGACTGGGACCGCTGGGAACACCTGATCGACGTCGCGGCCCTGCACGGCTGCAACGAGCTGCTGGTCACCGCGGGCCAGGAGGCCGTCTACCACCGGCTGCTCCAGGACTTCGGCTATACGGACGCGGAGCTGCGCGCCTGGCTGCCCACCCCGGCCCACCAGCCGTGGTTCCTGATGCAGAACATGAGCGAGTTCGGCGGCCCGGTGTCCACGGCGCTCCTGGAGAAGCGGACCGACTTGGGGCGGCGCATCGCCGACCGGCTGCGGGAGCTGGGCATGCGGCCCGTCTTCCCCGGCTACTTCGGCACCGTCCCCGACGGCTTCGCCGACCGCAACCCGGGGGCGCGCACCGTGCCGCAGGGCGACTGGAACGGGCTCCGGCGGCCCGACTGGCTCGACCCGCGCACCGACGCGTTCCACGAGGTGGCCGCGGCCTTCTACCGCCACCAGCACGACCTGTTCGGCGCGTGCGACCTGTTCAAGATGGACCTCCTGCACGAGGGCGGCAACGCCGGTGACGTCTCGGTGCCGGACGCCGCGCGCGCCGTCGAAAAGGCCCTCCAGACCGCCCGCCCCGGTGCCATCTGGGTGATCCTGGGCTGGCAGGCCAACCCCCGGCGCGACCTCCTGGACGCCGTGAACCACGACCACATGCTGGTCGTGGACGGTCTGTCGGACCTGGACACGATCACCGACCGGGAGAAGGACTGGGGTTCGGTGCCGTACGCGTTCGGCACCATCCCCAACTTCGGCGGCCGTACGACGGTCGGCGCCAAGACCCACATCTGGGCGCAGCGGTTCACCGTCTGGCGGGACAAGCCGGGCAGCAAGCTGGCAGGCACGGCGTACATGCCGGAGGCGGTCGAACGCGATCCGGCGGCGTTCGAGCTGTTCAGCGAGTTGGCGTGGCGGGATCAGGCGGTGGACCGGGACGAGTGGTTCCGTACCTACGCCGATGTCCGCTACGGCGCGCCGGACGGGAAGGCGCGGGAGGCGTTCGCGGCGCTGCGCGACACCGCGTACCAGATCAGCAGCAAGGACGGCCGCCCCCACGACTCCGTCTTCGCCTCCCGGCCCTCGGTCGCCGCGCGCTCCGGCACCTACTACGCCACCCATGTGCCCGCCTTCGACATCGCCCGCTTCGACGCGGCCCTGGCGGCGCTGCTGGGGGTGCGGGCGGGGCTGCGCGACAGCGACGCGTACCGCTACGACCTCGCCGACACGGCGCGGCAGGCGCTCGCCAACCGCTCCTGGCAGCTCGCCCCGCAGCTCTCGGACGCGTGGGCCCGCAAGGACCTGGAGACCTTCCGGGCGCTGTCCCGGCTGTGGCTCAAGCTGATGCGGCTGAGCGACGACATCACCGGCACCCACCGGCGTCTTCTCCTCGGCCCCTGGCTGGAGGACGCCAAGCGGATGGCCTCGGGCGAGGAGGAGGCCGTACAGCTGGAGTACGCGGCGCGCGCCCTCCTCACCACCTGGGCGGACCGGGGCGCCGCGGACGGCGGCAAGCTCGCCAACTACGCCAACCGCGACTGGCACGGCCTCATCGGCGACTTCCACGTGCCCCAGTGGCAGACCTACCTGGACGAGCTGGAGGACGCGCTCGCTCAAGACCGCGCGCCGCGCGCCTTCGACTGGTACACGGTCGAGGAGCCGTGGACGCGGGAGCGCAAGAGCTATCCGGTACGGCCGGTGGCGGACCCGTGGCGTACGGCGCGCCGGGTGCACGACGTGCTGGCCAAGGCCCCGTACCAGGGAACGCTGACCGTCGGCACAGAACCGGGGACGCTGCCACCGGGCGGCGCCGCGGTCATCACCGCGACCCTGCGCAACGTCAACGGGCTGCGGGCCACCGGCCGCGTCGACTTCGACCTGACCGTGACCACCCTCGACCCGGCGCCGCAGGGCCCCACCTCGCTGCCGTCGGTGCCCGCGGCGGGCAGCGGCGAGGTCCACTGGCGGGCCACCGCGCCCGACGACCCGCCGGCCGATCCGCTGAAGCCGTATCCCTACGAGCTGGCCGTGCAGTACGGGCCGCGTGGCGAGGACCGGGTGCGGGCGGTGCGCACCGGCTCCCTGTGGGTGGCGGGTCCGCTGGCCGACGGCTGGAAGACGGTCACCAACAACGGTGCGGTCTTCGGGCAGTTGGGCGAGCGGTTCGCGATCGACGGGGCGGGCCAGGACCTGTGGAAGGCCACCGCGGAGTTCGGCGCGGCGTACCGGGAGGGCGTGCTGCGGACGGGGGCGGCGGTGACGGTGAAGGTGGACGCGCAGGCCGTCACCGGGCCGTGGGCCCGCGCCGGGATCATCGTCCGCAACGCGCTGGCGACGGCGGGCTCGCCGGGGTTCCTGAACCTGTCGGTCACGCCCGCCAACGGGGTCGTCCTGTCCTACGACGCGAACGGTGACGGCACGCTGGACACCTACCAGCGGGTCACGGGCGTGAAGGCGCCGGTGCTGCTGCGGCTGACGCGCGCCTCCGCCACCTCGTACACCGGCGAGCTGTCGACCGACGACGGCGCGAACTGGCGCAAGGTGGCCACGGTGACCGTGCCGGGCGCCACGGCCGCGCAGGACGCCGGGCTGTTCATGAGCGCGGCCCACGGCGGCAGCGGGGCGCGCGGCACGGTCGAGTTCAGCGGCTGGCGCGTGAGCTGACGTAACGCTCACCCTCAGGGCTCCGCCGCCGCTTCCGGTGGCGGAGCCGCCCGCTTTGTGACCTACTCGTATGGCCGCTCGTTTACGCCACGTGGAGCAGCAGCAGGCGACAGCCATCCCCGACGATGACACCGATGCCGACACCGCGGGCCCGATCGACGTCGAGCAGGCCGAGGCCGCCATCGTCGAGCACTATCCGCGGCTGGTGCGGCTCGCGTATCTCATCCTGCCGCCCGGAATGGGCCGCACCCGGCGGGTGCTGGCCGCGCACGCGCTGGCGCAGCGGGCCCTGCCGCGCAACCAGGGCAGGCCCGACGCCCAGGAGGTCGACCTGCCGTGGCAGCGCGGCACCAAGGGGTCGGCGGGCGACGCGGGGTACGCCTATGTGCGGCTGCGCGTGCTGCGCTCCGCGCTGCGAGCCGCGCGGCCGCGGCGCCCGTGGACGCTGTCGGCGCCGCTGCCCGTGGTGTGGGGGCTGCGGCTGTTCCCCCGGTCCGGCGGGGCCGATGAACTCGCCCTGGACAAGGCGCTGTCCGAGCTGTCGGGCCCCGGCCGCGCCGCGTACGTGCTGCGCGAGCTGGAGCGACTTGACGACCGCGAGGTGCGGGCGCTGCTCCACGCCGCGGGCGTCGAGGACGCGCGGGACGCGCTCGACGAGGCGGACGAGGTGCCGGAGCCGGCGGGCAGCCGGGACGACGGTTCGCTGCTGGAATCGGCCGAGTTCGACCCGTGTTCGCTCCAGGCGCGCCCCACCGATCTGATGCGCCGCCGCCAGCATCTGCGCGCCCTGCTGGTGGCCGTCGTGGCGCTGGTGGTGTGCGGGTCGTTGCTGGGGATGCCGGGCGAGGGCTGGGGGCGCGGCGGCGCGGCGGCACCGAGTTACGCCCGTAACCCGTCCTCCGAACGGGCCTTGGACCCGGACCGGTTGACGCGCGCCGAGCCCTTCGCGTGGCGCACCGCGACCCGCGCGGACTTCTCGTCCTGGCCCGCCCGCGGCGACCGGCTCGGCGACACCGCGCTGCTGCGCCGCGCGCTGGCGGTCTGGGCGCGGCCGGGGCGCTCTGTGCGGGTGTCGTCGACGGCGGGTACGCAGTCGGGGCCGCCGTCCGGGCCGCCGCAGCTGCTGTACGCGGGCGTGGTGGACCAGGCGGCGGTGGTGCTGCTGTACGACGGGCTGCGGGTCGCCCGGTACGCGGAGGGGAACGGCGGCGAGGGCGGCACGGTGGCGCTGGACCTCGCCCGCCTCGACGCGGCGGACGCGGCCGCGTCGACCGCGCTCGTGCTGGGCCGCGCGGACGGCAACGTCCGCTATCTGACCGCCCCCTGGGTGCGCCACGCCTCCGTACGGGATCTGCTGCACCCCGCCGGGCGGCCGCGCCCGGTGCGCCTGACCACCGACGGGGTGACCGACCCGGTGCGCACCGTGCCCCGGCTGCGCCCGTGCCGGGGCTGGCCCGCGCTGCAGCTCGGCTCGCGGCTGGTGGCCGACCTGGGCGAACTGGCCCCGGCCCGGCTGACGTACGGCACCCCCGGAGCCGCGGCGCGCGACGTGGCGGGCCGGGCGGCCCGGCTCGGCTGGGCGCGGACGGCCTGCCGGCTGCCGCTGATGACGGGGCGCGGGGTGCGGTCCGTGAACGTCTGGCAGTTCGGGACCCAGCGGCTGCCCGAGGCGGGCGGCCGGGCGGCCTGGCTGTGCACCCGGGCCGAGACCTGGCGGGGCGCGGGCAGCCGGGTGCTGGCCCAGTTCCAGCCGTGGAACACCCGCCGGGGCTCGGCGGGTGCGATCGCCTCCGCGGCGGACGGCTCCCCCGCCTGCGGGCCGCGTGAACCGCGCGTCCTGGCGGGCGTGCTGTGGAAGGCACGGTCCGGCCACTGGTTCCTGCTGGCCGCGGGCAGCCGCCAGGTGACCGCGATCGCGGCGAGCGGCGGCGTCCACGGCCGGTCCCACGGCCGCGCCCTGACCGTCCCCGCCAAGCCCGGCGCCCACGCCACCCTCAAGGCCCGCCTGACGAACGGCACCCACCTGGGCCCCCTGCGCTGAGCGACCTTGATTGGTTGTACGGGCTGACACCGTCCTTCGCCTCCCGTTGATCACCGATTTATTACCGACGGCATCTGGTCCCCGTTGCTAAATTGGGAGTCCCGCCGCGTGCGCGCGGGTTGGCGGTATCCGCTTACGGGGGAGGCGCGATGAGCCACGAAAATGCCGGGGCCGGAAGCGCGGAAGAGGACGACAAGGCGGCTCTGGCGATGGCCCGGCACCTGGTCGAGCACATGGCACCCGGCGAGCTGCCGCTGTTCGAGGAGACCGCGGCGGCTCTGCGCCGGGAACGGCGAGCGAAGGCACGCCGGGAGGACCCTCTCGGGTTCGGCGTCATGGAAACCTCCTCGGTCCTGCTCACCGCCGTGGCCTACGGCGTCACCCAGGAGGTCGTCAAACGCCTCGCCGAGAACGCGGGTCGGCAGACGGTGACCGGCCTGCGGGGATGGCTCCGCGGGCGGCGGCGCGGTAACGCCACGACTGAACCGGGGCCCGACGGCACGGAGCCCACGGCAGCCCTGCCGCCCCGCCTCCTCGCCGAGGTTGAGGGCATCGCGCAGCGCAGGGCCGTTCTGCTCGGTCTGCCCCCCGACCGCGCCGATCTGCTGGCGGAGGCTGTCGTCGGGTATCTGCGCGAGCAGTCCGGCGCGTCGGACTGACCCGCCGTGGACACGGGACGCCGTGCGCGTGCGCACGGGCGGCCGGGGCCGGTCCCGACGGGTATGGCAGCCCTGGAGCGGCGCTCACTGCCGTTCCTGCTGCCGTCCGCGACCCTGACCGCCTTCGTATTGCTGATCGTCGCCGTGCTGGCCTTCACGGTGACCCTGCACCCGGACTACTACAACCTCATCGCGGGGAACGCCGGCACCGGTTCGCTGCACGACTGTCAGGGAGCGGCCGTGGCGCGGGCCGGGGGAATCGACGCCGCCGCGCGCCAGTGGGTGGCGGGCGGCCGGGTGCCGGGGTTCGCGGCTTGCGGCACCTCCGACCACTGGACCGCTTCTTATCTCATCGGGTGCGGGCTCCTGTGTACGGCGACCGCTCTCCACTACTGGTTCCGTTCCGGCCGTCGCGCCCGCCGGGGCGGTGTGCGGTCCATCGGCCCGGATCTGCTGCCGGAACTCCATGGCGAACTGCTCCGGCTGGCGGACCGCACGGTCCCCGGAACACATGTGCGCTTCCTGCTCGACCTGCTGGACCCGGCCGCGAGCGGAGTGGCGTTCGGCCGCGCGCGCAGACGCCATGTCCTCCTCGGCAGGGGTGTGATCACGCTGCGCGAGCGCGACCCCGACGCGTTCGAGGCGCTGGTCCTGCATGAACTGGCGCATCTGCGCAACCGCGATGTGGACCTCACGCTGATCACACTCGGTTTTCTGCGTGCCTACGCCGTTCTGGTCTTCCTTCCCGTCGCCCTCGGCAGGCTGCTCGCCCTCGCTCTTGACTACCGTCCGCTGCTCTACGGGGCGAGTGCCGCGCAGCTGGCCGGACTGGCGGCTCTGCTCGTGGTCGCCCGCGGTCAGGTGCTGCGGATCCGGGAGTACCAGGCCGACGCGCGGGTCGTTCGATGGCAAGGGCGCTCCGAGCCGCTGCGCCGCCTCCTCACGGTCGCCCACGCCGAAGCCGGGGCGCGGGCGGCCCACCGCGCCGGGGTGCCCCGCCCGGCGGTCCGGCGACGCACAGGGACCTGGCTGAGGCGGGTGACCGGCCTGCACCCCACCGCCGCGTCGCGGGCGGCGGCACTCGACGCACCCGCTCCGTTGATGTCCCCCGGGTTCGGCTTCGCGCTGGTGCTCGGCGCGTGCCTGACGCTGGTCTGGGACCCCAGCGCCTCGCCCACGGCCCACTTCAGCGTCGGCGAGGTGTGGGACTGGTGGCGGCCCGAACCGTTCACGATCCTGCTGATGACCATCCTCGCGCTGGCGACCCTGCGCGCCACGATCTACCACTGCGCCTGCCTCGGGAGACCCGCGCCGCCGCCGCTGCTGCGGCTGCGCTTCGGTCTGCCGCTGGGCTTGCTCACCGGGATCGCCGTGGCCCCGAACCTGACTGCCCAACAGACGATGATGCCGAGTTCCTTGGGTGTCGAAGTGGGCTACGGACTGCTCCAAGCCGGTCTCGCCTGGCTGCTCGTCATGTGGAGCGAATACCTGGCTCAAGCGTGGGCGGAGGCCGTGGCCACGGCCCGGCGGCCCTGGCTGACCGCCCTCGTTCCCTGTGCCGCGGTCGGGGCCGTGGTGCTGCTCGCCCTGCCACCGGTGTACGAGCTGCACGGGCAGCTCACCTTCTCCTTGCATTCAGGCCAGGTGATGAGCGGGCTTCCCGGGCCCCTGCGCGTGCTCTTCTGGTCCGAAGCCGTCTTGTCGACTCAGTACTTCATCCACACCGGGTGGGTGCTGGGTGCCTCGGCGCTCCTGCTCGGAGTGCCGGCTCTGGGCCGGTACCTCGGCCGTCGGGCACCGGGGCCGGTCACCGCGGTGGCTCCCGGTCCCTTACCGGGGCCCCACCCCCTGCGGCGCAGGCTCACGGCGGCCGGGGTCGGCTGCCTGACGTTCTTCGCCACGTCGTACGCGATCGTCTGCTACTTCGACGTCATGTTCGGCCTGCTCCCGCAGCCTGTGGGTCTGGTGGTGGCCGGTGCCACCGCGGCGGCGGGCGCTGTGGCGGCCGTACTCGCCCGTCGGCACCGGGTGTTGCTCCCCATGGCCGTGTCGGCCACGACTGCCGTCGGGCTGGTCTACGCCGTCGATTCCTCCTCCCTTGCCCGGCCGGGCCTATGGGCGGCCTACGGCATCCAGGGCGCACTCGCGGCGTCCCTCGTCCTGTCCGCCGTACCGCATATCGCACAGGCGCTGCGTGGCCGCGCCGGCACGACCAGGCCGAGCGCCCGGTAGCCGAAGGGCGCCGGTAGCCGAAGGGGCGGCCCCGGGCGCCCCTTCTCCCCCGCTATCCCCCGGCGAAGACCGCGACCGTGCGGGCTGGGACCGTGAAGGTGCCCGACGGCCGGTCGTACGAGGAGGTCTTCACCATGGCGTCGGAGCCGTGGGCCTGCACCGGGTGGAGAGCGTACGGCGTGCCCGCAAGGGCCGGGACGCGCTGGGACCGCCGGTCCGGGGTGGCGTTGAAGACCACGAGGAGCCGATCGAGCCGCATGGTGATGACACCGGGTGTCTCCCCGGTCCCGGACAGCGGGAAGGACAGCGCGTCCTGCACCCCTTCCGCCGTGGCCCGGCTGAACGCCTTCTCGGTCGTGCGGATCCGCAGCAGATCCCGGTAGGCCCCCGAGACGCCCGTGATCTCGGGGCAGCCGGGGCGTACTGCGGGGTTGGTCAACAGGGGCTTGGAATATGGCCACTTGGGCTCGTTGTCGGCCGCCGGGGGGAGTCCCCGTCCGAAGCCGTTGCCGGACCCGCAATCCCAGTGAAGGGCGTTGAACCAGTCGCCGCTGTCGTAGGAGTTGCGGTCCAGCGACTTGGAGCGCAGCAGATCGGTGCCGGCCTGGCTGAGTGCCGGGCCCTGGGAGAGGGTGGCGGTGGCGAGGGCCAGGACCTGCGCCCGGGCCCGGTCGGCGGCCGGGGTGGTGGCGGGCAACTTGTAGGCGAGCGCGTCGTAGAGGGTCTCGTTGTCGTGGGCGTCGACGTAGGCGAGCGCGTCGCCGGGGGCGGCGGCGTAACCGGCCGGGGAGCCGTTGTAGTCGACCTCGGAGCCCTTGACCCGGCGTCCGCCGGTGTCGGTGAAGGTGTAGTCGGCGAGGTTGCCGGAGAGCCCGACCTTGATCAGGTCCTGTGCGTGCAGCAGCCGGGCCCGCTGCTCGTCAGGGGTGCCATGAGCGGGTGAGCCGTTGGGGTCGGTGAAGAGGCCCGAGGCGAAGCCCTGGACGCGGGGGTCCTCGTCGAACGGCCCGCCGCCGCGCACCGCGTCCCGCGCCCGGTCGCTGAAGGTGGCGATGCCGGTGCCGGCCATATGGCGCTGGGTGGCCTGGACGAAGCGGGCGTCGTCGGCCACTTCGCCGAAGTTCCAGCCCTCGCCGTAGAGGATGATCGACTTACCGTCCACCCCGTCCTTGGCGGGGGTCAGCGCGTCGAGGGCCCTGCGTACGGCCAGGATGTTGGCCTTGGGGTGGTGGCCCATGAGGTCGAAGCGGAAACCATCGACCTTGTACTGCCTGGCCCAGGTGACGAGGGAGTCCACCACGAGCTTGCCCATCATCGCGTGCTCGGGCGCGGTGCCGGGACAGCAGGTGGAGGTGGCCACGCTGCCGTCGTCCAGCAGCCGCTGGTAGTAGCCAGGCACGATCCGGTCGAGGACCGACTTGTCGTCCTGTCCTGCGGCCACGGTGTGGTTGTAGACCACGTCCATGACGGTGCGCAGCCCGGCGTGGGCCAGCCCCTGCACCATCCGCCGGAACTCGCGGGTGCGGGCCGGGCCGTCCGGGTCGCTCGCGTAGCTCCCCTCCGGCACGGTGTGGTGCAGCGGGTCGTAGCCCCAGTTGTAGCCGTCCCTGGCGGCAGTCGCGGCCACGCACTTCTGCTGCTGGTCGGAATCGGCGGGCAGGGCAGCCAGCTCGCAGCCGGGCCGGGCCTGGTCGGACCGCCGCTCCGGGACGGTGCCGAAGTCGAAGGCGGGCAGGAGGTGGACGTACGAGGTGCCGGAGCGCGCCAGCCGCCGCAGGTGCCGCATCCCGTCCGAGCCCTGGTCGGTGAAGGCGAGGTACTGGCCGGGGTGGGCGCTGGTGCGGTCCGCGATGGAGAAGTCGCGGATGTGCAGCTCCTGGACGCGGGCGTCGCGCAACGGGACGGCCCTGGGCTTCTTCAGCGAGTCCCAGCCGGCGGGGGCGAGCCGGGGATCGGCCAGGTCGGTGACCAGGCTGCGGGCGGAGTCGGCGGTCAGGGCGGTCGCGTAGGGGTCGGTGACTTCGTTGGTGACGGTTCTCCCGACGCTCGGCGCCCAGACCCGGACCCGGTAGCGATAGGGCTTGTCCCGCCAGCCGGAGGTGCCGGTCACGCTCCACACCCCGCTACGGGCGTCCCGCCGCAAGGCGACGGTGTGCCCGTCCAGGTCGAGCGAGACGTTTTGGGCAGTCGGCGCCCAGACGGAGAGGGTGGGGCGGCCCTTGTGGAAGACCGGGCCGAGTCGGGCCCGGCGGGCCCGGGCGGCGTAGAGGTCGTCCAGGACACCGGGGATCTGCACCCCGGTGCGGTGCAGTACGTGGCCGTCGGCCGCGCGCTGCACGGCGGCGAGGGGCCCGCGCAGCGCGGTGGCGGCCTTGTCGCGGTCGCGCGGGTCGAGGCGATACGCCGGGCGACCGGCCAGGTGGGGGTACGCGGCCTTCTGGTCGTCGGTCAGGGAGGCCGGGGCCAGCCGCAGGGTGCCGCCGCCCGCGTAGCGCAACTCCTCGGCGGTCGCGGCGGTGTGCTCGACTTTCCAGACGACGGTGGCCCGGTCGATCCACTGCGCCTCAGCGGCGGGCACCGCGGCCCGGGCGGTCCCCGACACGGGGGGCAGGGCCGCCGCGCCCAACGCCAGGGCGGCGAGCGCGACAACGGCGCGAAGAAGGGGCACTTTCACGACTCCTCGGCCGATTCACAGTCACGCGCATCCACGTGCAGTGCCACCGCCGTGTTCGCGGCCAGTGTGGCGGTGAAGCGGCCCGAGGAGTCGACCGTGACGGTTCTGCCGCTCTGCACGTCGCAGTAGCCGCCCGGCGGCAGCGAGGTCCGGAAGGTCCGGGTGAGGGAGCCGCTTTCGTGGTTGATGGCCACGTACGCCTTGTCGCCGCGTCCGAAGGCGATGGCGTCGTTGCCGTTGTCCCACCAGTCGGTCACCGGCGTGCCCCGGGCCGTGTTGCGGAGGGCGACCATGCTGATGATCTCGGGCCACTTGTGCTGGCACTTCCAGCCGTCCTGGTAGCAGGCGCCCACCGTGCCCCCGCCCGGCGGACCGGCGTCGTTGTCGCTGAACTCGTAGCCGGAGTGGACGTCCGGGGAGCCGTAGGGCCAGGCCAGCATGAAGACGACTCCCAGGGTGTAGTCGGCGCCGTCCTTGTAGCTGAGGGTGGAGCCGTTGCGCTCGGTGTCCCAGTTGTCGACGAAGACACCGGACTGGCCACTGGCCGTATATCCCCAGCCCTCGCCGAAGTTCTTCAGGTACGCCAGCTTCTCGTTCCGGAACACCCGTTTGAGGTCACGGCCGTAGCGGAACTCCTGCACATCGCCGGTGCCCAGGTACTCCGTCGGGGAGACCGCCTCGCCCTCGCCGTGAATGACCTCCTGTTTCCAGTACACGCCGGGGTCGCTCAGCCGGCTCTTGATCGCGGCCAGGTCCTCGGCCGGGATGTGCTTGGCGGCGTCGATACGGAAGCCGTCCACACCGAGCGAGAGCAGGTCGTCGAGGTACTGCGCGAGCCGGGTCCGGACGTAACTCTCACCGGTGTCCAGGTCCGCGAGGCCCACCAGCTCGCAGTGCTGCACGTTCCAGCGGTCCTGGTAGTCGCTGATCTGCGCGGTGCAGTCGTCCATGTCCTGGGGCTGGTAGATCCCGGGGTAGGTGTACTTGGTGTACGAGGAGCCGCCGGTGCCGGTGCCGGATCCGGCGGACATGTGGTTGATGACGGCGTCGGCGACGACCTTGACGCCCGCGGCATGACAGGTGTCGATCATGTTCTTGAAGGCGGTGCGGTCACCGAGCCGCCCGGCGATCCTGTAACTGACGGGCTGGTAGGACGTCCACCATTGGCCGCCCTGGATGTGCTCGGTGGCCGGGGACACCTCGACGTAGCCGTATCCGGCCGGGCCCAGGGTGCCGGCGCACTCCTTGGCGACGGAGGCGTACGTCCACTCGAAGAGTTCGGCGGTGACGTCCTTGGGGCCGGGCGGTGCCGCCCGCGCGGTCTGCGGGGGTACGGCGACGAGCGCCGTCGCGCCCGCCGCGAGGGCGAGCGCGGTGGCGAGGGAGGTGCGGCTGCCGGTCATCGTTCCTCCGTGGGGGGAGTTGCGTACCGTGGGGGGAGTCTCGTCATGACTTGGTCGCTCCGGCCGTGAGCCCCGCCACCAGATGGCGCTGCACCCAGGCGAACACCAGCGCCGCCGGGGCGGCGATCATGACGGCGGCGGCGGTCATGGAGCCCCAGTCCGAGGTGTACTGGTTGACGAAGGTCTGGAGGCCCGCGGCGAGCGTGAGGTTGTCCTCCCCCGTCATGAAGGCGGAGGCGTAGGCGACTTCGGCCCAGGCGGTGATGAAGGTGTAGAAGGCGGTGACCGCGATGCCCGGCTTGGCGAGCGGGACGACCAGCCGCCAGAAGGCGCCGAAGGGGTTCAGCCCGTCGACCCGCCCCGACTCGTCGATCTCGGCCGGGATGGTGTCGAAGTAGCCCTTCATCATCCAGGCGCAGAACGGCACGGCCACCGTCAGATAGGTGACGATGAGCGAGATCGGCTGGTTGAGCCAGCCCAGCGTCGACATGATGGTGTAGAGCGGCACGATGAGAATGGCCACGGGGAACATCTGGGTGATCAGCAGCAGCCACATCAGCGGGCGCATCCCGGGGAAGCGGAAGCGGCTGACGGCGTAGCCGGTGGTGGCCGCGATGAACACACCCAGCACGGTCGTGCAGCCGACGACAAGCAGTGAGTTGCCGAACCAGGTCGGGAACTCCGTGTCGCCCAGCACATGGCCGTAGTTCCCCAGCGTGGGGTCCTTGATCACGTCGGTGCTGAACGCCTCGCCCTTGGGCTTGAACGAGGTCGCCAGCAGCCACAGCGGTGGGAAGACCGCGACGGCCGAGGCGAGGATCAGGGTCGTGTGCAGCCCGATCGAGGCGAGCGGGCCGCGTCGCCGGTCGCGCATGGCGGTCACACCTCTCCCTGCTTGCGGAGCGCGCGGCGGTAGACCACCGCGAAGAGCATGAGGATGAGCAGGATGAGGACGCCCCAGGCGGAGGCGCCCGCGTAGTCGCGCGGACTGTTGACGAAGGAGATCCGGTACGCGTACGTCACCAGGATCTCCGTGGTGTCGCCGGGCCCGCCCCGGGTGAGCAGGTAGATCACCGGGAACATGTTGAAGGTCCAGATGGTGGAGAGCAGGACCACGGTGGAGGAGACCGGCCGCAGCCCGGGCAGGGTGATGTGGCGGAACCGCTGCCAAGGGCTCGCGCCGTCCATCTCGGCGGCCTCGTACCGCTCGCCGGGGATGGACTGGAGCCCGCCGAGCAGGGCGACCAGCATGAACGGCACCCCGATCCAGACGTTGACGGCGATCACCGAGACCTTGGCCAGGGTGGGGTCGTTCAGCCAGGGCACGGCGTCGATGCCGCCGCCGTCGAGCAGCTTGTTGAGGATGCCGTTGCGCTCGTTGTAGAGCAGCCGCCAGGCGAAGACGGACACGAAGGCGGGCACCGCCCAGGGCAGGATGAGCAGCGAGCGGTAGACGGCGCGCCCGGCGAAGCGGCGGTTCAGCAGCACGGCGAGGCCGAGGCCGAGCGCGAAGGTGACGGCGACGCAGGAGACGGTCCAGGTCACGGTCCACAGGAGCCGGTCGAGGAAGACCTCGTCCTTCAGGACCGCGGTGAGGTTGTCGAGGCCGATGAAGCGATAGGTGGCGGGGAGGTGGTTGATCCCGATGGTGCGCTCGACATTGGTCTCGTCGGCGTCGGTCAGCGACAGATAGACGCCGCGGCCCAGCGGATAGCCGATGATCAGGCCAAGGACGATCACGACGGGCGCGACCATGGCCCAGGCGTACCAGTGGCGGGCCAGTGCGGTGCGGATCCGGCCGGTGTCGACGGTCATCGTCACCGGCCCTACTTCCAGTCGCCCTTGAGGAGCTTGCGGTACGCGTCCCCGACCGATGTCGCGGCCTTCCTCGGCGACGTCCTGCCGGCGAGCACGTTCGGCAACTGGACCAGGATCGCCTGGAAGAGGCTGTTGCCCTCGGGGATCCACGGGCGCTCGACGGCCTTGTCGACGGCGGCCTTGAAGAACTTCACGTTGGGGTTGGCCGCGACCGTCTTGTTCCGGTAGACGGAGGCGCGGGTGGGCAGCAGGCTCAGCTTCTCGGTGGTCTTCGCCTGCACCTCGGCCGAGCTCATGTAGCGGGCGAAGGCGTACGAGGCGTCGAGGTTCTTGGAGCCCGCGTAGACGGTGAGGTTGTGGCCGCCCTGTGGGGCGCCCTGGCCGCCGCTGCCGGCCGGGACCGGGACCACGCCGAGGTTGGACGGGTCCTTGAAGGCCTTTCCGGCGAGGGTGTCCTCGATCGCCCAGGGCCCGTTGACGGTCATCGCCACGTCGCCGTTCTTGATGGCGTGCTGCATGGTGTCCCAGCCGTCGGTGGCGTCGGTCTCCGCCGCGCCGGAGGCGACCAGGTCGCGGGCGGCGGCGAACGCCTTGACGCCGGGCTCGTCGTCGACGGTGACCTTCTTGGCGCGGGTGTCGAGCAGATCGCCGCCCTCGCCGTAGAGGAAGGGCAGATACCAGTAGGCGTCGTCGCCACGCAGGTAGAGCCCGGTCTTGCCGGTCTTCTGCTTGATCTTCTTGGCGGCGGCCTTCAGCTCGGTCCAGCTGGTGGGCGGTTGCACCCCGGCCTCCTTCAGCATCTTCTTGTTGTAGAAGAGGCCGAGGGTGTCGATGACCTGCGGTACGCCGTAGGTCGCGCCCTTGAACCTCGTCCCGGCGGCCGCCTTGGGCAGATAGTCGGACTGGTCGGCGAGGGCGGGGGTGCCGTCCAGCTTGGCGAGATAGCCGATGTTGGCGAGGTCCTGGGTCCAGGCCACCTCGGCGCGCAGCACGTCGGGCGCGCCCGAGCCGCCGGAGCCGGCGGCGTTCTTGAACTTCGCCAGCGCCTCGCCGAACGGGACGTTGACGTAGTTCACCTTCACGTCCGGGTACTTCTTGCGGAAGCCGAGGGCGAGCTGTTCGTACGTGCCCTTCTCGGCCTCGTTCGATGTGTCCCAGTAGGTCACGGTGCCGGAGATCTTGCCGTCGGATCCCTTTCCGCCGCCGTCCCCGTCGCCACCGCCGCACGCGGTCCCCGTGAGCGCGATGACCGCGACGAGCGCGGTGGCCGCAATGCCATGTCGCATCTGAACCCCTCCCCGAGCCGACCGGCGGCGCCATGGCGGCCGCCGGATTGCGCAGGAACGTAACAGCGCCAGGGGTCCCCGGAAAGACCTCCGGAAAGAACTTGCGAAGGATTTCTGCAAGCGAATCGGATCGTTACGCCCGCGTGTCCCGTCGGTGGCCGCTCAGGCGCTTGACAGGGCGCCACAAGGCCCCGTAGTGCGCCTTTTGGGTGCCCTCCACTCCTGCAAGCTCTTCCGCAAGCCATTGCAGAGCTGTTACGTTCACCGGCATGACCCAGGAGCTCACGACCTCCCCCCAGGCCGGCCTCCGGACCGGGCCGGCGCGATCGTCCGAGGACACCAACTGGTGGCGGGACGCCGTCATCTACCAGGTGTACGTCCGGTCCTTCGCCGACAGCGACGGCGACGGCATCGGGGATCTGCGCGGCGCGCGCGAGCGGCTGCCGCACCTCGCCCGGCTCGGAGTGGACGCCGTCTGGCTGACGCCGTTCTACGCCTCGCCGCAGGCCGACGGCGGCTACGACGTGGCGGACTACCGTGCCGTCGATCCGCTCTTCGGCACGCTCGGGGACGCCGACGACCTGGTGCGCACCGCCCATGAGCTGGGGCTGAGGGTGATCGTCGATGTCGTCCCGAACCACACGTCGGACCGCCATCCGTGGTTCGTCAGCGCGCTCGCGGACCGGCCTCGGGGGGCGGCCCGCGAGCGGTACCACTTCCGTCCCGGCCGGGGCGCGGACGGTGAACTGCCGCCGAACGACTGGGAGTCCGTCTTCGGCGGCCCCGCCTGGACCCGTACCACCGGCCCGGACGGCAATCCGGGCGAGTGGTATCTGCACCTGTTCGCGCCCGAGCAGCCCGACCTCAACTGGGACTGTCCGGAGGTCCGCGAGGAGTTCGACTCGGTGCTGCGCTTCTGGCTGGACCTGGGCGTGGACGGATTCCGTATCGACGTCGCGCACGGCATGGTCAAGGCCCCGGGGCTGCCCGACATCGGCCGCACCGAACAGGCCAAGCTGATCGGCTCGCAGGTGCTGCCGTTCTTCGACCAGGACGGGGTGCACGAGATCCACCGCGGCTGGCGGCGGCTGCTGGACTCCTACCCGGGGGCACGGATCGGCGTCGCGGAGGCGTGGGCGCCCAGCGCCGAGCGGCTCGCCCTGTACGTACGCCCGGACGAGCTGCACCAGGCGTTCAACTTCCAGTTCCTCAAGTGCCCGTGGGACGCGGCCGCGATGCGCGAGGTGATCGACGAGTCGCTGGCGGCCACCACCTCGGTCGGCGCCCCCACCACCTGGGTGCTCTCCAACCACGACGTGGTCCGGCACACCACCCGGTACGCCGACGGCGGCCCCGGGCAGGGGCTGCGGCGGGCCCGGGCCGCGGCCCTGCTCACCCTGGCGCTGCCGGGTTCGGCCTATCTCTACCAGGGCGAGGAGCTGGGCCTTCCCGAGGTGACCGACCTGCCGGACGAGGCCCGCCAGGACCCGGCGTTCTTCCGCACCTCCGCCGAGGGCCAGGACGGCCAGGACGGTCAGGAGGGCCGGCGCGACGGCTGCCGGGTGCCGCTCCCCTGGTCCCGTTCGGGCCCGTCGTACGGGTTCGGGCCGGGCGGCAGCTGGCTGCCGCAGCCCGCCGGCTGGGGCGCCGCTTCCGTGGAGGCGCAGACCGGCGACCCGGAGTCCACACTGGAGCTGTACCGCGCCGCGCTCGCGCTGCGCCGGGAGCTGCCGGGCCTGGGCGACGGGCCGATGAGCTGGCTCCCGGCCCCGGCGGGGGTGCTCGCGCTGTCGCGTCCGGGCTTCGTGTGCACGCTCAACACCCTCGGGGAGGAGGCCCGGCTGCCGGTCCCGGGGCGCGCGCTGCTGTCCTCCGCGCCGCTGGCGTACGACGCCGGTACGGTGCGCGTTCCCGCCGAATCCTGCGCCTGGTGGGTAATCTGACATGCGACCGGTAAGGTCCCGGCACATGACCGCACGGCTTGCTGACATCGCAGCCCAGGCGGGGGTCAGCGAAGCCACCGTCAGCCGCGTCCTCAACGGCAGGCCGGGGGTGGCCGCGGCCACCCGCGAGTCCGTCCTCGCCGCCCTGGACGTCCTCGGCTACGAGCGGCCGGTGCGGCTGCGGCAGCGCAGCGCGGGGCTGGTGGGGCTGATCACGCCCGAGCTGGAGAACCCGATATTCCCCGCGCTCGCCCAGGTGATCGGGCAGGCGCTGACCCGGCAGGGCTACACCCCGGTGCTGGCCACCCAGACCCCCGGCGGCTCGACCGAGGACGAGCTGACCGAGATGCTGGTGGACCGGGGCGTGGCCGGGATCATCTTCGTCTCGGGGCTGCACGCGGACACCTCGGCCGATATGCAGCGCTATGACCAGCTGCGCGGGCAGGGCGTGCCGTTCGTGCTGGTGGACGGCTTCTCGTCGAAGGTGCGGGCGCCGTTCATCTCCCCCGACGACCGGGCGGCGATGCTGCTGGCGGTCACCCATCTGGTCTCCCTCGGACACACCCGGATCGGGCTCGCGCTCGGGCCCAAGCGGTTCGTTCCCGTGCTGCGGAAGATCGAGGGCTTCCAGCACGCGATGCGGGACCGGCTGGGGGTGCCGCCCGAGGAGTCCGAGGAGCTGATCCAGCACTCGCTGTACACCCTGGAGGGCGGTCAGGCGGCGGCGGGCGCGCTGATCGACCGGGGCTGCACGGCGGTGGTGTGCGCGAGCGACATGATGGCGCTGGGTGCCATACGCGCGGTCCGGCGGCGGGAGCTGCGGGTCCCGCAGGACGTCTCGGTGGTCGGGTTCGACGACTCCCCGCTGATCGCCTTCACCGACCCGCCGCTGACCACCATCCGCAAGCCGGTGCAGTCGATGGGGCAGGCGGCGGTGCGGGCGCTGCTGGAGGAGATCGGGGGCACTCCGGCGCCGCCCAGCGAGTTCGTCTTCCTGCCCGAACTGGTGGTCCGGGGGTCCACCGCCTCGGCGCACGGCGACCGCTCGTAACGGGACATAAGCGCACCCCGTATCGGACATCTCTGGCAGACTGTTGCCCTATGGGTGAAGCGACATCTCGGACCGCGATGGACCGGCTGCGGACGCCGCGGCGGCCCCGGCTCTGGTTCGAGATCGTCCTGATCGCGGCCGCCTACTGGACGTACTCGTTGATCCGCAACGCCGTCCCGGAGCAGCGCGCCAAGGCCCTGCGCAACGCGGGCTGGATCTGGGACTGGGAGCACCGGCTCGGGATGGGCTTCGAACGCGGCGTCAACCATGCGAGCGACTCGATCAGCTGGCTGATCGTCGGCATGAACTACTACTACGCCACGCTCCACTTCATCGTGACGCTGAGCGTGCTGGTGTGGCTCTACCACTGGCATCCGGGCCGCTACGCCGCCATCCGGCTGGCCCTCTTCGCGACCACCGGCGTGGCCCTGCTCGGCTACTACCTCTTCCCGCTGGCCCCGCCCCGGCTCATGCACGGCGGGCACTTCATCGACACGGTCGTGGCGCACCACACCTGGGGCTCGATGGCCTCGGGGAACCTGGCCGGCATGTCCAACCAGTACGCGGCGATGCCCTCGATGCACATCGGCTGGTCGCTGTGGTGCGGCCTCACCATCGCCACGCTCGCCCGCCCGGTGTGGGTGCGAATCCTGGGACTGCTGTACCCGACGGCGACGCTGCTGGTGATCGTCGCGACGGCGAACCACTTCTGGATGGACGCGGTCGGCGGCATCATCTGCCTCTCCTTCGGCTTCGGGCTGTCATACGCCTGGTACGGAGCGCTGCCGTACCGGCTGCCGAAGCAGGTGGCCGGGCGGCGGCGGGCGCCCGAGGGCGAGCTGCGCCCGGCCTGACCGACAAGACACCCCCTGGCGCTGATCGGCGCCTGCCTGCACGGTTTGATCGTCTCCGGCCGACCCGCCATTCTGATGCACCGTGTACCTCACCGACGCCACATCCGCCCCTCCCGCCCCTGCCGTACTGCCGCGCCCCCGGGCCGCGGGCCCGCGCTTCCGGCTGGTGGCCACCGACCTCGACGGCACCCTGCTGCGCGGTGATCTGACGGTCTCGCCGCGCACCCGTGCGGCGCTGGCCGCCGTGGGCCGCGCCGGGGCACGGCATCTGGTCGTCACCGGGCGCCCGGCCGCGTCCTGCCGGGAGTTCCTGGTGGCGATGGACTACCGGGGGCTCGCGGTGTGCGGACAGGGCGCGCAGCTGTACGACGCGACCGCGGACCGGCTGCTGGTCTCGGCCGCGCTCGACCGCGACCTGGCCCGGTCGGTGGTGAAGCGCACCGAGGAGGCGCTGGGCGCGGGCCCGCTGGAGCTGGCCGTGGTGACCGCCGCACCGGAGAACCGCTTCGTGGTCACGGCCGGGTTCGCCGAGCGGCGGCGGCCGGGGTGGGACGCGGTGGTGGCCCGGGAGGCGCTGTGGGCACAGCCGATCGAGAAGGTGCTGATGCGCCACCGGGAGGTGGCGGACGACCGGGTCGCGGCGGCCGCGGCACGGGTGGGCGCGGGCGAGGTGTCGGTGACGCACTCGGAGAAGGGCATGATCGAGGTGCTGCCCGCGGGCATCACCAAGGCGGTGGGCCTCGAGCTGGCCGCGGAGCGGATGGGGTTCGCCCCCGCGGACACGATCGCCTTCGGCGACATGCCCAACGACATACCGCTGCTGGGCTGGGCCGGATACGGGGTCGCGATGGGCAACGCGCACCCGGATCTGATCGCGCTGGCCGACGAGGTGGCGCCGCGCAACGACGAGGACGGGGTGGCGGTGGTGCTGGAACGGATGTTCGCGCACGTCGCGCCCGCTTGAGCGGGCCTTGTTCCCGGGTTGTCTCCCGCTTGAGCCGCCCCCAGGAGCCTTGACGGTTGTTACACAACTAAACAGAATGTCCAAGGTGCGAGCCGAACCACATTACGCAGACGAGCGCTCCGGCGCCTCGTATCCGATCGACGAGCCGCGCTGGTGCGGCGACGACGGCGCACCGCTCACCGTCTCCGCGCTGCCCGGCATCACTCCCGCGCAGGTGGACACCGGGGCCCGGTCGCTGTGGCGCTACCGAGCGGCCCTCCCGGTGCGCGTCGACGCCCCGGTGTCCCTGGGTGAAGGATGCACACCGCTGGTCGAGAAGGACTGGGGCGAGGGTCGGGTCCACTTCAAGCTGGAGTGGTTCAGCCCCACCGGCAGCTTCAAGGACCGCGGCACCAGCGTGATGATCTCCCTGCTGGCCCAGCGCGGCGTCCGCGAGGTCATCGAGGACAGCTCCGGCAACGGCGGCGCCTCCGTCGCCGCGTACTGCGCCGCCGCCGGGATCCGGGCCCGGATCCTCGTCCCGGAGTCGACGTCCCCCGCCAAGGTCCTGCAGAGCCGGGCGTACGGCGCCGAGATCCAGCTCGTGCCCGGCGACCGGGACGCCACCGCCGCCGAGGCGCTGCGCCAGTCGGCCACCACGTACTACGCGAGCCACAACTGGCACCCCTTCTTCCTCCAGGGCACCAAGACCCTCGCGTACGAGCTGTGGGAGGACCTGGGCTTCACCGCCCCCGACGCCGTGGTGACGGTGGCCGGCGCCGGATCCACCGTGCTCGGCTGCGACCTCGGCTTCGGTGAGCTGCTGGCCGCCGGCCAGATCGCCCGCCGGCCACGGCTGCTGGTCGCGCAGCCCGCCAACTGCGCCCCCATCCACGCCGCGTTCCACGGCGAGACGGCCGCCCCCGCCTTCTCCCCCACCATCGCCGAGGGCACGGCCATCCGCGAACCCGTCCGGCTGCCGGAGGTGGTGAGCGCGGTCCGCCGCTCGGACGGCGACATGGCCGCCATCCCCGAGGACGCCATCGTCGCCGCGGTCCGCAGGCTGGCCGCGACGGGGCTGTACGCCGAGCCGACCAGCGCGACCGCCGCCGCGGCGATCGACGTCTTCCGGGCCCGTGGCGCGATCCGCCCCGGGGAGACGACCGTCGTCGTGCTGACCGGCTCGGGGCTGAAGGCGCCGACGGTGATGGGCGCCCTGTTCGCCCCCGAGGGTGGTGAGCCGCGATGACCGAACAGCAGGGGTGCGGCAGCGCCGAGGACGACGTGCTGCTGCGCGAGGCCGAGAAGATCGTCACCGCCCTCGGCCGGATGTTCCCCGGGCTGTGCGAGGTGGTGCTGCACGATCTGCGCCGCCCCGACCGGGCCATCCGCGCCATCGAGTCCAATCTCTCCGGCCGGTCGGTCGGCGACCCGGCCACCGAACTCGGCCTCGCCCGCATCGAGGACCCCGAGTTCCCCGGCATCGTCCAGAACTACTCCAATCGCTTCCCGGACGGCCGCCCGGCCAAGAGCACGTCCATCGGCATCAAGAACAGCGCGGGCACCTACATCGCCGCCATCTGCCTCAACCTTGACGTCTCCCTCTTCGCCAGCGTCACCCGCAGCCTCAGCAACCTGATCCGCACCGACGATCAGGAAGCGCCCCTCATGGAGACCCTGCGAGCCCGGACCGTCACCGAACTGCGCGCCGTCGTCGAGGAGTTCGCCGCCGCCCGGGGCCACACCCCGCGCGGGCTCGGCACCGCCGCCAAGAAGGAACTCGTCCGCTCCCTCCAGACCCGAGGCTTCCTCCAGGTCAAGCACTCGGTGCGGGTGGTCACCGAACTCCTCGGCGTCTCCCGCGCCACGGTCTACAACTATCTGCGCGCACCGTGAATCAGTCCGGTGCGGCCGTGCACTGTTCGGACGGCGGGTGGTCGTCAGGCCAGGCCAGCTTCTCGAACTCGATGTGCCGGTCCTTCCTGGGCGACAGCTTCACGATGGCCACCGCCTTGTCGTACGGCGTCCCATAGCCGTTGAGGCAGATCCAGCCGCTCGCCCCGCGCACCATCTGGTCCCCGTGCAGCCGTGGCCACGCCGCCGCGATGGAGTCCAGGCCGGGCACCTGCCCCTTGGTGGTGGTGCGGTTGCGGATGCCCGCGATGGCCGTCGTCGCGGAGTCGTAGGTGGTGATCGTCCGGCCGTCGGCGAGCCCGGTCGGGCCGATGTCGCCGGCCGCGGAGGACTTGGCCCCGTCGCCCACCAGCTTGCTCAAGCCCCGGAAGTCGGCGGCCGAACCGCCCGTCGCGGGCGGATTGCCGGTGGTCCAGGCGCTCTCGTGGGTGATGGTCGCGTACTCGACGGTCAGCCCGGCGCCGTAGGAGAAGGCGCCCCAGTCCATCGAGGGGTCGTACGCCAGCGTCGACGCGCCCGAGACCGTGACCACGCGGTAGTGCCGGTCCGCGCAGCCCCGCTTGCCCAGTGCCCTGATCAGCTGGGCGAGCGCGGGCGGGCGGCCGGAGAAGTAGACCGTGGTGGCGCGGGAGTCACAGAGGTTGTTGACCATCTGGACGAAGTCGTTCGGGATGGCCTTCGACGAGTCGTACTGCTCGGAGTACGGCGTCCCTTGCGTCTCCGCGCGGAAGGCGGCGCGCAGCGACCTCGCGTAGAGGTCGTCCGCGTGGGTGTCCTCCACCAGGAAGGTGTCCCGGGACCTCACCTTCAGATGGTGGGTGAGCGCCCGCGCCTGGTCGCGGTTGGACGGGACGACCTTCGCAAGTCCCGGGTATCTCCGGGGATGCTCACGGTCGTTGCCCAGGTCGTCCGCGGTGATCGGGCCGCCGACCACCGCGATGCCCTTCTCCCTGGTCAGATAGGCGATGGTCTGCGCGGTCCGGGTGACGCTGAGGTTGAACCCGAACACCGCGCGCAGCCGGTCCTTCCCGGAGTGCGCCATCTCCGCGAGCTGGTCGGACACCTCCTTCCAACGGGTCATCTCGCGGCCGGGGTTGGCGAGCACCAGACGGATCGGCGGTTCGTCGCCGCTCTCGTGGTTCGCCCGGTACTGCGCGAGATAGGCGCCCTGGACCTCCCGTACCACCTGGGCGCGCTCCGCCACGTCGTCCTCCGTGAACGTCATGGGGATCATCAGGGCGACGGTGGCGTACGCCTTGCCGCTCCGAGTGACCTTCGTGTTCTCGGCCTTGATGCGGTCCGACACCGGGCCCAGTGCGGCCATGAAGGCGTAGCCGCCGTCGGTGACGCCCGTGCACTCGTCATCGCCCGCGCGCTTGTCGACCCCGGCGCCGCACGAGTGGTCGGGCGTCAGCGTGACGATGCCCACCGCCACGAGACCGGCCGCGACCAGCCCGACCAGGGCCCAGTTCAGGACGCGGCGGATCGGCGGAAGGGCCGAGTGCCAGTTCCGGACACCTCTGAGGGGACGGGCCAGGGAATGGGTCACGGCACGGCTCATCGGCTACTTCCCTTGACTGGGAGATCAGGGGCCTGCACCCCGCTGACCAGGGCGGCGATCCAGCCGCCGTCGGCGACGGCGTCGACGTACGCGTTGTACGCCCGCTCGCGGCGCGGGCTGCCGCCGTAGTCGGAGCACAGCGCTTCCAGCGCGGTCCGCACATGCACCAGATCGGCGTCCCCGTGGCCCGACGGCACCGCCGACAGCGGCGCGGACAGCCGCCATACGGTGGCCAGCAGCAGGCGGATCGCGGCGTGGACGCGCTGAGCGGCATCGCCGGACTCACAGGACGCGCAGACGGGCACATCGTCGTCAAGCGGATCCTCGGGGGCGAACCCGGCCCACGCCCGGGGCGCGGCCGCGATCAGATTGAGATCGCCCAGCCACTCGGCGGGGGTGCGGTGCAGATAGCGGTGGTGCATCGCCCGCACCACCAGGGTGTCGATGCGGCCCTGGGCGAGCGCGTGGTGCAGATAGCGCGGATCGTGCCGGTCCGAGTCGCGGGCCCGCACATCGCCGTCGTTGTAGCGGGCGGCGGGCAGTGCGTGCAGACGGGTCCAGGACGCCTCGTCGGCCCCGGCTCTCAAGCAGTGCAGCAGAAGCGCGCGCAGCGCCCGGTCGGTGATCAGCGGCGCCGGCCCGGAGCGCGCCGACGGCCAGGGCCGATGGTCCCAGTACGGCCGCTCCAAGGTGGTGTCCCGCAGCCGTCTGACGCGCAGCTCGGGGCTGAGGCCGGGCAGCGCCGCCCGGTCGGCCCGGAGCAGCCGCGCCGCCGCCTCCGCGTCCAGCGCGGGCGCGAGCCGCAGCACCTCCTCCCGTACGCCCCCGTCGGGCAGCAGCCGCGCCAGCAACCGGGCGCCCACGGGTTCGGCCGAGCCGGGCGCCGGAAGGGACAGCAGCTGATCGAGGGCGAAGGGGCCCGGCTCGCGCAGCCGCGCCGTAGCGGCCCCGGCGAGCGCCAGGGCGTCGCCCGTACGCCCGCCGCTCAGCCGGGCGATGACGGTGGGCAGCGACGGCGGGTACGCGGCGTCGCCGAGCATCGAACGGATCTCCGCCTCACCGATCCTGGGGATGCCGAGCCGCAGCAGCCACGCGTGCGGCGGGCACCGCTCCGGCATCGTCCACGGGGGCGCGTCGGTGGTGAGGGACGTCGGCGCGGAGCCGTCCCCCAGCGAGGTGGCGAAGACGACGGGGAGCATGACGCGCCCGCGCCCCCGCCACTCGCGGGTCTCCCGCGCGTACCGCTCGACGAACGGGTGGAGGAAGCGCTCGCGCAGCGCCTCGTCCACGTCGTCCAGCAGGATCAGGGGCGGATGCTGGGTCCTGCGTGCCCAGGCGCCGTACGCGCCATTGATGTCCGCCAGCAGGGCGGCGATCAGATCGGCCTCCACCTCGGCCCGGTCCGCTCCCCCTCTGCGGAACTTCCGCACCAGCGCGAACAGCCGCTGCACGGCGTCGCCGTCGATGCGGTCCAGATGGGTGCGCCACCACGACGAGCCGTCCCGGCCGTCGTCGCCCCGCGCGAGCAGGGTGTCGGTTGCGGCGCTCAGCACCTCCTGAAGGCCCGGCACCCCGGGCAGCAGCCCCGCCACGACCCCGCCCAGCGCGTTCAGCCAGCGCCCGATGACCACCTTGCGCGCCTGCGGGTCGGGGTTCCGCTGCCCGAGGATCTCCCCCAACTCCTCCTCGGCCGCCACCAGGTCGGCGGGCGCCACGTCGTCCCCGTCCCGGCCGTCACGGTCCTGGGCCTCCGGCCGCCAGGCGCTGATCACCAGCAGCGCGGGCGAGAGCCGGGGGAAGGTCAGGACCCGCTTGTTGCCGTCACGTTCGTAGCCGAGCTGATGGGAGACGGTGAAGAGCAGATTGGTCACCGGGGACGCGTTCGCGGTGTCCAGCCGGGCGCGGTCGCCCTGATCGTCGGCCGAGTACGGGGCCTCCCCCAGATCCACCCGGGCCGTGGGCACCCAGGCGTGGTAGCCGTCGTACAAGGCGTCCAGCAGCGCCGTCTTGCCGGTGGCCCGCCCGCCGACGACCTCCACCACGGGCTCGCCCGCCGGAAACCGCCGATTCACCCACGGCCCGCCGCCCGGCGGCATCCCCAGCAGCGCCGGGGCCAGCGTGTCCATGACGCGGCTGAGGTTGTACAGGCCGCTCCCCATCGTGCCCCCCGTGGCTCGCCCTATCCACCCGCTATACCCGGGAACGCCCCGCCATACCCGGCCTCAGGTACGAACCATCAGGCGATCCAGCGGTAGCGGTGCTCGGGGCGGCCCGTGCCGCCGTAGCGCAGGGTGACCTCGGCCTGGCCCGTATCGGCGAAGTACTCCAGGTAGCGGCGCGCGCTCACCCGCGAAAAGGCCCCGGCCGCGGCGCATTCGGCGGCGGACAGCCCGTCGGCGTGGGCCCGCAGGGTCCGCTCGACGAGGTCGGCGGTGTGCGCGGCCAGCCCCTTGGGCAGCTCGCGGGAGGCGCGCGGGCGCCCGCTGAAGATCTGGTCCACGTCCTCCTGGCGCGCCTCGCCGAGGGTGTCGAGCCGGGCCCGCAGGGCCGCCGCGTGCCGCAGCTGGTGCTCGAGCGCGGCCCGGTCGAACGGCTTGATGAGGTAGTGCAGCGCCCCCGCGCGCAGTGCCTCCCGCACGACGTGCGCGTCCTTGGCTGCGGTCACGAACAGGGCGTCCACATGATGCCCGGTGCCCCGCCTCGCGCGCAGCTCCCGCAGCACGCTGATGCCGTCCATGTCCGGCAGATAGATGTCGAGGAGCACGAGGTCGGGGCGCAGCTCCTCGGCGGCGCGCAGCGCCTCGGCCCCGGTGTGCGCGACCCCGGCGACCGTGAAGCCCTCCGTGGCCGCCACATAGCGGCTGTGCAGCTTGGCGACCATGAAGTCGTCCTCGACGACCAGCACTGATGTCACCGGCCGGCCCCTTTCCCGCGAACAAGCCCGCGGCACACCCGCGAACTCAACGACCTCAACGTCTTTTAATACCGGAAGCGAGACAGCCCGGTAACCCATAGGCAACATGTGGCCCACCTCACACGC
Organism: Streptomyces sp. NPDC021212; assembly: GCF_044332925.1. Classification (NCBI taxonomy): domain Bacteria; kingdom Bacillati; phylum Actinomycetota; class Actinomycetes; order Kitasatosporales; family Streptomycetaceae; genus Streptomyces; species Streptomyces sp. NPDC021212. Next base: position 139,990 of record NZ_JBIRPZ010000012.1, read on the forward strand.
AAGTCCGAAAGGTGGTGTCACCAGGTGCGACAGCGACCGAGTCTGCCGCTGCCTTCCGCCCTCCGCACCCCGATCGCCGTGCTCTCGGCGGCCCTGCTCGTCCTCCTCGCGCCACCGCTGCTCAGCTCAGGGGACGGCTCCGCGGGCGGCACCCACATTCCGGGCCTGCGCTTCATGGTGCCCAACACCCCGGGCGGTGGCTACGACATCACCGCCCGTACGGCCGCCAAGAGCGCCGAGGACGCCGACCTCGCCAACAACATCGAGGTCTTCAACCTCCCCGGCGCCGGCGGCACGGTCGGGCTGAGCCAGCTCGTGGCCGAGCGCGGCAACGGCAAGCTGGCGATGTCGATGGGGCTGGGTGTCGTCGGCGCCGTCCAGACCAACCACGCGCCCTCCTCGCTCGCCGACACCACGCCCATCGCCCGGCTCACGGAGGAGCCGGACATCGTGGTCGTCGCCAAGAACTCCAAGTACAAGACCTTCAAGCAGCTCCTCGCGGACTGGCGCAAGAAGCCCCACGGGCTCCCGGTGGGCGGCGGCTCCTCGCCCGGCGGCCCGGACCACATGGCGCCCATGCTCATGGCCAGGGCCGCCGGGATCGCCCCGAAGACCGTCAACTACATCGCGTACGACGGGGGCGGCGAGCTGCTCGCCTCCGTCCTCGGCGGCAAGGTCGCCTTCGGCGTCTCGGGCATCGGCGAATACCTCGACCAGATCAAATCCGGCGACCTGCGGGTGCTCGCGGTCACCAGCGCCGAGCGGCCGAAGGGACTCGACGCGCCGACGCTCAAGGAGTCCGGGCTGGACGTGACCTTCACCAACTGGCGCGGCATCGTCGCCCCGCCCGGTCTGAGCGACAGCGAACGCGACAAGCTCAGGGGCCTGATCTCCAAGCTGCACGCCTCCCAGGAGTGGAAGGACGCCGTCAAGCGCAACCAGTGGACCGACGCCTACCTGCCGGGCGAGGACTTCGGGCGCTTCCTCGACGCGCAGGACAAGCGCGTGGACACCGTGCTGAAGGAGCTGGGACTGTGACCGACACCCCCAACGCGCCCACTGTCGCGGAACGCCTGCGCGGCCGCTCCGAACTCGGCGTCTGCGCGCTGCTGCTCGTCCTCGGCGTCCTCGTCCTCACCGACGCCCTCACCATGGACACGAGCTTCGCGCAGCGCGGCCCGGTCGGCCCGAAGACCGTGCCGATCGTGGTCGGCGCCGGGCTCCTCCTCGTCGCCGTCCTCCTCGCCGTGGACGTCCTGCGCGGCGGCCGCGGCGAGGCCGAGGGCGGCGAGGACATCGACCTGAGCGCGCCCGGCGACTGGCGCACCGTGCTCCTCCTCGGCGGGGTCTTCCTCGGCAACGCCGTCCTCATCCAGCCCCTCGGCTTCCCCATCTCCGGCGCGCTGCTCTTCTGGGGCTCCGCGTACGCGCTGGGCAGCCGCTCCTTCCACCGTGACCCGATCGTGGCGGCCGTCCTGTCCGTGGTCACGTTCTTCGTCTTCGACCGGCTGCTCTCGGTGCCGCTGCCCGGCGGCCCGCTCATGGGGGTGCTCTGACCCGATGGATTCCCTGAACCACCTCCTCGACGGCTTCGGCACCGCCCTCTCCCCCATCAACCTGCTGTGGGCGGCCGTCGGTGTGCTCCTCGGTACCGCGATCGGCGTGCTGCCCGGCATCGGCCCGGCGATGGCGGTCGCGCTGCTGCTGCCCGTCACGTACGGGCTGGACCCCACGGCCGCGTTCATCATGTTCGCGGGCATCTACTACGGCGGCATGTTCGGCGGCTCCACCACGTCGATCCTGCTCAACACCCCGGGCGAGACGGCGGCCGTGGTCGCCGCCATGGAAGGCCACCCCATGGCCAAGTCCGGGCGCGGCGCGCAGGCCCTCGCCGCCGCCGCCATCGGGCACTTCGCGGGCGGCATGATCGGCACGACCCTGCTCGTCTTCCTCGCCCCGACCGTCGCCGACCTCGCCGTCGACATCGGCGCCCCCGACTACTTCGCCATCATGGTCCTGGCGTTCGTCGCCGTGACCTCCGTCCTCGGCAGCTCGCGCATCCGCGGCTTCGCCTCCCTCCTCATCGGTCTCACCCTCGGCCTCGTCGGCCTGGACCGGCTGACCGGGCAGCAGCGGCTCACCTTCGGTTCGCTGCAACTCGCCGACGGCATCGACGTCGTGATCGTCGCCGTCGGGCTCTTCGCCATCGGCGAGGCGCTGTGGGTGGCCCTGCACCTGCGGACCCGCCCGGACAAGCCCATACCCGTCGGCCGCCCCTGGCTCGGCAAGGCCGAACTGCGCCGCACCTGGCGCCCCTGGCTCCGCGGGCCCGCGATCGGCTTCCCCTTCGGCGCCATCCCCGCGGGCGGCGCCGAGATCCCCACCTTCCTCTCCTACGTGACCGAGAAGCGGCTCTCCAAGCACCGCGACGAGTTCGGCAAGGGCGCCATCGAGGGCGTCGCGGGCCCCGAGTCGGCGGCCTCCGCGTCCGCCGCGGGCACGCTCGTCTCGATGCTCACGCTCGGCCTGCCCACCACGGCCGTCGCCGCGGTGATGCTCGCCGCGTTCCAGCAGTACGGCATCCAGCCAGGACCGCTGCTCTTCGAACGCGAACCGGACCTCGTCTGGGGGCTGATCGCCTCGCTCTTCATCGCCATGGGCCTGCTGATCGTCCTCAACCTGCCGCTGGCCCCGGTCTGGGCCAAGCTGCTCCGCATCCCCCGGGCCTACCTGTACGCGGGCATCCTCTTCTTCGCGGCCGTCGGCGCGTACGCGGTCGGCGGCGAGCCGCTGGACCTGGTCATCCTGCTCATCATCGGCCTGCTGGGCCTGCTCATGCGGCGCTACGGCCTCCCGGTACTGCCCGCCGTCATCGGCGTGATCCTCGGCCCCGGCGCGGAACTCCAGCTGCGCCGCGCGCTCCAGATCAGCGACGGCAGCCTCACGGGCCTGGTCAACACGCCCTTCGCGGTGACCGTGTACGTGGTGATCGCGCTGATCGTGGCCTGGCCGGGGATCCGCACACTGCTCCCGCGCGCGAGGACGGGGGCCTGACGGCCGCTGCCGGGTGGCGCGGTGACGGTCTTGCCGCTCGGAGCGGACCGAGGCAGCATCCCGAGCCATGGGACACCCTGCCGAAACGCTCCGCAGCGGCCAGGTCGAACTGCGCCGCTGGCGCATGAGCGACCTCGAACCCCTGCGCCGGGCGATCGAGGAATCGCTTGATCACCTCAAGCCGTGGATGCCCTGGGCCGCCGTCCAGGAGCGGCAGCGGACGGCCGCGTACCTGGAGCGCAGCGAGCGGGAGTGGGAGGCGGGCGAGTCCTACGGCTACGCCATCATCACGGAGGGCACGGTGATCGGCGCCTGCGGGCTCATGCGCCGGATCGGTCCCGGCGGGCTCGACATCGGGTACTGGCTCCATCCCGCGTGGACGGGCCGGGGCCTGGCCACGCTGGCGGTGGCAGCGCTGGTCCGGCAGGGGTTCGCGCTGCCGGGGATCGACCGGCTCGAGATCGTCCACGACGAGGCCAACCGGCCCAGCGCCGCCATCCCGCGCCGTCTGGGCTTCACCGAGGTCGCACGCCACCAGGTCCCCGGCGGCCCGACCGCCCCCGGCGAGGTGGGAGTGGATGTGATCTGGCGCTTGCACAAGCCGGTCACCGCGTGAGCGGAACGGACCCCATACCCATCGCTTCTCGCCACGAGAAGAACCAGCTCTTGGACTTATACCTCTGACCCTCGCCACTCTGGAACACGTGGAGACAACAGGGGACTTCAGAGACGCGATCGCGGCCGAACGGCGGGAGCTGGCCGACCTGTTGGACACCCTGACCCCCGCACAGTGGGACGCCCCCTCACTGTGCGCGGGGTGGCGGGCGCGGGAGGTCGCGGCGCACATGTCGCAGGGGTTCCGCTACCCGCTTCCCCAGACGCTGCTCGAACTCCTCAAGGCGCGCGGCAGCCTGCACCGCATGACCGACCGCCTGGCCCGCGCGGACGCGGCCACAGCGTCGACGGATCAACTCTCCGCGTACCTGCGCGACAACGCCCACCACCCCTGGAAGCCGCCGGTCGGCGGCATCACGGCGGCGCTGGGCCACGACGTCATCCACGGGCTGGACATCACGGTCGCGCTGGGCCTGGACCGCCGGGTCCCGGAGGACCGCGTACGGGCCCTGCTGGATGCCGTCAACGCCAGGACCCTGAAGTTCTTCGGCGCCGACCTCACCGGCGTCCAGCTCCGCGCCACCGACCTCGACTGGTCCTACGGCACGGGCGCCCCCGTGACCGCCGCCGCCCAGGACCTCCTCCTGCTCGCTTACGGCCGCAAGCTCCCGCCGGGCCACCTCCACGGCGACCCCGGCGCGCGCTTCGTCACCGCCTGACCCACGGGCGCCTCCGTCCCCTTCGGCGGCGTACTGCTGGGGCGCGTGGAAAGAGGACAGCGGGCCGGGCTTCCTGAGCGGCGAGGCAGCGGAGGAGGACAACGCCGACCGCACGTCCGAGGAGACCGCGCCGGCTCCGGAGCGGCAGCGCGGCCGGTGCACCGTCGCGCTCCACGTCGAGGACGTCAGCAGCAGCGGCGAGAAGAACGTCGACGAGACCGAGATCAGGGTCAGTTACGGTCCCGCGCCCAAGGATGCCGCGCGGCGCATGAAGTGGGCCGCCGGATATCTCAGCGGCCGTGCGATGCCACTGCCGGACGGGCTGCCGGGCGTCGCCGACGGCAAACACGCGCTGTTGGTGCTGCCCGAGCGGTGCGACACGGGTGACGGCCGGCCGACCGCCGTCACACTGGACGCGAAGGCGGAAACGACCTGGAGCGATGGCACGCTGCCGACCGACCCGGGGCTCGGCGGCACCCGCTCCGTGGCCGAGTTGCTCGTAGCGGCCGCCAACCGGGGCATGGAGGCGGCGGGGTGCGCCGGGTCGAAGCCGCTGCGGGTCGTCTCGCCGGTGCTCACCCTGCCCAAGGACGCGGAGTCCTACCGCTCCCCCATGTGCCGGATCAGGGGACTGGACCTGGGCAAGGCGGCGGAGTACCTGGAATACCAGGTCGGCGCGGTCACCCGGGACCTCCAGCTCTGTTCGGTGCGGACACGGCCCGGCGGGGACCAGTACTTCGATGCCCTGATGGTCGCCCAACCGCGGCTCTCCGCGCTCTTCGACGGCGCCACGGGCGGCAAAGCGCCCGCGCGTGGCTGGCGCGGCACGGGGGTGTTCGCCGACGACTACAAGGTCGTACGGGCCGACTGCGCGGGGCGCCCCGCCACCTTTCTGATGCTGGCCCCGTCCCTGCGGCGCCAGACCGCACCGCACTTCGTCAGCTTCACCAACGCCGTGACGCAACGCCTCGGTTGCGCACCCGTCGCACCCGGGGGGTCCGGCCGATGACCGACGCCGAGGACACAGAGAGCACAGAGGACGGCCGGTGGTGGCACTGGCGGACCCTGACCCGCGGGCGGCTGCGGCTCGCCGTGACCACGGGGGTGGCCGGAGCCGTCGCCGGGGCGCTGCTCGGCGGCGCGGGGGTGGCCTGGCAGGCGGCGGCGGGTCCGTTCGCGGACGACCGGGCCTGCTGGGGCGCGCTCGGCCGGGACGATGTGGCGGCGCTGTTCGACGGCAAGACGGACATCGAGACGTCCGAGGTACCCCTCACCGTCGGCCGCGCGGGCAGCGAGAGCCCGTCGGGCATCTGCCGTCTCACCTCGCCGCGTGGCTGGCGGATCACCGTCCAGGCGCACCGGCTGGACCCCCGGTTCGGCGGCGCGGGCGACCGATGGGCCGATGAGTACTTGTCCTCCCGGCTCACCCCGCTGGGCGGCGGGCTGCTGGGCATGGCCTCGGACACCCGGGCCTGGCTGGCGGTGCCCGAGGGCTGTGCCGGCCGACAGAGCGATATCGACGGCCCGGTCGTGATCGACATGGATGCCGGCTGGACCATCTACGACGGCGAGATCAATACCGCGGCCCGCGATCAGCTGGCCCGCGCCGTCGTGAAGCTCGTCAACGGCTACATGGCCGACCAGGGATGTTCCGGCGCCCTCGCCGACCCGGTGGACCGGTTGCCGAAGCCGGCGCGGTTCCTGGACGAGAAGCCGGGCGCCCTGTGCGGCATCGAGGGACTGCGCGTCCCGGGCGAGCGCTATGCGCTGGCCCGCCCCATGGTGACCCGGGGCGCGGGCCCGGTGCGCACCTGCGACCGCGATGTGGTCTTCGGCCACCCCGAGCTGCGGCTGATGACGGTCGAGGATCCACGGCTGGCCGCGCTCTACCAAGGTCTGTCCCTGAAGGGCGCCGCCCACCGGATCAAGGCCCGTGATCATGACGGAACCGGGTTCGTCCGCGACGACATGGGCCTGTTCCAGGCCGAGTGCCAGACCGGTCAGGTCACCTTCCTGGTCCGGGCGGACGACGGCAGCCGCCCCAAGGACATCCGTACGCTCCTCCCTCGCTACGTGGCCGCGGAAGCCGACCGCATCGGCTGCGGTCCGCTCCGTATCACCGTGCCCGGGGACGCCTGACGGGCCAGGACTCCGGGGCCGGACCTGCCGCGGCGCGGGGTCGGTCGCTTAGGCTCGGCTGCGGGCCTTGATCACGGCAGGGCGTGAGACGCCAGACACGGGACGGAGGCGGCACGCATGGCCGTACCGCAGGGACGCAGGAGCAGCACCTTCACCCGGCTGCTCCGGCACGGCTTCACCGACCCCTCCGCCGCTCAGCGGCTGCTGGACTCGCCCGAGGTGGCGGGCGTACGGGCCGACTCGGTGCTGCTGGACGCGCTCGGCGGGACCGCCGATCCGGATCTGGCGCTGCTCGGGCTGGTGCGGCTGGTGGAGGCGCTGCCCGAGGAGGCCGGGGACGGGGAGGAGACGGGGTCGCGGCAGGCGCTGCTGGACACGCTGGTCACCGCCAAGCCGCTGCGGGACCGGCTGCTGGGGGTGCTGGGGGCCTCCGAGGCGCTGGGTGATCATCTGGCGCGGCATCCGCAGGCCTGGCATTCGCTGGTGACGTACGAGCCGGCGGATCTGCATCCGACGACACCCGAGTTCGAGCAGGCGCTGGCCGAGGGGATCTGGGGCGGGCCGGGGGCGGGGATGCCGCGGCCGGACGCGCTGCGCGTCGCCTACCGCCGGGCGCTGCTGGCGATCGCGGCGCGCGATGTGTGCGGGACCACCGATGTCACGCAGGCGGCGGCCGAGCTGGCGGATCTGGCGACGGCGACGCTGCGGGCGGCGCTGGAGATCGCGGCCGAGGAGCAGCCCGAGGACGCCGCGGCGTGCCGGCTGGCGGTGATCGGGATGGGGAAGTGCGGCGGGCGCGAGCTGAACTACGTCTCGGACGTCGACGTGATCTTCGTGGCGGAGACCGTGGACGGCGTGGAGGAGGGCAAGGCAGTGCAGGCGGCCACCCGGCTGGCCGCGCGGCTGATGCGGATCTGCTCGGATGTGACCATCGAGGGCACGATCTGGCCGGTGGACGCCAATCTCCGGCCGGAGGGGCGCAACGGGCCGCTGGTGCGGACGCTCTCCAGCCATCTGGCCTACTACCAGCGGTGGGCCAAGACCTGGGAGTTCCAGGCGCTGCTGAAGGCCCGGCCGGTGGCGGGCGACGGCGCGCTCGGACAGGCGTACGTGGACGCGCTGGCGCCGCTGGTCTGGCAGGCATCCGAGCGCGAGAACTTCGTCCCCGATGTGCAGCAGATGCGCCGCCGCGTCGTCGAGAACATCCCGGTCGCGGAGATCGACCGGGAGCTGAAGCTGGGCCCTGGCGGCCTGCGGGACGTCGAATTCGCCGTGCAGATGCTCCAGTTGGTGCACGGGCGGTCGGATGAGTCGCTGCGCAGCGGCACCACGCTGGACGCGCTCGCCGCGCTGGCCGCGGGCGGCTACGTGGGGCGCTCGGACGCGGCCGCGCTGGACGAGGCGTACCGCTTTCTGCGCTCGATGGAGCACCGGATCCAGCTGTACCGGCTGCGCCGCACCCATCTGGTGCCGGAGGACGAGGCGGATCTGCGGCGGCTGGGCCGGTCGCTGGGCTTCCGTACGGAGCCGGTGGCCGAGCTGGGGACGGCGTGGCGGCGGTACGCACGCGAGGTGCGGCGGCTGCATGAGAAGCTGTTCTACCGGCCGCTGCTGGACGCGGTCGCCCAGCTGGAGCCGGGCGAGGCCCGGCTCAGCTCCGAGGCGGCGCGGCAGCGGCTGGTGGCACTGGGCTACGCGGATCCGTCCGGCGCCCTACGTCATTTGGAGGCTTTGGCGTCCGGTGTGACCCGGAAAGCGGCGATTCAGCGTACGCTACTGCCCGTGCTGCTGGGCTGGTTCGCCGATTCCGCAGATCCGGACGCCGGGCTGCTGGGCTTCCGTAAGGTCTCGGACGCCCTGGGCAAGACGCCCTGGTACCTGCGGCTGCTGCGCGACGAGGGCGCGGCCGCGGAGAATCTGGCGCGGGTGCTCTCGGCCGGCCGCCTCGCCCCCGATCTGCTGCTGCGCGCCCCGGAGGCGGTCGCCCTGCTCGGCGATCCCGGGGGGCTGCGGCCGCGCGGCCGGGACCATCTGGAGCAGGAGGTGCTGGCCGCGGTGGGCCGCGCGGACGGCGCCGAGCAGGCGGTGGCGGCGGCGCGCGGGGTGCGGCGGCGGGAGCTGTTCCGTACGTCGGCGGCGGATGTGATCGAGAGCGCGCGGCTGGCCAACGGGGCGGTACGGTCCACCGTGAGCTGGCCGCCGCCGGGCGAGGAGACCGGCGCGGCCGCCAAGGCCGCCACGTCCACGGGTGCGCCGTCGAAGGCGCCCGAGGTGCCGCGCGCGCTGCGCGACTCGGAACCCCACGTTCCGGCCCGCCCCGCCGGCCATGCGGCGCCGGCCGAGGAGCCGGCGCCGGACGCGGCGGCGCTGGCCGACATGGTCGGCGACGCCGTCTCCGACCTCAACGCGGCGACCATCGCGGGCGCGCTGCGCGCCGCGGTCCGCGACACCTGGGGCGATGAGCTGCCCACCCGCTTCGCGGTGATCGGTCTGGGCCGGTTCGGCGGCCATGAGCTGAGCTACGGCTCGGACGCGGACGTGCTGTTCGTCCACGAGCCGCGCGAGGGCGCCGACGAACAGGAGGCCTCCCGGGCCGCGTTCGCCGTGGCCAACGAGATGCGGCGGCTGCTCCAGCTGCCCACCGCCGATCCGCCGCTGCTCATCGACGCCGATCTGCGCCCGGAGGGCAAGTCCGGCCCGCTGGTGCGCACCCTCGCCTCGTACGCCGCGTACTACCGGCGCTGGTCGCTGGTCTGGGAGAGCCAGGCGCTGCTGCGCGCCGAACCGGTCGCGGGCGACCCGGAGCTGGGGGCGCGCTTCATCGACCTGATCGACCCGCTGCGGTATCCGGCCGAGGGGCTGGGCGAGGACGCCATCCGCGAGATCCGCCGCCTCAAGGCCCGGATGGAATCCGAGCGCCTGCCCCGCGGCGCCGACCCGACCACCCACGCCAAACTGGGCCGCGGCGGGCTCAGCGACGTGGAGTGGACGGTTCAGCTGCTCCAGATGTGCCACGGCTGGGCGGAGCCGGGGCTGCGCACCACCCGCACCCGCCGGGCCCTGGCCGCGGCACACGCGGCCGGGCTGATCGGCACCGAGGACGCCCAGACCCTGGACGAGGCCTGGGTGCTGGCCACCCGGGTCCGTAACGGCGTGATGCTGGTCCGCGGCCGCCCGGGCGACACCTTCCCCAGCGACTCGCGCGAACTGGCCGCGGTGGGACGCTACTTGGGCTACGGACCGGGGCATGTGGGCGAGATGCTGGACGACTACCGCCGCACGACGCGCCGTGCGCGGGCGGTGATGGAGCGGCTGTTCTACGACTACGAGGACTGACCCGCCCCGCGGGTGAGCGGGTGGGCGTCAGCCCGAGGCGCCCGCCTCGGAGCGTTCCCCGTCCGACCGGGCCGGGGGCTTGACGGCGACGACGGGGATGGGGCTCTGCAGCAGCAGCCGCTGGCTCACGCTGCCCAGCAGGGCCTTGCCCACCGCCGAGCGGCGCCGGATGCCGATGACGAGCCGGTCGATGCCGGGGCGGGCCTCGATCTCGTCCAGGACGGCGTCGACGGGGTCCCGGTCGCCGGGACCGCTGCGCTCGACGAGCGTGATGGTGACGTCGTCGGGCAGGCCGGAGTGGTCCAGCGCCGACAGCCGCAGGTTGACGACCACCAGATCGGTGCCCAGCAGCCGGGCTTCGGCGATGCCCGCGACCAGCGCGTGGTCTCCTTCGCGGCCCTCCGCGACGGCAGTCATGACGGTCATGATGGGTGAACCCTTCTCTCACAAGGGGATGGATCAGGAGTAACGCGCGCGGAAGTGGTCCTCCAGCTCCTCCAGCGAGCGGTCCTTGGTCTCGGGGACGCAGGTCCCGATGAAGATGAGGGCCAGCACGCCGAAGGCGGCGAAGGCGAGGAAGGTGTTCGCGATGCCCAGGGCCTTCACCACGGGCGGGAAGCCGAGGGCGACCAGGGCGTTCGCCATCCACAGCACGAAGATGCTGATGCCGATGGCCATGCTGCGGATCTTCAGCGGGAACATCTCGGAGAGGATGAGCCAGACCAGCGGGCCGATGGTGGCCTGCATGGAGAAGACGAAGAGCACGACGAACACGAGGATGAACCAGGCCTTCGCGCCGCCGTCGGGCATCAGCATCGCGGAGAGGCCGACGAGCAGGTGGAACGTCGTGGTCAGGGCGAAGCCGCCGAGCAGCATGGTGCGCCGCTTGATCTTGTTGATGACCGCCAGGCCCACGGTGATGCCGATGACGCTGAAGGCGCCGTTCAGGGTGTTCGCGATGATGGCCGAGTTGCCCGAGAACCCGGCGTCGCCGAGGAGCTGGGTGCCGTAGTACATGACCGAGTTGATGCCGGTGAACTGCTGACAGATGCCCAGCGCGGCCCCGATCAGGATGAGTACGCGGACCCAGCGCACCCCGAGGTCCACCGCACCGGCGGTCTTGGACGCGCGCTCCTCCTCGGCGAGCCGGTGGACCTCGGCCATCTCGGCCCGGGCGCGTTCGGCGGTGCGGACCTGGGAGAGGACCGCGAGCGCCTCGTCGTCCCGGCCCTGGGCGACCAGCCAGCGCGGGCTCTCCGGCAGCCGCAGCATGCCGATGAACAGCCCGATCGCGGGCAGCACGGCGACCAGCAGCATGAGCCGCCAGATGCCGTCGGTCTCGCCCCAGACGTTGAAGATGAGCGCGTTGATGACGAACGCGGCGAACTGACCGCTCACGATCATCACCTCGTTGCGGGTGACGATGCTGCCGCGGCGTTCGACCGGGGCGATCTCGGCCAGGTAGACCGGCACCGTCGCCGAGGCGCCGCCGACGGCGAGCCCGAGGATGAACCGGAAGAGCGCGAGGACCTGCCAGTTCGGTGACAGGACGCAGCCAAGGGTGCCGAGCATGAACACCAGGGACAGCATGATGATGTTGTGGCGGCGGCCGTACTTGTCGGACAGCGAGCCGCCGACCATGGCTCCGAAGGCGGCGCCGAAGACCAGAATGCTGACGACCACTCCCTCGGTGAAGGCGGTCAGCCCGAGGTCGGCGGTGAGGGGTTCGAGCGCGCCGTTGATCACGCCGGTGTCGTAGCCGAACAGCAGGCCGCCGAAGGTCACGATGACGGAGACCAGGCCCAAACGTCGCGAGTGGGGCCCCGGTGCGTCCGGGGGCAGTCCGTGGGAGGTGGGGCTCGGGCTGGTCCTGGTCATGCCTGTGGCTCCTCTGGGGACGTTCGTGAGGGAGGGCGAGGGTCTCCGGGGCGCGGGAGGGGAACCGTTCGTTCCACGGCGCCGTCCGGGCTCGGGGCAACAGCGGTGAGACGGCTGGCCTCGACGGGTGCGGTTGTCCCGGTGCCGCGTGGGTGCGGGCATGGTTCAGCCGCAGCAGACAACGCCCACGCGTCGTGTGTGACGAACTACCGGGCGCTTGTTCGTACTACTAATACGTACTAGTCCCCGGTACTATGAGCCGCGGTGTTATGCATGTCAACACCTGAAGCGGGAGGCGCACATGCGGGATCCAGGGGTCACCGACCGTCCGGGCGAGCCCGATTCTCCTCCAGCGCGCCCGAAACGCCCCACCATGTCCGATGTCGCGGCGCGCGTCGGGGTCTCACAGGCCCTCGTGTCCCTGGTGTTCCGCAATCAGCCCGGCGCGAGTTCCCAGACCCGTCGGCGCGTGTTCGAGGCGGCCGAGGAGCTGGGCTACCGCCCCGACACCGCCGCCCAGCTGCTGCGCCGCACGCGCAGCCGCCAGCTGGGCGTGCTGTTCACCATGCGCCACCCGTACGACGTGGACTTCGTCGAGGCCCTCTACCCGGCCGCCCAGAAGCACGGCTACAACCTCGTGCTCAGCGCCATGAGCGACACCCGTGACGAGCGTCAGGCCGTGGAACAGCTGCTCGGTCTGCGCTGCGAAGCCATCATCATCATCGGCGCCGCGTCCAGCCCGCGGCACCTGGTCACGGCCGCCGGTCACACACCGCTGATAGAAATCAGCCCGCGCACGCGGGCCGCCGGTGCGGACGTCGTCCGCACCGCCAACAGCCTGGGGATACGCAAGGCCGTCGACCACCTCACCGGACTCGGCCACCGCGCCATCACCCACATCGACGGCGGCATGATGCCCGCCGCCGACGAGCGGCGGCGCGGATACCGCAGCGCCATGCGGCGCCATGGGCTCGCCGAGCACATCCGGATCATCCCCGGCGACTACACCGAGGAGTCCGGAGCCCGCGCGGCCCGGGAACTCCTCCGGGACGGCGAGCTTCCCACCGCGGTCCTCGCGGGCAACGACCGCTCCGCCCACGGCGTGCTCACCACGTTCCTGCGCGCCGGACTCACCGTGCCCTCGGACGTGTCGATCGTCGGCTATGACGACAGCCGGCTCGCCCGGCTGTCCTTCATCGACCTCACGTCCGTACGCCAGGACGCCCCCGAGGTGGCCGGACACGCCGTCCAGGCGGCCGTCGAACGGCTCGACGAGGGGCGCACCGCCGACCGGGACATCATCGTCAACCCCGTCCTCGTCGTCCGCGGAAGCACCGGCCCGCCCCGCCTGCAGTGACCCCGCCGCCGTGCCGTGACCCCGGCGCGGGCTACGGCACGGCGGCGGGCGCGGACTACAGCACCGGCAGGTTCTTGCGCAGCTCGAAGGGGGTGACCTCGGAGCGGTACTCCTCCCACTCCTGCTTCTTGTTGCGCAGGAAGAAGTCGAAGACGTGCTCGCCCAGCGTCTCGGCGAGCAGTTCGCTGCGCTCCATGAGGGTGATGGCCTCGCCGAGGTTCTGCGGCAGCGGCTCGATGCCGAGCGAGCGGCGCTCGGCGTCGGACAGCGCCCAGACGTCGTCGTCGGCACCGGCCGGGAGTTCGTAGCCGCCCTCGATGCCCTTGAGGCCGGCGGCCAGCAGGACGGCGTAGGCGAGGTAGGGGTTGGCGCCGGAGTCCAGGGAGCGGACCTCGACCCGGGTGGAGCCGGTCTTGCCGGGCTTGTAGAGGGGGACCCGGACGAGGGCGGAGCGGTTGTTGTGGCCCCAGCAGATGTACGACGGGGCCTCGCCGCCCGCGCCCGCGGTGCGCTGGGAGCCGCCCCAGATGCGCTTGTACGAGTTGACCCACTGGTTGGTCACGGCGGAGATCTCCCCGGCGTGACGGAGCAGCCCGGCGATGAAGGAGCGGCCGACCTTGGAGAGCTGGAACTCGGCGCCCGACTCGTAGAACGCGTTGCGGTCGCCCTCGAAGAGGGAGAGGTGGGTGTGCATGCCCGAGCCGGGGTGCTCGGAGAACGGCTTCGGCATGAAGGTGGCCTGGACGCCCTGCTCCAGCGCGACCTGCTTCATGACCAGGCGGAAGGTCATGATGTTGTCGGCGGTGGAGAGCGCGTCGGCGTAGCGCAGGTCGATCTCCTGCTGACCGGGGGCGCCCTCGTGGTGGGAGAACTCGACCGAGATGCCCATCGATTCGAGCATGGTGATGGCCTGGCGGCGGAAGTCCATGCCGATGTTCTGCGGGGTGTGGTCGAAGTAGCCGGAGGAGTCGGCGGGCACCGGGCGGGTGCCGTCCATGGGCTTCTGCTTGAGCAGGAAGAACTCGATCTCGGGGTGGGTGTAGAAGGTGAAGCCGAGGTCGGAGGTCTTGGCGAGGATGCGCTTGAGCACGTAGCGCGGGTCGGCGAAGGAGGGGGAGCCGTCCGGCATCAGGATGTCGCAGAACATCCGGGCGGTCCCGGGGGCCTCGGCGCGCCAAGGTAGGATCTGGAAGGTGCTGGGATCCGGCTTGGCGATCATGTCGGACTCGTAGACCCGGGCGAAGCCCTCGATCGCGGAGCCATCGAAGCCGATCCCTTCGTCGAAGGCGCCCTCCAGCTCGGCGGGTGCGACGGCCACGGACTTGAGGAAGCCGAGGACGTCGGTGAACCACAGCCGCACGAACCGGATGTCGCGCTCTTCGAGGGTACGGAGCACGAACTCCTGCTGCTTATCCATGGTCCCCTATCCTTGCAGGTCAAGCGGCTCTTTCGACGGGCACGGGGCACATCGACGGCCCCAGTATCACGCGGCGGGGTTTCGGCGAGGTTTCGGACCCGCACGGACCCGCTCCTCGCGCTCCGACACGATGTGTGCATCGTACTTTCATGGGGCCCGCTCACGGACCCGTCCGTTCGCGGCACGGGGACGCCCCGGCTCCGCCACGCCCACTTTTCCACCCCCTTGGGGATAAAATGCCCCGTATTATCACGATCATCAGAGGATGAGACCGGGGAGGCGGCGGTGCGCGAACGCCACCGGCTGCTGGTGCGGCGCATAGAGCGGCGCGTCCACCCGCTTCCCGCCCCGATGCGGCGCGGGACGCGGCGGACGCGCGGCCGCCCATGCGCACATTTCCCACCAGCATTGGGGTGCTCTCACTCATGCACGAACCCTCTCGCCTGCACGAACCCTCTCGCCGCGCCGTGCTCGGCGCGGGAGTCGCCGCCGCGGGCGGCGGTCTGCTCGGCGCCTGCAGTTCCCCGGGCGGCGAAAACGGAATGGACGACTCTGGGCTGGGAGGGCATGCGGGACCGGCCGCGGCGACCCCGTCGGAGTACATCTCCCCGCACGGCACGGAGGTCCAGGACCGCGAGCGCCGGCGGGGGCCCGGCCCGGTCCGGCGGCTCCAGCTCACCGCCACCGCCACCACGCTGGACCTCGGCGCCCGCAAGGTGAAGTCCTGGGCGTACGAGGACCAGGTGCCCGGCCAGGCGCTCCGGGTCACCGCGGGCGAGACCCTCGCCCTCACCCTCGTCAACCAGCTGCCGCAGCCCACCACGCTGCACTGGCACGGCGTCCGGCTGCGCAACGACATGGACGGCGTCCCGGGCATCACCCAGCCGCCGATCAAGACCGGCACGGCCTTCGACTACCGCTTCACGGTGCTCCACCCGGGCACGTACTGGGTCCACCCCCACTCCAGCGTCCAGCTCGACCGGGGGCTGTACGCGCCGCTGATCGTCGAGGACCCGCGGGAGCCGCTGGCGTACGACAAGGAGTGGATCGTCGTCCTCGACGACTGGCTCGACGGGGTGGGCGGCCGCACCCCGGACAAGGTGCTGCGACAACTGAACGGCGGCCGCCCCATGGCCCACGGGACGGACGCCATGACCCACGGGGCGACGACGGGCGCGAGCGGCCCACCGCCGATGTCCCGGCACGGCGGCAGGCCGACCCCCTCCCCCACCGCACCGTCCCGCCCGCTGACCGGCGCCACGAGCGAGCTGCTGGGCGGCGAGGCGGGCCATGTCGCATACCCGTACTACCTCATCAACGGGCGCACCCCCGACTCCCCGCAGGTCTTCCGGGCCAAGCGCGGCGACCGCATCCGGATCCGGATCATCAACGCGGGCAGCGACACCGCCTTCCGGGTTGCCCTCGGCGGCCACAAGATGACCGTCACCCACACCGACGGCTACCCCGTGCGGCCCACCACCACCGACGCGCTGCTGCTGGGCATGGGCGAGCGGTACGACGTGCTGGTGACCGCGAAGAGCGGGGTGTTCCCGTTCGCCGCCCTCGCCGAGGGCAAGAGGCGGTCCACGCTGGCCGTGCTCCACACCAGCGGCCAGGGTGCCAGGAAGTTCAAGCGCCCCAAGGAGCTGAACGGCAAGCTGGTCCAGGCCGGCCGGCTGAAGGCGGCGGAATCCGTACGGCTGGAGCCGCGCCTGCCGGACCGCACGCTCCGGCTGCGGCTCACCGGCTCGATGCGGAAGTTCGACTGGGCGATCAACGGCAGACCGTACGACCCGACGCAGCGCTACCCGGTGCGGGAGGGCGAGCGGGTGCGGCTGACCTTCATCAACGGCACCGACATGTGGCACCCGATGCATGTGCACGGCCATACCTACGCGCTGCCGGACGGCGGGCCGCGCAAGGACACCGTGATCCTGCTGCCGCACCGGAAGGTGACCCTCGACTTCGACGCGGACAATCCGGGGCTGTGGATGGTCCACTGCCACAACGTCTACCACTCGGAGTCGGGGATGATGACCATCCTCGGCTACCAGAAGTAACCACGGCCCGCCGGGTCCCGGCCCGTCCGGGTGCCCGGGCCGGGACCTGGCCTTGTGAGATGTGGGACACGCACCGGCCATCGCGTCAGACAGACGATTACACTGGGCGCCGTGCCTCAACTTCGCCTCGCTCTGAACCAGATCGACTCGACCGTCGGTGACCTCGCCGGAAACGCCGAGTCGATAGTCCACTGGACCCGGCACTCCGCCGAGCAGGGCGCCCATCTGGTGGCGTTCCCCGAGATGGCGCTGACCGGGTACCCCGTCGAGGACCTCGCCCTGCGCTCCTCCTTCGTCGAGGCGTCGCGCGCCGCGCTGCGGGCGCTCGCCGAGCGGCTGGACGCCGAGGGCTTCGGCGAGCTGCCGGTGATCGTCGGCTATCTCGACCGCAGCGAGCGGGCCCGGCGGTACGGCCAGCCGGCCGGCTCCCCGCAGAACGCCGCGGCCGTGCTGCACCGCGGCTCCGTCGTCCTCACCTTCGCCAAGCACCATCTGCCGAACTACGGCGTCTTCGACGAGTTCCGCTACTTCGTGCCCGGCGACACCATGCCCGTCGTCCGCGTCCACGGCATCGACGTCGCGCTCGCCATCTGCGAGGACCTGTGGCAGGACGGCGGCCGGGTGCCCGCCGCCTGCTCCGCCGGGGCCGGACTGCTGCTGTCGATCAACGCCTCGCCGTACGAGCGCGAGAAGGACGACACCCGGCTGGACCTCGTCCGCAAGCGCGCCCAGGAGGCGGGCTGCACCACCGCGTACCTGGCGATGATCGGCGGCCAGGACGAGCTGGTCTTCGACGGCGACTCGATCATCGTCGACCGCGACGGCGAAGTGATCGCCCGCGCCCCGCAGTTCGCCGAGGGGTGCGTCGTGGTCGACCTCGACCTGCCCGCCGCCGACCCGGACGCGGTCCCGGAGGGCATCGTGGACGACGGCCTCCGCATCGACCACCGCACCCTCTCCGCCGCCCCCCTCCCCGCCTACGACCCGGAGCCGGGTCTCGCGGGCGGCGAGGCCGAGCGGCTCGGCGACGACGAGGAGATCTACACCGCGCTGGTGGTGGGCCTGCGGGCCTATGTCGCCAAGAACGGCTTCCGCAGTGTGCTGATCGGGCTCTCCGGCGGCATCGACTCCGCCCTCGTCGCGGCGATCGCGTGCGACGCGGTGGGCGCGCAGAACGTCTACGGCGTCGCCATGCCGTCCCGCTACTCCTCCGAGCACTCGGTCGCCGACGCGACGGAGCTGGCGCGGCGCACCGGGCTCAACTTCCGCACCGTCCCGATCGCCCCGATGTTCGACGCCTACATGGGGTCGCTGCACCTCACCGGGCTCGCCGAGGAGAACCTCCAGTCGCGGCTGCGCGGCACGATGCTGATGGCGATCTCCAACGAGGAGGGCCACATCGTCCTCGCCCCGGGCAACAAGTCCGAGCTGGCGTGCGGCTACTCGACGCTCTACGGGGACTCGGTCGGCGCGTACGGCCCCATCAAGGATGTCTACAAGACGTCCATCTTCCGGCTGGCGAAGTGGCGCAACCGCGCCGCCCACGAGCGGGGCCAGACCCCGCCCATCCCCGAGAACTCCATCACCAAGCCGCCGAGCGCCGAGCTGCGGCCGGGCCAGGTCGACACGGACTCCCTCCCGGACTACGACGTGCTCGACCGCATCCTGGAGCTGTACGTGGACCGCGACCAGGGCCGCCAGGAGATCGTCGCGACGGGCTACGACGATGAGCTGGTGACGCGGATCCTGCGGCTGGTCGACACGGCGGAGTACAAGCGCCGCCAGTACCCGCCGGGCACGAAGATCTCCGCCAAGGGCTTCGGCAAGGACCGCCGCCTCCCCATCACCAACCGCTGGCGCGAACGGAGCTGATGTCCCCGGGGGCTCCGCGGGGTGCGCTGCGCGGTCGCTGGGGTGGTGGGTGCCGGGTGCGGCGCCTCCGGGGCGGCGCCCTGGACCCCCGCCCCACGGCCCGGCTCCGCTCCGCCCCCCTCGCTTCCCTTGGCGGCTACCGGCCCGGTGGCTCCGGCGCTTGTCCGGTTTCGGGGTACGCCGAATCCAGCCCCCAGGGGACACCGCCTGGCGTTAGCGGGGCCGGACGAAGATGCCCCTCCCGCAGCCTCTCCGGCGCTTGAGGAGCAGGGTCCGGGCGGCGATGCCCCACCACCCAGCCCCTCCGGCGCTTGAGGAGCGGGGGTTTGGGGGCGGAGCCCCCAACCGGGGGCCGGGGCTTGCCCCCCCCACGCGGCGGAGCCGCATATCCGGTGCTGCGGGAAGGGGCGGGTGGGGGAAGAACCGCCCCTCCCCTACCAAGCCATCGGCACCGGCGGCGGCAAAGGCGCGGGAGGGTCGGTGGGGTGGGCCTGGAGGGACTGGAGCAGCAGGGCCACCAGTCGGCGGGAGGCGGCCCGCGCGGCGGCGGGGGACTCGGCGCCGACGCCTCCGTTGGCCATGATCAGCAGCTTGATGTCGTCCGGTACGAAGTCCCGGCGCAGCTGTCCGCTTTCCTTGGCGCGCCGCGTCAGCTCGGCGAAGCGGCGTACGTGGTGGTCGCGGAGGCGCGCGAAGTCGGTGGCCAGCGAGTCGGGAAGGGTGGCGAGGAAGGCGGCGGTGAAGCCGCGGTCCTCGGCCTGCATCGCGCAGACCTTCTCGATGAACGTGCGGAAGCCGTGCCAGGGATCGGGGTCGGCGAGGGCGGCGTCGAGGGTCGCCACACAGTGGGCGAGCTGATCGGCGAAGGTTTCGGCGACCAGGTCTCCCTTCGCGGGGAAGTGGCGGTAGAGCGTCGCGGGTCCGACCCCGGCGCGGCGGGCGATCTCGCGCATCGGCACATCGAGTCCGTGGGCGGCGAAGGTCTCGGCGGCGACCTCGATGATGCGGTGGCGGTTGCGGCGGGCGTCGGTGCGCTTCCGAGACGGTTCGTCGATCACCTCTCTCACTTTACGTGCAAACGGACGCCCTGTTCCGGTTCGTTGTTAACGTCGGCCACATGTTTGCGCTTCAGTACTCAGAACTGGGCCCGCCGGACGTTCTCACCGTCGGCGAGGCCGAGGAGCCGCACGCCGGGCCCGGTGAGATCCGTATCGCCGTACGGGCCACCGGCGTCACCCCGGCGGACTGGAAACTGCGCTCGGGGGCGATTCGGAGCGAGTTCCGGCCCGACCTGCCGCTGCCGCACATTCCCGGGATGGACGCCGCGGGGGTCGTGGACGAGATCGGGGAGGGCGTCACCGGGGTCGCGGTCGGCGATGCCGTCTTCGGGGTGGTGGACCTCGCCAAACTCGGGGGCGCGGCGGCCGAGTTCGCCGTGCTGGCCGCCTGGGCGGCCAAGCCGGACGCGCTGAGCTGGGAGGAGGCGGGCGGGGCGGCCGGCAACGTGGAGACCGCCACCCGCGCCCTGGACCTGCTGGGCGTCACCGCGGGGACGACGCTGCTGGTCGAGGGCGCGGCCGGGGGCGTCGGCACGGTGACGGTCCAGCTCGCGGCCGCCCGCGGGGCCACCGTGATCGGGACGGCCCGGGAGGCGAACCACCACTTCCTCACCGGCCTCGGGGTGACGCCGACCACGTACGGCCCCGGCCTCGCGGAGCGGGTGGCGGCGCTGGCGCCCCAGGGGGTCGACGCGGTGCTGGACGTGGCGGGTTCGGGCTCGCTGCCGGATCTCGTCGCCATCGCGGGGGAAGCGCGCCGGGTGGTGTCGGTGGCCGACATGGACGCGCGGGAGCACGGCGTGCACCTGACGTGGGCCGGTAGCGGCGACGCGCCCGGCCTCGACGGGCTGGCGGTGGCGGCGGACCTGGCCGCCGAGGGGCGGTTCACGGTGCCGCTGGGCGGGGTGTTCCCACTGACGGACGGGGCGAAGGCGCATGAGCTGAGCGCCACCGGTCACGTCCGGGGGAAGATCGTGCTGACGGTGCCGTAGACACGTATGCGCCCCCGCCGTGCGGCGGGGGCGCATACGTACGGAAGAAGAGGCTCAGCGCACCTCGGACAGCGTGGGCACCGAATCGCTGCTCGCGACGACCCGGGACTTCTGCGAGGACGCGCGGTCCAGGAAGCCCGCGGTCACCGCTATCGCCAGGCCGACCACCGCGAGGACCGCGCCGACCAGGGTCGGGGAGGTCCAGCCCCAGCCGGCGGCGATGGCGACGCCGCCGATCCAGGCCCCGCCGGCGTTGGCGAGGTTGAAGGCGGAGTGGTTGGAGGCGGCGGCGATGGTCGGGGCGTCCTTGGCCTTGTTCATGACGAGCATCTGCAGCGGGGTGGTGGTCATGAAGCCCACCGCGCCGAGCAGGACGACCGAGACCAGCGCCGCCCACTTGATGTGCACGGTGAAGTCGAACACCACGAGCATCACGGCCAGCGCCGCCAGCGACCCGTACAGCGTGGGCCGCAGCGCGCGGTCGGTGAGGGGCCCCGCGACCAGCGCGCCCAGGGTCATGCCGATACCGAAGAGGGCGAGCACGATCGTGACGGAGGACTCGGCGAAGCCGGTGACCTCGGTCATCATCGAGGCCAGGTAGCTGTAGACGGCGAAGACACCGGCGAAGCCGAAGACCGCCGTGAGCAGGCCGAGCAGCACCTGCCGGTTGCCGAGGGCGCGCAGCTCGCGGGCGAGACCGCCGTGCTGGTCCTGCGGCACCTGCGGGACGAGCCGGGCGAGCGAGGTCATGGCCAGGACGCCGATGCCGGTGACGACCAGGAAGGTGGCGCGCCAGCCCAGACCCTGGCCGAGCGCCGTGCCCACCGGCACGCCGACGATGTTGGCGATCGTCAGGCCCAGGAACATGGTGGCGACCGCGCGGGCCTGTTTCTCCTCGCTCACCAGCCGGGAGGCGACCACCGCGCCGACGCCGAAGAACGCGCCGTGCGGCAGCCCGGCGAGCACCCGCCCGGCGAGCAGCAGGCCGAACGAGGGGGCCAGCGCGGAGGCGAGGTTGCCGACCGTGAAGAGCCCCATCAGCAGGACGAGCATGCGTTTGCGCGGGATGCGCGCGCCGAGCGCGGCGAGCAGCGGGGCGCCGATGACGACGCCGATGGCGTAGGCGGAGACGAGGTGGCCAGCGGTCGGCACCGAGGTGCCCAGATCGTCGGCGACGTTGGGCAGCAGGCCCATCATCACGAATTCTGTGGTGCCGATACCGAAGGCAGAGATCGCGAGAGCGAGCAGTGCCAGGGGCATGAGAGACCTTTCACAAGCGGAAGGAGGAGGACGTGCGTATGTTCGCTACCGGAACAAAGTCTCCCACGCGCTTTATTTCCCGTGCACCATCCTCAAGGTGAACAGCTTGTTAGATCTTCGATCGGCAGGCTCAGAACGTGACCGACGCCGCCACCGGAAGGTGATCACTGCCGGTCTGCGGCAATGTCCATGCCGAGACGGGGTTCACCCCGCGCACCATGATCTGGTCGATGCGGGCCATCGGGAACGAGGCGGGCCAGCTGAAGCCGAAGCCGTCGCCCGCCGCGCCCTGCGCGGAGCGCATCTGCGAGGTGACCGGGGCCAGCGCGCGGTCGTTCATCGTGCCGTTCAGATCGCCGAGCAGGATCACCTTGTCCAGCGGCTCGTCGCGGATGGCCTCGCCCAGCGCCTCGGCGCTCCCGTCGCGCTGCCCGGCGGTGAAGCCCGCGTTGAACTTCACGCGCACGGAGGGGAGGTGGGCGACGTAGACGGCGACCTCACCGCTCGGCGCGGTGACCGTGGTGCGCAGCGCCCGGGTCCAGCCCATCTTGGTGTCGACCGGCTTGGTCCCGGACAGCGGGTACTTGCTCCACACCCCGACCGTGCCCTGCACGGCGTGGTAGCGGTAGGTGCCCGCGAGCGCCTTCGCGTACGTCGGGACGGCCTTGGCGGACAGCTCCTCCAGCGCCACCACCTGCGCACCCGAGGCGGCCACGTCCTTCGCGGTGGTCACCGGGTCGGAGTTGTCGGCGTTGACGTTGTGGGAGACGACGGTCAGGTCGCCGTCGCCGCCGGACTTGTCGGAGAACATCAGCCCGCCGAAGAGATTCAGCCAGACGGTGACGGGCAGTACCAGCGCCACCAGGGCGCTCGCCGACCGCCGCACCAGGCCGAGCACCAGCAGCACCGGGAGGAACACCCCCAGCCACGGCAGGAAGGTCTCCAGCAGGCTGCCGAGGTTGCCGACGCGGTTGGGAATGTCGCCGTGGAAGACCATGATCAGCGCGAGCAGGATCGCGAACGCCGCGAGCAGCAGACCGCGCCGCCAGATTCCGCGGTCGCGCAGGCGGTCGAACCGGGAGCCGGTCCACTGGGGGGCGCCCCCGGACTGTCCCGTTTCCTGCGTGTACGCCTGCACCATGCGTTGCCCGTCCCTCACTTGCCGCTGCCCGCCTATCGGTCAAGACCCTAGGCGATGACCAGGGCATTCCCGACGCCCCCACCGGGCGTCCCTGCCCGGTGGACGCCCCTGCGGTACGCACGGGTTCCGCATCCCGCGACAACGGGGGCGGTTGTGACGCAACAGGCACAAAGACATAGGGATGCGCGGTCGGTTTCAGCCGTCCGTCCTACGCTCGCATACGCCGTCCCGGCCGCGTGCCGAGACCCCCTCCAGAACGGTGTCCACGATCCGCTCGGCCAGCCCCTCCGGCAGCTCCCGCCACTCGTGCAGGATCGCGCGGGACAGCATCGGCCCGGTGAACAGATCGGCCAGCAGCTCGGGATCGGTGTCCGGCCGGATCTCACCGCTGGCGACGCCCCGCCGCAGCACCGAGCGCAGCAGTTCCCGGCGGACCTCGATGACCTTCTCGTCGTACGCCCGCCACAGCTCCCGGTGGGCGTGCATCTGGGCCAGGACGCTGCGCAGCAGGGCGGAGTTGCGCTTGGCCAGCCCGCGCCGCCGCATGAACTCCAGGATGGTGACGAGGTCGTCGCGGACCGAGACCCCGGCCGGTTCGGGGCCCGGCTCCTCCAGCGACCGCAGGACGTCCAGCATCAGCGCGTCCTTGCCGGACCAGCGGCGGTAGACGGTGGCCTTGCCCACACCCGCCGCGCGGGCGATCCCCTCGATGGACAGCGCGCCGACGGATGAGCCCTCCTCCAGCAGCCGCAGCGCGGCCTCGATGATCGCGGCGTCGGTGGCGGCGCTGCGCGGCCGCCCGCGCGCGGGGACACCGGCCGGGGGTGCGCTCATCGGTCGGCCCCCGCCCCGGCCTTCTGCCGCGGCTGCCCGCTGCCGGGGCCGCCGCCGTTCCCCTCCTTGCCGGGCAGGAAGGCCGCCACGACCAGCGCGCCGAACAGGGCGACACCGGACGAGCCGAGCGCGGTGAGGTGCATCGCGTGGATGAAGGAGTCGTGCGCGGGGCCCACCAGGGCCCGCCCCGCGGGCCCCAGATGCTGGGCGAGGCCGAGGGTGGCCTCGACGGACTCGCCCGCCGTATGCCGTGCGGAGCCGGACAGCCCGGGGACGGCGGCGAGGGTGCTCTGGATGCCCTCGCGGTACGTGGCGGAGAGCACCGAGCCGAGGACGGCGACCCCGAGCGCGCCGCCGACCTGCCGGAAGGTGTTGTTCAGGGCCGACCCCGAACCGGCCTTCTCGCGCGGCAGCGCCTGCATGATCGCGGTGGTGACCGGCGGCATGATGTGCGCCATGCCCGCGCCCTGGAAGAAGAACAGCACCTCCAGCACCCACAGCGGCGAGTCGGTCTCCAGCAGCAGGAACCCGGCCATGGTGGCGGCCACCAGCAGCATCCCGCCCGTGCACACGGCGCGGGCGCCGAACCGCTCCACGACCAGCCGGGCGCGCGGCGCGAACAGCAGCTGCGCGGCGGCCAGCGGCAGGAGCAGCAGCCCGGAGTCCAGGGCGCTGAAGCCGCGCACGCTCTGGATGTAGAAGACCATGAAGAAGGTCACACCCATGAGCGCGAAGAAGACCAGCGCGACGGCGGCGATGGCGGCCGAGAAGGCGGGGTTGCGGAAGTAGTCGACATCGATCGCCGGATGGTCGCTGCGCTTCTCGTGCCAGACGAACAGGCCCAGGACGAGAAGTCCGGCGCCGATCGTGGACAGCACCTGGGCGTCGGTGAAGTCGGCGAGCTGGCCGCCCTTGATGATCCCGTACACCAGCAGCACCAGGCCCACGACGGACAGCAGCACGCCCAGCGGGTCCAGCCGGCCGGGCGCCGGGTCCCTGGAGTCGGGGACGAGCAGCACCATCGCGATGATTCCGGCGGCCACGACGGGGACGTTGACGAAGAAGACCGAGCCCCACCAGAAGTGCTCCAGCAGCAGACCGCCGGTGATGGGCCCGATGGCGATGGCGAGGCCGACCGCGGCGACCCAGATGCCGATGGCCTTCGCCTGCTCCTCGCGCTCGAAGACGTTCACCAGGATGGCCAGGGTGGCGGGCATCACGAAGGCCGCGCCCAGGCCCATCAGCGCCCGGAAGCCGATCAGCTCGCCGGGCGAACCGGAGAACGCGGCGAGCACCGAGCCCATGCCGAACACGGCCATGCCGCCGAGCAGCACCTTCTTGCGGCCGAGCCGGTCGCCGAGGAGCCCTGCGGTGAACAGCAGCCCCGCGAAAACCAGCGTGTAGGCGTTGATGGCCCACTCCAGCTGGCTCTGAGTGGCGCCGAGCCCGGTGGGTTTGGGGGTGGCGATGGTCTTCATCGCCACGTTGAGTATGGAGTTGTCCAGGACGACGACCAGGACGCTGATCATGAGGACGACCAGGATCGCCCACCGTCTGCGGTGGACCGCCTCGGCGGTCGGTACTGCTGCCATGCGGCCCAGGCTAAGACCGTTTCGATACGGTCCCGTCTCGTATGGGAAAGACTTTGCGAGCCTTTGTCCATCGAATGTCCATCCGGGTACGAATGTCCCCACTTTCGAAGCGTCGGGAGCCGTGCCAGCATGGGAGTGGTCCGGGGACGCCGTCAGGGCGCCTCGAGATGACGAACAGGAGCCGTCGTAATGACGCACGTCAGCCCTGCGCACAACCAGTCGCCGAAGGCGCTGTACGGGGGGACGAGTTCCCGCCGCATCACCGTCCGTGACATCGCCGCCGCCAAGGAGCGCGGCGAGAAGTGGCCCATGCTCACCGCCTATGACGCGATGACCGCCTCCGTCTTCGACGAGGCGGGCATCCCCGTCATCCTGGTGGGCGACTCGATGGGCAACTGCCATCTGGGCTACGAGTCCACCGTGCCCGTCACGATGGACGAGATCGCCCTGCTGTCCGCCGCCGTCGTACGCGGCACCAAGCGCGCCCTCGTCGTCGGCGACCTCCCCTTCGGCTCGTACCAGGAGGGCCCGGTCCAGGCGCTGCGCAACGCCACCCGGCTGGTCAAGGAGGCCGGGGTGGGCGCGGTCAAGCTGGAGGGCGGCGAGCGCTCCGCCCACCAGATCGACCTGCTCGTCCGGTCCGGCATCCCGGTCATGGCCCACGTCGGCCTCACCCCGCAGTCCGTCAACGCGTACGGCGGCTACCGGGTGCAGGGGCGCGGCGAGGAGGCCGCGCAGCAGCTGCTGCGCGACGCCAAGGCCGTCCAGGACGCGGGCGCCTTCGGCGTCGTCCTGGAGCTGGTCCCGGCCGAGCTGGCCGCCGAGGTCACCCGCTCGCTGACCATCCCGACCATCGGCATCGGCGCGGGCGCGGAGTGCGACGCCCAGGTGCTGGTGTGGACGGACATGGCGGGCTTGACCAGCGGCCGGGTGCCGCGCTTCGTCAAGCAGTACGCGCAGATGCGGGAGGTGCTGGGCGACGCGGCCCGCGCCTTCGCCGAGGACGTCGTCGGCGGGGCGTACCCGGCCGAGGAGCACTCGTTCCACTGAGGCACAAGAGCCATCGCGGTACATCGACAGCCCGCCGACCGTCCCCCGTCGGCGGGCTGTCTGCCGCTTGTCGGTGATCTGTCGGCAGCGGGTGTCACTCTGACGACATGACGCGACAGGAACACAAGATCAGGGACGGCAACGCCGTCGAAGTACGGGGGCTGGTCAAGCACTTCGGCGACACCAAGGCGGTCGACGGGGTGGATCTGGACGTTCCCGAGGGCACCGTGCTCGGTGTGCTCGGCCCCAACGGAGCCGGGAAGACCACCCTCGTCCGCTGTCTGTCCACCCTGCTGGTGCCGGATGCCGGCACCGCCGTCGTGGCGGGGTACGACGTGGTGCGGCAGCCCCGGCAGCTGCGCCGCACGATCGGCCTGACCGGGCAGTACGCCTCGGTCGACGAGAAGCTTTCCGGCTGGGAGAACCTCTACATGATCGGGCGGCTGCTCGATCTGTCCCGCAAGGACTCCCGGGCGCGCGCGGACGCCATGCTCGAGCGGTTCTCGCTGACGGAGGCGGGGAAGCGGCCCGCGGCCACCTACTCCGGCGGCATGCGCCGCCGGCTGGACCTGGCCGCCTCCATGATCGGCCGGCCCGCGGTGCTCTATCTGGACGAGCCGACGACCGGTCTCGACCCGCGCACCCGCAACGAGGTGTGGGACGAGGTCAAGCGCATGGTCGCCGAAGGCTCCACGGTGCTGCTGACCACCCAGTACATGGAGGAGGCCGAGCAGCTGGCGAACGACCTCACGGTCATCGACCGCGGCAAGATCATCGCCGAGGGCCGGGTCAACGAGCTGAAGGCCAAGGTCGGCGGGCGCACCCTCCAGATTCGCCCCTCCGATCCCGGTGAGCTGAACCGCATGGTCGGCGCCCTCGCGCAGGCCGGGCTCGACGGCGTCGGCGGCGCGACCGCGGACGTGGAGGAGGGCCTGGTCAACGTGCCGATCGTCAGCGACGAGCAGCTGACCGCGGTGATCGGGCTGCTCGGCGAGCGCAACTTCGCGATCGCCGGGATCGACACCCATCTGCCCAGCCTGGACGAGGTGTTCCTGGCCATCACCGGCCAGAAGACCTCGACCCCCGAGGACACGACGAAGGACGACAAGTCCCTTGAGGAGGTTGCGGCATGAGTGCGGCAACGATGACCGCGCCCACCAAGGATCTGCCCGGCGAGGGGCGGATCGGGCTGCGCGCCAATCTGCGGCACATCGGCGCGCTGGTGCGCCGTAACGCCCTGCAGATCAAGGCGGACCCGGAGTCGATGTTCGACGCGCTGATGATGCCGATCATCTTCTCGCTGCTGTTCACCTACGTGTTCGGCGGCGCGGTGTCGGGCGGCGACCGCAGCCAGTACGTCAACTACTTCATCCCCGGGATGATGGCGATGGGCGGGCTCAACATCGCGATGTCCGTCGGCACCGGAGTCAACGACGACTTCCGGAAGGGGGTGATGGACCGCTTCCGTACGATGCCGATCGCCCGCTCCTCGGTGCTGATCGCCAAGCTGATCGTGGAGACCGGGCGGATGCTGGTGTCCACCCTCATCCTGCTGGCCATGGGCTTCATCATGGGCTTCGAGCTGAAGACCGGCCCGGCCGAGCTGGCGATCGCCGTGGTCCTGGCACTGGCCTTCGGGTCCTCGCTGACCTGGGTCTTCATGCTGCTGGGGCTGTCGCTGAAGACGCCGCAGGCGGTCCAGGGCATCGGCTTCATGGTGATCATGCCGCTGCAGTTCGGCTCGTCGATCTTCGCGCCGACCAACACCATGCCGGGCTGGCTCCAGTCCTTCACCGACTACAACCCGCTCTCCCAGCTCGCCGACGCGGCGCGGTCGCTGACCAGCGGTCACGGCCCGCTCGCCCATCCGGTGACCGTCGCCCTGGTGTGGGCGGTGGCCATCACGGTGGTCACGGCGCCGCTGGCGGTGCGCAAGTTCCGCACCAAGACCTGAGCGGCGGTACGCAGTGGTTCAGACGAGGGCGGCGGCCTCCTGCACGGTGAGGCCACCGCCCTCCGCGTACGCCCGCTCGTAACTCCCCTCGTCGAGCCAGGCCCGCACCGCCGCCTCGCCCGCCTCCCGCTCCGCCCGCTCCTGGACGGGGACCCGGTTGACACCGGGTCGCAACGCGTCGTACGTGCCGATCAGCCGCGCCGCGATCCCGGCCCGCTCCGCGCCGCCGAGGGCGGCAAGCGCCCGCGCGGCCGTCATCAGCTGGACCACGGGCAGATGCGGGGCGACCACCTCGGTCAGGTAGTCGCCGGTCTTCGCCAGCGCCCCCCGGATCCCGGTGAGCGCCTCCGCGGGCCGCCCGTCGATCAGGTCCAGCCAGGCCATCATCCCCTCGACCATGCCCTGGAACAGGTCCAGCGCCCGGCTGCCGAACTCGCCGTGCAGCACCGTCAGATGCTCCCGCGCCTCGGCCACCCGGCCCGTGAGGCCGCACCGCTGGGCCAGGTGCATCCGGACGTACGACGCGGCCTCGGCGCCCGCCTGCGGCGGCTCCGCCAGCAGCTCGCGCAGGATCCGCTCGCCCTCCGTCGCCTCCGTCTCATCCCCGTACTCGGTGTACAGTCCCGCCAGCCGGGCCCTGAGCAGCGCCACCTGGGCGTGCGCGTCCAGCTCCTCGGCGTACCGGATCGCCGCGCGGTAGTCGTCGGCCGCGCCCCGGCCGTCGCCGATCAGCTCCAGGGTCTCGCCGCGGCCGGACAGCGCCTCGGCCACGCCCCAGGCGTCGCCGAGGCTCCTGAACAGCTCCAGGCTCTCGTCGGCGTCCCTGCGCGCCTCCTCCCCGTGGTCGCTGCCGCTGCCGCGGCGCTGTGTCATCACCTTGGCCCGCAGCTGGAGCGTGAAGGCCAGCTCCCAGGTGTAACCCAGCTCCCTGCTGGTGCGCACCGCCGCGTTGGCGACCTCCCGCATCAGGGCGAGGTCACCGGTCAGCAGCACCGCGAAGAACCACATGACGCCGGGGACCCGGCAGTTCTGTGGCAGCCCCGGCCGGTAGGACTCGACGATGCCGCGCATTTCCCGCTGGGATGCCTCGTCGTCCATGGCGCGCATGTCGCCTTCGAGGTTGGCCAGGGCGAGCAGCCGCACCCCGCGCCGCGCCTCCTCCAGCACCTCGGGTTCCATCGGCGGCGGTTCGGCGGTACAGCTCTGGTACAGCGGGGGCGCCGGGGTGACGGGCTGCTGGAACGGGTTGGGGCCCAGCCGCGCCGCCGCCGTCGCCCAGTGACGGGCGTCGCCGCGGTGGCCGCGCAGATTCCAGAACCAGCCGAGCGACAGCACCAGGCACAGCGCCTCGTGCTCGTCGCCCGCCGCGACGGCCCGGCGCAGCGCGGTGCGCAGGTTCTCGTGCTCGGCCTCCAGCCGGGGCAGCCAGACGCGCTGTTCGCGGCCGCGCAGCAGGGGGTCGGTGGTACGGGCCAGCTCCCGGTACGCGACCAGGTGCCGCCGTTCGACCGCCGCCCGCTCCCCCGCCTCGTCCAGCCGCTGCGCCGCGTACTCGGCGACGGTCTCCAGCAGCCGGTACCGCATCTCGCCGTCCGCGCCGGGCGCGGCGACCACCAGCGACTTGTCGACCAGGGAGCCGAGCAGCGCGGCGACGTCCCGGGGGTCGACCGGGGTCCGGTCGTTCGGGTCGCCGCAGACCGCTTCGGCCTCGGTGAGGTCGCAGCCGCCCGCGAAGACGGAGAGGCGGGCGAGGACGGTGCGCTCCCGCGCGTCCAGGAGGTCCCAGGACCAGTCGACCACGGCGCGCAGCGTCTGCTGGCGGGGCAGCACGGTGCGGCTGCCGCTGGTCAGCAGGCGGAAGCGATCGTCCAGGCGGTCGGCGATCTGCCGTGGGTTGAGCAGCCGCAGCCGGGCGGCGGCCAGTTCGACGGCCAGCGGCAGCCCGTCGAGGCGGCGGCAGATCTCGGCGCACGCCGCCGGATCGTCGTCGGTGCGGAAGCCGGGGCGGGCCGCCGCGCCGCGCTCCTGGAACAGCCGCAGCGCGACCGGGTCCGGCAGCGGCTCCACCGGGCGCACCAGCTCGCCGGGGACGGCGAGCGGTTCACGGCTGGTGGCCAGGACGGTGACGCCGGGGCAGCGGGCCAGCAGGGAGTCGGCGAGCCGGGCCGCGGCCTCGACCAGGTGCTCGCAGTTGTCGAGCACGATCAGCATCCGGCGCGGTTCGCAGTGCTCCACGAGCCGCGCGAGCGGATCGTGGGCGGTCAGGTCGGCCGCGGCGCGCAGCCCCTCGGCGGCGCTGCCGCGGATGACGGTCTCGCGCGCGCCGAGCGCGGTGAGCACCGTCTCGGGCACGGTCTCCGGGTCGTCCACGGGGGCGAGTTCGGCCAGCCACACCCCGTCCGGCCAGGCGGCCGCGACCGACTCGGCGGCCTCCTGGGACAGCCGGGTCTTCCCCGCGCCGCCGGGCCCGAGGAGGGTGACCAGCCGATGCGCGGACAGATCGGTGCGCAGCGCCGCCAGGTCGGCCTCCCGGCCGACGAAGCTGGTGAGCCGGGCACGCAGATTGCCGCCGCGCGCGGGGCGCTCCGGGAGCCCTGTCCGTTCCTGCCGCTGGAGCAGCGGGGGCTTCGGCGGTTCGGTGTCCAGCAGCTCCGCGTGCAGGGCGCGCAGCTCGGGACCCGGGTCCGCGCCCAGCCGCTCGGCGATCTCCACCCGGATCGCCTCGTACGCCGCCAGCGCCTCCGCCGGGCGGCCGGTGTCCCGCAGGGCGCGGATGCGCAGCGCGTGAAGCGGCTCGTCCAGGGGGTGCGCGTCGCACAGCTCGGCGAGCGCGGGGAGGGTCTGGGCGGCGTTGCCGAGGGCGAGACCGGCGGCGATCCGGCCGCGCCGCGCGTCCAGCCGCTGCGCCTCGGCACGGGCGGCCGCGGCCATCCCGTCGGGGAGGTCGGTGAGCGCCGGGCCGCGCCACAGGGCGAGGGCGTCGTCGTAGCGTGCCGCGGCCTTGGCCGGGTCGCCGTCGGCGAGGGTGCGGGCGCCCTCCTCCGCGAGCCGTACGAAGCGGTGCAGATCGACGTCGTCGGGCTCGGCGCACAGCCGGTAGCCGCCGGGGCCGGACGCGATCGCCTCCCTGCCGATGGCCCGCCGCAGCCGCCCGACGAGGGCCTGCAGCGCGCCGTTCTCGTCGGCGGGCGGGTCGGTGTCCCAGACCTCGGCGATGAGCGCGCCGTTCGTCCGCAGCCGCCCCGGGGTCAGCGCGAGCGCGGTCAGCAGGGCGCGCAGCCGTGCGCCGCCGACGTCGACGGGGGTGCCGTCGTCATGGTGGGCCTGGGTGGTGCCGAGGATGGCGTAGCGCACGGCCCCATTGTTGTCGATGCCCCGTGCGCCAGGGGCATCCGCCTCAGGACCGCACCACCCGCACGAACTCCGATGAGTCGAGGACCAGTGTCTGGTCGTCCACCGGGATCTCGATCTTCTCGCCGAAGTCGCCGGTCACGGTGTGCCGGTAGGTCCCGTCCTGCGGGCGGGTCAGCAGCGTCCAGCGGGCGGTGAGCACGTTGACGACGAGGTACGCCTCGATACCGCGCAGTGCGTAGTGATCGGCCTTGGTGCTGTAGTCGCGCTCCTCGCTCTCCGGGGAGACGATCTCCACGACGAAGCGGAGCAGATCTTCTGGGAACGCACTGGCGTCCCAGGCCATCTGGCCGCTGGGAACGGCGGACAGTCCGGTTCCGGGCTGTGGCCCTCCCGCGGCGGGAGCACACCAAACCTGCCTATAGGCGTCCAGCCCGCCAGGCGTTCCTCGATCTGGTTCGCGATGCGCCACTCCGTGCGCAGCTGCGCCTGGGAGGGCGGGACCCACGTCGGGCCATCCCGTGTCAGCCGAAGCCGAGCGCTCTTCGGAACCCCGGCTGGTCTCTTTGCGGCTCGCACCCGGCCAACCTAGCCGCTGGAGACCCCGCGCGCGTGGCGCTGATCACGTCTGTTCTCTCATGCCCGGAACTCCGCGCACACTGATCATCGTTCTCCCGTCAGTGCCCACTACCCCGTACGGAGACCTCACTCGATGACCACCGCCATCAGCCGCCGTGAGCGGCGGATCAGCCCCGTCTTCCTCGGTCTGGTCGCCATCATGGCCGTGTCCGCGTGGGCGGTGTGGACGGACTACTCCTCCAGCCCCGGCTTCGCCGTCTTCCTCTTCGTGGTCTCCGGCTGGGTCGTCTCGCTGTGTCTGCACGAGTACGCGCACGCCCGCACCGCGCTGCACGGCGGTGATCTGTCGATCGAGTCGAAGGGCTATCTGACCCTCAACCCGTTGAAGTACACGCATGTGGCCCTGAGCATCGTGCTGCCCGTCATCTTCGTGATCATGGGCGGGATCGGGCTGCCGGGCGGGGCGGTCTTCATCGAGCGGCACCGGATCCGGGGCCGCTGGCGGCACAGCCTGATCTCGGCCGCGGGACCGCTGACGAACGTGCTGTTCGCCGCCGCGCTCACCGCCCCGTTCTGGCTCGGCAGCGCGGAGCAGGTGCCGCTGGTCTTCCGCTTCGCGCTCGCGTTCCTGGCGCTGCTCCAGGTCACCGCCGCGATCCTGAACTTCCTGCCGGTGCCGGGGCTCGACGGCTACGGGGTGATCGAGCCGTGGCTGTCCCACCGGATCCGGCGGCAGGTCGAGCCGTACGCTCCGTTCGGGCTGCTCGCGGTCTTCGGCATCCTGTGGATACCCGAGGTCAACCAGGTCTTCTTCGACGCGGTCGACGCGATCATGCGGGGGCTCGGGGTGACGCCGTTCGAGACCTACTTCGGCCAGGAGTTCTTCCGCTTCTGGCAGGGCGCGCCGCAGTTCCCCGGGATCAGTTCGTAGCGCCCGTGGCCTCGCGCTCGGCCTTGGCCTTGCGTACGGAGAACCAGGCCATGTTGGACGAGATCCCGGCGAGCAGGACCCAGACGACGC
Organism: Streptomyces sp. NPDC021212; assembly: GCF_044332925.1. Classification (NCBI taxonomy): domain Bacteria; kingdom Bacillati; phylum Actinomycetota; class Actinomycetes; order Kitasatosporales; family Streptomycetaceae; genus Streptomyces; species Streptomyces sp. NPDC021212. Next base: position 173,269 of record NZ_JBIRPZ010000012.1, read on the forward strand.
CGAGCCAGCTGCCCCGCGCGAACGAGACGACGGCCGCGGCGACGGTCAGGGCGCAGACGAGGAGGGCGTAGACGGCGAGGCGGGGCATGGGGGTGGCTCCTGTGGGGTCCTGTCGGGGGGCACGCTTCCGACATTGTCGCCCATGCCCCGCGCGCCCGGGGCGTACGGGTCGCCCTCGGACGTCCGGCTCGTACGTCCCGCTCAGACGTCCGTGACGCGCAGGCCCGCGTGGGCCTTGTAGCGGCGGTTGACCGAGATCAGGTTGGCCACCAGCGACTCGACCTGGTGGGCGTTGCGCAGCCGGCCGGCGAAGACGCCCCGCATTCCGGGGATGCGGGCGGCCAGCGCCTGCACCAGGTCGGTGTCCGCGCGGGACTCGCCCAGCACCATCACATCCGTGTCGATCTCCGCGATCTCCGGGTCCTGGAGCAGCACGGCCGACAGATGGTGGAAGGCGGCGGTGACCCGGGAGTCCGGGAGGAGGGCCGCGGCCTGCTCGGCGGCGCTGCCCTCCTCCGGCTTGATCGCGTACGCGCCCTTCTTGTCGAAGCCCAGCGGGTTGACGCAGTCGACGACGAGCTTGCCGCTCAGCTCCTCCCGCAGCGACTCCAGCGTCTTGCCGTGGCCCTCCCACGGGACCGCGACGATCACGATGTCGCTGCGCCGCGAGCACTCGGCGTTGTCCGCGCCCTCGATGCCCAGCTCCGCGCCGCCCAGTTCCTCGGCGGCGGTCCGTGCGCGCTCGGCCGCGCGCGAGCCGATGATCACCTTCTGGCCGGCCCGGGCCAGCCGGTAGGCCAGGCCGCGGCCCTGGTCGCCGGTGCCGCCGAGCACGCCGACGACCAGGCCGGAGACGTCCGGGAGGTCCCAGGGGTCCTTGGCGGGGGCCTTCTTGGCGGGGGCTTCGTTCGTGGCGGTCGTGCCGTCAGGAGTAGTCATGACAGCGATACTGTCACGCCCACGTCAGGCCTTCACGCTCCCCTCCGTCAGCCCCGTGCGCCAGTACCGCTGGAGGACGCCCATCAGCACCATCAGCGGCAGTACGGACAGGAACGCGCCCCCGACCGTGTACTGGTACAGCTCCGGCTGCCGGTCCGCGTACCCCGTCCAAGAGGTCAGGCCGAGCTGGATCGGATAGAGGTCGGAGTCGGAGAGCATGACCAGCGGCAGAAAGAAGTTGTTCCAGATGTGCACGAACTGGAACAGGAAGACGGTGACCAGGGCCGGGGTCATCAGCCGCAGCCCCACCGTGGAGAAGATCCGCGCCTCGCCCGCCCCGTCGATCCGCGCCGCCTCCATCAGCGAGTCGGGGACGGCGGCGGCCGCGTAGATCCGGCAGAGGTAGACGCCGAAGGGGCTGACGACGCTGGGGATGAGGACGGCCCAGTAGGTGTTGGCCAGGCCGATGCGGCTGAAGAGGAGATAGAGGGGCAGCGCGAGCGCGGTGCCGGGGATGAGGACCCCGGCCAGGATGACGTTGAAGATCCCCTCCCGCCCGGGGAAGCGGAACTTGGCGAGGGCGTACCCGGCGGCGGCCGACAGCAGCGTGGCGGCGAGGGCGCCGACGCCCGCGTACATCAGGCTGTTGGCGAACCACCGTGCGTAGATGCCGTCGTCGTACGTCAGTACCTGGTGCAGACGGCCGAAGAGATCCGGGTCGTGGAGCCAGAAGCCGAACGTGCCGAAGAGGTCGCTGCTGGACTTGGTCGAGGAGACGACGAGCCAGTAGACGGGCGTGAGGAAGTACACGGCGGCGACGCCGAGCAGCGAGACGGTGATGATCCGGTACCGCAACGCGGGCCGCTGACCGCGCTCCGCGCGGCGGCGGTCCGGGAGTGCCGAGCCCAGTGCGGGGCCCTCACCGGGGCCCGTCCCGCCCACGGCGGCGTTCCCGGTAACAGCCGGGGCCGTCCCGGCCATCGCGGCCACGCCCGTCGCGGCCAGGTCCGTCGCCGGGCTCTCCCGAGCCGAGGGACGCCCGGCCCTGGCCTCGGGAGGGCCACCGCAGTGCGCGTCCCGACCCGCGTCGGCTGTCCGACCGCCGCGCTCGCGCCCCGGGGGTCCATCGCTCGCGCTCGCGCCGTCAGCGTTGCCCGCGTCGGCCGGGCCCGCCGCGCGAGCGGGCGGCTCGGAGGCGCCCGTGTCCGGGCCGGCCGATGCCCCCGGCGCCTCGCCCGGGGCGGTGGCCGATTCCGCGCCGGTCCCGGGACGGGGCCGTGGTGCGGGCACAGCGGGCACGTCCCCGGGGCGTCCCGGGGGGGACGCCTCCGGGGGCCGGGCGTCCCGCGGCTCGGCGCGCTCGGGGCCGCCGGGCCCCGGTGCGCCGCGTCCACCCGGGTCGTTCGGCCGGCTCACCGGTCCTCACCGCCCTTCCCGCGCCGGCCCACCAGCCGCAGGAAGCCGAAGGACAGCACGCACGCCACGAGCGCGAGCAGCACCGCCTCGGCCGCGGCGATGTGCTGGTTGTTGCTGGTGAACGCCTCGTTGTAGGCGGCCAGGTTGGGGGTGTAGCCGGAGTCGATCGAGTTGCTGAGCGGCTTGAGCACCTTGGGCTCGGCGAAGAGCTGGAGGGTGCCGATGAGGCTGAAGACCGTGGTGAGGACGAGGGCGGGCCTGATCAGGGGGAGCTTGATGTGCAGGACGGTCTGCCAGGCGCTCGCGCCGTCGATCTTCGCGGCCTCGTACAGCTCCCCCGGTACGGCCCCCAGCTGGGCGATCAGCACCAGCATGTTGTAGCCGGTGAACTGCCAGGTGACGATGTTCGCGATGGACCACAGCACGGTGGAGCGGCCGAGGAAGTCGACGTCCCAGCCCGCCGAGTGCGCCATCTCCACCAGCGGGCTGATCCCCGGTACGTAGAGGAAGCCCCACAGGATCGAGGCGATCACCCCGGGCACCCCGTACGGCAGGAAGAACGCGGTGCGGAAGAAGCCGACCCAGCGCGCCGACGCCGCCTCCAGCAGCAGCGCGAGCGCGGTGGCGAACGCGATCATCACGGGGATCTGGACCGCGCCGAAGAGCAGCACCCGCCCGAATCCGGAGGTGAAGTGGCCGTCCTGGAGGGCGTGGATGTAGTTGGACAGGCCCGCCCAGACGTCCTTCGTCTCCCCGCCGAGGCCGAGCGGCCCGGTGCGCTCGACCTTCAGCAGGCTCTCGTAGAGCGCGAAGCCGATGGGGGCGATGAAGCAGAGGAGGAACAGCGCGAGGAACGGCAGCAGGAAGCCGGCCGCCGCCCGCGCGCCGCGCGCCTCGGCACGCGTCATGCGCCACACCCGGCCCGAGGCGCGGCCCGTCATCCGGCCTCCGCCTTCAGGCCCTTTTCCTTGAGGTCGCCGATCGTGTCCCGCTGCACCTTCTTCAGCACGGACCGGAACGACGACCCGTCGCCGATGGCCGCCGTGAAGGCGTCGCCGAGCCGCTGGTAGAGGGTGTCGGTGGCCGGTCCCCACTTCCAGCTGGTGTCCACGCCCTTGCTCGCGTCGTCGAACACCTTGCTGTACGCCTGGCCGCCGAAGAAGTCCTTGTGGACGTCGAGGTCGGAGGTGGCGTAGCCCTGCTTGGCGCCGGGGGTGCCGTAGCCGTTCTCGATCAGCAGCTTGATCGACTCGGGGTCGGTGTTGAGCCAGACCGCGAAGGCCAGGGCGTCCTTGGGGTACGTGGACTTGGCGAAGACGGCGGTCGTGGAGCCGCCCCAGTTGGCGTACGCCGCATCGCCCCGCTTCCACTGCGGCATGGGGACGACCCGCCACTTCCCGGCGGTCTTGGGGGCGTTGCCGACCAGCAGCGCGTCACCCCAGCTGGCGCCGAGCCAGGAGGCCATGGCGCCGGTCTGGACGTCCTTGTACCAGGCGTTCTGCCGGTCCGGGATGGTCTTGATCAGCTTCTGCTTGACCAGCGCGTCCCAGTAGTCGGCGACCTTACGGGTCGGTTCGTCGTCGATCGAGACGGTCCAGGTGTCGCCCTGGGCGCCGAACCAGCGCGCCCCGGCCTGCCAGGCGAGGCCCGCGAAGCGGTTGCCGTTGGTCGCGGAGAACGTCTCGATCCAGGCGCCCTTCTTCCGTATCGCCTTGGCCGCCGCCTCGTACTCGTCCCAGGTGGCGGGCGGTTCGACGCCCCACTTCTCGAACAGGTCCTGACGGAGGAACAGCCCCATCGGCCCGGATGCCTGCGGCACGGCGTACACGCCCTTGCCGAACACCGACTGCTGCCACTGCCAGCCGACGAACTTGTCCTTGTACCGGTCGATGCCGTACTTGGTGAGGTCCAGCAGCCCGTTGTCGATCAGGAAGCTGGGCACCACCGGGTACTCGATCTGGCCGAGGTCCGGCGGGTTGCCCGCCTTGATCGCGGCGTGCATCTTGGCGTACTGGGCGCCCTCGACCGCCGACACCTTCTCGACCTTGACCCGGACCTCGGGATTCTTGCTGTTCCACAGGTCCACGGGCTTGTCGATGCCCGGCACCCAGGACCAGAAGGTCAGGGTGATCTTCTGGCCCTTCTTACGGCCCTTGGGCTCGTCTTCCCCGCCGTCGTCCCCGCCGCATCCGGTGAGGGCGAATCCGGCCGCCGCGGCGGCCGCACCGCCGAGGACGGCACGCCGCCCCGGCCCCTGCACACCTGACCGCATTTCTGACATGCTCATACCAGCTCCTCCACCGGAATGCGCCGGAATGTGATGGTCGAGTAGGCGCTGAAGTCGCCGGTCTCGTAGAGCAGTCCGACCGTGTCCTGATCGATCCTGACCAGGTCGGAGTAGGCAGCGGGCAGCCCGTCCACGGTGTGCACCGGCTGCCAGGTGACCCCGCCGTCGCGGCTCGCCCGCACCGTCATCAGGGCCCGGAAGCCGGGCGCGGCGGGACCGGAGTACAGCAGGAGATCCGGGTCGCCGAGGTGCAGAACGCAGCCCTCGACCACGGGCGTCACCAGCCCGGCCTGCGGCCGGAAGGGGGTGGCCAGGGTCTCGCCGCCGTCGCAGGAATAGGCATCGGCGCGGGTGCCGGGCGCGGTCGCGTCGTTACGGGTGTTGAAGTAGACCCGGCCGTCGGGGAGTTCGGCGGCTGTCGTCTCGTTGACGTTGATGTAGCCGTCCGGGTTGTCGTCCACGTACCCGATCCGCCAGGTCTCGCCGTCGTCGTCGCTCAGCAGGTCGTGCCCGCCGTTGTACCGGCCCTCGGTGCCGATGTCGCCGGGGGCCGTCGGGGGGAGGGAGTGGTTGGCCGGTACGACGATCCGGCCCGCGTGATCGCCGTGACGTAACCGCAGCGCGTGGCCCGGGGTGGTGGCGTACCAGCGCCACTCGGGGCGCTTCGTCCGCTCGGTGATCTCACGGGCCGCGCTCCAGCTGACGCCGTCGTCGTCGCTGTACGTCAGCCACACCCGCCGCCCGTCCTCCGCGGACACCTCACCGCGCCGGATCCGGCCCTCGGTCGCGGAGGCGGCGCTGCGGACGTGCACCAGGACGACCCGTCCCGCGTGCGGCCCGTCCTCCAGCACCACGGGCGCCGGATTCCCCGCCGTGCCGTTCCCGTTGCGCGCCACGACCTCGGGCGCGCCCCAGGTGCGGCCCCCGTCGGCGGACCGCTTCAGTATCAGGTCGATGTCCCCGTGATCGGCGGACGACCCCACCCGCCCCTCGGTGAAGGCCAGCAGCGTCCCGGCGCGCGTCACCACCACCGCCGGAATCCGGTAGCTCGCGTATCCCCCGGCCCCGGCCCGGAACGGGACGGAGACCTCGTACGGGCGTGCCATGCGGACCCTCCCGATGCGCCGTTGCAATCGATCGAGTGCTCAGCCGGAAAAAGGGGACGTAGGACGTCCCTTGTGTCCGGCGACCATAGGGTTTGCCTCACAGAGCGTCAAGAGACGGCGCAATGAACAGTTTTCGGCGTGCGCGACGGATACCGCCGGGCGGATGCCCCCAAAGGGGTGAGCGTCCCCCCGAACCCCGGCCACCGGGACCCCGGCCACGGCAGGATCCGGGTGTCATGGACGCCGTACGGGTCGCGCTGCTGCGCGAAGTGCTCGCCGGAACCGAGTGGTTGCAGTCCACCCGCCGCTTCGCGGGCTCCCTGCGGGCCTCGGTCGGCTCGCGCGAGAGTGGATTACTGCTCGTGGGCAGCGAGGAGTACGAGCCCTGGCACTTGGCCGCGCACCTCGACGACGAGGCCGCCTGGTCCGGGCTGCCCGAGCTGTCCCCCACCCTGGTCCGCCACCGGGTCCCCGCGGACCGCGCGGTCCCGGCCCACCTCGCGGTCGGCCTGGGCCGCCTGGAGGCCGCCGGACGCGGCGAGACGCTCCTCGTCGTCACCCCCGGCGACCCGGGCGCCGGACTGCTGGAACGCGTCAACGACGCCCGCCGAGGCGGCGCCACCGTCCTCGCCCTCGACGGCGGCGACCCCGAACTGCACGCCCTGGCCCACGACGCGCTCTCCGCCCCCGAGGGCGCCGATCTCGACCTCGACACGGTCCAGCACCTGGTCAGCGCGGCCGCCGGAGAGAACAGCCTCCCACCCCGCCCCGGCCGCCGCCGCTTCCGCGACCGCCTGGCCCGCCTGGCCGACCAACTGACGTCGCCGCCCCCACCCGGCTGGTGAGCCCCGCCCCTCCCCGCGGCATCGGCGGCTCCGCCGCGTGGCAGGGGCTCCGCCCCGGCGCCGGACCGGTCGGCCGCCGCGCCACCCCCGGCGCCTCTGCGGTGGGCCGCCGGGCCGGCCCGTCCGCCGTGCCCCCGTCGAGACGGCCGCGCAGAACGTCGGCGCCACCGGCGACCAGGCGCGGGCGGTGTCTCCGCCGGACGGGCCGCAGACGCAACGAGTCCGAGCCGCGGGCATGGGGCCGCCGTCGCGCGGGCCGATTCGGGCCGGGCCGGGGGTAATTCGGTTGCCGCGTGGGGCGGCGCGCCCGGACCATGTGCACTCGTGACCTTGACCGACGAAGACGGCCAAACCGCGCCAGAGCCCCCGCGCCGGAGGCGTACCCGCGCGCTGCTGCCCGACCTCGCGCCCTGGCGCTCCTCCCGCGACTTCCGGCTCATGTGGACGGCGGGCCTGGTGACCGCCTTCGGGAGCTTCCTGACGGTGGTGGCGTTGCCGCTGCAGATCAAGGAGCTGACCGGTTCGACGGTGGCGGTGGGGGCGATCGGTGCGGTGGAGCTGGTTCCGCTGATCGTCTTCGGCCTGTACGGCGGGGCGCTCGCCGACGCCGTCGACCGCCGGAAGCTGATCCTGGCCACCGAGGCCGCGCTCGGGCTGCTCTCCGTCCTGCTGCTGGTCAACAGCCTGCTGCCGGACCCTCTGCTGTGGCCGCTGTACGTCGTCGCCGCGCTGAGCAGCGCACTGATGGGGCTTCAGCGCCCGGCCCTCGACGCGGTCGTGGCCCGTATCGTCCCGCACGACCAGCTCACCGCGGCGGCCGCGCTGAACTCCATGCGCTGGCAGCTGTCGGCCATCGCGGGCCCCTCGCTCGCCGGTGCGGTCGTCGCGTACGCGGGTCTGCCGCTCGCCTACGGCCTCGACCTGCTCACCTTCATCGCCTCCTTCCTCCTCGCGCTCGGCCTCACCCCGGCCCCGCCCGCCCATGACGCCGATCCGCCATCCCTGCGGGCCATCGCGGAGGGCGCGCGGTACGCCTGGCGGCGCAAGGAGCTGCTGGGGACGTACGCGGTGGACATGGCCGCGATGTTCTTCGCCTTCCCGAACGCGATCTTCCCCTTCCTCGCCGACGACCTGGACGCCCCCTGGGCGCTCGGCCTGATGTACGCGTCGGGCTCGGTCGGCTCGGTGGCGGTCAGCGCGACCAGCGGCTGGACGTCCCGCGTTCACCGCCACGGCCGGATGGTGGTCCTGGGCGCGGCGGTCTGGGGCGGGGCGATGGCCGCCGCCGGGTGGCTGTCGAACGTCTGGGTGGTGCTGCTGTGCCTGGCGGTGGCGGGCGGCGGCGACATGGTGAGCGGGCTGTTCCGCGCCACGATGTGGAACCAGACGATCCCCGACAAGCTCCGGGGCCGCCTGGCGGGCATCGAACTGCTCTCGTACGCCACCGGCCCCCAGCTGGGCCAGGTCCGCGCCGGAACCGCGGCCGGTGTCATGGGCGTACGGGCCGCGGTGTGGTCGGGCGGAGTGGCCTGCGTGGCCTCGGTGGCCCTGCTGGCCCTGGCCCTGCCGCGGCTGATGGCCTACGACGCGCGAACGGACCCCCACGCGCAGGCCGTCCGCGCGACCACCCCCGCGACGGGCTGATCCCGCCCCCCCTGGGCCCCCGGTCAGCCGCGATCGGTGGGGGCGTCGTCCTGCCAGCGGGGGTCGTTCTGCCACTGGGCGTTCCGCTCCTGCGCCGTCTCCAGGGCGCGCGCCGCCTCCTCGGGGCTGCCGTACGGGCCCAGGCGGTCCGCCGCGCGGCATTCCGGGCCCTCCTCGACCTTGTGATGCTTGACGCAGTAGTACCACTCGCCCGGCTTTCCGACGGGACCCTTCCTGAACAGCGCCATCCCGGCCTCCTCTTCCTCGCGGCCATGGTGCCCGATCCGGCGCCGATACACTCGCTGATATGTCTGGCCAGTCACTCCTTGTTCCGGGGGACATCTCCCCCACCCGCCCCGTCCCCGCCTCGATCCCGCGGCCCGAGTACGTCGGGAAGGAGGGCCCCGCACCATACGAGGGGCCCGAGGTGCAGGACGCCGAAACGATCGAGCGGATGCGGATCGCGGGGCGGATCGCCGCGCGGGCGATGGAGGAGGCCGCGAAGCTGATCGCGCCGGGGGTGACGACGGACGAGCTGGACCGGGTCGCGCACGAGTACATGTGCGACCACGGCGCGTACCCGTCGACCCTCGGCTACCGCGGCTTCCCGAAGTCGCTGTGCTCCTCGGTCAACGAGGTCATCTGCCACGGCATCCCGGACACCACCGTCCTGCGCGACGGCGACATCGTGAACCTCGACGTCACCGCCTTCATCCACGGAGTGCACGGCGACAACAACGCCACCTACCTGTGCGGCGACGTGGACGAGGAGTCGCGGCTGCTGGTGGAGCGGACGCGGGAGTCGCTCAACCGCGCGATCAAGGCGGTCAAGCCGGGCCGGAAGATCAACATCATCGGCCGGGTCATCGAGTCGTACGCCAAGCGCTTCGGCTACGGCGTGGTCCGCGACTTCACCGGCCACGGCGTCAACACGTCCTTCCACTCCGGCCTGATCGTTCCGCACTACGACAGCCCGCACCACACGACCGAGATCAAGCCGGGCATGACGTTCACGATCGAGCCGATGCTGACGCTCGGCACGTACGAGTACGACATGTGGGAGGACGGCTGGACGGTCGTCACCAAGGACCGCAAGCGGACGGCTCAGTTCGAGCACACACTGGTGGTGACGGACACCGGGGCGGAGATCCTGACACTCCCCTGAGCCGGGAGGGGGTTTTGCCGACAGGGCGTCGGGAAAGGGTGGGGTCAGGTCGCCCTCACCCACCACGGAGGCCGTTTTGGACGCCCCGCCCACACCGTTCTCCGCACTCCTCCGCGCCGCCTCGCACGAGCAGCACACCCAGGTCGCCGGGTCGGCCTTCATGGGCGACCTGCTCGGCGGGCGGCTGGGCGTGGACGCGTACCGGGAGTACACGGAGCAGCTCTGGTTCGTCTACCGGGTCCTGGAGTCGACCCCCGCCGGTCTCGCCGAGGACCCGGTCGCGGGCCCGTTCCTACGGCTCGACCTGGCCCGCACCGGGGAGCTGGAGCGCGACCTGGCCCACCTCGGCGGCCCGCGCTGGCGCTCCGGCCTGGAGCCGCTGCCCGCCACCGCGGCGTACGCGGCCCGGATCGAGGAATGCGTGCGGGACTGGCCCGCCGGGCTGGTCGCCCACCACTACACCCGCTACATGGGCGACCTCTCCGGCGGTCAGATCGTCCGCGGGATGGCCGAGAAGACGTGGGGCTTCGACCGCAAGGGCGACGGGGTGCGGTTCTACGTCTTCGAGTCGATCGACAACCCGGCCGCCTTCAAGCGGGAGTACCGGGCCCTGCTGGACGCACTGCCGGCGGACGACCTGGAGAAGCACCGGATGGTCGACGAGTGCAAGCACGCCTACGGCCTCAACACCGCGATCCTCGGCGAGCTGGGCCGCCGGTTCCCGCTCAGCGCCTGAGCCGGGCGACACCGCCACAGCAACGTCACGTGACGATAACGCCTTCATAACGAGACCCGGTCATTTGGCCGAAACTTTGCCATGCGATAGCCGATCCTTGGAATTACTCAGGCTTCGCACAGGCAAGGCTCAGTTAAGTTAGGTCCGCCTTATCGGGGCAATGACGCACCCTGCCCTGATGGGCCCGTCCCGTCCCTGAGCCCCGTCTGGAGCCTGCATGCGAGCCGCCCGCGCCACCGTCGTCGCCACCATATCGGCGGTGACGGCACTCACCGCCGTCTCCGGCTGCGCCGAGAAGTCCGACGCCAAGGGCTCCGACGCCGTCCAGGTCACGGCGTCGGACAGCGCGTGCAAGGTCTCCAAGACGTCCTTCCCGGCCGGGCACGTGAAGCTCGCCGTGGAGAACAAGGGCTCCAAGGTCACCGAGGTCTATGTCTACGCCCCCGGCGACCGGATCGTCACCGAGCGGGAGAACATCGGGCCCGGCACCAAGGCCGTGATCAACGCCGAGGTGAAGACCGGTTCGTACGAGATCGCCTGCAAGCCCGGGATGAAGGGCCACGGCATCCGCCAGAAGGTGTCCGCTACGGGTAAGGGCGCGGCGGCCGAGCGGGATCCGAAGCTGGACAAGGCGGTGGCCACGTACCGCGCGTACGCCCAGAAGCAGGCCGACGAGACGCTGCCGAAGGCCCAGGCGTTCGCCGACGCGGTCAAGAAGGACGATCTGGAGGCCGCCAAGAAGGCGTACGCGCCCTCCCGCGTCGGCTGGGAGCGCACCGAGCCGGTCGCCGAGTCCTTCGGTGACATCGACCCGAAGGTCGATGTGCGCGAGGACGGGCTGGAGAAGGGCCAGAAGTGGACCGGCTGGCACCGGCTGGAGAAGTCGCTGTGGCAGACGAAGAAGATCACCAAGGCCGACCATGACCTCGCCGACCAGCTGATCAAGGACCTCAAGGACTGGCAGAAGCGGGTCGGCACGGCCGAGATCACCCCGACCAGCATGGCGAACGGCGCCAAGGAGCTGCTGGACGAGGTGCAGACCGGCAAGGTCACCGGCGAGGAGGAGCGCTACAGCCACACCGACCTGGTGGACTTCGAGGGCAACGTCGAGGGCGCCCGGACCTCGTACGAGCTGCTCAAGCCCGTGGCCGGGAAGAACGACCCCGCGCTGGTCAAGGACCTGGACCGGCAGTTCTCCGCGGTGACGAAGCTGCTGGACAAGTACCGCGAAGGCGACGGCTTCGTCTCGTACGACACCGTCTCGGAGAGCAAGCGCAAGGAGCTGTCGGACGCGGTCAACGCCTTGGCCGAGCCGCTGTCCAAGCTCGCCGCCGCCGTCGTCTCGAAGTAGGAGAAGGGTCATGACCGACGAGGCCACGACCTCCCATTCCCGCCGCGCCCTCCTCGGCTGGGGCGGTGCCGGGCTCGCACTCGGCGCCGCGGCCGCCGGCGGCACCGCCGCCGCGCTGAGCGGCGGCGACGAGCCCCGGCCGGCGGCCGACAGCGGCGGCGCGGTCCCCTTTCACGGGGCCCACCAGGCGGGCATCGCCACCGCCGTCCAGGACCGGCTGCACTTCGCGGCCTTCGACGTCACCACCGACGACCGCGCCGAGCTGATCGATCTGCTCAAGGAGTGGACGAAGGCGGCGGCCCGGATGACGCAGGGGCGCGCGGTCGGCGACGGCGCGGTCAGCGACCTCGTCGAGGCGCCGCCGGACGACACCGGCGAGGCGCTGGGCCTCAAGCCGTCCCGGCTCACCCTCACCTTCGGAGTCGGGCCGAGCCTCTTCAAGGACAAGAAGGGCAAGGACCGGTTCGGGCTCGCGGGGCGCCGCCCCGAGGCGCTGATCGACCTGCCCGCCTTCCCCGGCGACAACCTCGACGCGGCCCGCAGCGGCGGCGATCTGTGCGTACAGGCGTGCGCCGACGACCCGCAGGTGGCCGTGCACGCGATCCGCAACCTGGCCCGCATCGGCATGGGCAAGGTCGCGGTCCGCTGGTCGCAGCTGGGCTTCGGCAAGACGTCCTCGACCACCCCGGACGCGCAGACGCCGCGCAACATGATGGGCTTCAAGGACGGCACCCGGAACATCCCCGGCACCGACGCCGCCGCCCTGAAGAAGCACGTGTGGGTGAGCGAGAAGGCGGGCCCGGCCTGGCTGGCGGGCGGCTCGTACCTGGTGGCGCGCCGCATCCGCATGCACATCGAGACCTGGGACCGCACCTCGCTCAAGGAGCAGGAGGACGTGTTCGGGCGGGACAAGGGCGAGGGCGCGCCGTACGGCAAGCAGCACGAGCGCGATACGCCCAACCTGAAGGCGATGCTGCCCGACGCGCACGTCCGCCTCGCCCACCCGGACTCCAACGGCGGCATCCGCATCCTGCGCCGCGGCTACTCCTTCACCGACGGTACGGACGGCCTGGGGCGGCTGGACGCGGGGCTGTTCTTCCTCGCGTACCAGCACGACGTACGCGAGGGCTTCGTACCGCTCCAGCAGCGGCTGGCGCGCAGCGACGCGCTCAACGAGTACATCCAGCACGTGGGTTCGGCGCTGTTCGCCATCCCGCCGGGCGTCCGGGACGCGGACGACTGGTGGGGCAGGGCGCTGTTCACCTGATCTCCCACAGCGCAGGACAGAGAACGAGAGGAAGGCGAACCCCGTGTTCGGCAACTACCTGATCGGGCTGCGCGAAGGGCTCGAAGCCAGTCTGATCGTGTGCATCCTGGTCGCTTACCTGGTCAAGACGGACCGCCGGGACGCGCTGCGGCCGGTGTGGCTGGGCATCGGCGCGGCGGTCGCGCTGGCCCTGTCCTTCGGCGCGGCGCTGGAGTTCGGCTCGCAGGAGCTGACGTTCGAGGCGCAGGAGGCGCTGGGCGGCTCGCTGTCCATCATCGCGGTCGGCCTGGTGACCTGGATGGTGTTCTGGATGCGGCGCACGGCCCGCCATCTGAAGAGCGAGCTGCACGGCAAGCTGGACGCGGCGCTCGCCATGGGCACCGGCGCGCTGGTGGCCACGGCGTTCCTCGCGGTGGGCCGGGAGGGCCTGGAGACCGCGCTGTTCGTGTGGGCCGCGGTGCGGGTGGGCAACGACGGCTCGGCGGACCCGCTGATCGGGGCGGCCCTGGGCCTGCTCACCGCGGTGGTGCTGGCGTGGCTGTTCTACCGCGGCGCGCTGCGGATCAACCTGGCGAAGTTCTTCACCTGGACGGGTGGCGTGCTGGTCGTGGTGGCGGCGGGCGTCCTCGCGTACGGCTTCCACGACCTCCAGGAGGCGAACTGGCTTCCGGGGCTGCACTCCCAGGCGTTCGACATCAGCTCCACGATCTCGCCGGACACCTGGTACGGCACCCTGCTCAAGGGCGTCTTCAACTTCCAGCCGGACCCCACATGGCTCCAGGTCACAGTGTGGCTGCTGTATCTGGTCCCCACGCTGACCTTCTTCTTCGCCCCGGGTAGGGTGGCGCCGTCCAACGCAGCCCCGAAGGAGCCGCAGCCCCATGACACGCAGGTCACCCCGTCGGCCGTCCGTCCTTCCGACCACAGCGGCGGTACTGGCGCTGGGGATGACGCTGACGGGTTGCATGACGGTGCACGGCGAGCGGGAGAACATACCGTCCGTGGACAAGGCTGAGGCCGCCGAGGCGCTCAAGAAGTTCACCACCACGTACAACAAGGCGTACCGCGAGCTGGATCCGTCGGTGGCGAGCGAGGTGGAGACCGGTCCGCTGGAGGCCATCACCACGGCCGATCTGAGGGCGCAGCACTCCAACTCGCCGCAGGGCAACCCGAAGTACCCGGCGCTGAAGCTGTCCGACGCGAGCTTCCACATTCCCCGGCAGATCGGGTGGCCGAAGTTCTTCGTGGCGGAGACCGACAGCAACCGGGACTCCAACCGGTGGCTGGTGGTCTTCACCCGGCAGGGCGCCGACAAGCCGTGGAAGGCCGCGTATCTGTCGATCCTCAGCCAGGACGAGGTACCGGCCTTCGCGACCGACAAGGACGGCTGGGCCAAGCCGGTCAAGGCCGCGGGCGCCGCGCCCCGGCTCGCCGTCCGGCCGGACAAGCTGAGCGGCGCGTACGTGGACTACCTGATGACGGGCAAGGGCGACACCTTCGCGGACGGCTCGTCGACGTCGGGGCTGCGGGACTCGCGGGCGAAGTTCAAGAAGACGCCGAAGTTCTGGACGCAGTACATCGACACCCCGGCGGCCGGCGGCGGCTCCGAGGCCCCGGTGGGTCTGCGGACGAAGGACGGCGGCGCGGTGGTCTTCTTCACCTCGCACCACCGCCAGAAGCAGACGATGGCGAAGGGCTTCCGGCCCAACCCGGACCCGCAGGTCAAGGCGCTGATGACGGGCGAGGCGAAGCGGGCGGTGACGCTGACCCGGGTAGCCGAGTCGGCCGTCCGCGTCCCCGCGAACGACGCGGCCGATCCGAAGGTGGTCTTCCTGAACCGCCTGGAAGGTGTAACAGGAGCCAAGGGCGAGTAACGGGGGGGGGGAGGAACGGGTGGGCACAACCCACCCACCGGCCCGCACCCGGCAACGAAACCTCAGACCCCGAAAACCGCTACCGCCCTATGGGCCAGGCGGCCGACGCATGGTCGTCCTGGTCCTCCTGCGCGGCCAAGCGCCCCGCGTCCGTCAACGCCTCCAGCAACGTCAACGGATCCGGAAGAGGCCGCTCCGGCCCGAGGAGCCACGCCACCCGCCCATCCCCCGGCAGCCGCGCCGGCGGCACGAGCACATAGCTGCCGCGGCAGTGCCACCGCAGCCCCGGATGCTCGTCCATCGTCTCGGGGTGGCAGTCCAGCTCGCACGGCCACCACTCGTCCTCGTCGTCCGGCGTACCGCGCGTCGCCGTGAAGAACAGCATCCGCCCCTGCCCCAGGTCCGCGCCGCTCGTCGCGACCGGCCCGACCTCGACCTCCGAGGCCCCGAGCCGCTCCAGGGCCTCCCGCCCCACGTCGACGGGGACGTCGAGTACATCGTGGACGAGGCCGGTGGCGGTGATGAAGTTGGCCTGCGGATCGGCGCGCAGCCACCGGACGACCTTGTCCGGGTCGGTCGTGGCCTGGGTCGCCCAGGCGAAGGAGACGGGGTGCCGGGCGGGGGTCGGACAGCCGATGCGGTCGCAGGAACAGCCGTAGCCGGAGGGGTACGCGGCGGGCGCGAGCGGGAATCCCGCGGCGGCAGCGGCCATGAGCAGGTCCTCGCGGGCGCTCGCGGCGACCGCTCCCGAGCCGCTATCGCCGCCCGTCGCGCTCCTCGGCCGGCGCAGCCACTGGGTGAACCTGCTCTTGCGTTCCATCTATCGCCTCGCTTCACCGCCGTGACCGGCGGCACCGCCGGTACCCGATCAATGCTGCCACCATCCTGCTCCCGAGGTGGCCGGTGTCCGCATCCGGGGTGACGCCGGGACCCACGTCCGGGTGCCGATATCAGGACATAACCGAACGAGCACCCCTAGCGTTCCCTTTATGATCACCAGGTATTTTCTGACCGGTGTGGCGGTCCTCACCCTTTCCATACCTGCGGCCGTCCTGGCGCACCCCGCCGTCCGCCCGCCGGAACGGCACCTCGGCGATCAGCCCGCAGCCGCCCCCGAGGCCGCCGAGGCCACCCCGGCACCCCCGCGGATCATCTACACGGCCCACCGCGGCGGCGCCCTCGAAGTGCCCGAGAACAGCATGACCGGGCTGACCACCGCCCTCGGCCGCAAGGACGCCCAGGTCCTCGACTTCGACATCCGCACCCTGCACGACGGCACGCTCGTCGTCATGCACGACGCGACGCTGGACCGTACGACGTCACAGGCCGGACCCGTGAACGCCCTGACCGCCGCCCAGTGGCGCACCGTACGGCTTCGCCCCGCCCCCGCCCTGCGCGGCGCCTGGAAGCCCGAGCGGCCGCCGACGGTGGCCGAGGCGCTGGACCGGCTCGGCGGCCGCACCACGCTCATGGTCGAGACGAAGGACCCGGCCGGGCTGCCCCGGCTGGCCCGCATGATCCGCGACCGGGGGCTGACCCGCTCGGTCTACGTGAACTCCAACCACCCGGACGTCGCCCGCGAGGCCCACCGGATGGGGCTGCTGGCCCAGCTGTGGCGGTCCGCCGGGCAGATGCGCCACGACCGTCCGGGCGAGTGGCGCGGGGTCGTGGACCTGCTGGACATCGACTACCGGGCGCGGGACGCGGACATACGACGGGCCGTCGCCTCCGGCGTGCCCCATGTGTGGGCGCACACCGTCAACACCCCCGGGCAGCGCGACCGGATGGTCCGGCTGGGATGCGACGGGATCATCACGGACGCGCCGAGCCTGATGATCACCACTCCCGTACGGGCACAGCTCAGCGGGAGCCTCAGCGGGGGCTGAGACCGCTCAGCGCCATCTCGACCACGGTGTCCGCGTACTCATGGCTGAGCGGCAGCGTCCGCAGCAGCCAGCGGGCGGTGATCGGGGCGGTGATCAGCTCCAGGGCGATCCGCGGATCGAGGTCCGCCGCGACCTGCCCGGCCGCCTGCGCGGCGCGCAGCCGCTCGACGTAGAGCTGGAGCGGGGGCTCCAGCACCCGGCTCACGAACTCCGTGGCGATCTGCGGGTTCACCATGCCCTCGGCCGCGAGCGCCCGGTACGGCAGGTCGTACGTGGGCGACAGCAGCTCGTCCACCGTCGCCCGCAGCACGAGCTTGAGATCGGCCTCGAGGTCGCCGGTGTCGGGGAACGCGTACGGCTGCTCGCCCCCCGCCTCCCGCGCGGCCCGCTCGCCGAGGGCGACGAACGCGTCCAGGAGGACAGCCGCCTTGGAGGGCCACCAGCGGTAGATCGTCTGCTTGCCGACCCCGGCGCGGGCGGCGATGGCCTCGATCGTGAGTTTGGGATAGCCCACCTCGGCAACGAGTTCGAGTGCGGCGTCGAGGATCGCGCGGTGCGAACGTTCACTGCGGCGGGTCGCGTTGGGAGCCATGCCGGTCAATGTAGCGGCCCCCTTTCGACCCCGTAGAATCCAGGGAATGCACGCCCCGCACGCCGCCCCCACCGCCGAGACGCTGCGCGCCGCGCTCGCCGGGCTCCTCGACGGACTGCCGCCCCGCCAGGCGGCCCAGGCGGTCGACCGGCTGATCGCCAACTACCGGGGCCGCACCCCGACCGACGCGCCCGTGCTGCGCGACCGCTCCGACGTCGCCGCGTACGCCGCGTACCGGATGCCCGCGACCTTCGAGGCCGTACGCGCCGCCCTCGACGCCCTCCGCGAGCGCGCTCCCGAGTGGGCACCCGCCTCGCACCTCGACATCGGCGGCGGTACGGGCGCGGCGAGCTGGGCCGTGGCCGCCGCGTGGCCGGACGGCGGCCACACCACCACCGTCCTGGACTGGGCCGAGCCCGCCCTCGCCCTCGGCCGCGAACTGGCCGGGCAGTCCCCCGCCGCCCCGCTGCGCGACGCCCGCTGGGAGCGCCGGGCCCTCACCGTGGACCTCACCCTCCCCGACGCGACGGACCTCGTCACCGTCTCCTACGTGCTGGGCGAACTCACCCCGTCCGACCGCCGCGCGGTCGTCGCCGAGGCGGCCCGGACGGCCCAGGCGGTGGTGCTCGTCGAACCCGGCACCCCGGACGGCTATCTGCGCATCCGCGAGGCCCGCGACCAGCTCGTATCGGCCGGCCTGAATGTCCTGGCCCCCTGCCCGCACAGCGCCGCCTGCCCCATCGAACCGGGCGCCGACTGGTGCCACTTCGCGGCCCGGGTGAGCCGTTCGTCGCTGCACCGCCAGGTGAAGGGGGGCTCGCTGGGGCACGAGGACGAGAAGTTCGCGTACGTCGCGGCGACCCGCTTCCCGGCCCCGGTCGCTCCGGACCGCGTCACCCGCCACCCGCAGACCCGCAAGGGCCAGGTCCTGCTGGATCTGTGCACCCCCGACGAGGGCCTCACCCGCCGCACCGTCACCAAGCGCCACGGCCCCCTCTACCGCGCCGCCCGCGACGCCGCCTGGGGCGACGCCTGGCCGCCGCCCGGCGACTGACCTAGAGGGCGCGGGCCAGGGCGGTGGCCGCCGCGGCGCGCGGCGTGCTGTCGGCGGGGCGGCGGCGGGGGTGGACCGTGGTGGCCAGCAGGATCAGGTAGCAGTCCCGGGAGCGGTCCAGGACCAGGCTGGTGCCCGTGAACCCGGTGTGCCCGGCCGCGCCGCGGCCCGCCAACTCGCCCATGAACCACGGCTGGTCGACCTCGAAGCCCAGCCCCGGGGCGGTCAGCAGCAGGTCCACGGAGGCGGGTGAGAGCACCGGTCCGCCGCCCGCCAGCAGGGCGCGGCACAGCGCGGACAGGTCGGCGGCGGTCGAGAAGAGCCCGGCGTGGCCCGCGACGCCGCCGAGGGCGTACGCGTTCTCGTCGTGCACGACGCCCCGCAGCATGCCACGGTCGAGCTTGCCCCACGGGAGCCGCTGGTCCTCGGTCGCGGCGATGCGCAGGCGCCAGGACCGGGGCGGACGGAAGCGGGTGGACGCCATGGCCAGGGGGCCCGTGACGCGGTCGTGGACGAGGTCGTCGAGCGAGCCGCCGGTCACCCGCTCCAGCACCCGCTGCATCAGCAGCAGGTTGAGGTCGGAGTAGCGGCGGGCGGCGCCGGGTGGGGTGGCGGGCGGTTCGGCGTACAGCCGGGCCCAGCGCTCCTCGTGGCTGACGTACTCGTACAGCGGCAGCTCCGGGATCAGGCCGGAGCGGTGGGTGAGCAGGTGGCGCACCGTGATGCCGTGGTGGGCGGCGGCCGTGCACTCGGGGGCGTAACGGGCGACCGGGGCGTCCAGCTCGATCTCCCCGCGCTCCAGCGAGCCCACCGCCACGATCGCGGTGAACAGCTTCGTCAGCGAGGCGAGGTCGAAGACCGTATCGGCGTGCGCGGGGACCCACTCCCCGCGCGGCAGCTCGCGGTCGTGCGCGGCGTACCGCACCGCCCAGCCGAAGGCGCCCTCGGCCAGGGGCCCGGCGCCGGTCCCGGCGGTCACCACCGCGCCCGCGCACCAGGGGCGCTCCCCCTCGGGGAGCGCCTCCACGGTGCGCAGGAGGAGGCTCAGGCCACCTTCATGCTCTGCCGGGGGTGTCGCTGCCACGGGCGGCAGAGTCCCATGAAGCAGGCCATGGCGGCCAGCGCGCACACCAGCTGGACGACGGCCATCGGCACCGCCGTGGTCTCGCCCGCGATCCCCACCAGCGGCGAGGCGGCGGCCCCGAGCAGGAAGGTGGAGGTGCCGAGCAGCGCGGACGCGGAACCGGCGGCGTGCGGGGTGCGCATCAGCGCCGAGGCGTTGGTGTTCGGCATGACCAGGCCCATCGACGACATCAGCACGAACAGGCAGGCCGCGACCGGCACCAGACCGGCCTCGCCGAAGACCCCGGCGGACAGGGCCAGCAGGACGGTCGCCGCGAGCGCGGTCAGCGTCAGGCCCACGGCCAGCACCTTGTCCATGCTGACACGGCCGACGAGCACCCGGCCGTTGATCTGGCCCGTGCCGATGAGGCCGATCGAGTTGAGCCCGAAGAGCAGGCTGAAGGTCTGCGGCGAGGCGCCGTAGATCTCCTGGACGACGAAGGACGAACCGGAGACATAGGCGAAGAGGGCCGCGAAGGCGAAGCTGCCCGCGAGCATGTAGCCGGTGAAGACGCGGTCGGCGAGCAGCCCGCGCATCGTCCGCATCGTCTCGCCGAACCCGCCGTCATGGCGGCGCTCGGCGGGCAGGGTCTCGCGCAGGAAGCGCCAGACGACGAGGGTGAGCAGGGTGCCGATCACGGTGAGGACGACGAAGACGCCGCGCCAGTCGGTGAAGCGCAGGATCTGCCCGCCGATGACGGGCGCGGCGATGGGCGCGACGCCGGAGATCAGCATGAGCGTGGAGAAGAAGCGGGCCATCGCGATGCCGTCGTACAGGTCGCGGACGACGGCGCGGGCGATCACGATCCCGGCCGACCCGGCGAGCCCCTGGAGCAGCCGGAACCCGATGAGCAGCCCGGAGGTGGGCGCGAAGGCGCAGATGGCGGTGGCGATGACGTAGATCACCATGCCGATGAGGAGGGGGCGGCGGCGGCCCCACTTGTCGCTCATCGGGCCGACGACGAGCTGGCCGAGCGCCATGCCCATCAGACAGGCGGTGAGGGTGAGCTGGGCGGTGGCGGCGGAGCTGTGGAGCGCGTCGGTGACCTCCGGCAGGGCCGGGAGGTACATGTCCATCGAGAGGGCGGGGAGAGCGGTGAGCCCGCCGAGGACGAAGGTGACGAGGAGGCTCGTACGGCGCTGCGCGGTCAGTGGGGCGGTGACCTGGGGCGCGGCGGCGGAGGAGGGAGAAGAAGAGGGGGCGGGTCTGTGAGCCCGGGAGGGAGCGGCGGCCGTGGGGCCGGGCTGCTGCATGCTGACCTTCCATGAGTCGTTGAATCGTTGTCTATGCTCTCAGCTGAATTGGTGTGCTCACGACCGAATAAGCCAGGGGTGAGGATGTCCGGACCGAAGGCGGAGCCCGTGCGGTGGGGAATCCTCGCGACCGGCGGGATCGCCGCGTCGTTCACCGCGGACCTGCTGGACATGGCAGACGCGCAGGTCATGGCGGTGGGATCGCGCAGCCCGGAGTCGGCGAAGCGGTTCGCCGAGCGGTTCGGGATACCCCGCTCGTACGGCGGCTGGGCGGAGCTGGCCGCCGACGACGACATCGACGTGATATATGTCGCTACCCCGCACGCGGCCCACCGCGCCGCGGCCGGCCTCTGCCTGGAGGCGGGCCGGGCGGTGCTGTGCGAGAAGGCGTTCACCCTGAACGCGCGCGAGGCGGGCGAGCTGGTCGGCCTCGCCCGTTCCTGTGACCGCTTCCTGATGGAGGCGATGTGGACGTACTGCGATCCGGTCGTCCGGCGCATGGTCGGCCTCGTCCGGGACGGCGCGATCGGCGAGGTCCGCGCGGTGCACGCGGACTTCGGTCTCCCCGGCCCCTTCGACCCCGCTCACCGGCTGCGCGACCCGGCCCAGGGCGGCGGCGCGCTGCTCGACCTCGGGGTGTACCCGGTGTCCTTCGCGCAGTTGCTCCTGGGCGAGCCCGCCGACGTACGGGCCCGCGCCGAGCTGTCCCCGGAGGGCGTGGACGTGAACACGGGCCTGCTGCTGGGGTGGGACAGCGGCGCGGTGGCGCTGCTGAGCTGTTCGATCACCGCCGATACCCCGATGACGGCGGCGGTCACGGGCTCGGCGGGCCGCATCGAGTTCCCGCGCGGCTTCTTCCACCCCGAGCGCTTCGTCCTGCACCGGCCGGGCCGCGACCCGGAGGAGTTCACGGCGGCGGACGGCCTGCGCGCGTACCAGCGCGAGGCGGCGGAGGTGATGCGCTGCCTGCGGGCGGGCGAGCGCGAATCGCCGCTCGTGCCGCTGGCGGGCAGCCTGGCGGTGATGCGCACGCTGGACGCGGCCCGGTCGGAGATCGGCGTCCGCTATCCCAGCGACGGCTGATACCCCGGCGACGGCTGAGCCCGCGGCGCCGGTCGCGGCGCCGCGGGCCCCTAGTGTCTTGCCGGTCAGACCTGCTGAAGCCCGGGGTTCCCGGCTTCGCTGACGAACGACGCCGCCGTGGTGAGCGGTGCGCCCGGGGTCGTGACCGCGGAGACCGTCTTGTAGTCGGCCCGCGCCTGAGCGCCGTCCAGCGTGACCGTCACATAGCCGCGCCGGCCGTTGTAGAACTTCATGTGCGGGTTGGCGGCCGTCATCGTGGACCAGTTGGCGGGCTTGTCGGCGCCGTCCTTCCCGCTGGTGATCGACGTGCCGACGAACTCGACGCCCAGGGTCCGGGACGACGGGTTGTTGAAGTCCTTCTTGATGTCGAGGGCGTAGTGCACGTGGACGTCGCCGGTCAGGACGACGAAGTTCTCGATGCCCGCCTGTTCGACACCGGCCAGGACGCGGTTCCGCGAGGCGGGGTAGCCGTCCCAGGCGTCCATGGAGAGCTTGGAGCGGTCGGCGGTGGTGTTCTTCCGCTGCGAGAAGGTGACCTGCTGCGGGAGGACGTTCCAGGTGGCGGTGGAGCGCTTGAAGCCGTCCAGCAGCCAGCGCTCCTGGGCCGCGCCGGTGAGCGTGCGGGAGGGGTCCTCGGACTCGGGTCCGGGGTACTGCCAGCCGTCGCCGTACGCCTGGTCGGAGCGGTACTGGCGGGTGTCGAGGATGTCGAACTGGGCGAGCCGGCCGTAGTGGAAGCGCCGGTAGAGCCGCATGTCGGGGCCGTCGGGCCGCTGCGGCATGCGCAGCGGCATGTTCTCCCAGTACGCCCGGTAGGCGGCGGCCCGGCGGATCAGGAACTCCTCGGGCGGGTCGTTGTTGTCGTCGATGTCGCCCGCGTAGTTGTTCTCGGTCTCGTGGTCGTCCCAGGTGACGAACCAGGGGAAGGCGGCGTGGGCGGCCTGGAGGTCCGGGTCGGACTTGTAGAGCGCGTAGCGCAGCCGGTAGTCCCCGAGCGTCATGGTCTCGGTGTTGAAGTGCGCGGGGAGGGTGCGGTCGGTGTAGTTGCGGGCGCCGCCGACCGCGCTGACGGCGTACTCGTACTGGTAGTCGCCGACGTGGAAGACGGCGTCCAGGTCCTCGGCCGCGAGGTGCTTGAAGGCCGTGAAGTAGCCGTCGTGGTATGCCTGGCAGGACACCAGGCCGAACCGGACGTCACGGACCTTGGCGCCGGTGGCCGGGGCGGTGCGGGTACGGCCGACGGGGCTGATCCACTTGCCGGCCTTGAAGCGGTACCAGTGGACGCGGTCGGCCTCGAGGCCCTTGGCGTCCACGTGCACGGTGTAGTTGAACTCGGCGTGGGCGGTGGCGGTTCCACTCCGGACCACCTTGCCGAAGTGCTCGTCCCGGGCGATCTGCCACTCGACCCGGACGGCGCCCTCCTCGGGCAGTCCGTTGCCCGGCTCGTAGGCGCGGGGCGCGAGTCTGGTCCACAGCACGACGGCGTCGGGCAGTGGATCGCCCGAAGCCACGCCGAGTGTGAAGGGGTCTTCGGTGAGCGCGTCCGTGCGTACCTGCGCCGCCTGGGCGGTGGGCAGGTTGGTGGAGAAGGCCAGTGCGGCGGCTGCTCCGGTGACGGTGAGGAAGCGGCGGCGGCCCAGGTGTGCTGCCGCGGCTCGTATCGCCTGCTGGTGTGCGACGTGTGCCATGTGCTCTCCCCTGGCTCGTGGCGTCAGAGGAATTGGAGTGTCAGGGAGCGGCCACACACTTGCCTATACACGACGCACACATGTCGGCTGGGTGAGGTCCGTTTCCGGATAGGACGTTTGCCGCCATATACCTTCGCTGTGCAGGCATGTGACGTGGCGTACGCTGCCGCCCCATGAACGGAACCGAAGGTGTGCCGGTGGTGTCGAGGGTCGCCGTGGTGACGGGCGCGGGCTCCGGGATCGGCCGGGCGGTGGCGCTCGAACTGAGCGATTCGGGCTGGTCCGTGGTGCTCGCGGGGCGCCGCGAGGAGACCCTGGCGGAGACGGCGCGGCGGGCGGGCGACGGTCCCTCGGTCCTCGCCGTCCCGACGGATGTGAGCAGGCCGGCGCAGGTGGACGCGCTCTTCGCGGCCGTACGGGACCGCTTCGGCCGGCTCGATCTGCTGTTCAACAACGCGGGCAGCTTCGGCCCGCGCGGGGTGCCGGTGGAAGACCTCCGCCCCGAGGACTGGCAGGCGGTCGTGGACACCAATCTGACGGGTGCCTTCCTGTGCGCCCAGGGCGCCTTCCGGCTGATGCGAGATCAGGATCCGCAGGGCGGAAGGATCATCAATAATGGCTCGATTTCCGCCCATGCTCCCCGACCGCACAGCGTCGCCTACACGGCGACCAAACACGCGCTGACCGGGCTGACCAAGTCGCTGTCGCTGGATGGGCGGGCGTACTCCATCGCCTGCGGTCAGATCGACATCGGCAACGCGGCGACGGAGATGACCGGGCAGATGCAGACCGGTGTACTCCAGGCGAACGGGGAGGTGGTGGCCGAGCCGGTGATGGACGTGACGGACGTGGCACGTACCGTGCGGCACATGGCTTCGCTGCCCCTGGAGGCGAACGTGCAGTTCGCGACGGTACTGGCGACGGCGATGCCGTACATCGGTCGCGGCTGACGGGCGATGGTTCATCACCGATCGTAGATAACCCCCGGCTCGATCGAATAATGTGGCCGAGCGGAAATTCACCCCAAGAGATCAGCCCTGCCCGTAGATCCAACCGGATCCGAACATCCCACGATCGAAGAAGACCGCATTGCGTTCTCTCCCGCTCACCCTGGTCGCCCGCATACTGCCCGTCGCCGTCCTCGCCGTGGCAGGCGTGGCCATGACCTCCCCCGGGTCCGGCGACTCGGACGACACGCGTCCCCAGGCGGGCGACGCCTCCGCCTCCCCGTCCGCCGCCGCTCCGACCGGGGGCGGGGGCGGGGCAGCGCTCACCCCGGACGGGGGCGGGGGCGGCGCGAGCGCGGCGGGGCGCTACCCCAAGGCGCCGGCCGAGGCCTGCGCCACGATTCCGGACGCCACGGTCAAGAAGCTGGTGCCGGGCGCGAAGACCAGCGGAAACGAGCTGAAGTCCAGCGACCTCTCCCGCCGTTCCGGCTGCTCCTGGAACGCCCTGGACGGCTTCGACTACCGCTGGCTGGACATCACCTTCGACGTCACCGGCAAGGCGTCCGCGGGCTCCGGCGACCCGGTGCCAGGACTCGGCGACAAGGCGACCGTCACCGACAAGCTCACCAGCGACGACGACCAGAAGGTCCGCGAGGCGGTGGTCACCGTCCGCAAGGACAACGCGACCATCGTGGCCACCTACAACGGTGGCGACTTCGAGAACCACACGGCCCCCTCGTCCAAGGTGGTACGCGACGGAGCGATCAGCGCGGCGAAGAATGCGCTCTCCTCGCTCGATAAATGACCACTTTTGCGCAAGTCGATGAACATGCGCCGTGCTTCGACAGGACACCGCGGCGACTGGTTACGATCACCGCACCGTAACCAACCCCCTGGAGTTCCGCCGTGTCCGCACCACGCCTGGGCGTCGCCATCCTGACCATGGGCAACCGGCCCAGAGAGGTGGCCGCCCTGCTGGAGTCGGTCGCGAAACAGGACGTGGCGCCCACCCGCATCGTCGTCGTGGGCAACGGCTCCCCGCTCCCCGAGATGCCAGAGAACGTGACCGCGGTCGAGCTGGACGAGAACCTCGGCGTCTCCGGCGGCCGCAACGTCGCCTGGCAGCGGCTGCGCGCCTTCGGTGACGTCGACGTCGTCATCGACCTCGACGACGACGGGCTGCTCGTGGACGCGGACGTGTTCCGCACCGTGCGCGACCTGTACGCGGACGATCCACGGCTGGGCATCGTCAGCTTCCGCATCGCCGACGAGACCGGCGAGACCCAGCGCCGCCACGTCCCCCGGCTCCGGGCGGGCGACCCGATGCGCGGCGGCGAGGTGACCACGTTCCTCGGCGGCGGACACGCCCTGGCCGTGCCGATGCTGGACCGGATCGGCGGCTGGCCGGACGAGTTCTTCTTCACCCATGAGGAGACGGACCTCGCCTGGCGGGCGCTCGACGCCGGGTGGAAGGTGCTGTACGCCCCCGAACTGCTCCTCCAGCACCCCCGCACCTCCCCCGCCCGGCACGCGGTCTACCACCGGATGACGGCGCGCAACCGCGTCTGGCTCGCCCGCCGCCACCTCCCGCTGCCCCTGGTCCCCGTCTACCTCGGCAACTGGACCCTCCTCACCCTCGCCCGCACCCGCGCCCTCGACGGGCTGCGGGCCTGGGCGGGCGGCTTCCTGGAGGGCGTCCGCACCCCGTGCGGCGACCGGCGGCCCATGCGGTGGCGCACGGTGTGGCGGATGACCAGGCTCGGCCGCCCGCCGGTGATCTGATCACACTGACCCGTCGGGCTCCGACGCCTCCAGCAGGGCGGTCACCTCCTCTGCGGACGTCTCCCGAAGCTCCTCGCCGACGAGCAGCCAGCGGGTGATGCCGACCGACGTGAGGAACGGCAGGTCGTGGCCGGCGATCAGCAGCGCGCCCCGGTAGGACGCGAGCGCGCTGGTCAGCTGGCGCACGCTGGCCAGGTCGAGGTTGTTGGTCGGCTCGTCCAGCATCAGCAGCTGCGGGGCCGGGGCGGCGAGCATGGTGGCCGCGAGGGCGGCCCGGAAGCGCTCACCGCCGGAGAGGGTGCCCGCGGGCTGTTCGGCGCGCGCTCCCCTGAACAGGAACCGGGCGAGCTGGGAGCGGATGTGGTTGTCGGTGACGCCGGGCGCCATGCGGGCCACGTTCGCCGCGACGCTCAGCTCGTCGTCCAGCACGTCCAGGCGCTGCGGCAGGAACCGCAGCGGTACGAAGGCCGTGGCCTCGCCGGACAGCGGGTCCAGCTCCCCGGCCAGGGTGCGCAGCAACGTCGTCTTTCCCGACCCGTTGCGGCCGACCAGGGCGACGCGTTCGGGGCCGTGCACCCGGAGGTCGCCGCC
The DNA here is from genome assembly GCF_044332925.1 of Streptomyces sp. NPDC021212. NCBI lineage: Bacteria > Bacillati > Actinomycetota > Actinomycetes > Kitasatosporales > Streptomycetaceae > Streptomyces > Streptomyces sp. NPDC021212. Next base: position 199,898 of record NZ_JBIRPZ010000012.1, read on the forward strand.
GCGCAACCGGCCGAAGCGGGGGCGCAGCGCGCTGAGGCTCAGCACGTCACGGCCCGCGGGGACGGCCGTATGCGGCAGGTCCACGCGGATCTCGACGTCCTCGCGGACCCCCTCCGCGGCCTCCTCGCGCCGCTCGCGCGCCTCCCGCAGCCGGTCCTCGTGCAGTCCGCGGAGCCCGGCCGCCGACTCCTGGGCGGACCGTTTGCGTTCCCCCGCGACGATGCGCGGGGCCCGCCGCTGGGCGTCCATCTTCTTGCTGTACCGCTCCCGGTGGGCCACCTTGACCTGGGTTTCCGCCAGGTCGCGCTTCTGGCGGCGGACATCCGCCTCGGCGGCCCGCAGCCGGCGCCCGGCCGCCTCCTGCTGGACGGAGAGGGCCTGCTGGTACGCGGACCAGCCGCCCCCGTACCAGGCGACCTCCCCGGACCGCAGCTCGGCGATGCGGTCGACCCGCTCCAGCAGGTCACGGTCGTGGCTGACGACGATCAGCACTCCGGAGCGCCAGGAGTCGACGGCCTCGTAGAGCCTGCGGCGCGCGAACAGGTCGAGGTTGTTGGTCGGCTCGTCGAGCAGCAGCACATCGGGGCGCTCCAGCAGCAGCGCGGCCAGCCGCAGCAGTACGGTCTCGCCGCCGGACATCTCGCCGACCGTGCGGTCGAGGCCGAGGCCGCCGAGTCCGAGCGAGCCGAGCGTGGCCAGCGCCCGTTCCTCGACGTCCCAGTCGTCGCCGACCGTCTCGAAGTGTTCCGCCGCGACGTCCCCGGCCTCGATGGCCCGCAGCGCGGCGCGCCGCCCGGCGATGCCCAGGGCCCGGTCGACGCGGAGTGCGGTGTCGAGGGTGATGTTCTGCGGCAGATGGGCGAGGCCGCCGCTGACGGTCACCGACCCGCGTCCGGGGCGCAGTTGACCGGCGAGCAGCCGCAACAGGGTCGACTTTCCGCTGCCGTTGGTGCCGACAAGGCCGGTGCGGCCCCGGCCGACATTGAGGGACAGTCCGTCGAAGAGCGTCGTGCCGTCGGGCCACTGGAAGGAGAGGTTGGAGCAGGTCACGGCGGCGCCGGTGGTATCGGTCATGGTGATTCTCGCAGTCGTCAGCGCTGGGTCAGGGCGTCGTATGCGAGCACCACGCGGCGGCCGGGCCGGGAGAAGCGAGGGAGTGCGGGGCCTGTCGGGGTGAGGGACGGCTCATGCACCGAGGTCGCATCCACGCGTACGGCAACGCCGTACCGCGCGATGATCGCGAACCTCAGATGCGCAACGTCCACCTCTATCGGAGACAACAGGACGCGGGAACTGTACCGCGGCCGGCCCTGCCGGGGGATGTGTTTTACCGCGGATGGGTTTTTCCGCGACCGGGTCTTCTGTCCTCCGGCCGGAGGACAGAAGGCCCGGGGAACGACGTCCTACCAGGTCCACAGGTGGTTGGCGTCCGCGTTGCACGGCTCGATGGCCAGTGAGGCGGCGGGGTCACCGGTACCCTTGTCGCCCTTGACCGCCAGGCACTGCTGGTTGCTGGCGTAGTTGTGGATCCAGAACTTCTTGTCGCCCCGCTTCTCCAGCCACCACAACTGGTTGTCGTTCGTGGTGCCGTCGCAGCGGAACTCCGTGACCTTCTGGCCGCTGCCCGCACTGCCGTAATACGGCAGGTCCATGCAGTAGCCGTCCTTGGCGTTGCGGATCTGGAAGAGGTTGGTGGAGTGGGGCCCCTGGGCCTTGTACCGCACCTCGAAGTTCCAGACCTGGTTGTCGGCGTCCGTGCCGTCGCAGTCGAACTGCTGGAGCGGACCGTCCACCTTGCCCTTGCCGTAGCCAGGGATGTCGGCGCACTTGCCGGTGGTCACGCTCTTGAGCACGTGGTTCTTGGAGTTGGAGTAGTCGATCGGGGCCAGGGCCCTCTTCGGCGAAGCCTTCTTGCCCTTCTTGGGGGCAGGGTCGGACTTCTTCCCCTCCTTCTGCGCCTCCTTCGCGCTCGGACTCGGCTTCGCCGGGCTCTCGGGGGCCTTGGCCTTGTCCTCGTCCTTGGGCTTGGCGCTCGACTCGTCGTCCGACGGCGACTTGGGGGCGTAAACCCCGGGGGCTTCGTCCTGGTCGTTCGCCGACATGGTGTGGGACGACGCCTTCCGGGCCATCCCCGCCGGTTCGCTGTCGTCCTTGCTGTTGGTACCGGCGACCAGGAACGGTATGGCGATCAGCAGCGCACCGCCGATCCCCGCCGCGGCCAGCAGCGCCTTGGTCGGACGGCCCGAGGGAGGCTCGTCGCCGCCCTCCCCGCCGTCGCTCTTGGACGCGCTGCCCGGGGGGTCGCCGCCCTCGGTGGCCACCAACGAGCCGACGTCGGCGTCTGCCTGCTCGTCGCTCCGCTTGGCGGAGGGCGAGGCGGCCGGCTCGGACGTGGCCTTGTCCGACGACGCCTTGGCCGACGAGGACCTCACGGCGGCCGTCACCGTCGCGGCGGAAGCCGCTTCGGAGCCGACGGACTTCTCCGGCTCGTCGGCCTTCTCGCCCTCGGTGGCCTTGGGCTCGGTGGCCTTGGGCTCGGTGGCCTTGGGCTCGGTGGCCTTCGTGATCTCCTTGGTCTCGTTCGCCTCGTCGGGCTTGTTCGCCTCCTCGGATTCCTTCTCGTCCTTACGCCCCGCCCGGGGACGGAGCGCGGAATCCGGATCGGCCATCGTGCCAGGCATGCTGACGGCACGGCGCACCGTGGGGCCTATGGGCCCCGAGCGGTCCTGATGGGGCATCGAGTCTCCGTTTCTGTAGTGCTGGATCGGTGGTTCAGGAGGCCGCCGACCGGTCTGCGGCACGTCCCAGCGGACCGTCGCACAAGGCCGGCCAGCTGAAGGGTCCCGGCGCCACCGGGTGGCCGCCCAGCGCCTGCTCCAGCCGGCCGAGCGCGGCCCGGTCGTCGGCGTCGAGCTCCACGGCACCATGCGGGGGCTGCGCGCCCGGCGTGAGAAGGATCTCGCGCAGCAGGATCAACGGTGTTCCGTCGTCCTCTCGGACGTCGAGCACCCGCAGCACCGTGCCCGGGGAGAACACCACCTCGTCCCGCGCGGGGACCGTCCCCGGACGGTCGGTCAACTGACGCACCCGCCGCCCGGTGACCGACCAGACCGCGTACCGCGCACCGCGCGGGCGCGGCGCGCCGGCCGCGAGCGGCAGCGCGCACACCGGCGCAGGATCCCGCAGCAGGTCCCCGGGCGCCAATCCGCCGTCGATGCCCTCCGCCCCGGCGCCGCGCAACGCCACACCGCGGTACGAGGGCAGTCGGCGCAGCCCCGAGGCGAGGCAGGCGGCGTACGGCAGCAGCGGCTTGTCGCCGTCGCGGAGCGCGCGCGCCAGTTCGTCGTGGCCCAAAGGTCCTTCGGGGGTGTGCAGATAGAGATGCAGCGCGATCAGGTCCGCGCGCGCCGCCTCCTGTTCGTGCCCGCGCAGCGCGGGCATCCGGGTGAGCATACGGCCCACTGCGGTCCCGTGCCGGTCCCACACCGTGTCCGCGAGCGCCCGGAACGCGCTGCGTTCGGCCTCGGTACTGACGTGGCCGGGCTGCACCGGAACCGGCGCCAACGGAGCCACCACCCGCCGCACCGGCGGTGCCGGTTCCGGCTCCGGTTCCGGTTCCGTGGCAGGCTCCGGCTCCGGGGCAGGCTCCGGCTCCGGCTCCCGCTCCGGCTCCGGCTCCGGCTCCGGCTCCGGCTCCGGGGCAGGCTCCCGCTCCGGCTGGGCGGGCTCGGTGGGCTCGGTGGGCTCGGGCTCAGTGGACTCGACCCGCTTCTCGTCCGGGTCCCCGGAGCCGGAGGACACGCTCATCATCGGCGGACGCGCCGGGGCCGGCGGCGGCTCGGGCACGCTCTCGGCGGGCTCCGACTCCGACTCCGACTCCGACTCCGACTCCGCCCCAGGCGTGGACGTGACGGACACCGGCGGGGTCCCGGGCTCCGGGGGCGAACCCGCGTCGGTGTCCGCACCGGACCCCGCGTCCCCATCGGGAGGCGGGACGGAGTCGGACGCCGACGACGTGTCGGGAACCGAGAACGAGCCGGCCGCGGCCCAGGAATCGGGCCCGAACCGCGGTCCCGATTCCGGATTCACGCCGGGGGACGGAGTCCGACCGGGCGCGGGCCGTCCACCGATCCCGGAGGGGCCGGGCCCGGGCCCCGTACGGGATGCCGAGGGCGCGCCGGTTGCCGGAGCCGGATCAGTTGTGGACCGCGCACCGTTCGTCGGGAGCGTCCCGGAGGCCGGAGTGGGCCCGTCCGGGCCGGGACGCGGCGCACGAGGCGCACCCGGCCCCGAGGGCGCGTCGACCGACGGGAACGGGCCGGACGCCGGGCGCCCACCAGGCTCCGGAGAGGGACCGGACGCGGACCACGGACCAGGCCCCAGCCTCGGCCCCGGGGTCAGGTCCGCGCCAGGCGGCAGCGGCCTGCCCGGCACCGGGCGGTCACCGGGCGCCGGGGCCATGCCGGGGGCCGGCGGTGCGTCACCGGCCGGACGCGGACCTGCCGGGCGCGGGCCGGGGTTGTGGCCCGCACTGGGTTGCGGGCCGGAGCCGGGGGCCGGGCGGCTGCCGTGCGGTGGGGGTGTGCTGCGGGCCGGACGCGGACCGGCTGCCGAGCCCGTGGCGGCGGCCGCCGCGGCCGTGCCGGTCGCGGAGACCCCGGTGACCGGGCCGGTCACGGAGGCCCCGGTGGCCGGGCCGGGCTCGGCGGCCGCGCGAAGGCCCAAGGGCGAGGGTGCGCCGACGGCAGGGGCGGGGTGGGTGCCGGTCGTGGGGCGGGCGACCGGGGGTGGGGCGGTGCTCGATGTCGGGCGGGGGGTTGCTGCCGGGGCCGGGCGGGGGGTGAAGCGAAGGGTCCGGACGCCGTGCCGCGCCGCGATCGCGCGCAGTTCGCGGCCGCCGTCCGTGGCCGTGCCGTGTACGTACAGCCGCGCCCGGCCGCGCAGATCGGCCCCCAGGCTCTCGAAGAGCCGGGTGAGTTCGGGCCACAGGGACGGGTCCAGCTCTTCGCCGGGGCGGCCGATCTCGATGGCCGGGCCCTCGGCGTCCACCGCACGGGTCGAGCCGGGGGGCGCCTGGCCGCCGCGTTCGGTGATCCACAGGCCCGCCCGGGTCACCGCGGCCTGCCATCGGTCGGAGAGCCGTACGATGCCGTGCTCGACGTTGCCGGGGCCCGGCAGCGGCGGGCTCCAGCGCAGCAGGCGCGGGGCCGGGATGGGCCCGTCCTCGGAGGCCGGGGCGCACACCACGGCGTCCACGAAGGGCCGCCAGCGCGGGTTGCCGTCGGCGCCGACGAGCACCGCCCGTGCGGTGCCACGGTCCGCGGGGCCGCTGGGTGCCAGGAGCGGCAGGCCCGTGTAGACCACGATCTCGGTGTCGAGGATCTCGGCGGCCAACTGACCCGTGCGCAGGATGTCCCGGGGGCTCCCAGGGGCGAGGCGGACCCGGGACCACAGGGACACGGGGAGGGCCGACAGCACCTCGCCGACGTCGGACGCCGAGACGTCCCCGCCCTCGGGGACGCCGACCAGTACGGTGGGCCCCCGGGGGTCGACCGGCACCGAGTAGCACAGGTCGCCGCGCTGCGGCGCGGTGGCGTGGGGTGAACGGGCAAGGAGCCCCGCCGGGATCTGCTCGACGACACATCCGCTGTCGGTCTGCGCGGGCACCTGCTCGACGCCGGGCTGCCACGCGGGGGCGGGCTGACGCGTGCCCAGGGCCACCGGCTGCACACCCGGGGAGAAGCTCCACCAGCCCCTGCGCTCCTGCGGATCGGGCTGGACGAAGAGCGAACCGCCGGGGACCATCTGGACCTCACCGTCCGGGGCGATCACCTCCAGCTCCCACGCGTCGGCGACCCGCCGGGCCACGGAGGGGCGGTCCGGCCGCTCCTCCCCCGCGCCGGACATGACGAGCCGTACGGTGCCGGTGCCCGCCTCGCGCAGCGAGTCGAACACCTCCCCCAGGCGCTGCCAGAACTCCTCCGCCGGGGCGCCGGAGGCGGGCACTTCGCCGGTCACGACGGTGGCGATGCCTGTCTCGGAGCCCAGCAGATCGACCAGTTCGTCCAGGTGCGTCTGGCTGATCGTGGTGTCCCGGGCCGAGCGGAGCAGGATGAGCGCGCCGTACTCCTCGGCGAGCAGCACCTCGTCCGGCTCGGCTTCGGCGGCCTCGGCGCCGAAGCCACCGTTCGGGTCGGGGGCGGGGGCGGCGGCGCGCTGTTCCTTGCCGCGACCGCCGAACCACCGCGACCGGCCACCGGAACGGGTCACGTCGTCTCTCCTTCGCACCTGAGCGTGTCACTCATGCCGTTGTCACCTGGTGGCCGATGGGCTGAAGTGGCCTGCCATACCAGCGGGCTTGGAGTGTACGCAGTGAATATGGCAAACGGATGTCCGTGTCCAGCCGACGGCCGAACAACTAGACGTTCCCCTCGTGGTCATCACCGGCACGACACCGTTGGATCTCGAATCGGGTGCTGTCGGCCACCGCCGGGGAAGCCTTCCGGCGGCGCTCGGCGGTGTCGTCCGCCTCGGTCACCGGCTCTCGCCCTCTCCGGAGTCGGGCAGCTCCACGTCACTGACGCGCTTGCGGCGGGCCGCCGCCTTGCGGGGCGCCGCCGTACCGCCCGCCGTCGCCTCGGCCGCCGCCGGGGTGTCCTGCGCCGGGCCGTCCTCCGCCGTGGCCGGTGCCCCGGCCTCCTGCGCGGTGGCCTCGCGGGTCACCATCGTCGGCCACTCCGCCTCGGAGTTCTCCTCCGCGGCCTCATCGGCGGGCGCCTCGGCCGCGGCCGCCATGATGTCCGCCAGGCCGTCCGTGGTCATCACCATGCTGACCGGGGCGGAGCTGTTGATGCACAGGCTGTGCCCCTCCGGCAGCCGGTCGAGCAGCGCGGGCACCCGCACCCGCTCGAAGCCCAGACGTCCGGCGGCGTGCAGGTAGGGCGGCGAGGTGAAGATCGGGACCACCGCCGTGCCGTCCGGTGCCGACGCGCTCACCGGTTCGCCGTTCGCCGTGACCAGCACCGCGACCTCCGCCTTGGCCAGGGCGGCGGTGACGTCCTCCGCCGGGCCGTAGCCGGTGGTGGCGAGCTGGATGGCGGCGTCCACGTCGTCCTCGGGCTCGGGCCAGCCGAGCGCTTCCGGGGAGGGCTGGTAGTTCTCGTTGTCCTGCCACTCCACGATCTCGCCGTCGTCGTCGGAGCGCCACTGGCCCACCACGGCCCAGTCCGGCGGGGGGCCTTCGCCCTGCCACGCGGGGTCGGTCAGGTACAGCCAGTGGTTCGGCGCCAGCTTGGCGGCCTTGACGAACTCCTCCGGCGGCTCCGGCACTTCGGTGTCGTCGGTCGCCCCGGTCGCCGGGGCTTCGGCGGTCGGCTCGAACTCCGCGAAACCGGTCGACGGCTCGGCCGATTCGGATGGGGTGACCGCGGCGGAAGCGCCGTTGTCGCTCATGCTGTCCTCGCTTACTGGGCCGGCTGGCTCACTGCTGGAAATGCTCGGCATGGTGGATGATGTGGGCGCACCCGTGCGGGGTTGCCCGGTGTACCTACTCCGTCCCCCGAGGCGCGTCGCGCCCGTTCCACCCAGCTCTCCCGCAACTCACTCTCCGGTAAGGCCCGGGCCACCGGGGCGGAGGAGCTGAGGTACACCAGATCCCGGTCCTCGGGCAAGCGACCGAGGAGATCGGATACCCGCATCATCACATGGGCGGGCAGCATCTCGTCCATCAGCTGAGCGGATCTTGAGATTACGGCCACCACCGCGTGGCCGCCCGTGCGTTGCCGAAGCCGCCGTGAACCGACCTCCGGGCCCCTCACCGGCCGGGCCCCCCGCGGCCGGTGCGTACGGGGTTACGGGGTGGGCTCGTTCACCGTCACCCACGGCAGTGGCCGCGGCCCGCTGAGCGTTCCGGTCCAGCAGCATCTGGGTTCTGTTCCGCAGCGATTCGGCGGGCTCGTTGAGGGAGACGGACATGTGCCCGGCCGACGGTCGGGGCCGAGACCGCCGGGGCCCTGAGCGGTCAGCGGTTGGCCCCGTGGGTGGGCGCCGGTGTCCCGTACGGGCCGGTGGCCGGCTCCCAGGCGCGCAGGCCGGCGTACCGCTGGGTCAGGTCGAACCCGGACAGCTCCAGGACCCTCCCGAGGGAGCCGGCCGCCGAGACCATGGCGAAGGGCAGCGCCTGCGGCAGCGGCGGCATCTGGGTCCCGAGTCCGGCGAAGTACGCCCCGACCGCCTGCCGCAGGCCCCGCCACGTCAGCGGGGAACGGTCGCCCCGCAGCGCCCGCTCCTCGTCCAGCGCCCGGAAACCGTGCAGCAGCGCCTCGAACGCCGCGGTGTCCTCCTCCAGCATCGGCCCGTAGACCAGCCGGATCGCCCGCACCCACCGCAGCACGTCCCCGGCCCGCCCGCGGTCACCCGTCACCCGCTCCGCCAGCCGGACCCGCTCCGTCGACGACAGCTCCGGACGGAACCCCACCCACCAGTCACCCTCGGCCAGCTGGAACCGCGGGCCCAAACGACCGTCCCCGGGGACGATGACCGGCCGGCGCCCACTGCCCGTGGCCCACACCCAGCCCGCCCAGTTGGCCAACCGCTGGCCCGCGATCGGCCGCTCCAGCGGATCGAACGGCGCCGGACCCGCCACATCCGCACCCGTCACCACGACCGCCGTCTCCGCGTCCAGGGCAACCAGATCGGGATCGGCGGCGTACAGGAAGTCCACACCCCGGGCGTAGTCGAACGCCTTGCCCGAACCGTCCCGCATCCCCAGCTCGGCCAGCGCGCCATCACCACCGATGTCCACGAGATACGCCTTGGCGAAGGGCAGCGCGAGCGGATCGCTCTCCGGCACCACCACCCCGTTCGGCGTCTGATACGCCTGGGACCGGAGCTGATACGTGAACTGACGCACTTGGGGCAGCAGTCCGTAGGTGTTCTCCCGGCCGTCCCGGTCCCCCGCCGGACGCGAGGAGAAGGCCACCGGCTTCCCCTCCCGGTCCCGGTGCTTCACCCCCTCCATCTGATCCACCGGCACCCGCGTGCCGTCCGCCGCGACGATCTCCGGGGCCATCGGCACCACCGGGGGCGTCCGGGAGGGATCGGCGAGGATGTGCAGCGCCTGCCACGCGCCCTCGACGGTCTGCCGGACCTGCGCCTGCTCCCCCGGGGGCACCTGGCCGAGGACGTCGGCCGCTGTGCGGACCACGTGTTGGAGCCACCGGTGTCCGTCGGCCGTGAGCGGGGTTCCCAGGGCGTAGGAGCCCAGTCGTTCCGCGGCGGCCTGGGTGTCGGAGACGGACAGCAGCTTCCGGGCCGGGCCGCCTGCCTGCGGCACACCCGTCCGGGCCAGGTTCAGGAAGGGGAGGAACGCCCGCACCACGGGGTTGGTCAGGATGCTGGTGACGGCGAGGCGCAGCACCTCGGGGGAGAGCGGAGCCGAGTGCCTCAGCGCCCGCTCATAGGACTTCCGGATCAGCACCGACAACTCGACGACGGCTCGGCGTATCTCCTCCCGGGTCATGAACTGGTTACCGAACCCGTAGTGCCGCAGCTCGTCCAGGAGCAGCGCGACCGCCAGCCGGCCTTCGTCGGTGTCCAGGACCGGGTAGTCCTCCATGCCGACGGTCTGGTACTGGCCGACGGTCTTCCCCTCGGAGGTGCGCCCGGTCAAGGTGGCGGTCAGGTGCTCGCGGGGCGCGGGGGCGTCGGCGGTCGGGGTGTCGAAAACCCCGTCCTCGATCTGCTGGCGGAAATACCCCTGGTAGGTGTGCAGGACCGAGGTCAGCGCCTCCGTGAAGATCTGGGTGATCTCGTCGTGGTGGGCGTCGAGGAATTCCCGTGTGCGCGGCCGCAGGGCCCGCAGCACGCGGTCGAACGGATGCCGGCCCGCCACCGGCAGCAGGTTCTTGGTCAGCATCGCCGGCGGTGGCCACATGTCGGCGGCCGGCCGCGCGGCGACATGGCTGAACAGCAGTCCCCCGTACCCCCAGATCTCGTCGACCTCCGGAATGGCCGAGAGGAACGGAAGGAACGGGAAGTAGTCCGCCGGGACGCCGCCCCCCATGACGTCGCGCAGGTAGTCCGTGGCGATGAGCTGTCCGAAGTTCCTCGCCGTGTCGACCACCGGCCGGTACACCTCCACCGACAGCCGCTTCGCGGCGAGCTCCTGAAGCGCTCTGAGGCCGATGGTCGGAACGCCCGGGGTGGCCTGGGTGTACGAGCGGTGGTGGTGATCCGGGGTGTGGGGGGCGACGACGGTCCGCCGGCCGACGTCGGTGACCTCCCATCCGTCGAGGTCCGCCAGGAGGTCGGGGAGCGGTGTGAAGCCGCGCTCGTTGGTCCGGTCCAGGGCGCGCATGGCCACGTCGAGCCTGGCCAGCGCCTCCTCTTCGGACTGCCGGCTCTCTCCCCCGAGCATGGCCATCGGGTCGAGGACGAACTCCGTGATGTAGTGCTTCTCCGGGACGGGCTGCGGCGCTCCCGGCGCCACCTGGGGCTTCCGCTCCAGCAGACGCCCGGTGGCGGGGTCGCGCCAGAACGTCATGCTGTCGGTGAAGAGGGCGACACCGGGCCCGAAGGCCAGGAGCTCCGCCCCGGTGCCCTCCTTGAGGACGAGAAGATCGGGACGGTCCGGGAGCTGGGGGACGATTTTCATCGACTGACCGGACTCGGTGGCCTCCCAGCCCGGCATGCCGTCCAGAAGGGCCGTCAGCTTGATGGGGTCGTCGAAGTCGTGGACGCCCAGGTCGCGCAGCGCCGACTGGGACCGGGCCAGCGCCTCCTGCGGTGACATCACCGGCGCTCCGGCGGGGGCGGCCGTGGGATCGGCGACGATCCGCGCGAAGTAGTAGTCCTCCGGGGCGGTCCCCAGCGCTCCCTGCGGCTCCTCGGGCGGCTCCGGGCTGATCTGCCCGGTGTCGGGGTCCCGCCAGAATCCCTTGGCGTCCATGACGAGCCGGACACCGGGGCCGGTGGCCACCGTCCTGGGCCCTTCCTCGGGCGCGATGAGGAGGATGTGAGCTTCCTCGACCTCCAGGCCGAGGGCGCCGTACTCGTGCTCGACGGGCCGGTCGACCAGCGCGTGGCCGAGGGAGGTCGACTCGGTGAACCCGGGCAGCGCGTTCTCCAGGACCCGCCCCGACCGGTCGATCACCACGGCCTGGGCCTGGAGGGGCGCCATGTCCGGCGGCGTCGCCGACACCCGGCGGCCCTCGCGGGCCGACGGGTCCAGCGCCACCACACGGTTCCGCCCGCCCAGGTTGTACGCGGCCCATACGTGCCCCAGCGCACCGCCCTGACGCCGCGCCAGCACCAGCGCCACCGCGCCCGGCCCGGCGTTCGCCACCGCGCGCGCCACCTCGTCCCACGCCCGCACCGGCCGCCAGCCCGGCCCGGCCACCAGGCTCCTCGCCGCCGCGCCCGGGCCCGGGACGGTCGCCGCGTCGTCGACCGTGCCGGCGATGCGCACCCCGCCCAGGTGCAGCGCGTCCCGGAGAGCGGCCACCAGCCGCAGGCACCGCTGTACGGACAACGGCCCCGCCGGAATGGTCGCCGCCAGCCGGTCCGCCACTCCTGTCAGCTGCCGCCGGGTCAGCACCGGACGGGCCACGACGGGGGTGACCAGCCTGGTGCCGGCGGTACGGTCCGGCGCCGGCTCGTTCCGCGGGGGCGTCACCACGGTCTCCGGTACCGGCTCGGTCACCTCGACCGACGGCACCGGCAGCTCGGAGGCCCAGCCGTGCAGCGGGCCGGGGGTGAAGGGCAGGTGGACCGGGCCGCCGAGGGTGCGCAGGACGAGTTCGACGCGCCGCTGTGCGGCGTCGGCGGCGCGGGCCGCCCCTTCCAGGGCGAGCCGGATGTCGGCGGGGAGGGTGACCCCCCGGGTGTTCAGGGCCTCGTCGGAGTCGACGCCGTCCAGCAGCGCCCGGCGTACGGCGATCAGCGTCCGCCGGGTGTCGGCCGTGACCTCGCCCGCGTCCAGCCACACCTGCGGCCGCGCGTCCTGGCCGGCGAAGCCTTCGGCGAGCCGGAGGCCGATCGTCTCGGGGCGCTGCGCCCGCCAGTCGCCGATGCCCCGTTCGGCCAGGGCGGCCGGGGCGTCGTAGACCCCCTGCGACGGGCGGGCCGGGGTGATGCCGAGACCCAGGACGTCCTCCAGGGTGGGGCGCAGCACCAGGTTGCCGGTGACCCAGCGGGTGCCCTTGGGACCACTGACCTCCAGGACGGTGTGGGCGGTGAGGGTGTAGCCGAGCACACCGCTGTCGTCGGGCTCGCCCTCGGGGTTCTCCGAGGTCGGCGTGCCGTACTTGAGGATTTCGCGGCGCAAGCTCGTGCCCCCGGTGGCCTGGCCCAGGGCGGTGTTCTCCCCCGCTACGGGCACGGTCCCGGCGAGGGTGTCGGTGTTGTCGCCGGTCAGGCCGCCCTTGACCGGAGCGGTCACCGACGGGCTGAGCGTCCGGCTACCGGTGGTCGCGTAGGTGGCGACGGTGGTGCGCAGCCGCTGGGACAGCACGTCCCGGCTGGAGGTCTCCATCTGCGGCCGGTACAGCGCGAGCCCGATCCGGGCGGAGCCGCCGGAGGGCTGCTTGCCGGTGTACCGGGACGCCTGGGCGGGCGTCAGCTCGATCTTGCCCCGGCGGATGAGGTCGCCGATGCGGCGCATGGTGTTCTCGGCAGAGGTGGAGGTCTTGGGCAGGCCCTCGCCGCGCAGTTCCGGGTCGACCGCGCGCAGCGCGTCGGCGAGTTCGTCCATCGCGTCGAAGTCGTAGACGGTGATGGGCTGCGTCGGCGTCCACCGGTCGGTGCCGGACAGCCGGTCCCGTTCCGGATCGCCCACCGGGGCGGCGGTGGGCCGGGGATCGGCCCGGTGGACGTCCGGCGTGATGAGGACCGGCGGCGGGGCGGGCAGCTCCGGGGTGCCGTCCTCGCGCCGCCGCGGGGCCTCGCTGCCGGGGAAGCGGAGCGTCACGGTGGCGGGCGTGCCGGGCGCCGGGGCGGGCGCCGGAGGGGCCGTACGGGCGGCCCCGTCGCGGCCGAGCGCCCGGTCCATCCAGCGGGTCAGCCCGGCTGTGTCGGCCGCCGACACCGCGCCGTCCAGCAGCCGCTCCACCAGCTGGCCCACCGAGACGGCCCGGTTGGCCAGGAAGCCCAGCGCCGAGTCGTTCAGCCGGGTCGAGGTGACCTCCACCCGGAACTCGTACGGTACCTCGAACTGCGCGGTGGGCCGGAAGGTGCGCGGCCACTCCTGGTGGTTCCTGGTGACGGTGCGGGAGGTGCCGCGGGTGCCGGCGGAGGTGAAGGAGGCCGTGCCCCCGGCACTGCCGGTCCGCTCCGTGCCCGGCGTGAGGGTGAAGCCGCCCGTACCGCTGAGGGTGAGGGTGAAGCCGGTGCTGCGGGAGGCGGCGACGGTGAGGGCACTGGCCGAGGCGGAGTTGATGTTCTCCATGCCCGAGTAGGCCAGCAGCGCGCCGCGCAGCGCCGCCAGGTCGGTGCCCGGCGCCGGGCGGGCGTTGAGCGCCACCTCCACCAGGTGCAGACCGGTGCGCCCCCGGTAGGGGAAGTGGAAACGCCGCCAGTGACCGGCGCCCGAGGACGCCAGCGACCGCATACCGGTCACGGCGCCGGCCTCCGCGATGCGGGTGTCGAGCCCGCGGACATGGCGGCCCATCCCCGGAATGAGCGAGCCGGGCGCCTCGCCCTCGACGGCGGAGCGGATCGCCTCGGTGAACTCGTCCAGCGAGCCGGCCGGCAGCGCTTCGGGCACGGTGGCGAAGCCCAGCGACCGGCCGCCGGCGCGGGCGAAGTACCGCGGCATCAGCCGGTCCATGGGCAGCCGCAGCGGTTCCAGACCGGCCAGCGCCGCGAGCCGCGGATCCTGCCGGACCAGGGTTTCGGTGGCCCAGAACACCACGCCGCCGGGCACGGTCACGGCGTACGCCACCGAGCTGTGCGGGCCGACGCCGACCGCGTTCGCGACCGCGTTGCGGTGGCCCTTGCGCAGCAGGACGAGGTACGTGGCGTCCACCCGGAAGCCGTGGAACCGGTCCTTGGCATGGGCCTCGGCGGTGATCCGGTCGGTGAACGCGGCGTCGGTGTCCGTCCGGCTCTGGGTCACCGCGGTGTTCCGGCCGCCGCTGCCGGCGACGCTGCCGGGCCGCTCGCCGGTGTGCGAGCCGGTCAGGCTGGTGCCGATCTGCTCGGAGCGGCCGGAGGTCGTGCCGCGCCAGGAGGAGTCGGTGCTGGTGAGGTCGTTCTCCGCGTAGGTGGCGGCGTCGGGGTTGTCGCTGGGGCGACCCGTCCCCTCGTAGACCGCGTTGTGCAGGTAGCCGCGGATCTCGCCCTGGATCTCGGTGCCCACCAACGAGCCCGAGGCGTCGGCGTCGACGACGTAGACGCCGCGGAAGATCTGCGGCGAGCGGGAGATCAGACTGGTCGACGACGACGCGGCCCGCAGCATCTCCTGGACCGGGCTCTCGGCGTCCGTCATGGACTTGCCGACGGTCATGTCCTTGAGCCAGTGGGCGGGTTCGGCGAACGCGGTGATGGCCGAGGGCAGCTTGTCGATGAGGTCGGAGCCGTGGGAGGCCGCCCACTGGAGGATCCGGGCGAGCGCGCCGGGCTCCTTGGCCTCCGGGTCCACGCCGCCCAGCAGCTGCCGGAACGCCGTGGTCAGCGCGCCACTGCCCATCGCGAGGTTGACATGGGCCTGGCCGGGGAGCAGCACCACGTCCTGCGGGCGGTTGCCCTCGGCGTCCGGTGCCATCCGCGCCTTGCGGAAGTCCTCGCCCTTGGCCCGGCGGATGGTGACCGGGCCCAGCGGGGCGGGCGGGGCACCGAGGGTGCGGCTCAGCGGGACGGCGAGGGAGACGATGCCGTCCGCGGTGAACGTCGCCAGCGGGGTGTCGCCGTTCTCCGAGTACACCGGCATGGTGAAGGTTCCGGGGATGTCGAAGACCCCGAGCCCGGACTGGGCGTAGGTGAGCAGGTCCAGGCTGTACCCGGCGGCGGACCCGGAGGTGTCGCCGGTGATCTGGCGGGTGGCGGAGGCGCTGGCGGGGATGCCGCCCGCCACCGTCCAGTTGTGCGGGGCCGGGCCGCTGATCTCGGCGGAGACGTTGCCGAACAGCGACTGGCTGGAGCTGCTGGACTCACTGCCCGCGACCCCCATGCCATTGGCGTTCATCAGCGACCAGCCCGGCAGGTTCTTACGGTGGACGGGGGACGTGCCGGCCTGCGGCACCACGGACAGGTCCGCGTTGACCCGCCAGACGCCGTATTCCAGGGGCAGATCGAAGTAGAGCGGATGACCGCCGTCCATGATCGTGCCGAGCGCGCCGCGCAGCCCGATCTGGGAACGCGCGATGGTGAGCTTGGAGGCGTTGGCGAGCCACGCCATCAGGATCGCGTTGTCGTTCAGCCAGTCCAGGCGCTGCGGAGTGGAGGGCGCCAGGAAGCCCATCTTGCGCAGCAGGGTCTCCAGCTGGTCGAAGAGCGGCTTGGTGCCGGTGACCTTCAACGGAGTGGCGTCGACCCCGAGGGCGCGCAGGGCCGCCAGCTCCGGCGGCAGGTACTGCTCCTGGCCGGGTTCCACGGGGGTGCCGGTCACATCGGCCTGCGTCGGCACCCGCATGGACTGCCCCCGGGGGCTCGGCAGCACGAAGGGCGCGGTCCGGCCGCCCTTGGGGAGCACGAGCGTGGCGGTGTACGTGATGTCCGCGTCCGTCAGCAGATGCGGGTTCTCGCTGACCAGGCTGAACCAGTCGTACGCCGTGCCGCCGGAGTTGAAGGTGCGCGACCGCTGGTGCTTGTAGCCGCCGCCGAAGACGAAGTTGCCGTCCGGGCTTGCGGCGCCCTGGAAGGTGGTGGCGAGGGTGAACTCCGCCTTCTCGGCGTTGGAGACCGTCAGCGTGGTCTTGGCGCCGACCGTGTGCAGCAGGTCGCTTTCCAGGACCAGTTTCTTGCTGCTCCTGGCCAGCGCGTCGGGGCTGAAGGAGTTGATCCGCGCCGAGACCTCCAGAACGCCCAGCGGCGCACCGCTGTGGTCCAGCAGGATCGGCGAGGGGTACGCCCCGGCCAGCATCAGCAGCAGGCCCGGGCGTCGGCTGCTCTCGCCCAGGAACGACCGCAGCGCGGCGGCCGACTCGTCCGACATGCGGCGCAGATGCGGACGCAGCTGCGGGGCGGCGAGGAACGCGTCGAGCAGCTCCGACGGGTCGTGGATGGTGTCCATCCGGTGCAGCGGCAGCTCTTCGGTGACGGTCCGCGGGTCCGCGGGGATGTCGTGCGGGGACACCGGGCCGAACGGGCGCGGCGGCATGGCCTGGGTGAGGTAGTGCGGGAACCACGCCGTGACCCGGCCCGGCGAGGTCTCGGCGTCGCTCCAGTCGTCCTCGGCGTGGGGCGTGGGCGCCGTGGCGGGCCCGGCCAGTACGGCCGTGAACTGCCAGCTCATCCCGTAGTCGTAGGCGTGCGAGGGCTCCGAGGAGAACGCCAGCGCGGACATCGCCGTGTAGTTCTCCGGGACCGTCATGGTGACGGTCTGCTGATTGTGGGTCAGCGTCAGCTTCGGGGTGAACGTCTGCGAGGCCACGGCCGGGTTCCTGGGGTCGTGGACCAGCCAGGTGCGGCCGTAGGAGAGCGGCAGGCTCCGGACGTTCCCGGTGCTGCTGGTGTCGCCGGCGTCGACCGCGGTCCGGTTGCGCTCCTCGATGTGTACCCGGCGGCCCTCGGGCGTGTCGTCGGCCATCGTGGGGGCGGGCCGGTGCCCGAAGAGCTCCAGCCGCGGCGACACCTGGTACCTCCGGCCCCGGTAGGTCACCGTGCGGGACATCCCCTTGCCGCTCAGCAGGTACGGCAGGGCGTCCAGCACCTCGTCGCCGGAGTACTGGGCGGCGATGTCCTCCTCCAGCGCGGCGATGTCCTGCGGGTCCTGCGCCTCCAGCTCACCCTGCCGGAGCTGGGCCGCGGCCTCGGCCCGGACCGTCCGGCTCAGTTGCGCGTGCACCCAGGTGAGGGTCTCCTCCGGGAACGGCATGAGGTGCACCGACCCCAGGAGCCCCCGGTGGCCGCGGCCGAAACCGGTGACGAGGGGACTCTCGTCGTCGGGTTCCTCGGACGTGTCGGAGTCCGAGTCCGACTCCGCGCCGGAATCGGAGTCCGAGCCGGAATCCGAGTCGGGGTCCGGGATCGGCTCGGGGTCGGAATCCGGGTCCGAGTCCGGCTCGGAGTCTGGGTCCGAGTCCGGGTCCGAGTCCGGGTTCTGATCAGCGGCCGTGAGGACGGCCGGGGGCGTCGCCGGGATCCCCGCCGCGAGAATGGTCACGGGCGGCAGCGTGTCCAGGCCGACGGAGCCCTCGGCCTCCACACCGGCTGGGTCCTGTCCGTCCTGCCCGTCCTGCCCGCCGTCCGCGAGCTCCC
The DNA here is from genome assembly GCF_044332925.1 of Streptomyces sp. NPDC021212. Taxonomy (NCBI): domain Bacteria; kingdom Bacillati; phylum Actinomycetota; class Actinomycetes; order Kitasatosporales; family Streptomycetaceae; genus Streptomyces; species Streptomyces sp. NPDC021212. The sequence continues at coordinate 217,313 of NZ_JBIRPZ010000012.1, forward strand.
CGCTCGGGGGTGGCGTCTGCGGGCGCGTCCGGGGAACCGTCAGGCGGGAGGGGCCGCCGCTGGCCACGGGTGGGACCGGGAGCGGACCGTCCGTGGGGGGCATGGGTTGCGCCGGTTCCTTGATGTGCCAGCTCTTGGCGGTCGGCTTGGCGTTCCGCGGCGAGGGGGACAGGGACAGCACCGGGTGCTGTGTCCCGCCGGGGCGGGCGATCCCCGTCAAGCCGAGGGTGAACGTCACGGGGTGGCCGAGCCGCCTCCTCAGCATGTCCGCCAGTCGGGAGCTGTAGAGGCCGGGGATCTCCAGCACCAGGGCGCCGTTGAGTTCCCGGTCCAGGAGGTCGGGGTGGTAGGACATCAGCTCCACGAACTCCGCGAACGGCACCCGGAAGACGCGTGGCTGGCTGCCGAAGCGCACCCGGAGGGCCCCCGGGTCCGTCGGCTCGTAGGCCGCCCGCACCACGAAGGGCTCGGCCCGGCTCTCGCCGTTGGTGTCCTTACCGGTCCACGGGGCGTCGACGAGGCCGTCGGGTGTCTGGATCCTGGAGGTGTCCAGACGGCTGATCTTCGTGCCGAGGGACCAGTCGTTCCCGACGTTCTCCCCGTTCAGCAGCGGGTCCGTCAGCCGGTTGGCCGGCGCGAAGGGCCCGAACGTCTCCAGGTGGAACGCGGCCAGCACATCGGGATCGGCGGCGTCGCGGCCGCGCGCGAACGCCTTGCCGACCAGCCTCCACAGCTCGTCCCGGCGCGCGTCGCTCACCGGGTCGGCCGCCTCCAGGTGGAGGGCCTTCCGGGCGAGCCCGTCGAGGTCCGGACCGGGCTGGTCCAGCAGCTCGTGGGTCTTGACCCGGGCCCAGAACGCCCGGGAACGGTGGCTGTCGTCAAGGTTGGGGGCGGTGACCCCCAGCATGGTCTCGACTGCGTCGTCCCAGTCCGCGTTCGTCAGACCGCTCTTCCAGGAACTCGCCGCGTCCACGGCGGGCGGCAGCGTCACGAAGTCGCTCAGGCGCATGCCCTCGGCCGCGTTCGCCGCCTCCAGGAGCACCGCACGGTAGTCCGCCCGGCGCGCTTGCGTCCGGCCTGCCGGGAGCTTCGCCGCGACGATCCGGTGGAAGAGGTCCATCGTGAACGGGCCCGACGCACGGAACCGCCCGTCGGCGTGCCACATCCGGTCCAACGCGGCGGCCCCGCGCAGCAGCCTGGCGTACTCGGGGTCCTTCTCGATGCGTACGGCGTCGTCCACCTCGTTGCCCAGCACCAGCTTCAGCGCCCGCACCAGACGCAGCGTCCGGTGCCGCTGCCGTCCGGACACCCGTCCGTTCGGGCCGCTGAGACCGATCGCCCGCGCCCGGCGGTTCAGCTCGGCGGCCCTGGGCTCGGGGAAGAACTTCACCCGCGCGGACCGCCGCCCCTCGGCGTCGGTGTACATCAGGCGGTAGTAGACCCGCTTCTGGTCGCCGTCGTGTGTCAACGCCACGATCCGGACGGTGCAGCGCACCTTGCGGCGCAGGCCGTTGGCGTAGAGCTGCCCGACGGGCACGTCCTCCAGCGGGTCGGCGACGAACGGTCCGGGGAACCCCTCGGCGGCATGGTCGCCGCGGGGCACCCGGGCGTCGCGGGGCGAGCCCGCCCAGCAGATCTCCAGGTCGGCCCACCACTCCTTGGGGAAGGCGGACAGGCTGTTGCGTCGGGCGCGGGCATACCGCTGGGTCTCGGGACCGTCCAGCGTGCGGCTACCGCCGCCCCGCAGCGGCACGTCGATGCCACCCGGGTATCCGTGGACGCTCTGGTAGACCGCCGGGGCCGCCTCGTCCGGGTCCGCCGGGGTGAAGCGCTTGGAGTAGACGCCCGTGGCGGGGTTGTAGTGGGCGAACGCCGTCATCTGGTCGATGCGGCGGAGGTATTCCTCACGCTCTCCGGCCAGGTCGGAGGGTTCGAACGCGGCGCGTCCGACCTGCTTGTGGGTCAGCTTGCTGACGATGGCCCAGGTCTCCACGTCGTGGTGCCAGTCGGGCACGTCGTCGACGGAACCGGGGTCCAGGTCGGGGGGGTTGGGCACCCAGTCGCCCTGAGGGGCTCCCTCGTGGTGGACCACCCGGACCTTCGCCGGCTTCCCCGGGTCGCCGATGAGCTCCACGTCGCCACTGTGCGCGTACACCAGGCGGCCGGTGCGGAACGCCAGCCGGCGCGCCAGGTACAGGAGGCCACGGCCCACGTACGGGACGGCCAGCACGATCGGCACGTCCTTCGTCAGCTTCGACAGCGCCGGGTCGTTGGCCAGCAGCTCGGCGAACTCCTCGACGCCCAGCTCCCGGGTGGTCCCGTCCGGCCACGGCACCACGATCTTGTCCCGGTCCCCCGGGGCGGCCACGACGTAGGAGGGCTCGTCGAACTCCCACGGCTGGTCGTTCAGCCCCAGGCCGGTGATGTTGCCCTTCTTGTCCTTCTCGGCCAGATCGACCGTGACGGTGTCCAGCTCGCGGGTGCCCGAGCCCGTCCAGTTCAGGCCCGCGTGCTGGCCCGGGCGCAGGGAGTCGGTGAACCGATGCCGGTCATCCAGTACGCCCTGCTGCTGGGCGTGGAACGCGCCCAGCGCCGCCAGGCTGGTCGCCCGGCCCGCCTTGTCCGCCTCCAGCACCAGGTCGAACAGCTGGTTCCGGACGTCCTGGTCGACGGCCGCGCTCTCGGGCAGGTGGAGGATGCGCCTGGCGAGTGCGGGCACGTCCATCGGCCCGTGGCGCAGGCCCCTTTCCCGGCGGCGCAGCAGGTCCAGGGTCTCCGCCGCTTTGGCACGGGGCGCGGTGGTGATCCGGATGAGCGTGGGCCGGGGGGCCGTGGAGACGTTCTTGTTGGCGGGGACGTCGGGAAGGCCGTGCTTGCGGATGCCGAAGTGGTGCGGGCCCAGGCGCGGGCGGCCGGCCGGTATGTCCTGCTGGAGGGTGGCCAGCGCGATGCCCAGCTCCTGTACCAGGTGCCCGTACACGGCGCGGGCGCGTCGCTCACCCCGTATCCGGGCCATCTCCTGACGGGCCGGCAGCTCGGCTCTGGACCGTACGTCATTGCCGAAGCCGGTGATGACGAGCTCCGGCAGCGGCGCCCCGGCCTGATGGTTCCGCCAGCCGGCCAGGGCGAGGCGACGGGCCAGCAGCCGCACGTCCGCCGGGGCGGTATCGGACAGCGCGGTCGATGACCGTGCGAACCACACCCCGGCTTGGGGCGGCAGCGCGGTACGGGAGGCGGGCTTCGACGCCGGCGCGGAGCTGTCGGAATCGGAGCCGGAGTCGGAGTCGCTGTACTCGGACGCGGACGACGGGGAATCGTCCGAGAACAGGCTGTCCTCGGAATCGGACGACTCAGAGGACTCGGAGCTTTCGGAGGACTCGGACCCCGTCTCGTCCGGGGCGTCCGGGGCGTCCGGCATGTCGTCGTCCGACTCCGACTCCGACTCCGACTCCGACGACGTCTCGATGTCCCGCATGTCGATGTCCGACGACGCCCCGGACGACGCCGCCACCGGCCGGGGGCGGGGTGCGGGCGCGGTGGCCTCGGTCCAGCGGGGCCGCAGGCCCAGCTCCCGCCGCAGTGTGTCGGCCAGTTCCACGGCCGACCGGGCGTCCGGCCCGTGGTCGAGCAGGTGCTCGGCGACGTCCCGTACGGCCTGACGGAACGCGTCCCCGGCGTAGCGGGCGTCGGCCTGCGCCGAGGGCGCCGGGACGGGAAGCAACAGGAAGGCGGCGAGCTCCCAGGCGCGGGCGGCGTCCAGTGCCGCGCCGTCCGGGGCCCCGGTGCCGTCCTGCGGGGCCGCGTCGTCCTGCGGGGCCGTGCTCTCGCGCGTCGCGGTGGCCGCCGCGAACGCCTCGTACGCCGACCGCCACAGCCGCCGCGAGACGTCGGCCGCGACCACGTCGAGCCCGTCCGGCCCCGGGCCGGGCCGGCGCAGCAGCAGCCGCACCTGGTCCAGCGGGGACACGCTCCGCGCCTGGAACCGGCCGCCGCCCAGCACGGCTTCGAAGTCCTGTGCGGGCGTCAGCTCGCCTCCGGCGTCGCGCAGTTCCTCGGGGGTGACGAACTCGGCCGGGTCCAGCCGCGGCGCGCCGCTGCCCAGGTCCTCGGCCTCCACCTGGCCGGCGAGCCATCCCCGCAGTTCGTCGCCCAGGGCCGGGGCCAGGTCCGTGGCGGTGTCCCCGGGCGTAGTGGCGGCGGCCAGTTCGGCCGGCGGGAGGCCGAGGTCGTACAGCCGCGTGACGGCGTCCTCCAGCCGCGCCAGGGCGTCCTCCAGCAGCTCCGCAGCGGCTGCTCGCTCCGGGGCGTCCGGGCCGGTGGCCGTGGCGGCCCGGACGGCTTCCGTGGCCTCGGCGAGGAGTTCCAGCGCCTGGGTGTGCTCGTCCCGGGCGAGCGCGATGGTCTCGGCCTGCTGACGGCCGTCGTCGAGACCGTCGTCGCGGCCGTCATCCGGAAGCGGCGTGGCGGTGGCGTCCTCGGCTTCCTCGGTGGCCGTCGGCAGCGCGGCGGGGGTGTCGGCGGGCTCCACGGTGCCCGTTGCCCGGCCACCGATCCCGTAGGTGTGCCCGGGGCCGCCCCCGGGCGGCAGCGCCCAGGCGGGCCGCGGGGTGGGCGGCGTGAGGTCCCGCGGTGTGATGAGGCCCCAGTCGGACGCCAGGGGCCGGCGCCCCGACGCGTCCGGCGCCACGTAGACGGTGAACGTCCGGGACCCCGGCCGGCGGTGGATGCCGGTCCGGCCGTACGTGGCCCAGACCGCGCGGGCCGAGTTCCGGGCGCCCTCCCCGGGGAGGGAGTCGGCGACGGGCACCCCGGCCGGGGGCCGGGCGCCGTCCGCGACCAGCAGGATGTCGGCCCCCAAGGGCGCGCCGTGCAGGTCGCGGTCGCGGAAGACCAGTTCGCCGAACTCCTGCCGCGGCACCGGCGCGCCCAGGAAACCGTCGTCGAAGACGTACAGGAACGGGAGCGGGCGGTCCGGTGCGTACCAGGGGGCCGGGGCCGTGCCGACCTCGATGAGCGACCCGTCGGGCGCGTAGTCCATCAGGGTGACGACACTGGCGTCGAAGTCGCCGTCCAGTCCGGCGGAGCCGTGGCTCAGGTCCCGGCCGTTGATCGCGCCGACGGTGTTCTTCCCGAGCGTACGGTCCGACAGGGCGCCCTGGCTCTCCAGGTGGTCGGCGGCCAGCTCGGGGAGGGAGAGGCGGCCCACGGCCAGCCCCTTGCGCACCAGCGCGACCGCCTCGTCGAACCGCGCCGGGTCCGGGCGGTCGAGGTGCAGGACGTCGGCGGCGAACTCCGCGCCGTCGACGATGGTGTCCAGCAGTTCCAGCAGCTTGACCTCGGTCCACAGCAGCCTGGACAGTTCAGCCTCGCCCACCGGCTGCCCGGGCTCGGTTCCCAGGACCTCGCGGGCTATGGCCTCGGCCGCCGGCGTGCCGGCCGCGGGCAGCCGGTTCAGCGCGGTGGACAGGTGGGGCAGCGCGACGATACTGCCGAGCGGCCGCCCGGGCCCGGCCTGCCACGCGGCGTCGGCCCGGGCCAGCACCTCCTGGATGTGCTCGGCGCCGCCGGGCCGGATGCCGGGGCGGCTCGGCGGGTACGCGCGCACCACCCGGTGGAACAGGTCCAGGGTGAATTCGCGGATGCCGTCGCGGTCGAGGGCGGGATCGCGCTCACGCATGCGCTCCAGCGCGCCGATACCGCTGAGCAGGTCCGGGTAGTCCGGCCGGTCGTCCACATCCGGGTCGTCGAAGACCTCGCGCAGCGCGCGCACCAGCCGCAGCGCCTGGTAACGCACCGCCTCGGAGGCGGGGCCGGGGCCGCTGTGGAGTCCGGCCATCCGGGCGCGGTCGTCGAGCGCGGCGCCCTTCGGCTCCGGGCGGAACTTCACCAGCGAGGCGCCTTCGCCTCGGACGTTGGTGAACACGGCCACGACCAGGGTGCCGTCCGCGAGCACCGGCGTGGAGATGCGGTAGCGGGGGCCGAACACCGTCGCCCCGGTCTCGGTGGACTGGTCCTGCCCGACGGAGACCACGGCGAGCGGGTCGGGGACGAACGGCAGCGGGCCGTCGTACTTTCCGGCCGCGACGACGCCGCCGACGCCCGGCCGCGCCGCGGAGAAGCAGATCAGCAGCGCCCGGGGGCGGCGCGGCGACACCTGTGCCAGGGAGGACCAGCGGACCAGGGCGCGGGCGTGGTCACGGCTGTTCGTCTCCCGGAGCCCGTCCCTCGTGGTCCAGAAGGCAGTGCCCGGGAGGCCGTGCTGGCCGGTGAAGACCGTCCCGCCGAGCGGCCAGGGCACGTCCCGCTTCTCGCCGAACTCGTCGAGCTGGGCGTTGTAGGTCACGAACGAGGTCACCGTCGGCAGCCGCGAGGCTTGCAGAAGCCGGTTCCGGCCGCCGTCGGCGTCGGCGCCGAGGTCGACCGAGACGAAGCCCGTCACCCAGCCCTCGCCGTCGGGGATGGGGAAGACGTCCGCGTCCCGCACCCAGTCGTCCGCCCCGGTGTCCGGGAGCACCGGTGCGGGCTGGGACATGAAGAAGTCGCCCCGGGGCCGCCCCTCGTCGTCCATCAGGCCGAGGACCCGGTGGCCCGCCCGGCCCGGAAGCTCCATGACGGCCGGGACGCCGCTGGTGGACACCACATTGTGGTTGTGCCGGGTGGCGAACATCCGGGGCCGGGCGGCGGAACGGCCGAAGCCGGGGATCATCACGGCCACCATGACGTCCCACGGGAGGGCGGCCAGGACCGGGTCGAGGGCCATCAGCTCGTTGAACACCTCGAACGGCACATGGCGTTCGAAGCCCGCGCGGCCCCGTACCAGGATCCGGTGCTCGCCCGAGGTGACGAGGAGGTACGGGTCGGGGCGGCCCGGCCCGGAGGCCCACAGCGCCGACCGGACGTCGTTGACGGTGCTGCCCTGGTCACGGCGGACCTGCACGGCGGTGGTGCTCAGGTCGAGGTCGGCCGGGATCCGGCTGTCGGTCCAGTTGATCCCCCGTGGACGGCCCTGGGGGTCGATGACGCGGAAGCGGTCGTCGAACACGCCCCGGTCCGCGAGGTACAGCGCGCTCAGGCCCGCCAGGCTCGTCACGTTCCTGGCCTCGGGCGACGACGCCAGCCGGATCAGCTCGGCGCGCCGGTCGCCGGTCACCCGCTCCTCGGGGGTGAGCAGCAGCACGCGGCGGGCGAGCCGGTTCATGTCCAGCGGGCCGCGGCGCAGCTCGGGGTCGGCCTTCCGCAGCCGGTTGAGTTCGGTCCGGGCGGTCAGCTCCTCGGGCGTGAGCTGGACCGCGGGCCCGGGCGCGTATGGGCGGCGAACGGCGCGGTCGTGCCGCTGCCGCCCACTGCCGGGCCGTCCCCCGGAGCCCCGCCGCGACCCGTTCCCGGGCCGGTACCGGTCCGTCCGGCCCGGCCGTCCCGGTCCGGGCCGGTGCGTGTCACGGGGCGCGGACCCGCCGGGCGCGGGGCGGCCGGTGTAGGTGGGACCGGGCTCCGTGGACGGGCCGGCGGGTGCCGTGGTGGGAGGCGTGGTGGGGGCGAACCGGGGGGTTGCGGTACTGCCCTCGTAGTGCTCGGTGCCTCCCTCGGGGCGTCCGGCCGGGCCGACCTGGTTGCCGTAGAAGAGCTCGATCTCCCATGTGGCGCTCTCCGGGCCGATCCCGCGCCGCATGCCGCGCTGCACCGTCCGCCCGTCGGCCCGGCGGTTGGACCAGGCGATGTCGATCCGGGTGTCGAAGGCGTGGGCCAGCAGGTGGGGGAACGCGTCGCCGATGTCGGAGTTCCAGCGGTTGCTCCAGTCCAGGACGGCGGCGCGCAGCCCGGACAGCTCCCGGTCGTCCAGGGGGGTGTGCCGGAGGACCAGGTCGCCCAGCTCACCGCGCAGTTGCGCCGTGTTGGGGAACTGGCGCTGGTCCGGTACGGGGACGCCCAGCTCGGTCAGCCGGGTCACCAGCTCGGTCTCGTCCATCCGGTCCACGGACGCGGCCAGTCCGCCGGGCACCGAGTTGCGGTACTGCAGGACGATCTCGACCGGCAGCCGTCCCCGGTTCGCGGTCAGGTGGTCGGCGACGAACCGCCGCATGGCGGCGAGGACATGGCGGTCCGAGCGGCCGGGCACACCGCCGCGCGCCAGTTCGGCGCGGACCCGTGCGGGGTCCGACAGCCAGGCGTACGCGTCCCGGTCGGCGGTGGACCGGGCGTCCGCGGTCAGGCCGGGCAGACTGTCGCGGACCAGCAGCGGGTCGCTGGCCAGGAACGCGTGCAGCAGGCAGGAGCCGTCCTTGGCCACCGGCAGCGGGCGTCCCCGGGCCCAGCCGGTGGTGCCGCCCACCGGGGACGTCATGATCGGCCTCCGGGGCGGCGCCTTGGGCAGCTTCCCCTTGGGCGGCGTCGAGCCCTTGGGCGGTGTTGCCTCCGGCAGCGGCTTCGGGGGTGTCCCCTCCGGTGCCGATCCCTTCAGCAGCGGCGCCGGGGCCGGGGGCATCGTGGACGGCTCCCCCGTGCGCGACCGCTTGGCGGGCGGCCGCACCGCTCGGAACGGCCGGGCCCGCCGCTTGACCCCGGCCCGTGGGCGGGGCCGCTTGCGGCCGGTCGCCGGGCGGGTGGGGATCGTGTCGTCGGCGCTCGGGCCGGCGGAGACGAAGTCGGCGGCGGTGCGCTGCCGCCCGTGCCGGTCGGGACCCAGGGCGACGGTGGTCCGGCCGTTCTCGTCGGTGAAGAACTCCGCCATCCCGTACGCGGTGTACACCTTCACGCCCGTGCTCCGCGTGGCCGCGTCCAGCAGCCGTTCGACGGCGGGCCCCGCCGTCGCGGGGTCGGTGCGAGGGAGCAGCAGGACGATCTGGCTGCCCCAGGGGCGTTCGGGGTCGATGGTGAGCAGGTGGGCGACGTCCTCCGCCGGGACCCGCCCGGACAGCAGCCCCTCGCCCAACGGGCCGTTGAGCCGGACCACCCAGGGCGCCGGGCCCTCCGGCCGGTCCCAGCGCGCCGTTTCGGTGGTGTCGAAGGTGAGCTTCCCGTCGGGCCCGACCCCGACCAGGGTGACCTCGCTCAGGTCCAGGTCCAGGGCGTCGAGGCGCTGGTCCCCGTCGCGGCCCACCGCCGAGCCGTCGGGGCGCCGGATGACCCGCTCCGGGGCGAACAGGCCCCCGGTCGCCAGGCGGAACGTGGCCAGCCGCGTGCTCCGGCTCACGTCGATCCCGACGGCAGTGGCCCGTTCCAGCAGCCGCACCAGTTCCCGGCGCCGGGCCGGGTCGGGGGCGTCCAGGTGCAGGACGCGGGCGGCGAAGGCGTCCACGTCGTACCCGAAGTCCCGGACGACGGTCACCCCGCGCTCCGCCAGGCCGAACCCGGCCAGCACCGCGAGACTGGGCGCGGCGGCCGTCTCCGGGGCCATGGCGAGGCGCAGCAGCTCGTCCCGGTGCGCCCCGGTCACGGGCGTGTCGGGGTCGAGCAGCAGCACATGGCGGGCGAGCGCGTCCATGTCCAGCGGGCCGTCGGCGAGTTCGGGGACGTCCGCCCGCAGTGTGTCCAGCCGGTCCAGGGCCTTCCGCAGGTCGCCCGGGCGTACCAGCGACCGGCCCTCGGTGTCGGACCGGCTCCCGGTGTCGGCCGGGGGCGTGTCCAGGCCGAACGGCAGGCCGTCGTTGACGGGCCGCCGCCGTTCCCGGCCGGTCGGCGGGGGCTTCGGCGCGCCCTTGCCACCGGGCGGCCCGGCCGGGGGCAGGGCGGTCACCGGCGGGGCCGACGCGGGCCGGGTGGGCGGCTCGGGCCGGGTGGGCCGCGGCGGGGCCGGCTTGGTGGTGCGGAAGTTCCAGGGGCCCCGCGGGTTGCGCGCCCCGCGGGGCGTCGCCGCGAGGAAGTCGCCGCCGCGCTCGTACAGGACGATGGCGTTGTCCCCGTCGGGGGACGCGGTGCCGAAGGTGTCGATGGTGCCGTTCTCGTGCACGTAGGTCACGTGCAGGTCCATGTGCTCCGCCACCAGCTGGGCGGCGAGCAGGGCCGTCTCCCGGGTCCAGCGGCGGGAGTTCCTCAGATGGGCGCGGATCAGGCGCTCCCGCACCCAGTCGGGCGGCGTCGGCCAGGACGCGGGCAGCCGGCCGCCGCCGCGCTCGAACTCCCGGCGCCGCTCGGGGTTCAGCGGGCGGTACCCGGCCTCGTACAGGTCGTCCTCGGTGAACGTGGCCCGGGGGTCGAGCCGGGCCGTCCGTGGCAGCGGCACGGTGTCCATCAGCTCGGTCAGATCGTCGACCACCCGGAACCCGCGGCCGCCCATGGGGTCCGCTCCCAGGGCGACGGCGACGGCGGAGTAGAACTGGTTCCCGTCGCCGACCTGCGGGGCGACCAGATCGTAGGCGTAGCCGTCGGGGTCGGTCAGCGTGTGGACGTCGGTGGCCGCGTCGAACTTGGGCTGTTCCGCGTACGTCGCGTCCAGGCCCTCCCACGTCCACGGGCGGGTGGCGTAGGCGGTCAGCAGGGAGTCGTCCACCGGCGGCTCGGGCTTCGGCGGCGGGGGCGGGCCCTCGGCCACGGCGGCCGCCTCCACGGCGCGGAAGTGCCGGTCCGCCAGGTACAGCACGACGCGCTCCGCGCCGGAGCGCAGCGGACGGTCGGGGTGGGGCGAGTAGTCCTGGTACGTGCCGTCCTCGCGGACGACGCGCACGCCCACGCCGTACATGCGCGCCGCGAGCACGGGGAGCACGTCGGCGGCGCTGTGGTCCCAGCCGGTGTCGTCCGTGGCGTTCGCGGCGCGCCGCAGCTGGGCGGCGGCGAGCGCGCGGCGCTGGGCGGGACTCAGGGGCTGGTGGCGCCGGTCGGGGGTGGGGCGGTCGCCGGCCGAGTGCGGGATCACGCCGAGGGAGTCGAACTCCCGGCGCTGCGGGGTGTCGGTGCCCAGGTCCAGGGCCGCGGCGTCCAGTTCGGCGGAGACGAAGGTGTCCGTCTCGTCCGGGGAGAGGTACGCCAGCAGCGGCGAGTCGTCCGGCAGCCCCTCCACCGCGTCCGCGAACGCGCCGCGCAGCCCGGCGGCGTCGAGCGGGGCGCCGTCGGCGCCGGTGCGGGCGGCGGGCAGGGCGCGCTGGAAGGCGCGGAGGAAGGAGTTGTCCGCGGGGACGTCCAGCAGCCGATGGGTGGTCCCCTCCGGGGACTTCAGCGCGGGCGCGCCGTCGCCGAGCGCGGTCACCTCGGTGTACCGGGGCGGCGTGCCGGAGGTCTCGGGCTCCTCCCGGAACATCTCGTCCCGGGAGTCCTCCCGCCGGTCCGTACCGGGGTCGCGGGTGTCCGTGCGGGAGGTGTCCGTGCCGGTGTCGCCCCCGGTGCTCTCCGTGCCGGAGGTGTCCGACCCGGAGGTCTCCCGCTCGGACAGTTCCTCGGGCGTCTCCTCGGCGATGGAGCCCAGCCCTGTCGGCCGCGCGCTGCGCGGCGGTCGCGGCCGCCTGGCCGGCTTCGGCTCCGCCGACGGCTCCTCGGTGATGGAACCCAGCTTCGGCGCCTTCGCCAGCTTCGGCCGGTCGGAGTGCTTGGCCGGGTTCTCCGTGCGCTCGGTCTTCCCCGGCTCCCAGTCCGTTACCCGCGGCTCGGGCAGCCCGGCGCGGGTCGGGACCGCGCCCTCCTCGGCGCTGGGCGGGTCCTCGGGCAGCCGGTGCCAGCGGGTGAGCCGGTCGGTCTGGGCGCGCAGGTGGTGCAGGGCGTCCGCCGCGTCCTCGGCCTTCCGCTGCTGGCTCTTCACCTCCGCGATACGCGCCTCCACCGCGCGCTCGGCCGCCCGGAACGCCTGGGCCGCCGCGTGGGCCGCGTCCCGCGCACCGGCCACGCTCTCCTCCGCCGCGGCCGTACGCCTGTCGAAGGCGGCCCGCGCCTCCGCCGCCATCCGGTCACGCTCCCGGCGCCGGATGGAGTCGACCAGGGCGTCCGCCTCGGACAGCGCCTGCCGGGCGCTCGCGAGCCGGGCCTCGGCGGCGGCGCGCTGGACGGGCGTGGCGGTGTCCGTCAGGTCGCCCAGCAGGGCGCCCTGGTAGGACTGCCGAGCCTGCGCGGCCAGTTCCGTCGCGGACCGCAGCTCGTCGCCGACCGGGGCCGGGAAGTCCACGGGGTCCTGCCGGAGCGCCGCGTCGGCCGCGGCCCTCGCCGCCGCGAAGTCCCGCCGCGCCGCCGAGGACTCCGCCCCCGCGGCGTCCTCGGCCTGCCGGCGCAGGCGCCGGGCCACCGAGCGGGCCACCATGGCGGCGGCAGCGGCCTCCCGCAGATCGGGCAGGTCCCGGCGCAGCTCCCAGTACTTCGCGTCCTCGTCGGCCCAGGTCTTGGCCGCGTCCTTGACCTTGTCCCAGGCCTTGGCGACGGTCTCGGGGAAGTTGTCGTCGGTGATCAGCCCGAGTTGGCGGGCGACGTCCTCGCGCACCCAGGCCATGACGTGGGTCTGCGCCTCGACGGTCTGCGGGCCCGGTTTGACGCCGCCGAGCGAGCCCAGCAGGTGATTGCGGATCCACCTGCTGGCCGGGAGCTCCTTGAACTGCCGGTGGACGTCGGCCACGCTCAGCCAGGCGGTGGGGATGGCGAACGCGAACACCCGGCCCGTGCTGGGCTTGACGTTCACCTGGCGGGCCTGATCCCCCGCGATCACCCGCCCGTCGCTGTCGGAGGTGTCGGCGCCGGTGCCGGAGGCGCCCGGGTTCGCCGCGCCGACGGTGTCCGACTTCAGGGCGGGCGCCGCGCCGAAGACGGTGTTGTGGTCACCGCCCTGGGAGGCGGTCGCGTTGTCGCTCTGGGTGACCCGGATCGAGGACTCCATCCGGGCGCCGTCGGCCACCGCCATCAGCTGCGCACCCTCGAAGTCCGGCCGGGAGAAGACCCGCAGCGCGCCCTCGGAGCGGTCCGCGAAGCCGTTCTCCACCAGGCCGGCGGTCTCGTAGCCGTCGTTGCCGGAGGCGTGCTCGAAGAACGCGGAGAGCGCGCCGGCCCCGTGCGAGTCCTCCAGCACCTGGGCGGAGCCGGTGCCTTCGGCGGTCAACGGGGTGATCCGCGCGGTGCGCAGGGCCCGCTCCAGCGCGTCCCCGGTGAGGGCGCCCGAGGTGGTGGCGAGCCGGTTGTCGTACGCCTTGGCCAGCGCGATGGTGCTGGCCGCCAGGATGCTCTCGGCGCCGATGATGTTGCGGACGTGGAAGCCGTTCCGGGGCGGGATGAACGGGCCCTGTGTCCCGTCGGGCAGGGTGATGGCGCGCCAGGAGTCGAAGACGCCGGTGATGTCACTGGTCTTCCCCAGCGGGGAGTCTTCCCCGGTGAGCACGTTCACCGCGGCCGGCTCGTCGCCGATCTCCGGCGGGGCCAGCGGGTCGGGTCCCTTCGTCGGGGCGGTGCCCGGTCCGGCGTCCGGCCGCATCAGGCTGAGCGGGACGATCTCGCGCTGGATGCCGACGTCCCCGCTGTGCTCGATGCGCCGGGCCCGCGGGTTCCGGGGCTCGTCCCCCTTCTTCCGGCCCATCTCCATGGTGATGCGCAGCCGGTAGCGGGTGGCGAACTCGGCGTGCGGCTCGCTGGTGTACGAGGTCCACAGCCGGCCCCGGACACGGGCGTCGGTCGCGGAGACGTTCTGCCGGTTGGAGCCGGTCTCGGCCATCGACGGGCCCGCCATCGGCACATTGGTGTCGCCGGTGTGGACGCCCTCGTTGACCTGGGTTCCGGCGTCGCTGCCCCGGCCGCTGGCGAAGGAGTCGCTGAAGCTCTCCACCGCCCAGCGATGGTCCTCCAGCTCGGTACGCGGCCACAGCTGGACGAACCGCTCCGTCCCCACGGGTTCGAGCTGGGCCCGGATGCGTACGTTGCGCCCGCCGACCCGGATCTGCTTCCAGCCGGGGCCGCCGATCCTGGCCGTGACCGCGGAGCCCGTGCCCATCATCTCCCGGCGCAGCGCGCGGGTGACCCGGGCCGAGGTCAGCCGGTGGATGGCCTCGCGGCTGTCGTCGTCGATGGCCAGGTCGTTCAGCTGCCGCTCGAACTCCTCCACCACCTTGGAGGTGTCCAGGGAGTTGACCGGGTACGTGGCGAACGGGGCCTTGCGGAACCAGCCGGGCTGGAGCCAGTTGCGGCGGGTGTACAGCGGGCCGCCGCCGAGTTTGTCGCCCTGGATGAGGCCGAGCCGGTGGGCGATCCGCTCGGGCAGGTGGCCCAGCCAGCCGCCCTTGATGACCTGCCGCTCCCCCGCCCAGTCGCGCAGCGTGCGTACCACCGCGCCCAGCGGCGAGAGCACACCGGAGGAGCGCATCTCGGCGACCACCTCGTGCTCGGCGTCGCCGGTGGTGAGCACCTGGTGGCCCTGGTCGACCCGGTTGATGTCGGAGGTGACCGTGCGGGTGATGGTTCCGCCGGCGCCCCGGGAGCGCCACCACGGCCGCCAGACCAGACCGTAGTTACCGGTCACACCCGGGCCCTGCGGGTGGGACTGGCCGTAGACGGCCGTGAAGCCGGCCGACTGGGTGAAGGACTTGCTCTGCACCCCCGACGACTTGTTGCTGCCGCCGACCGTCATCTCGGTCTCCATCGGCTGCGGCCGGGTCAGCGCGCGCAGGTTGGTCACCCGCATCCGGTGCACGACGGTGGCCAGCCAGTCGAGGTAGGGCCCCTTGCCGAACAGGCCCGTGGTGCGCGATCCGGTCGCGCTCGCGTTCTGGTCGACGTTGGCCGTCAGGAACTGCGGCTGCTCCGGACGTACGGCGGCGTCGTGCGCGGGAGCGCCGACCCGGGTCAGCTGCCACCTGTTGTGGGATGCCTTGGCCAGCACCCGGTCCACGATCCCCGGCGACTCCTTCCCGGCCACCACCGAGAGGGTCTGGTGGGGCAGCCCGTCCAGCGGCCCGGCGTCCCGGTCGTCCTCGACGGAGGAGTCGAGCAGCTTCCTGGCCTCGTCGCGGGTCATCGGGGTGCGGGTGACCGGCTTCGGGTCCAGGTACGGGTTGTCGGCGCCCGGCGCGTGCGGGTCGGTCTTCGGGGCGTGCTCGGACGGAACGCTCAGCAGCACCTTGCCCCGGATGGCCGGGACCTCGGAGTTGCCGCCGATGATGTCGCCCCGGCCCTTGGGGCCGCGGACGAAGAGGGACGTGCCGAGGATGCCGAAGCTGACCAGGCCGCGCAGCAGGCTCCGGGGCCGCCAGTAGCCGCCGGTGCTCAGAGTGAGGGAGAAGTCGTAGGAGTACAGGTTGCCCGGCTTGGTGCTGATCGACATCTGGTCGAACGTGGCGGTCGCGCCGTAGTTGGACTCATCCCGCGTCTGCCAGGCCGCCTGGTAGCCGAACTGCCCGGTCATGGCGTGGGTGGGGAACCCGATGTTGTCGACGGTGGTGTCCCGCAGCGACCCCAGCGCCTCGAAGCCGAACTCGGCCCCCTGCACCCCGTACTGGCTCTCGTCCAGGGTCATGGCGCCGGGCGCGCTGTGGCGCAGGATGGTGTCCGTGGGGGACACATAGGTGCGGTTGGTCAGCTCCACGTCGAGCCAGATGTGGTAGTAACCGCGGGTGAACCGGCCGGGGTTGACCAGGCCGATCCGGATACCGGTCCGGTTCGTCGCCTCCAGGTTGCCGGCCATGCTGTGGTGCGAGAGCGCGTTGATCACGGTCAGCGTGTTGTGCAGCACCATCTGGTAGTGCGCGTGATTGCGCCACCGGCCGTCGTTCGGGTCGCCGAGGTCCTCCAGCGGGGCCACCATCTTGGGGTACTTGCGGGCGACGGCGGTCAGCGCCTGCCGGGTGACCGAGTCCAGCCGGGTGCGCTCGGCGAAGGTGACCTCCGGGCTCACCTGGTTGGCCGGGCCGGCGGCGATCGCGGGCACGGTGCCGGTCCCGCCGTCGGTTTCGGGGATGGGCTGGAGCGAGGTCCCGGCGCTGGTGTCCTCCTTCTTGGTGACCGCCGCGAACTTCCGGCTGTACCGGCCGTTGGCGTAGAGGAACTGCACCGGCCGGGCCATGCCGAGGGTCGGCGGGCGGTCCGCGGTGAGGTACGCGGGGGCGAACGGCTCGGTGGCGCCGAAGGTGTTCTCGTCCTCCATCCCGGCCAGGCGGCGCGCCTCGGTGCGCGTCATCCGGTCCAGGCTCCAGGTGGTGAACGGCGTCGCCTGCGCGTCCCCGGTCTTGCGGACCCAGATGGTCTTCTCCACCCGGTACAGGTCGCTGGTGACGTTCTTGGCCCGGCCGACCGTGCGGACCGCGCCCGAGCCGCCGGTCATCGCCGAGCGGCCCCGGGTGTGCGCGTAGCGCCAGCTGGGGCCGAACTGGATCCGGGGCTTGATCCGGTTCATCCAGTCGGAGATGACGCTCTGGATCCCGAACGTCGGCAGGTTGAACGTGGGCCCGACGACGAGGGAGACGTCCTTGGCGAACGCCTTGGTCTGCTTGCGGGTGTTCTGCACGGTCAGGAAGGCCGAATCCCGCAGCTCCGCCTTGTCGGTCTCCTGGTCCAGCACGGCCCGCCCCGGGACCACCCGTTCGATGACGAAGGCGCCCAGCGGGGTGCTCTTCTTGTCGTCGGCGAACAGCGGCTTGCCGGGCACCGAGGACCGGGATATCCGCCCGGCGAGCTGGTGGAAGTTCCGGGAGGAGAAGAACCTGTCCAGCTCGCGGTAGGCCGAGGAGTCGGGTTCGGCGCCGATCCGGTCCACCGCCCAGTCGCGGATCTGGGTGACCGGGCCGAAGTCCTCGGTGATGACGAGCCGGTAGTCGGACTCGGGCCCCAGCCGCAGCGTCTTCGGGGTCCGGCGGACCGTGGACTCCTGGGTCGCGCTCTCCGGCAGCCGCGCCTTGAGCCCGTGGCGCACCCCGAACGCGAACTCCACGTCCGGGGCGGCCACGGTGGCCGGCTTCGCCCGCCAGCGGGTGCCGAGGACGCCCTGCTTGGCCGGGCGCGGCTTTTCGGCGTCGGTGATGCGCACCTCGATGTACGCGTCGTCCAGGTACGGGTGCGAGTTGGTCCACATGCGGGTCTCGCCCACGCTCAGGACCTGGTCCTGCATGGAGTAGTTGACCTCGCGGACGCGGCCCAGCCGGGCGCCGATCCGGCCGAACGCGGAGAACATCGTCGACTGCGGCCCCAGCGGCACCGTCGGGGCGAACTGGCGGGTCTGGCCGACCGTCTTGGAACCGCCGATGCTGGCCTGGGAACGGTACGCGTTGTCGACCTTGGTCGGGGAGGCGCCGTCGGTGAACTTGGTCCACTCGCCGTAGTTGTGGATCTTGATGTGCAGCCTGCGCAGCCGCCCCGACTCCGTGCGGTACACGAACTCGCGGCCGTCCCCGGCGAAGGTCTGCGGGCGCTCGCGCATCGCACGCTGCATCCGCCGGAAGACGGACTCGTCGATACCGCCGCCGCGCACCCGGTGGCGCTTCGACGGTTCCTCGCCCGAGGCCGTCTCCTCGCCGTCCGCCTCCATCGCGGCGTCGATGTGCTCCGCGATCTGCTCCCAGCCGCGGATGTAGACATCGCTCTGCCCGAACGCGATGGGCATGGCGGTGTCGTCGGACTCGTCGCCGGGGAACGCCAGGAAGCCGTCGACATAGCCCGGCATCCTGCTGTCGTCGGTGAACTTGCTGGCCCGGTGCACCCGTGGCGGCGGCAGCATCTCGGTGTCGACGCGCGGCCGGCGGCGCTCCTCCAGCTCCTCGTCGATCTGCACCCCGGCCGGCCTCGGCCGGGGGTTCTGGCCGGGCGGCGGGGTGGGCCCGAGGGTCGAGGGCCGCGAGGGCGGGGGCGGCGGCGGGGGCGGCGGGGCCTCGGTGAGGGCGGTGGTGAGGTCGGGCAGGGGGTCGTCGAGGCCCGGCACCCGGCCGCCGAGGTCGGGCAGCGGGTCGTCGAGACCGGGCACCGGGGCGTCGGGGTCCAGGGTCGCGGTGGTGCCGCGGCCGTCGCCGCGTGAGGTGCCGGTGTCGGGGGTGTCGGCGTCGACCGGCGGGGGCGGCACCGGCGCCGGCATGCTCACCGAGTCCAGGGTGCGGGGAGCGGTCACCCGCAGGGCGGCGGCGGTGGGGGGCGCCCCGGCGACGGGCGAGGGGTGCAGGGAGAACACCGGGTGCGCGGCCCCGTCGGCGGTGTGCTCCCCGACGGGGAACTCGGTCGAGTACATCTCCCGGCCGATGCGCTGGGCCAGGTCCTGCGCCAGGTCCGGGGCGAGCCGGTCCAGTTCGGAGACGGCCAGGAAGACCGGGACGGCCGAGTCGAGGGTCAGCAGATCCGGGTCGCCCGCCACCAGTTCGATGAACTCCCCGGCCGGCACCCGCCGGGTCACCCCGTCGTACGACACGAAGAGGTGGGTCGGGTCGTTGCGGTCCAGCTCGGCGCGGACCACGTACGGATGCGGCCGGTTCCGTCCCTCCGCGGTCTTCCCGTGCCACGGGGCGTCCACCGTGCCGCCGGGGGTGTGGACCTTCGACAGGTCCACGGCGGTGTCCGCCTGCGGCGTGGCCAGCAGGTGGCGTCCGGCCGCCGGGTCGCCGGCCGTGATCGGGGGCATGGATGTGGCGTCGGACAGGGCCTGATCGATCTCCAGGTGGTAGGCGGCCACCTGGTCCGGGTCGGCCCCGTCGCGGCCGACCGCGTACGTCGCGGCCGTCACGTCCCGCGCCCGGTCCCGCCGTGCGTCGTCCACCTGCGAGGGGTCCAGGTGCAGCACCCGCGCGGTGTACGCGTCCAGGGCGGCGGCGTCGAGGGCGTCCAGCGCCTCGTAAGCCTTGACCCCGGCCCAGAACACCTGCGAGCGCTCGTCCTCGCCCACCTCGTCCGTACCGGGCAGCCGGAGGACGTCGGCGATCGCCCGCGACACGTCCGGGCCGCCCAACCGGGCGACCGCCCGGTCCACGGCCGACGGCAGCGCCACGAAATCCGCCAGCGGCGTACCGGGGCCGCTCGCGAGTGCCTGGGCGAGCACCGCGCGGTAGTCGGCCCGGCGCGGCCCGTCCTGTCCCGGGGGCAGCTTCGCGGCGACGACCCGCTGGAAGAACTCCAGGGTGAACGGGCCCGCCTGCCGGAAACGCGGATCGTCCCGCCACATCGTCTCCAGCGCGGCGGCCCCGCGCAGCAGTTGCGCGTACTCCGTGTTCTCCTCGATGCGGACGTCGTCGTCGATCTCGTTCCCGAACGTCAGCTTCAGCGCCCGCACCAGCTCCAGCGTCCGCTGCCGCGCTTCCTCGGACACCTCCTCCGGGCCGCTGTGCAGCCCGATGGCGCGGGCGCGGCGGTCCAGCTCGCCGGTCTCCGGCTCCGGGAAGAACTCCGCGTACGACCCCCAGCGCCCCTGCGGGTCGGTCACCAGGGCGCGGACGTATTCGCCATTGAGGAACAGGACGCCGGAGCGGACGGTGGCGGCGCTCACCTTGTTCCGCATCTCGTTCGCGTAGTGCTGGCCCTGGGGGACCTGCCTGAGCGGGTTGGGCACGAAGGCGCCCGGGTTGTTCCGCCCGTAGCCGCGACGGGGCGGGACGGCGCTGTCCTTCGGGGAACCCGACCGGCACGACACCAGGCCGAGCCAGTCCTCCTGCTTGTTCCGCAGGAGGCCGGTGAAGCTCTTGCGCTTCCTCAGCCACTTGGCCCCCGCGTCCCCCCATGCCCGGTGGGTGGTCCCGTCGTTCAGGGCGAAGGACGTGGAGCCCGCCCCGCCGTGGGCGGCGAAGAACGCCTTCAGCTTCCCCCGGGCGGCCGGTTCCAGCGGGAACGTCCCGGAGTACGTGCCGGTGGCGAAGTTGAAGTGCACGTACTTCGTCACCTGGTCGAGGTGGCTGTACGCGTCCTCCCGTACGGCCAGCTCGTGGGGCTGGAAGGAGGCGCGGCCGATCTGCTGTCCGGTCAGCTCACTGCCCAGGGGCGAGGACAGCACGTCCTCGTACCAGTCCTCGCCGGGCGTCTGTCCCTCGTCGCCGGAGTCGGTGTCGGTGTCGGGCAGCATGCCGGGCGGGACGGGGAACCACGTGCCCACCGGGCGCCCGGCAGCCGTGAAGACCGCGACGGTCAGACGGCCGTCCGGTGCGGTCGTCAGCCGTACGTCGCCGCTGTGCGCCCATACGGTGCGGCCCGTCCGGTCCGCCAGCAGCCGCGCCACGTACTGTCCGCCGTCGCCGGCGAACGGCATGGCCAGCACGATGGGGGCGCCCGCGGGGAGCTTCGCCAGGTCCGGGTCCTTCAGGACCTCCTCCACGAACCGCTCGACGGACACGGACCGGGTCGTGCCGTCCAGCGCCCGGATCGCCACCCGGTCACCGTTCACGGTGGCCGCCAGCAGGTACGGCGTGGGGCCGCCGCGCCACCTCGGGAGCTTCGAATCGAGGATCTTGGGGGTCTTGCCCGGCCGCGGCTCCAGGAGGCCGATGGTGTCCGCGTACAGCTCGCCGTCGGGCAGGCCCGTCCAGTTCAGGCCCGGGACCCGGGTGCCGCCCGTGGTGAAGCGGTGCCCCGCGTAGCGTTCCGCGTCCTTCTCGGTGTGGTACGCCGCCACCTCCGCCAGACCGGCCGCCCGGCCGTCCCTGATCGCCAGGTCGGTCACCGCGTACAGGTCCGCGCGCAGGGCATTGGTGACCGGCGTGGCGTCGTCCAGGCCCAGGACGCGCCTGGCCAGGGCGTCCGGGTCGAACGGGCCGTCCCGCAGACCGGGCTCGGCCTGCCGCAGCTCGTCCAGCCGCTGCGCCGTCGCCGAGTTCCGGGGGGCGTTGATCCCGATCGTCACCGGGGCGGAAGCGGCGCCCGGTGGCGTCGTGCCGCTGGTCATCACGAGGATGGAGAAGTCGCTCGCGGACAGGCCCTCACCGGCCGTGCCGAGCGCGGTCAGCGCCCGGTCGAGGTGGCGCCGGAACACCGCGGCCACCGCGTCGGCCCGCGAGCGGGCGAGCTGCCGGTCCGCTCCGGTGCCGTGTCCGGTGATCCGGATCGGGGACCTGGGCAGCTTCGCCCGCTTGTTCCGCAGGCCGGTCTCGGCCACCCGGGCCGCCAGCCGCGCGATGTCCGCCTCCTGCTCCGCGGACACCTCGGCGGACTGCCCGTCGAACGCCACCGTGGTCGACCGCGGCAGCACGGCCGGGGCGGCGGGCGCGGCGGGCGCGGACGCGGCGGGCGGCGTCGTGGCCACCGGGGCGGCGGGCGGACCGCCGACGGGCACGGTGTGCACCGGGTCCGAGTCGATCCGGGCGGCGAACTCCGCGATCCGGTCCGCGGACAGGCGCGCGGGCGGGGCCGCCGACGGCCGCGCGGACCCGGCGGCCGACGCCTTCGCCAGGGCGGAGCGGAGCGCCGGGGGGAGCGCCGGCATCGGCGCCCAGGCCATGGACGGGAACTGCCCGGCGCTGCGGGGGGCCGAAGCCGGCACCGGGCGCGGGGCGTTGCCGGGCGCGTTCGGGGCGACGGGCCGCGTCTCGCGGAAGTCCGCGACCGTCGGGGCCGGGGCGCCCGGATCCTGCGTCAGCGCCAGCACGGGGCTCTGGGAGCCCTGGGGCCCGGACGGCGTGTGCCGGTCCAGGGGCAGGGACGTCGAGAAGACCGGATGGCCGATCCGCTGGGCGAGCCGTCGTGCCAAGCCGGGGAAGTACCGGTCGAGCTCCGGGACGTCCAGGACGACGGCGGCTTTCCGTGGCGTGACCAGCAGGTGACGGTCGTTGGCCAGCAGCTCGACGAACACCGCCTCCGACACGCTGTGGTACGAGCCGTTGATGAGCAGCTGGAGGCGGCCCGGGTGGTACCGGTCCGCCGAGGCCCGCACCACATAGGGAGCCGGCTTGTCGTTGCCCTGCGCGTCCTTCCCCGCCCACGGCGCGTCCACGAGACCGGCGGGCGTCCATAGCTTCGACAGGTCCGGATCCGGGGTCTGCGGCGCGGCCACGTAGTGGCGCCCGGACGCCAGGTCCGACAGGTCCCCCGAGTCGTCGGGGAGGAACACGCCGGTGTCCTCCTCCAGAGCGCCCAGGCCCTCCAGGTACCTCGACCTCACCGTGACGGGGTCGGCCCCGTCCCTCCCGACCGCGTACAGCGTGGTCATCAGCCACTGGGTGGCCACGCGCAGGTCGTCGAAGGGCGGCAGGCCGAAGACCTCACGGGTGAGCCGGTCGAGGTCGGCGCCGGGCGCGGCCAGGGCCTCGTACGTCTTGACCCGGGCCCAGAAAACGCGGGAGAGCTCGGCGGTTCCCACGTTCTGCGCATCGCTGAGTGACAGGTAGGTGGCGGCCTCCGCGGCCGGGTCCACACCGCTCCACCACGTGGCCGCCTCGTCCAGCGCCCCTGTCAGCTTCGGGGCGAAGGACGCCAGGGGCGTGCCGTCGGCCGCGGCCGCCGCGGCGGTGAGCACCGCGCGGTAGTCGTCGTGACGCGCCTCGGCCTGCCCCTGGGGAAGCCTGGCCGCGACGACCCGCTGGAGGAGGTCCAGCGTGAACGGGCCCTTGCCCTGGAACCGGGGGTCGCTCTCCCACATCCGGTCCAGCGCGGCGGTCCCGCGCAGCAGCTCCGCGTAGGCGGGGTCCTGCTCGACGCGGATGTCGTCGTCGACGTCGTTCCCCAGCGTCAGCCGCAGCGCCCGCACCAGACGCAACGTGCTCTGCCTGGCCCACTCGGACACCTCCCCCTCGCCCGTGTGGTACCCGGCCACGCGGGCCCGGCGGTCCAGCTCGGCGGAATCGGGCTCGGGAAAGAACGTCACGATCGACCCGAGCCGCCCCTGCGGGTCGGTGTAGATGGTCATGACGTGTTCGCCGTCGTGGAACGCGGTCCCGACCGGCCCGAAGACGGCGCTGACCTTGTGCCGGGTCTCGTTCGCCACGTGCTGGGCGGTGGAGATGTCGGCGAGCGGATCGGGGACGAAGGACGCGGACAGGGCGTGCAGCGCCCCGGGGAAGACGCCGTCCCGGTATCCGATGCCCGGAACGGCACGGTCCGTGGGAGAGCCGTTCCAGCACGACTCCATGTGGATCCAGTCGTCCACGCGGAGGTTCCGCACACTCTTACGGCTCGCGAGATACCGGGGTCCCTCGACGCCGTAGGCGTAGTAGGTCGTGCCGTCGTCGAGCTCGAAAGCCATCCAGCCCGGCCCGCCGTGCCCGTCCCAGGTGTAGGTCCCGCCCCGGCGCGGCAGCGGGATCTTCTTCGAGACGACGTCGCCCGAGACGACGTTGACGTGGATGTAGTGCGTCATCGTGCCGAAGTGACGCTGGTCGTCCTCCATGGTCCACCGCGAGACCTCGGCGTCCGGCATACCGGAGCGGCCGGCCTGGCGCTTCGACACCACGTCCATGATCGTCCGGGTCAGCACCTTGCGGTACCACTCCGGGAGGCCGGGTTCGCGGTCGGGCGCCATACCGGGCGGGCTGGGGATCCAGTCGCCCTGGTGACGGCCCTCCTCGTGGAGCACGCCGATGGACATCAGGGGCTGTTTGCCGTTGGTGAGCGCGTGGCCGGAGTGTGCCCACACCGTCCTGCCGGTCCGCTCGGCCAGCAGCCGCGGCAGATCGAGGCCCTGGTCGCCGGCGAACGGAACGACCAGCACGATCGGGTGGTCCTTCGGCAGGCTTTCCCGTTCCAGATCGCGCGCGACCAGCTCGATGAACTCGCCGATCGACAAGTCGCGGGTCGTACCGTCCGGCCACGGCACGGCGACCTTCTCGTGGCTGCCGGTCGCCGCCACGACATAGGGCCTCGGCCCGCCGCGCCACTCGGCGTCCTTGGTGTCGGCCACCACGAGGCGGCCGTCCGGCCGTTTCCGGATGATGTCGAAGGTGTCGGTCAGGAGCTCTGTGACCTTGGTGGAGCCCCAGTTGAGGCCCGGGACGCGGGTGCCGCCCACCGCGAAGTAGCGGTCCCGGTTCGGGGCGATCGCGCCCTGCTGGAAGACGTGGTACGCGCCCAGCGACCCCAGGCTGTCCGCCCAGCCGTCCACGGCGGCGTTGGTGATCAGCGCGTACAGCCGCTCGCGGACGTCCGCGTCCACCGGGGCGTCCGGGGCGAGATGGAGGACGCGGCGGGTGATGACGTCGCCGTCCAGCGGGTCGTTCACCAGATCCGGGTCGGCGAGGCGGAGTTCGGTCAGTTTCGCGGCCGGGTCGGCGAGTTCGATCGTCACCTGCCGGCGCAGCGCGGCCACGTCCGCGTCCGGGGTCGCGCCGGTCTGCCCCACGTCCGCGCCGCGGCCACGCCAGACGATGTGGAAGTCGTCCGCCGTGATCCGGCTGTCCATGGGGACGTGTCCCTGGAGACGGTCCAGCGCGTCGTCCAGGTCGTCCATGAACCGCTCGTACATGGCGGCCGCGCGCCGCAGCGCCTCGGCGTCCGCGTCCTGCGCCGTGCCCTCGCCGTAGCCGAGGATGGTCGCGCTGGGCTTGGCGACGCCCCGGCCGTGGTGGTCAAGTCCGGTCCGGGCCACCTGGTCCGCCAGGTCCCTCAGCGTCGTCCCGGCGTCCTCGGACAGCGTGCCGGACCCCGGCGCGAAGAGCACCCGCGTCGGTGGCGCGGGGGTGGACGCGGCGGACGGGGGCGTGACCGGGGCGACGTGCACCGGCAGGGTGACCTGACCGCCCACTCCGGGCATCGACGCCCCGGGCGCCGACCGGACCGTCGACCCGGGCTGCGGCTGTGTCTGCGCCTTGGCGTCCGGTACGTCGGCGGGGTCGGCCAGGTCGGCGGACGACTCGGTGTCGGATTCGGGCTCGGTGTCGGAGCCGGGGTCGGAGGCCGGGTCGAAGACCGAGTCGATGTCGGTGTCGGTGCCGGAATCGCTCCCGGTGTCGAAGAGACCCGACTCGGTGTCCGGCGCCATCGGCGTGGTGAGTTCGATGGTCGTCTGCCGCAGCACCTCCGGGTCCGTACCGGAGCCCACGTCCCCGCCACGGCCGCGGGCGGTGAACGAGAACTGCTCCGCCCTGAGCCAGTCCACCCACGGGTCATCCGTCTGAAGCCGTATCAGCGCCTCATCCAAGTGGTCCTCGAACCACTCGCGGACCGTCTCGGCCCGCTCCTGCCCCATCTCCCGCGCCTGCTCCGTCGGCCCCTCACCGAACCCGGTGACCACGAAGGACGGCAGTGGCCGCCCCGCACGCCACTCCGCCAGCACCGACGGCGCCACCTCACGCGCCAGATCCTCGATGTCCGCCACATCATCAACGGACAAAATGGTCTCACCCGGCTCGAACCGCACCGTGAGCTCCCGCCCCGCCGGAGCCGGCGCCGCCTCCGAGGAGGACCGGGTGATGGGGGGCGGAACCGGGAGGGGGGAGGTCTCCGGGTTCTGCGGATCGACGGGGTCCGTGGCACGCCATTCCAGGGCGGTCCGGCCCGCGACGTTCCCGGCGGGCGGGCTCAGGGTCAGCACCGTGTGCACGGCGCCCTTGGGCTTCATCTGGCTCGGGACGGCGGCCGTCGACCAGATCTGCCGGCCGAGTCGCTGGGCCAGCTCCCGCGCCAGTCCGGGCAGGTGGCGGTCGAGTTCGGCGATGTCCAGCAGGACCGGAACCGCCAGCTCCTGGCTGAGCAGCGCCTCGTCGCGGGCCAGCAGCTCGGCGAACTGCTCGGGCGTCAGGCTCCTGGTGACGGACCGGTACGTGACCGTCAGCCGGTTCGGGTCCTTGAGGTCCACCGAGGCCCGCACCACATAGGGACGCGCCTTGCTCCGGCCCAGCGCGTCCTTCCCGGACCACGGCGCGTCCTCCAGCCCCGCGGAGGTCCAGACCTTCGACATGATCGGGAACGGGTCCCCGGCCCCGGACCGGAAGTGGCGCCCGTACACCATGTTCGGAGCGTTGAGCGGGTGCAGGGCGGTGGTGTCCGCCAACGCGCCCTGGTTGTCGAGGTGGTACGCGAACAGCGCGTCCGGGTCGGATCCGTCGATCCCGACCGCGTACGCCGTCATGACCAGCTCGCGGACGAAGTTGCGGTGTGCGGGCTTCACGTCGGCGGCCGAGGGCAGTGCCAGGAGCCGCGCGGCGAGCCGGTCGATACCGGACTCGCTCCACGCCTCCAGCATCTTGACCCGCGCCCAGAACATCCGGGACCGCTCGGCGTCACCCACCTCGTCGGGGCCGTCCAGGAGCAGCGCCTCGACGGCCGCGTCGACGACGTCCTCGGTCTTCAGCCAGCGGGCCGCGCGGTCCAGCGACGCGGGCAGGGACACGAAGTCGTCCAGCTCCGTGCCCGGCGGGTTGTCCGCCGCGGCGATCAGCACCTCCCGGTAGTCGTCCTGGCGCGCCTCGGTGTCCTCGGGAAGCGTCGCCGCGACGACCCGCTGGAAGAAGTCGAGGGTGACCGGGCCCGCACCCCGGAACCGCGGGTCGGCCTGCCACATCCGGTCCAGCGCGGCGGCCCCGCGCAGCAGCTCCGCGTACTCCGGGTTCCGCTCGATCCGTACGTCGTCGTCGATCTCCTTGCCCAGCGTCAGCCGCAGCGCCCGCACCAGCCGCAGCGTCGCCGCCCTGGCCTCCTCCGACACCGGACCCGGACCCGTGTGGTAGCCGATCGCCCGCGCCCGGCGGTCGAGCTCCTCGGCATCGGGCTCCGGGAAGTACTGCTCGTAGGACCCACGCCGCCCCCGGGCGTCGGTCTCCATGTACCGGACGTATTCGCCGTCGTAGTACGCGGTGGCGTCGGTGCGGATGGTGCAGTTCGTCTTGTGCCGGGTCTCGTTCGCGAAGTGCTGCCCGACGGGGATGTCCGCGAGCGGGTCGGGCACGAAGGAGCCGGGGAAGGCGTCCACCCAGCGGTCCGTTCGGTACCAGCCGGACGGCACGGCACGGTCCCGGGGCGACCCGGCCCAGCAGAGCACCAGCTCGATCCAGTCGTCCTTGCCGAGCTGCTGCACGCTTCTGCGGTGGGCGACGTACCGCGGTCCCTCGGCGCCCCAGGCCGTGTGCTTCTTGCCGTCATCGAGCCGGAAGTCCATGTAGCCGGGCCCGGCGTGCCCGTCCCAGTAGTACTTCTTCGCCCCCGGTGCGCCCGGTTCCGGCCGGGGGAGCTTCTTGGAGACGACGTCGCGCGTGGCGATGTTGTAGTGGACGTAGTTCTTGACCGAGTCGAGGTGGCGCTGCTGGGCTTCCAGCCCTTCCTTCCTGGCGACCTCCTCCGGGCCGATCGCGGTGCGGCCGAACAGCCGCCCCGTGCGCGCGCCGACGAGGGTCCGGGTGACCACCTTGCGCCACCAGGCCGGGGTGTCCGCGGTGCGGTCGGGTGCCAGACCGGGCACGCTGGGGATCCAGTCCCCCTCGATGTCGCCCTTCGCGCGGACCTCGCCGGCGGCGTAGGTGTCCGACCCGATGAAGCCGAGTGTGGCGTTGCCGCTGTGCGCCCACACCGTCCGGCCCGTCCGCTCCGCCAGCAGCCGCGGCAGGTCCAGCCCCCGGTCACCGGCGCGGGGAATCGCCAGCACGACCGGAGCGTCCGGGGGCAGGCCGGACCGTTCGAGGTCACGCGCGACCAGCTCCACGAACTCGTCGACGGTCAGGTCCCGGGTCGTACTGTCCGGCCAGGGCACCGCCACGCTGTCGTGGCCGCCCTCGGCCGCCACGATGTAGGGCCGCGAAGCGCCCTTCCACGGGGCGTCCTTCCAGTCGATCACCTCTTCGCGGCCGTCCGCACGCCGCCGTATCACCGCCACCTTGCTGGTGCGCAGCGCACGGACCTTCTCCGGGCCCCAGTTGAGGCCCGGGACGCGCTGGCCGCCCACCGTGAAGTAGCGCTTCCGCTTGCTGGAGAGCACGCCCTGCTGGGCGACGTGGTACGCGCCCAGCGCGCCCAGGCTGTCCGCCCAGCCGTCCAGGTACGCGGAGGTCACCAGCTCGTAGAGCTGATCGCGGACATCGGCGTCCACGGTGGCGTCCGCGGGGAGGTGGAGGAGGCCGCGGGCCATGGCGTCCACGTCCAGTGGGCCGTGCCGCAGGCCGGGATCGGCCGTGCGCAGGTCGTTCAGCAGCTCCAGCGGCGCAATGACCTCGGCCGTCACCTGGCGGCGCAGCGCCGTCACGTCCGAGCCCTGCGGGAGGGGCTGCCCGACGTAGCGGCCGAGGCCGCGCCATTCGACGGTGAAGTCGTCGACCGTCAGCGGAGTCGTGCCGGGGGCGGCTTTGGACTGGAGGTGCTGTAGCGCGAGTTCCAGGTCCTCGGTGAACTCGTCGAACGCGGCCGCGGCGCGCGCTTCGGACTCCGCGTCCGCCTGATCGTCGGTGCCCTCGCCGTACCCGGTAAGGATCACGGAGGACGGCGGGAGCCCCCGGTCACGGTTGGCCAGGGCGTCCTGGACCACCTGGTAGGCCAGCCGTCCCAGCGTCCTCTGGACGCCCTTGGACAGGTCGGCGGAGTTCGCGGGGAAGGACATCCGCGTCATCCGGGGCGCGGTGGTGGTGGGCGCGGCGACCGGGCTCGTGACCGGCGCGGTGCGCACCGGCAGGGTGACCTGCTCGCCCAGTCCGGGCATCGCCTGCCCGGACGACGCCCGGGTCACCGGCCGGCCCTCGGGCAGTGTCCGCAGCTTCGGTTCCGGCTCGGCCGGAGGCACTTCGTCGCCGCCGAAGAACGACGCGACCTCGGAGTCGATGCCGAAGGCCGTATCGAAGACGGACTCGGTGTCGGTACCGGTGTCGGTGTCGGTACCGGTGTCGGTACCGGTGTCCGGGTCGGTAACGGAGTCGGCGTCGGGTACGGACGGGACGGTGTCCGGCCGCGGAAGGGCGGCGGTCGCGCCACCGGCCGCCAGGGGCGGCTGCGCCGGGGACTGCGCCGGCGGCGGCGCGTCAACCGGACGCTTGGCGGTGAAGCTCTTGGCCGTCGGCTCTTCCGCGAGGTGTGCCGAGGGCTTCAGCGTGAGGGCCGGGGGCCGCTGCGGGCCGGGCTGGGACAGCCCGATGGGGTACGCGGTCGAGTAGAGGACCCGGCCGACCCGCTTGGCGATGCGCGTCGCCAGGTCGGGGGCCAGCCGGTCGACCTCCGAGATGGCCAGCAGGACCGGGGTCGTGAGGTCGGTGTTGAGCAACCGCCGGTCGTTGGCCAGGAGTTCGATGAAGTCCTCGACCGGAACGCGTCGCTTCACCCCGTCGTAGTACAGCCAGATGTAGTGGGCCGGATCCCTGGGGTCCAGCGCGGCGCGCACCACATAGGGCGTGGTGTTCTCGGCTGCCCACTCCGGTGTGGAGATTCCGCCCGGGGTCGTGATCCGGGTCAGGTCGATGAGCGGCGCCTTGCGCTTGGGCGAGTAGTCCCGGCCGACGCGCCCCCCGCCGTCCCGAAGCCGCATCTCGGTATCGGCGGAGAACGCGCCCTCGTTCTCCAGGTCGTACGCGGCCAGTGCCACAGGGTCGGCCCCGTCACGGCCCACGGCGTACGCGACAGTGGTCAGAGACCGGAGGCTCTCGCGCCACTCGTCGTCCACCTCGGCCGGGTCCAGGTGCAGCGCGCGGGCCGCGAGCGCGTCCAGATCCGGGCCGGGCTCGGGCAGCGCCTCCTGGGCCTTGACCCGCGCCCAGAACATCCGGGAGAGCTCGGCCTCCCCCGCCTGGTCCGGTCCGGACAGCCCCAGGGCCTCCGCGGCCGCGTCCGCCATGTTCGCCCGGCTCGCCCCGACGGCTGCCCGGTCCACCGACGCGGGCAGCGTGACGAAGTCGCTCAGAGGCGTGCCCGGGACGACGCCCGCGGCCGCGGTGAGCACCGCGCGGTACGCGTCCTCGTCCGGGTCCGGCCCGCTCTCCGGCCGGGCCGCGACGATCCGTTGGAACAGGTCCAGGGTGAAGAGCTTGGTGCCGGCGGCCCGCGGATCGGCCCGCCACATGTGGTCCAGCGCCGCCGCACCGCGCAGCAGCGTGGCGTAGCCGGGGTCGTTCGCCACCTGAACGCCGTCGTCCACCGCGTTGCCGAGCGTGAGCTTCAGCGCCCGCACCAGACGCAGTGTCCGCTCCAGCACCGCCGGGGTCGGCTGCCCCGGCCCGCTGTGGAATCCGGCCACCCGCGCCCGGAGCGCCAGTTCCCCGGCGTCGGGCTCCGGGAAGAAGTCCACCTCCGACGATTCGTTGCCCTGAGGGTCGGTGTACAGCAGCCGGACCAGTTCCGCGTCGTGGTACGACAGCGCCGCCAGGCGGGTGGAAGCGCTCACCTTGACGCCGAGCTCGTTCGAGAAGAGCTGTCCGATGGGAACGTCCGCGAGCGGATCGGGCACGAAGGCGTTGGGGGCGGCCTCCGTGTGGGAGCGCAGCGCCGGCAGGCCGCGGTCCACGGCGGTACCGGCCCAGCAGGCCGGCAGGATCAGCCAGTCGTCCTTGCCCATGTCCGAGAAGCTCTTGCGCCTCTTGAGCCAGCGCGGCCCCTCCCGCCCCTCGGCGCTGTGCGTCTTCCCGTCTTCCAGCTGGAAGACGACGTAGCCGGGGCCCCCGTGCAGGACGAAGGTGCGGATCCTCGCCCCCGGCTTGATCTTCCGCTCCGTGCGGATCTTCGGGGAGTAGGTCTTCGTGACGGGGTTGAAGTGGGCGAACTTGTTGATCCGGTGGGCACGCCGGAGGGCCGGTTCGTAGTCGGCCAGTTCGCCCGGCGCGAGCGAGGTACGTCCGATCTGCCTGCCGGTGCGGCTGCTGATCGCCGGCGAGGACACCACCTTCCGGTACCAGTCCGGAAGGTTCTCGCCGGGCTCGGGCGCCATGTCGACATCGCTGGCGCTCCAGTCTCCCTCCGCGGCCCCCTCCCGGAAGGTCAGTTCGATGACGGGCCGCCCGTCGTCGCCCGGCGTGGCCGTCACCTCACCGCTGTGGGCCGCCACGACGCGGTCGAAGCGCGCGGCGAGCTTCCGCGGCAGTTCCACGTCACGGTCGCCGGCGTGCGGGATGACGAGTACGACCGGCGTGTCCTCCGGGAGCCTCGCCAGCTCCGGGTCGTACGCCATCAGCTCGACGAACTCGTCGATGTCCAGGTCCCGGGTCGTGCCGTCCGGCCACGGCACGGTGACCTTGTCGTGGGAACCGGCGGCGGCGATGACATAGGGGCCGTCCGGCCACGGGGCATCCGCCCATTGCTCGGTCGGCGTCCCGGTCTTCGGGACCCTGGTCGTCCTGATCCGGGCGGTGGACAGCTCCTTGTCGGGCAGCCCGAGCCAGTCGATGCCGGTGAACCGCCGGTTCTGGCCCTGGGAGCCCGGGGCCTGGAAGCGGTGGCGCGATCGGAACACGCCTTGCTGGGCGGCGTGGAACGCGCTCAGCGCCGCCACACTGGTCGCCCGGCCACCCCGGTGCGCCTCGACGGCCAGGCCGTACAGCTGCGCGCGCGCCGCGTCGTCCACCGGGTTGTGCGACGGCAGGTGCAGGACGCGGCGGGCCAGCGCGTCCACGTCGTACGGGCCGTACCGCAGCGCGTGGTCCTCGCGGCGCAGCCTGTCCAGCAGCGCCGCGGGCGAGACGACCTCGATCGTGGTCTGCCGCCGCAGCTCGTCCCGGCTCGCCGTACCGGGCGCGGCATGACGCCCGACGTCGCGGCCGCGAACGCGGTCCATGAAGTCGAAGTGCTCGACGGTGAGCCGGTTCGCTGCCGGCACGCCCTCCTGGAGCTCGTCCAGCGCCTGGTTGAGCTGGTGCATGAACTCGTCGAGCACCGTCTCCGCGCGGTCCTCGCCCCTCTCCTGCGCCTGATCGGCCGGGCCCTCGCCGTAGCCGGTGATCACGCCGGCGGGCATCGGCAGCCGCGCACGCTGGTTCCGCAGACCGGCGGCGGCCACCTCGTACGCCAGCTCCGAGATCTCGTCCACGTCGTCCTCGGACAGACTGGTGGACCCCGGCTCGAACCGGAGCGTGGTCACCGGCGCCGGCTCGGGCCCCTGCCCGGACGCCGGACCGGTCACCGGCACGGTGTGCACCGGCAGCGAGAACTCCTGGCCCACGCCGGGCATCTGCGCCCCGGAGGAGGACAGGCCGATGGGGTCGCCCGGCGTCGGCGGACTGCGGTCGGCCGATGCGGAGTCGGTGACGGAGGCGGTGTCCGACGCGCTGTCGTAGCCGGAGTCGGTGTCCGACGCGTCCACGGGTCCGGTGGCCTTGGTGGCGGGCGGAGCGCCCTGTGTGACGACCGACAGGGGAGGATGGTTCGTGGTCAGCGCGGGCGGCTCGGTGCGTCCCCAGTCGTCCTTCGCGCTCGACTGCGCCGGGTCCCCCGTCAGCACGAGCACGTTCCGCTTCGACGTGCTGTCGGCCACCACCGCGGCGGGGTGCTTGGGCATCAGCACGGTCCTGGCCGTGCCCTCCCGGGCCGCCAGGGCGTCCGCCATCCTGGCGGCCCGCGGACCCGCGCCCGGTCCGATCAGGACGATGGGAGCGGTGAGCGGGGTGGTGCGCGTGGCCTGCTCGATGAACGCGACGATCTCCTCGAACGGCACCTTGCGGGTGGTGCCCCCGGGCCAGGGAACCTCTACGGGGTCCTGGTCGCCGTCGACCATCAGCACGAACGCGTTCGGGTCCACGGCGGTGCGGCTCTCACCGCCCGTCGTCGTGCCATCGGGCGATATCCGGTAGGCGTCCGTGGCCAGCGGGCCGCCGAGGGGTTTGCCGGTCAGGTTGAGTCCCGTCACCGCGCCGGTGGGTGTGGTGATCGCGGTGGCCGGGGAGAACAGCCCGTTGCGCTTGAGGTGGTACGCGGCCAGGGCGACCGGGTCGTACACGCTGACGCCGGTCAGCGCGGCCCCGGCCATCACCCACAGGGCCATCCGCCGCAGTGCGCCCAGGTCCGGCTGAGCACCGCCCACGTGCAGCATCCGGGCCGCCATGGCGTCCGAATCCGGGCGGGTCATCAGCGCCTGCATGGCCTTGGTGAGCGCCCAGAACACCAGGGGCCGACGGGGGTCGCCCGGGGCGGGAAGCGATTTCAGTCCCATCGCGCCGAGGCTCTGCGGGTTGAGGTTCCGCATCATGGCCGTGGCCTGGTCGAGGAGCGTGAGCGGCACGAAGTCGTTCAGGGCGACCGGGCCGGAGGCGCCCTGCAGCCGGCCGTGCGCCTCGCCCAGCACCCGCCGGACGGTGTCCCGGAGTTCGGCGGCATCGGCGAACGGGGCCGGCTTCGGCTTCGGCGTCCCCTGCTGTTCGAGGCGGGCCCGCACCACGAAGTCCAGCAAGTCCGGGCTGAGCACGCCCGCCTCGGCCGGCTTCGGATCGGCGCGGCGCATGGTCTCCAGCGCGCCGATGCCGCGCAAAAGCTTCTGGTACTCCCCCGACGGATCGTCCCTGTCGGCCTCGACCTCGTGCCCGAAGACCCCGCGCAAGGCCCGTACCAGCAGCAGGGCGGTGTCCCGGTCGGCCTCCGACACCGGGGCGGAGTCCGGCAGGTCGAAGGCCACCCGCGCGAGCCGGTCGAGCACGTCCGGTGCGGGCTCGGCCCGAAGCTCCGACCACGCCCCCAGCTCGCCCCGGGACGTGGCGTTGATGGCATGGACGGTGATACCCGTCGCGCTCTTCGCCGCCAGGGCGTGCACCCGGTTGGGAACGATCAACGGGTGGTCCTCGCCGAGCGCGTTGACCGCCTTCTGCGCCTGGGAAATGGTCGTCCACGGGTTCGACACGAAGGGCGCGTCGATGCCGTCGTGCAGGTTGAGGGGAGGGCCCCCGAAGGCGGCGTTCGCCCAGCACGCCTCCACCACGATCGGCGCTCCCTTGGGGAGCGCCCGCACACTCGGGCGGCGCTTCAGGTAGCCGCCGACCTGCTCGCCGGGGGTGGTCTTCGCCTCGCCGTGTCCGTCGCCGGCCGTGGCGTCCACCATGAAGAACCAGCCCGGGAGGCCGTGCAGCACGAAGTGATACGCGTCCCGGTCCTTCCACGGCGGGTCCTGCTCAGCGGTGAGGGGCCGTTTGGTGACCGGGTCGACGTGTACGTACTGGGCGTTCTGGAGGTCCTTGAGGAGGTCTTCCCGCTCGATCAGGTCGATGTCGGCGAAGATCGCACGGCCGCTGGGCCGGTTGGACCCGGGCGTGGTGAGGGTGACGCTCTTGACGTCCCGGTCCATCAGCTTCGTGCCGTCGGCCAGGACGATGAACCCGTTCCCCTCCTTGGCCCACGCACCGTCCGGGCCCAGATCGTCGGGGCCGATCGTGATCCACCTGCCCAGCGGCTCTCCCTGTGTCCGCCGGTCCACCGGCGGCATGCGGTACCGCTTCGTGCTCGGGTCGAAGAACATCTGAGGCGTGCCGCTGTGCGCCATCAGCCTCCGCCGGATGGTGGCGGAGATGCCACGCGGCATCTCCAGGCCGCGGTCTCCCGCGTGCGGCACCACAAGCGTCACCAGGGCCAGAGGACCGCGGCCGGCCAGCTCTTCATCCATGGCGAGCAGTTCGGCGACCTCGTCGCCCGGTACCCGGCGCGTCGAACCGTCCGGCCATGGCACCTCGATGTGGTCCCGCCCGCCGTCCGCCTCCACGAGGTAGGGACGGTTGCTGCCGGCCTGGTCCGGCCCCTTGACGGCCGGCGGCGGGGGCTGATTGCCCTTGAAACTCCGGCCCACCACCGAACCGTCGTCCGGGGAGAACACCAGGGTCCGCTCGGACAGCACATCGCCCCGCCGGACGAGGTGGAACGCGCCCAGAGACGCGAGGCTCTTGTCCCGCCCCTCGGCCATCGCCTCGCCCACCAGGGCGTACAGGTCGTCGCGCACCGCCGCGTCCACGGGGGTCGACGCGTCCAGGTGCAGGATCTTGCGCGCCAGCGGAACCGGATCGAACGGACCCTCACTCAGCTCCGGGTCGGCCTGCCGCAGCTCGTCCAGCCGCTGCACCGCCGCCGTCCCGGACGGCAGCTCGAACTCGACCACCACCTGCCCGGCCTCGCCCTGCGCGGCGGCGTCCCCCGGCTTCCGGCCGGACGAAGCGACCGTGAACGTGCCCTCCGCGCCCGGCCGCTGAAGCCCGGCACGGTACGCCTCGGCGACCGCCGCCGCACGCCGCCCCGCGGCCCCCGACTCCGACACCTGACCGCTGTCGTCATAGCCGGTCACCACCAGGCGCGACCCCGGAAGACCCGCGAGCACGTTACGCGCGCCCGCCTCGATCGCACGCCCGACCAGCTCCCGCACCCGGGCCCGCTGGTTGTTGCTGAGCTTCTCCGCACCCTCCGTGAAATTGATCCGGCTCGACACCGGCAGCACCGACTCGACGGGGCCCCAACTCCGCTCCGCACTCCCCTGCTCGGCCGGCGAAAGGGAAGCCATCCCAGCGGCGGGAGCGGTGACCGGGGCGGCGGATTCCCCAGCCGGGCCCGCGACCTGCTTGTTCTTCGCCCCGGCACCGGACTTCTTCTTCTTACCGGCGTTGGTGACGAACCTGTCGAAGTGCGGCCCTGCCCACACCCCGGCCACGGTGCGCATCGCGGGGGGCGCGGTGAACTCGACCGTCGTGCGCGGCGTTTCCGGGCTCGTGCCGCCGGGCGCGGCGGCCGGCCCGGGGTTCCCGGCCTGGCCTCGGCCGGCGACGGTGAGGTGGCCGGCGGTGAGACGGTCCTCCGGCGATACGTCCGCCTGGAATCCGGCCAGCACCTCGTCCAGGCGCCCCAGGAACCAGGTGCGTGCCGCCTCCGCGCGCGCCTGACCCATCTCCAGAGCCTGGGGCGCCGGGCCCTCGCCGTAGCCGGTGATCACACCGTCCGGCAGCGGCCGCCGCGCGTACCAGGTGTCCAGAGCGTCCAGCGCCACCTCGTGCGCCAGGACGTCGAGGTCCGCCATGGCGTCCTCGGACAGCGCGGTGGACCCCGGCGCGAAGTCCAGCCCGGCCGACGGCAGCGCCGCGGAGGGTGCGGGACGGGCCGTGGAACGCGGCGCCTGGGCCGGCGCGGCGTGCACGCCCGCGGCCGACTGCTGGGCTCTGCTCCACGAGCCGAGCATCCTCGTCAGCGTTTCCTTGGACACCGCCGGGTCGAGGCCCCGTTGCCCGGCGTACGCCGCGACCGTCTGCTCGAGTTCCTTCCATGTCACGGGGCCGGCGCCCTGGCGTGCCCGCTCCCACGCGGCGAAGCCCTGGATCAGCGCCTGGAATTCCGCGGCCCGCTGCGGAGCGGTGTCGATGTCCGGGCCGTGCGTCTCCCGCAGAGCCCGCACCCACCGCAGCATCCGGGTGGTCCGCTGCGGCAGGTCCGCAGGCAGCCCCGCGCGATCGGCCCAGGCGTTCAGTTCCGCCCACTGCGGATCGGGGCGGAACTCCAGGATGCGGTATGTGGGCCGGTCCGGATCGTCGAACTTGATCAGCCGCGGGGGCATGTCCCCTTCGGCCGTCTCCACCGTGGTCTGCGCCTCCATCGCGAACACGGTCCGCCCGGTCTGGTTCGCGAGTTCCTGCGCCG
Organism: Streptomyces sp. NPDC021212; assembly: GCF_044332925.1. NCBI lineage: Bacteria > Bacillati > Actinomycetota > Actinomycetes > Kitasatosporales > Streptomycetaceae > Streptomyces > Streptomyces sp. NPDC021212. Next base: position 253,571 of record NZ_JBIRPZ010000012.1, read on the forward strand.
CAAGAGTGCGTGACAGCCGGTCCCTGCCCGGCGCGGCCATCGCCATCTCGCACCACAGCAGCCACACCGGCGCGTCCGGCGGCATCGCCCGGAGCACCGGGTCCCGGGCGAGCAGCCGCCCGGCCTCCTCGGGCGGCACGACGTGGTTGTTTCCCGTGCTCCGGACCGGCACCACGACACGGCCCGTGTTCCCGTGCCCGACCGCGACGAACGCGCCGGTCAGCGACCGGGGCAGGGTCCGCAGTCCGCTCTGCCGGGCGCGGGCGACGCCCGGGAGCCCCTCGTCGTAGTCCGTGTAGTGCGCCACCGCCGACACGGTACGAAGGGCGTCCTCCAGGAGTGCCATGTCCGTCTCGTTCAGGAAGGCCCGCCCGGTCAGCGCCTGTCCGTCGATCGTGGTCAGCGCGTACGACTGGATGTCGTCGTCCTGGAACACCGTCCCGTTGGTCGCCGTGATCTGGCCCTTGGGACCCGGGATCACCATGCCCGGATCGTGGGGGTACCACGTGCCCACCGGCTCCCGGCGCGGGTTGTCATTCGCCAGGGCGAGCCCCCGTCGGCTGGTGCCGTCGCCCAGGGGCTGCAACCGGAAGTCGCCGTCGGTGGACCAGACCCGCGCCTGCGAACGGTCCGCCACAAGCCGCTCGAACTCCATCGTCCCCAGACCGGTGGCGCCGGGCACCAGCAACAGCACCTGGGCGCCTTGCGGCCGGGCCGGGTCGTGCGCCACGAGTTCCGCGAACTCCTCGTGGTCCACCTCCACCGTGGCGCCCTGGCCGTCGCGCACCATGAGCAGGCCGGAGTCCGCCGTTTCCGCGAAGACCAGATGAACCGGCCGGCCGCTCCAGGGTGCGGGCCTCGCGTCCCACCCACCGGTCTCGGTCCTCTGGGCGATGTCGTCGAGGTGCAACTCCGGAAGGGCCCGCCCCATCCAGTTCCGTGCCGTGAACCGGTTGTCAGGGGCGTTCAGCGCCGTGGCATCCGCCAGGGTCCCTCTCGTCCCGAGCTCATACGCCGCCACCGCCGCCAGGCTTCCCGCCCGGTTCCGCCGTGCCGCGCTCGACACCATCGACAGGAGCTGGAAGGCCGTCTGAGGGGGGACCGGGGCTGAAGGGGGCAGGTGCAGCACCCTCCGTGCGATTCCGTCCAGATCGATCGGTCCGGACCCGAACCGGGCGTCCCTCGCACGGGCCGCGTCCACCACCGCCAGCGAATTCATCATCTGCGGGAACATCTGATGAGAGGCCACGTCCGTGCCGAACTTGGCTTCGAGTACGGTCCGCAGCTGCTGCTGGTAGTCCGACCCGCTCGCCGGCGGCGGGTGGGGCAGGGAGCTCGTCGCCACCGCGCTCGCCGCCGGGGCGGGGGCGGACGCCGGATCGGTATCGGGCACGGGGGCGAGGTCGTGGGGCTGCGGCTGGTGGGTGCCCTCGGCGCGGTCCCAGAACGCCCGGTACCCCTCGTAGACCCAGTTCTCCTTCCGCGGGCCGGCGAGCTGGTTCGCCGGCCGCGCGTGCACGGCCTCCGGGTCGGGCCCGTACAGCCGCTCCAGCAGCGGCAGCAACGCCTTCTCGTGCTGCCGCACCCAGGCAGGACCGTTGTTCCGCCGCTGCTTGGTGAACCCGTCCCTGCCGCCGTTGGTGCCCAGGTAGGCGTTGGTGACCTGGGCGAAGTACTCGTATTCGTCGAGGGACGAGTAGTTGGGCCGCTTGCGCTTGCCGGAAGGGTCGCGCAACGGGCCGTCCGGCCAGACCGCGGCGTCCCCCTGGGCCAGCTTGGCGTGGTACGCGTCCCGGATGCGCTGCTGGTCGGCGGGCGAAAGCCCGTACTTGTGGAGGGTGTGCGCGAACTCGTGGGTCGTCGTGGAGTAGCCCTCCGGGTAGGAGCGCCGCTCCGCGGGCGCGGACGTCACCTCACCGAGCAGGTTCTCCTCCGTCACCCCCGCGGTGAGCATCCCGGCGCCACGTACCTCCTCCCACGGGCGCCCGTCGGCCGTCGTGGTCCCCGCCAGGTGACGGAACGGGTCCAGCGCGGTCATCGCCTCGCCCTTCGGCACCACGACCACGCGCGCGCCGTCCTTCAGCAGCTTCACCGCCACCTCGGAATCGCGCATCATGCGCGCGATCTGGTCCAGCACCTCGCGCCGCGCCGACACCGGCTGGTCCACCCCGGCCGGGATCTGCACCATGAGCTGGGCGGCGGTCCGGGCGAACTCCGCACCGGACAGTTTCTGGTGCAACGTGTCCACCAGCGCGGGGTCGGACGCCAGCCGCTCCCGATCGGCGGACGACAGCAGCGACAGCTCCCGGGCCCGGTCCTCGGGCGCCAGATCCGGCAACCGCAACGCCAGGTCCGCGGCCACCGGGACGGTACGCGTGGCATCCGCGGTGGCGGGAACGTCGCGGTCCGGGGTGCCGGGTACGGCCGCCGAGGTGTCGGTGGTGGGCCGGTCCGGGGTGAGCACCGGGTCGGCCGGGAGGTCGGTGGACGTGGTCGCGGTCGGCTTCGGCGGGAGCGGGGCGGCCGGGGCCTGCGCCTCGGTGGCCCCCGTGGTGGCGCCGCGGACCAGGGGGGTCCGGCCGAGGTTCTTCCGGAGCGTGTCGGCGAGCGCGAGGCCCGACGGCGCGTCCGGTCCGTTCCTCAGCAGATGGTCGGCGACCTGGCGTACCGCGTCACGGTAAGTGCGCTCGGCGTGGCGGGAGTCGGCCAGGACGGGGGCCGACGCCAGCGGCAGCACCAGGGCGACCGCCTTGTCCCAGGCCCGGTCGACCTCGGCCTCGGTCGGCCGCGGTGTGGTGGTGGTCTGCGGTGTGGTGGTCTGTGATGCCGCCGCCGGGCGCGGATCACCGTTCGACGCCGCGTCCTTGAAGTCGGCGTACGCCCCGTCCCACAGGCGCAGCGAGGCGTTGGCCGCCACGGTGTCGACCGCCGGCGGCCAGGGGCTGGGCTGCGCCATGAGCAGGCGGACCTGGTCGACGGGGTCCAGCGCGCTGACGGCGATCCCGTCGCCCGGGGGCACCGTTTGGTGCTCGGGGTCCAGGGTGATGCCCGCGTCGCGCAGCGCGGCCGGGGTGACGGTGGCGTCCGGGCCGTGGAGCTGGAGCAGATCTTCCGTCAGGCCGTCCGGCAGGTCCTCCGCCGTGACCTGGTTCGCGATCCACTCGCGCTGGGCGTCGTCGCGCTGGGGCTGGGACGGGGTGTGGCCGGGTTCGCTGGGGCCCGCGGTGTGCGGGGGGACGCCGAGGTCGCGCAACCGGGACGTGGCGTCGAGGAGTTGCTCGTGCGCCTGCTGGGCGCGGGTCCGGGCGTCCGTGAGTGCGCCCGTGGTGTCGGCCTCGCCGTTGCCGAGTTCGTCGACGGTGTGCATGGCGTCGGCGTACGTGGTGAGCGCGTCCGCGTACGTGTCGCGCGCCCGGACGATGTCCTCCTGGCGCTGGGCGTCCGGAACGCCGCTTCCGGGAGTGCGCGGCGTGTCGCCGAGGTGGGGCGCGTCCTTGTCGGCGCCCGGGGTGGCATCGGTGCGCGGACCGGTCTGCGTGTCCTGCTGCCCCGGTGCCTGCTCGGGGCGGGGCTGCCCGGCGGGGGTGTGCTGCGGGAGGGAGCTGGGGACGGGGGTCTTGCCCGGCGTCCCGTTCTGGGACCCGGTGTTGTTCTGCGGGGTGCCCGCGGATGTTTCGGGGGAGTCCTCGGTTTCGGGGGAGTTCTCGGCGGAGTCGAGGTCGCCGTAGTCGGTGAGTTCGCTGTCCGATCCCGAGACGGTCGGGACGTTCGACAGCGGAGTGTTCAGCGCGGCGGGGTTGTTCAGGGTGCCCGGGCCGGTGATGGCGCTCGGGTTGGTCAGCAGGTCCGGCGTCTTCAGCGCGTCCGGGCCGGTGAGCGTGGTCAAGGGGTCCGGCGTGTCCAGCACGGACGCGATGTTCTGGAACTCCGGGGACGTGTTGAGGGAGGTCGGGTCCTTGAGGAGGTCCGGGCTCTTCAGATAGCTGTTCGCCGTCCCGGGGGCGATCAGGCTGTTCGGCGATGTGATCGAGGACGGGTTCGTGGCGAACGAGCCCGGCGTGTCGCCGACGGTGCTGCCGTCGTACGAGGTGACCGACGAGGTGTCCGAGAGGTCCGAGACCGAGTCCCGGTCGAAGATGGACGGCTCGTACGACGAGACGGATGAGGTGTCCGTGCTGTCGTAGTCGACCGGACTGATCTGGGGCGAGGGCGTGTTGCCGGTCCCGGGGGCTGGGGTGTACGGGGCGGGCGGGACCGAGGAGCCCACGGTCGTGGGAGGGGTGGCGGGGGAAATGGGCGTGGGGGCGGGCTTGGAGTTCGTCGCCCCCGGGCCCGAGGTGACCGTGGAATTGTTGCCGGCGCCTTCGCTGAGGCGCTTGTTCAGGATGTCAGTGGTGTTCTGCTGGAACTTGGTGAAGACGTTCCCGTCGGGGAACATCTTGGTGTGCAGGGACTCGGAACTCTGCTGCACGGGTCCGTGCATGAATATCTCGGACACCCCGCTGAGGCCGGAGCCGACGAGGTCCATCCAGTTCCATTTGCCCAGCACGATGGCCGTGGCGATGGTCTCGCCGAAGCCCTCGGCCACGAAATTCGACGGGATGTCGAACATCGCGTTGTTCACGTTGTTCTTGTTGAACAGGTTCTTGAAGTTGATCTCGAACTTGCCGAAAACATCCTTGGCGAAATTGTTCTTGAAGACGTTCGACAGGACGTTCTTGAGGTTGAATGCCCCAGCACCGAAATGACCGATGAAGAATCCGGCCAGTCCGCCGACCGCCGCCGAGATGCCGACGTCCTTCCAGTCGATCCCCCCGCCCTGCATTTCGGGGGGATTGATGGACATGGCGACCAGCTGAACGGCGAGGCTCTGAATGGCCTCCTCGATCGCCTCGGACAGCGACGGGAAGAACTGGATGTACCGCAGGAGACGATCCACCGTCATCAGGATCGCCAGCCTGGCCCTCATCCGGGCCAGGATCATCTCCGAGGCCGAGGCACCACCGGTGAACACGGAGACCGCCGCCAGGATCGCCAACTCCAGGATCAGCGCGATGATCTCGGCGATGATCTCGAAGTGCGCCTTCTGGATCTGCAGGGACAGCTTGCCCTGGTTGTCGACGTACTGATCCATCTGCTGCGAGAAGCGCTGAAAGGCGTCGCCGCCGTTTCTGTTCACCAACTGGGACAACGACTGCTCATAGGCGTCGGCCACATTCGGCGGGAGGGAGTCCCTCACCTCGTCGATCGAGTCCAGAATCCGCTGACGCATGTCGAGGACCCACGAACCGAGCTCCGTGTAGAGGTCACGGCTGACCCAGGCCTTGCCGGCCTTCGCCTGCAGCGGCTTTGTGCCGAGCAGGGCGAACAGCATGCCGTCGACCTCTTCGGGATACTCGATGTCGTACATCTAGCGCTTCCCGTGGCCACCGTTACGGTAGTTGTCCGCGTTCACCTTGGCCTCGTCGATCCTGTCCTGGACCGCTCCCTGGGTCTGCCCGATGCTGCGCAGACTCTCCTGTACGGCCGACTCCAGTCCGATCATGAACTGGCTCACACCGTCGATGAACCCCTCGCAGCTCTCGTTCTGAGCCAGCCACTGCGAATTGGTCTCCTGGAAGAACTCGTCGGAGTGTCCGTTCCACCCCTCGACCCCATCCTTCAGGCGAGTGAACCGGGCCTTCGCCTCTTTCGGTGCCTCCGCGTTCCCCCGGATCCCGTCAAGGGCCCGCTTCATGCCCGAGGGATTCGCCTCGTAATTGTTGTAGTAGCCGCTCACTGCGGATCACCTTCCCCACGCGTCAGTCGGTGTCTTCGTCGATCTCGTCGCGCAGCCGGTTCCTGCTCGAACGGCTGGAACCGGCCCGCTCGCCGCCACTGAGCGCCGATCCGAAGACGCGGTTCCAGTCGAGGTCGACTCCCCGGCGCATCGAATCCTCAGGGCCCGGCCGGGTGAAGGGCTCGAAGGTGTCCATCACCCGGCGGGCCATCTGTGCACGTCCTTGCTGGACGGCCTCCATGATGGAGGCGGCCAGTTGGGGGCCCGTCAGGTTCTGGTGCTTGTTGTCGAGGAACTTCAGCCCCGTCAACTCGCCCTGGCCACCGATGGTCGCCTCCACCACCCGGTCGTTCGAGCGCACCGTCGTTGAAGCCTGACGGAGATCCGCCTCCGCCCGCGCGACGGCGGCCTGGGTGGCCTGGAGCTCGGCCATGGCCTGGGCGATGCGCTCCTGTAGCGGTTCGGTCAACGGATACTCCTGCGTAGGTCAGATGTCGATCATTCTGCAACATCGTGGGGACAAAAGGAATTTGGGCTCGGTCAGCGTCCGATCACGGCGGGCGAGCCGCCCTCGTCGGTGCCCCAGACGTCGTCCTCCTCCGGCTCCCAGACCTCGCGCTCCCGGTCGCTGCTCTCGGTCTCCGTCTGCCCGGGCCCGCCGTTGCCGCCCATCCCCGGCAGGAACGGGTTCCCGCCGCTGGTGCTGACGGCCTGCCGGTCCTCGTACAGGCCGCCCTTGCCGCGCGGGGCGGGGGCGCCACGGCGGTTGCTCACCACGTCACCGCCGTCGATCACGTTGCGGACGCGTTCGGAGGCGCCGCCTTCGCCGCCCTTGCCTCCTCCCATACCACCCATGCCACCCATACCGCCCATCGGCATCCCGCCCATCGGCATCCCGCCCATCGGCATACCGCCGGAGTTGCCGCCCATGGCGCTGGGCATCGGGCCGCTGTTCAGCGGAGTGCCGCCACCAGCGTTCGGGGAGCCGCCGCCGGACTGGCCGGGATTGCCGAGCGAGGGTTCCTGGTACGGCTTGTCGTCGTACAGCTCCTCCTCGTAGGAGGGGTCGCCGTAGTCGTAGGAGGGCGGGTTGTTGAGAGGGCCGCCCGGGTGGGAGCTGCCTCCGGGGCCGTTGGCCTGGTAGTCGGGGAGCGCGTTGTCGGGGTCGTTCAGATAGCCCGTGGTCGTCGTGCCGTCCGGGCTGGTGATCGAGGTGGCGCCGGTGTCCGGGTCCACCCGGGAGGAGCTGCCGTCGGGGTAGTCGGTGACCACCTGACCCTGTGGATCCAGGTGGGTGGTGCTGCCGTCGGGGTTGGTCAGGGAGTCGCCCGCGTTGAGCGGTCCGGAGTAATGGCTGCCGTCCGGCCTGGTGATGGTCGCCGTCTGGGTGTGCGGGTCGATCTCGGACTTGCTGCCGTCCGGGAAGTCCGTCACGACACGGCCCTGGGAATCCAGGTGCGACTGGCTGCCGTCCGGGTTGGTCAGCGAGTCGTCGCCGTTGACCGGTCCGGAGATGTCCGGAGAGAGCTGGCTCAGGTCACCGTTGTTGAGCTGGCCCAAGTCGCGGTTGCCAAGCTGGTTCAGGTCGCCGTTGTTGAGCTGGCCCAAATCGCCATTGTTGAGTGAACGGTTGAGCTTGAGCTGTTCCTTCTGGTATTGGTCCTGCTTCTGCTGCTGTTGCTGCTGAAGGTCTTCCTGCCGCTTCTGCTGCTCTTGCTGGAGCTTTTCCTGCTTCTGCTCCGCCTCGGCCTGCTTCTGCTCGGCCTGCTTCTGCTGCTCCTCCTGCTTCTTCTCCTGCTCCTGACGGACCTCCTCCTGCTTGGCCTGCGCTTCGGCCTGCTTCTGTTCCGCCTGCTTCTGCTGCTCCTCCTGCTTCTTCTCCTGCTCCTGACGGACCTCCTCCTGCTTGGCCTGCGCTTCGGCCTGCTTCTGCTCGGCCTGCTTCTGCTGCTCCTCCTGCTTCTTCTCCTGCTCCTGGCGGACCTCCTCCTGCTTCTGCTCCGCCTCGGCCTGCTTCTGCTCGGCCTCCTTCTCCTTCTCCTCCTGCTTCTTCTCCTGCTCGGCCTGCTTCTGCTCCTGCTCCTGCTGGACCTGTTCCTGCTTGGCCTCCTGTTCCGCCTGCTTCTTCGCCTGCTCCTTGTCCCGCTTGTCCTGCTCGGCCTTCTGCTGATTGACCTGCTGGACCTGGAACGCCTGAGCCTGCTTCTGCGCCTCGTCCTGCTTGGCCTGCTGCTCGGCCTGCTTCTGCTCGGCGACCTTCTGCTGTTCTTCCTGCTTCTGCTCCTGCTCCTGGCGGATCTGCTCCTGCTTGGCCTCCTGCTCCGCCTGCTTCTGCTCGGCCTCCTTCTCCTTCTGCTCCTGCTTGGCCTCCTGTTCGGCCTGCTTCTGCTCCTGCTCCTTCTCCTTCTGGGCGGCCTTCTCCTCCGCCTCCTTCTCCTTCTGATCCTGCTTGGCCTGCTGTTCGGCCTGCTTCTGCTCGGCCTCCTTCTCCTTCTGCTCCTGCTTGGCCTCCTGCTCCTTCTCCTTCTGCTCCTGCTCGGCCTTTTCCTCTTCGTACTTCTTGTCGGCCGCCGCCTTGTCCGCCGCCGCCTTGTCATCCGCGGCCTTCTTGTCGTCGGCGTACTTCTTGTCCGCCGCGGCCTTGTCTGCCGCCGCCTTGTCCTCAGCCGCCTTCTTTTCGTCCGCGTACTTCTTGTCCGCGTCCGCCTTGTCCTTCGCGGCCTTGTCCTCGGCGTCCTTCTTCTCCTTGTAGGCCTTGTCCTCCTGGTACCCCTCGTTAAGGCCCTTGTCGCCCTTGGTCCGAATGGAACCCAGGTCGAAGTGCGACGACCCCCAGGCGGTCGCCAGATCCTTCAGTGCCTGCTCGGCAGGGTCGATCAGATCAGTCTTGACCTTCGCTTCCCACCGGGTGATGGCCTCGTCGCCGACCTTCTTCCAGGTCTCCAGCTCCTTCATGTCGCCGTACGTCTTCAGCTTGGCGTCATAGGCGTCCTGCGAGAAGCCCGCCGCCGTGCTGTAGTCCCAGTAACCGCTGCTGGTGTAATAGCCGCCGGTATACTCCCAACTGGCGTTGATCTTGGTCAGATTGCGGAGCCAGGCCTGGTCGGCTATCTCCCCCAGCAGGTCGACGAGCGGCCGCAGCGGGTTGCCGTTGGCCATTTTCCAGTCGTCCCACTTGTTGTAGATGTTCCGGGCCTGTTTCTCCAGGTCGTCCCCCGCCTGCCGGAGCGCCTTGCCCTGTTTGGACACTCCGCCGATGGCCTCCATGTCATCGGCGTAGTGCCCGTATCGGCGGCCGAGTTCATGGATGAGGTCCCAGAAGACGCCGGCCGCCTGTCCCTTCCACGCCTCGTTCTGGTCCTGGCCCACCTTGCTCTGCCACTCGGCCATGGTGGCATTACTGTCCCAGAAGAACTTCGCGACCCGGTCGAAGGCGTCCGCCGCCATGTCGAAGGACGCCAGACGGACGCCCTTGTCGAGCGGGATCTCAGGCTTGCCGCCCCAGGAGAACCCGAGGGTTCCGTTGGGCTCCTCCAGCAGCGCCTTCAGCGCGTTGCCCGTCCCGTAGGCGTAACTGGTCAGGTCGAAGGTGTTCCAGGTCGTCCCGTTGTCGCTCGGCTTGAAGTGGCCGTCTTCAAGCTCCTTGCCGTACTTGCTCTTTCCCTCACCGCCCACGACCTCGCCTTCGCTCGGGCCATCCCCGGACTTGAAGCCGAGCAGTGTAAAGCGGGCCTTGTAGTAATGGACGGTGCCGCCGTCGCTCGTGTAGAACGGGATGACGAAGTCGGTGTTGTTGATGTCCCAGCCGGCATTCTCGACCATCCAGTTGAAGTCGCTCGCGTCGACGGTCTGGACGGACCCCTGCTTGGAGATCTCGACCTTCATCTGCTTGATGCCGGCGTTGCCGACCATCTGGTCGAACAGGGTGTGCTTCGCGGGCGCCTCGTAGCCGGTGAAGAGCTTGACAGCTTTCGCCCAGTAGTCGTCGTACTCTTTGTCATCGGCCATGGCAGGCGAGGCTCCATCAGAAGGGGTGTCTACAAGCGGGAAACGACGTAACGGCGCCGGTGTCTACTTGTCCTTGTCCTCGCCTTCCTGGTCCGGCGGGGTCGTCAGGTCGGCGTCGACGTCCTCCCAGATGTCGACGAACTTCTGGCCGTCGACAGCGGCCAGGCTCTCCCCCTGCGTCTTGAACAGGCTGTCGATGGTCTCACCGAGGGCGTCGTCAATGTCCTTGAAGAGCGTCAGATGGTTTTCCAGGATTCCGTCGAGGGTCGTCACCATTTCCACCACGGCCCCCTTGACCGCCTTTCCGTGCGTGCCCGCGTCCTCCGCCAGGTTTCCGATCGCCAGCGGAACGGGGGTGCCGAACGGGAGCCCGGGAACGCCTTCGTCATCCCCCTTCAGGGCTTTCATCGAGGGAATCGGCTGGTCCCCCGTGCCGTTCTCGGTCACCGTTTTGAGCGCCTTCCGGAAGTCGGCCAGGTCGACTTTCCGGAAGTTCTCGAGCCACGCCTTGTCGAGCTGTGTCACGGGCTGATTGCTGTCGGCCATTCCCTCGCCCTTTCTTCACTGTCTCACTGCGGGATGACACAGCGGGCGGCCGCTCCACGGAGGTACGCATGTGGAACGGCCGCCCGCATGGCGCTGTGGTCAGCCGCCAATCTTCACGTCCTGCCAGCTCTGCGTCTGGCTCTTCTCGTTCTGCGTGTACATGTTGCGGATATCGTCGAGCGTCTTCGCGTTGTCGCCGAGCCACTTGCTCATGTTCTCGACGGCCTGATTCCAGGCCTTCTGCTTCTCGTCGTAGGCCTGGCGGTCGTCACCTTCCCAGGACTGCTGCAGCTGCTGGAGTTCGTCGTTGAGGCTGTTGATGATCTTCGCGATTTCCTGGGTCTGCAGACGCATGTCATCAACGGCGTTGTCGACGTGCGCGTAGCTGACGTAGATATATCCGTCAGTGAGGTTTTCGGACATCGGTGACCTCGTCTCGCCGTGGGGGTATGAATTCGGGGGAAGCTGTTTCGGCCTGCGTCAGCCGATGCCGGGCCGGTGGGACCACGGGCCCCTGACGGTCACCGTCCGGCGGTGCTCCCCATCAGGCCGTCGAAAATCGTCTGCGACTGGGAGTACGCCTGGTTGATGGCCTCGTTCGACGACCCCTGGGTCATGCCCTGGGCGCGGAGCGTTTCGTTGAGCTGGTTGATCATGTCCTGCAGGTTCTTGGAGATGATTTCCGCGTGCTCGTCCCAGGAGTCCAGCAACTTCTGGAATGCGCCACCGTCGCTGCCCTGGAGCGCCTGCATCATGCCGTTCTTGGTGCTCTCGACGTCCTGCCGACGGCTCTGGACACCCGAGAAGGCCATCTCAAGGGCCTGGATGCCGTTCCGTGTGGCCTGTTCTTCTGCCCGCTGCATGCCTGCCATGGGCACTGCCCCTTTCCGGTGGATTTCCGCCGCCAGGCCCGATGCGCTGGCGTGGCTTGCGTAACCGGAGTCGGCAGCACCGACATCCAGTTGGTCCAGACATGGATGGTAAGAGGATGACCAAGCGATGAGCAACGCTTAACGGCAAGAAACGATGTAACACATGCGTTTCCATAAGTCTCCCTAGTTTTGGAGCAGTTGCCGCGCTTCACGCAAGCTCAAGCCATCCTCAAATGTCGATTTCCTGATGCGGAAGACGGCCAATTGTTCTCATTGGTTGAGCGTCTTCTTGTTGTCTTCACCACACGGTGGCGTGGTCGCCTTGCCCCGGCCGGACACCGCTGCCGCGGGCGTCAGATCCGGGCCCGTCGGCAGCATGGACAGCAGCGACGACGGAAGCCGCTGCGCCTGGCCCGTCGTGTAACCCAGCGCCTCCAGCGACTTGGCCGTCGGCACCCGGTACTTCACCCCGCTGTCCGTCACCAGGTACACGGTGCTGCCGACGCCTCTGCCGTCCGCGCCGAGGGTGTGCACCAGGGCACCGCCGCCGGGGGGTGTCACGATCCGGTTGACCGTCACACAGGCCGGGGTCAGCCCTTCCGGCGGCGCCTGTGCGGCGGGGCCGAGTTGACCGCTCGTGGCCAGGGTCACGCCCACGCGCGTACCGTCGTCGTCGGACTGGATGCCCACGCACGGGGTTTCGTCCTCGCCGAGATCCACCGCCTTCGGCGGGCTCGGGGGCAGGTCCTCGGTCGTGTCGGCGTCCTCGGCGCCGGGCGCCAGGTGGCCGATCACCGCGTCGGCGCCCAGGGTGACGGCGCTGACCGCCCCGCCCGCGTACGCCTTCTGCTTGGTCTCCGGGTTGCCCAGGAGCAGCGCGGCGACGGTGGCGCTGACGGGGGTCAGGCCCTCCTTGCGCAGCACGTAGTACCGCTCGTCGCCACCGGGCGCGGAGACCTGGAAGACCTGGCCGATCCTGGTCTGGCCACCGCCCAGGGACGGTCCCTGGCCGCCGCGCAGCGGGATGTCGGGGGCCACCAGATCGGGGCCGGTGGGCAGCGAGTTGAGCAGTGCCGCGGACACCTTCACCGAGGTGCGGGAGGCGTAGCCGAGGGCTTCGCGGACGCGGCCACCGGTGTCCATGCGGAGCTTGCTGCCCCGCCACACCAGGTAGTCGGCCTTGTCGGGCCCCGTGACCAGCAGGCCCTCCGAGTCGCCGAGGCCACTGCCGTCGATGTCCTTGCCGACGGCCAGGGCGGTGGCGGTGGAGCCGTCGGTGGAGCCCGCGCACACCTGCCACGGGTCGGTGGTGAGGCTGCCGCCGTCCGGCAGGTCGTCGGGGGCTCCGGCGATGCCGACGGGCGCGCCGTGCGGCGTGCCGCCGAGCGACTTGCTGCCGACGGAGGCGGTCTTCATCTTCGCGCCGAGGAGCAGCCGCGCCGAGGTGTAGTTGCGCACCGGGCGCAGCCGTCCGCCGAGGTAGAGGTACCGGCCGCCGGTCTCCTTGTTGACCACCAGCGTGTCCTGGGCCCGCCAGGAGTCCTTCGCACCGGGCTTGATCAGGCCGAAGACGAAGGATCCAGCGGCGATCAGGATCGCGATGATCACGCTGATGGCCACACCCCGGTTGGTCCGGCCCTGGGGGCTCTCCGGGGCGTCGGGGTCGGCGCGCAGCATGCCCGAGGTGAGCCGCCCCATGATGAACATGTGCGCCTGGACCTGGTCGCGCTTGGACTGCACTTGTGCGTTCCTCCGGTTCGGGCGGTCAGCCGTTCAGGCCGCGCAGGGCGCTGTACACCCCGAGCACCCACAGGGCCAGCGGCAGCAGGGCGATGGCGGCGGCGGTGTGCAGGATCTCCGCCGCCCGGCCCCAGTACGGCACGAGCCGTCGCCCGGGCACGGTCCACGAGGCGATCGCGATGCCCGCGGTGGCCGCGAGCAGGCCGGCGGCCAGCAGCAGCCGACCGCCCGGCGAGTAGGACAGGGCGTTGAAGAGGGCCAGGAGGAGAAAACCTCCGGCCCCGGGGAGGAAGAGGGAAAGCCGCTGCCATACGTTCCCCAGACCGCGTCCGTGCAGCAACAGCAGCAGCGCGAGCACGACGGACATGATGACCTCGGGGAGTCCGCCGTCGTGGGTGAGCACGGCCAGGCAGACCGCGCAGGCGGCGCCCACGGCTCCGTACAGCGAGCTCATCCAGCCGTCGGCGAGCACCGCGCGGGCGGCGACCACCGAGGTGGCGTGCGGCTCGATGCCCTCCTGGAGCTGCTGGGCGTTGGTCGGCAGCGGCGGCATGCGCATGCCGGACATCCGGAAGGCCAGCGAGGGGACGAACGCGCCGAGGATGACGGCCACCAGGGCGAGGATACCGGCCACATGGGCCGGTCCCAGGTCGGAGATGACCATCAGGGCCCCGGCGAGGGTGCCGAAGACCATGACCACGGCGAGGCCGAGGAAGACCGCCGCGAAGGAGGCCACGGCCGCGAGCGCGACGATCGCGCCGCCCGCGCCCGCGGCGCAGGCGGCCAACAGCCGGGCGCCCAGGACCTCGTGGCTGTGCGGGCCGCCGAAGTCACCGCCGGGCAGCAGCCATCCGGCGAGCGCGAGGTACGGGCCGACCATGAAGCCGAGGGCCGCGCCGGCGGCGGCGTCGCCCACCGCGCGGCTGGCCGAGCCCGCCCCGGCGAGCAGCAGCACTCCGGCCGCCGCCGCGCACAGGGCGCGCAGCCAGGGGGAGCCGCCGGGCAGGGCGAGCGCGGCGAGCCCGGCCACCAGGGCGGTCACCGCGAAGCCGCGCAGCAGCCGGGTGCTGGCGAGCGGGGACCAGCCGTGCGGCCGGTCCTGCATGGTGGTGGAGATGCCGTCCACCAGGTCGTCGAGATGGACCTCGGGGAGCGCGTCGATGCGCGGCCGGAGGTAGAGCGTCTCGCCGTCGCGCAGGTCGTAGGAGTCGAGGGTGCGCTCCTCGTCCATCGGTTCGCCGCCGAGGCGTTGCAGCACCCAGCCGCCGTGGTCGATGCCGGTCTCCGCGAGGTCGTCCCCGCTGTAGCCGAGGACGGCGGGCAGCAGGTCGGCCACCGGGACGTCGGAGGGGACCGCGAGGTCGATGGTCTTCGCCGGCGCGCGTACGGTCAGGCGGCACAGACCGGCCACCTGGTTATCGGTCATCGGGCTGGCTCACGCTTCTTCCGGGGGTCTGCGAGGGGGGTTCCCGGGTTTCCGTTGTGACGGAATGATGTGGGACGGGACGATGCTGATGAGGCACCAGCTTATGTGCGTACCGAATGTGTCTCCGGGGAGGGTGCACATTACTGGCCCCGTCCATGTACTGGTATACCGAGTTGCACACTTGTTGTATTCCGGTTGTCTGTGCGGACGTGACGATACGCCACCGACCGAGAGCGTTGCCCCCACCGTTGTCCCATCCGTGAGGAGACCATTCCTTGAGTGTGGTCCTGTTCCGCCGCCCGGCCCGTCGGCGCGGCCCCGAAATGCCCGACGGCGAGCTGAAGCTGCAGGAACCTCCCACGCTGCCCGAAGTGGTGCCGGACAGCTCCGCCATCTGGACCTATCTGCCCATGGCGCTCATGTCGGTGTCCATGATGCTGATGTTCATGAGACCGGGCATGAGTGGCGGCGGCAGCAGCCACTTCATGTACCTGGCCATGGGTCTGATGGTGCTGTCCTCGGCCGCCATGATGCTCGGTCAGATGATGCGCAAGACAAGCGAGCGCAAACAGCGTCTGAAGGGTGAGCGCCGCGACTACCTGCGCTATCTCACCCAGATCCGGCGCAAGGTCCGCACTGCCGTGACCGATCAGCAGAAGGCGCTGGCGTGGCGGCATCCGCCGCCCTCGGCCCTGTGGTCGCTGGCGGGCACCACCCGGCTGTGGGAACGCCGCCCGCAGGACGAGGACTTCGGCGAGATCCGCGTGGCCGTCGGCGAGCAGAAGCTGGGCCTGCGGCTGACGCCCACGGCCACCACCCCGGTCGAGGACCTGGAGCCGCTGACGGCGCACGCGCTGCGCAGCTTCATGCGGGCCTACTCCACCGTCCCCGAGCAGCCCATCGCCATCTACCTGCGGGCCTGGGCACGGGTGCTGTTCCGGGGCGACGAGGAGCGGATACGTTCCCTCGCCCGCGCGATCGTCGCCCAGCTCGCGACCTTCCACGCCCCGGACGACGTGTGGGTGGCGGTGTGCGTGTCGGACGAGCGGCGCGCGGACTGGGAGTGGATGAAGTGGCTCCCCCACAACCTCCACCCCCAGGAGAACGACGGCGCCGGGTCGGCCCGGATGTTCGTCTCGGCCCTCAACGAGCTGGAGGACCTGCTCGGCGCGGAGTTCATGGAACGGCCTTCTTTCGACCCCGACGCGTCGACCGGGCGTGACGAGCCGTTCACCGTGATCGTGGTGGACGGCGGCGCCGTCCCCGGCCGGCACCGGCTGGACGGGGCGGGCTTCCGCAACTGCGTCGTACTCGACCTCACCGGCGCGCTGACCTGGCGCCCGGGACGGGTCACCCTGCGCTTCGACGTCAGCGAGGACTCCTTCGAACTGGTCCGCACCGACCGCGAGCGCAAGGAGCAGACCACCCGGCTCGGCCGCCCCGACGCCTTCGGGCCGGTCGGCGCCACGGCCCTGGCCAAGCGGCTCGCCCCGTACCGGATGGGCATGGGCGGCGGCGACTCCGCCGAGCCGCTGTCCTCGGACGTCGAACTGACCACCCTGCTGGGCATCTCCGACCTGTACCGCCACGACGCGGACAGCCTGTGGAAGCAGGCCACCGGGTCCAACCGGCTCAAGGTGCCGATCGCGGTCGGCCCGGACGGCACCCCGGTGGAGCTGGACATCAAGGAGTCCGCGCAGGGCGGCACCGGGCCGCACGGCATGCTCATCGGGGCCACCGGATCCGGCAAGAGCGAGCTGCTGCGCACCCTGGTGCTGGCCCTCGCGCTGTCGAACTCCTCCGAAACACTCAACTTCGTCCTGGTGGACTTCAAGGGTGGCGCCACCTTCCTCGGCCTGGACGAACTGCCCCACACCTCCGCCGTGATCACCAACCTCGCCGGGGAGGCCGCGCTGGTCGGCCGCATGCAGGACGCCCTGCACGGTGAGCTGATCCGCCGCCAGGAGCTGCTGCGCTCGGCCGGCAACTACACCTCCGCCCTGGACTACGAGAAGGCGCGGGCCTCGGGCACTCCGCTGGAGCCGCTGCCCAGCCTGTTCGTGATCGTCGACGAGTTCAGCGAACTGCTCGCCGCGCATCGCGAGTTCATGGAGCTGTTCGTGATGATCGGACGGCTCGGGCGCAGCCTCGGCGTCCATCTGCTGCTCGCCTCGCAGCGGCTGGACGAGGGGCGGATGCACCAGCTGGAGAGCCATCTGTCCTACCGCATCGGTCTGCGCACCTTCTCCGCCATGGAGAGCCGCGGTGTGCTGGGCGTGCCCGACGCCTACCAGCTGCCGCCGCAGCCCGGCAGCGGCTACCTCAAGTCGGGTGTGGAGGCGCTGACCCGGTTCCGCGCCGCGTATGTCTCCGGCCCGTACCAGCAGCGGCGCAGCCGGGCGAACCAGGCCCGGGTGGCCAGCCAGACGGTCCCGTGGACTTCCGGCTACGTGGTGCCCCGCCAGTTGCCCGACGTCCCGGAGCCCGAGCCGGAGCCGGAGGAGGAGACCAGCGACACGCTGCTGTCGGTGGCCGTGGAGCGGCTGGTGGGCGCCGGGCCCTCCGCCCACCAGGTGTGGCTGCCCCCGCTGGACCTGCCCGCGACGCTGGACCAGGTGCTGCCGCCGCTGACGCCCGATCCGGAGCTGGGGCTGACCACGGTCGGCTCGCCGATGCGCGGGCGGCTGACGGTGCCGATCGGCATCGTGGACAAGCCCTTCGAGCAGCTGCGCGACCTGCTGACCATCGATCTGTCGGGGGTCGGCGGCCACCTCGCCATCGCGGGCGGCCCGCAGAGCGGCAAGAGCACCATGGTGCGGACGATCCTGACCGCGCTGGCCCTCACCCACACCCCGCGCGAAGTGCAGTTCTACTGCCTGGACTTCGGCGGTGGCACGCTGGCGCCGCTGGCCGAGCTGCCGCACACCGCCGGGGTCGCGGCGCGGCTGGACTCCGAACGGGTGGGCCGTACGATCTCCGAGGTCACCTCGCTGCTGGCGGAGCGCGAGCGGTTCTTCCTGACCCACGGCATCGACTCCATGGCGACGTACCGCCGTCGCCGGGCCGCGGGCGAGTTCGCCGACCAGCCGCACGGCGATGTGTTCCTGGTGATCGACGGCTGGTCCACGGTGCGCCAGGACTACGACCGCAACATCCAGACGTTCGCCTCCATCGCCGCCCGCGGCCTCAACTACGGCATCCACCTCATCGTGACCACCGCCCGCTGGGTGGAGCTCACCGCGGCGGTGCGCGACCAGGCGGGCACCCATCTGGAGCTGCGGATGGGTGACGCCATGGACTCCGAGATCGACAATCGCCGTGCCGCCACCGTGCCGCGGATCCCGGGCCGCGGGCTCACCCGGGAGAGCAAGCTGCACTACCTCACCGCGCTCCCCCGCATCGACGGGATGGAGTCGGCCGAGGACCTGTCGGACGGGGTGTCCGGTCTGGTGTCGGCGATCAAGGAGAGCTGGCCGGGCCCGGCGGCCCCGCGGGTGCGGATGCTTCCGACGGAGCTGCCCGCCAAGCAACTTCCCCCGTCCGGGGGCGACTTCCGGGTGCCGATCGGCCTGGAGGAGGAGCGGCTGTCGGTCGTCTGGCACGACTTCAGCGAGAGCCCGCACATGGTCGTGGTGGGCGACACCGAGTGCGGCAAGACCAACCTGCTGCGGCTGATGGCCAAGTCCATCACGGACCGGTACACCCCCGCCGAGGCGCAGATCCTGCTCGTGGACTACCGCCGTGACCTGGTGGAAGCGGTGCCGGAGGAATACCGGCTGGGCCACGCGGTGTCCATGAGCGCCCTGAAGGACATGCTCGAGGGGACCGCCCGCGCCGTACAGACCCGGGTGCCGGGCCCGGACATCGCCCCGGGCCGGATGAAGCAGGCCGACTGGTGGTCCGGGCCACGGCTGTTCATCCTGGTCGACGACTACGACATGCTGGGCGCCGGCATCGGCAACTCGCCGTTCGACCCGCTGCTCAACCACCTCGCCCTCGGCTGGGAGGTCGGGCTGCACATCATCGTCACCCGCTCCGCGTCCGGCGCCGGGCGCGGGCTGAACGAGATGCTCATGCGGCGGCTGCTGGAGGTCAACACACCCGCCCTGCTGATGTCCTGCCCGCCCTCGGAGGGCTATCTGCTGGGCAACGTCAAGGGCCGGACCCTGAACCCCGGGCGGGCCGTCCGGGTCGCCCGCCGCAAGACCACTCAGGTCCAGACGGCGCTCGTGGACACGTCGGCCACGTAAACCGGTCAACCGGCCATATAAACCGGCCAAGAGGAGTAAAACCCGTAAACGATTCCGCCCCCGGTGCACGGCACCGGGGGCGGTTCCGGTTCTCGGCGAGGGATTCCGGCCGGGGTATCCGGTGGGGTATCCAGCGGGGCACCGGACGGGCATTCTCCGGATTTCCCGTCGGCTTATCCGGTCCGGCCCGCGGAATGTCCGGCCGCGAAAGTCTAGGGGAATCCCCAGAAACGCGCGGGCGTTCTCAGACCGCCGGCCGGTTCTCCTCGCCCGCCGGGCGCCAGCCCCGGGCCCGGCCGCGCGGGATCACCACCGCCGCGGCCGCCACCAGCAGCACCACCCCGCCACCCGCGCCCGCGATCATCAGCGCGCGGTTGAGCGGCTGCGGGGAGGCGGCCGGGGGGATCTTCGCGGGGGCCGGACGGGGCGTGGTGCCCTGCTTGTCGGTCAGAACGGCGGTCAGCGCCGCGTACGGGTCCAGCCGCGGCGGAACCGCCGGATAGCCCGCCGTGACCAGCTGGCGGGACACCTCGGCGGCGCCCATCCGCGGGTGCCGCGAACGCACCAGCGCCGCCGCCCCGGCGACGTTCGCCGCCGCCAGCGAGGAGCCGGAGCCGATGAAGTGGCCGGAGCCGTTCGGACCGACGCTGACCACCGCGTCCCCCGGCGCCGCGAGGTCCGCCCCCTGCTTCTCCGGCGCGTTGTCCGGGCGGGTGCCGTCCGGGCCGTAGTCCATGACCGACAGCACCCCGGGCGCGTCCGCGGGCCAGTACCAGGGCGCGGGCTCGGCCGGCTTGTTGGTCTCCGGGTCGTCCGGCATCGCGTCCGGGGCGAACGGGGCGACGACCAGGGCGTCACGCTTGGTCGCGTACGCCACGGCGGCGGTCAGCAGGGCCTTGCCGGTGGGCACCGCGCGTCCCACGTAGACGACCTTCGCGCCGCCGTCGACCGCGGCGCGGATCCCGGTCGCGAGCTGCTCCGCCGTGGGGTTGCCGCGGGTGTCCGTACCGCGCACCGCGAGGATCCGCGCCGCGGGCGCCGCGCCCGCCACGCCCGAGCCCTTGCCGGGTGCGGCGGCGATCAGGCCGGCGGCGAAACTGCCGTGCCCCACGCAGTCGGTGGCCGCGCCGCCGGCCGCGGTGACCCGGCCGGTCAGGGCGGGGATGTCCGTCCCCACACCGGTGTCCACCACCCCTACGGTCACGCCGTGGCCGTCCGCCAGCTGCCAGCCGCGGCTCAGGCCCAGCGCCTGCCGCGTCCACGGCTCGTCGCGGGCCGTCTCGCCGGACGCCTTGGTACACGGCTTGTCGGGGGCCAGGACGGCCGGGATGGCGGGCAGTTCGACGGAATCCGCGGTGGCGGGGGGAGCCTGGGCGGCCAGGGGGACCGTGGTCAACAGGGCGGCGGCCACCGCCCGTGCCGCCGTACGGCGAGGAGAACGAGCACGTCGCATGGCGCGCACGATACGCGCAGGACACCACCAGGCGGTAACGTTCCCCGGGTACCAACTGCCGTGCTCCGACCCGGGAGCGGGTTCGCGGCCGGTCCCGCGGACCGGCGCCAAAGGCACCTGGATGACGGCGCCGCGGTTCCCGTAGCCTTTCCCCGCGTGCTCGTCCCTCCCCCTCCCAGGTTTCCAGCAGGCCCGGGCTTCGGGCACCGAGGGTCGGCAGCGGCATCACAACGAGGAGGTCCCAGCGTGTCACGGCAGTTGCTCACGGTCGGTCCGGACCAGCCGGAGGGCTTCCGGACGATCGGCGAGGCCCTGGAGAAGGCGCGCACGGGAGCGGTGATACGCGTCCGGCCCGGCCGTTACCGCGAAAACCTCACGGTCCGCACGCGTATCACCATCGCCGGTGACGGGGAGCGCGGCAGCGTGGAGATCTGCCCGCCCCGTGGCACCGCCGTGGTGCTCGTCGCGGACGCGGTGATGCTCACGGACCTGACCCTGCGCGGCGGCAACGAGGACCTGCCCGTGGTGGACGCGCCCCGGGGCCAGGTGGCCATGGACGGCTGCACCGTCGTGGGTTCGGGCTGGACGGCCGTCCTCGCCCGCGAGAACGGCTCGGTGGCCATCCGGGACTGCCGGATCTCCAACCCCGAGGGCGCCGGGGTGGTGGACACCGCGCCCACCGGCAGCGTGGTCGCCGACTCCGTCTTCGAGCACCTGGGCACCTCCGCCATCGTCCTCGGCGAGCAGGCCCGCACCACCGTGCGCGGCTGCCGGGTCCGCGACGCCCAGGGCAACGGCATCCTGGCCAACGGCGAGGCGCAGGGCCGGGTGGAGGACTGCGACGTCACCGCCACCGAGAAGCCCGCCATCGCGCTGGAGGGCAAGTGCTCCACGCACGTATTGCGCGCACGGGTGCACGACACCTCGGTCGGCGTCTACATCACCAGCAGCTCCCGGCCCACCCTCGAAGAGGTCACGGTCACCGACACCTCCGGCCCCGGCATCGTCCTCTCCTCCGGTGCCGACCCCGAGCTGCTGCGCTGTGTCACCTCCCGCACCAAGGGCAACGGACTCGCCGTCACCGAGCGCTCCCGGGGCACCTTCCAGGACTGCGCGTTCGACACCGCGACCGCCCCCGCGATCCGGGTCATCGGCAACAGCGCGCCACTGCTCACCGGCACCACCGTGCGCGACTGCGCCGACAGGACCGCGTCCGTGCTGCTGGCCGAGGGGTCCTCGGCGGAGTTCGACCGGCTTGAGGTGGCCGACGCCGCCGGCGTCGGCATCTCCATCCGTACCAACGCCAACCCTCTGCTGAGCCGGGCGCGGGTGGCCGACGCCCGCGGCCACGGCCTGGAGGTGGCCGAGGACGGCCGAGGACGGCTGGAGGTGTGCACGGTCGAGAACGCGGAGGGCGCCGGTATCCGCATATCCGACGGCGGTGCCCCCGACATCCGCGACTGCGCGGTGCGCGGGACCACCCTGGCCGGGATCGTGGTCGGCTCCGGGGGCCGCGGCACCCTCAGCGACTGCGAGGTCCGCTCCAGTGTCACCTCGGCCCTGCACGTGGAGGGCGGCGGCGAGTTGACCGCACACCGCCTCCACCTGGCCGAGTCCGGCGCGCACGGCGTCCTGGTCGCCGAGGGCGCCCGGGCCACGCTGGAGGCCTGCCAGATCACCGGCAGCACCGGCGACGGCATCCGGGTCGACAGCGCCGAGAAGGTCACCCTCACCGGCTGCACCACCCGGGACAACCGTGGCGCGGGGCTCAAGCAGTCCCGGCCCAGCGACCGGCTCACCGTCGAGGGGCTGGACAGCAGCGGCAACGCCGCCGAGGACGCCTGGGGCGAGACCGCCGGCGGAACCGGCGCCGAGACGGCCCCGGGCGGCGCGGGGAAGGCGCCGGAGGGCCCGCTGGAGGAGCTGGAGTCGCTCATCGGCCTGGCCGACGTCAAGCACCAGGTCCGCACCCTGATCAACCTCAACCAGCTCGCCCAGCGCCGCGCCAGCCTCGGCATGCCCGCCCCGCCGATGAGCCGCCACCTGGTGTTCTCCGGCCCGCCCGGCACCGGCAAGACCACCGTCGCCCGGCTCTACGGCGGCATCCTCGCCGACCTCGGTGTGCTGCGCTCCGGCCATCTGGTGGAGGTCTCCCGGGCCGACCTCGTCGCCCAGATCATCGGCGGTACGGCCATCAAGACCACCGAGGCGTTCAACGAGGCCTTGGGCGGTGTGCTGTTCATCGACGAGGCGTACACCCTGCTCTCCGACGGCAAGGGCTCCGGTGCCGACTTCGGCCAGGAGGCCATCGACACCCTGCTGAAGCTCATGGAGGATCACCGCGACGACGTGGTCGTCATCGCCGCCGGATACACCGACCAGATGAGCACCTTCCTCGGCTCCAACCCCGGCCTGGCCTCCCGGTTCACCCGCACCATCGAGTTCGCCAACTACTCGGTGGACGAGCTGGTCACCATCACCGAGTCCATGTGCGGGGCCCACCGGTACGAACTCGACCCGAGCACCCTGGGCGCCCTCGGCCGCCTCTACGAGCGGATGCCGCGCGACTCCACGTTCGGCAACGGCCGCGCGGCGCGCCGGGTGTTCGAGGAGATGGTGGACCGGCAGGCGTTCCGTCTGGGGTCGATGGCGAACCCGGCCGAGGCGGACCTCACGCTGCTGCTGCCCGAGGACGTCGCCGACGACGCGTCCGTCAGCGGCGCGGACAGCCCCCGTAACTCCAAGGACCTGCTGGCCGAGCTGGACGCGATGGTCGGCCTGGGCGCGGTCAAGCGCGAGGTGACCGACCTGGTCAATCTGCTGGAGGCCACCCGGCAGCGGCAGGCCGCGGGCCTGCCCACCCCGAAGATCAGCCACCACCTGATCTTCTCCGGCCCGCCCGGCACCGGTAAGACCACCGTCGCCCGGCTCTACGCGGACCTGCTGCACTCCCTCGGTGTGCTGAACACCGGTCAGCTGGTGGAAGTGGCCCGCGCCGATCTGGTCGGCCGCTACGTGGGACACACCGCGCAGCTCACCAAGGAGGTGTTCGAGCGCGCCTTCGGCGGGGTGCTGTTCATCGACGAGGCGTACACCCTCACCCCGGAGGGCTCGGGTTCGGACTTCGGCCAGGAGGCCGTCGACACCCTGCTGAAGCTCATGGAGGACCACCGCGACGAGGTCGTGGTCATCGCCGCCGGATACACCGAGGAGATGCGCCGCTTCCTGGCCTCCAACCCCGGTCTGGCCTCGCGCTTCAGCCGCACCGTCGAGTTCGAGCACTACGACTCGGAGGAGCTGGTCACCATCATGCGCGGTTACGCGGCCACCTCCGGCTACGACTGCCCCGAGGACACCCTGGCGGCGCTGCGCGCCTACGTGGACCTCATCCCGCGCGACCGTTCCTTCGGCAACGCGCGCACCGCCCGCCAGCTGCTGGAGGCGATGATGACGCGGCAGGCCCGGCGCATCGGCACCATGGCCGCGCCCGGCCTGGAGGACCTGCGGCTGCTGCTGCCCGACGACCTTCCGGCGGGTTCCGCGCAACCCGCCGGCTGATCGGCGCCGCCGCTACGAGGAGGCCGTCTTCGCGGAGACGGCCTCCGTGTCCTCCCCGGGGGCGGTGGCCAGGATGAACTCGTACAAGTCCTCGTGCGTCAGCCCCCGCTCACCGGCGTCGACCCTGGCGTTCCACCGCTCCACCAGGTCCAGGTGCTCGCGCCAGGCCGCCCGGTTGCGCATGATGTCGCGCCGGTAGGTGGTCAGGTCCATGGTGGCGAGGTTCCAGGAGTCCGGGCCGCCGCACAGGGTCTTCGCACGGATGCCCACCGAGCCCTGGTCGAGCGCGGCCGGGAAGGTGGCGCACACCATGGGCCGGTGGACGTACGCGCCGCACCGGGCCTTGCCGGGGGCGATCTCCATCAGGAACACGCACCCCTTGGTATCCGGCCGGTGCCGGAGGTGGAGGTCGTACAGCGGACCGCCGGGCCGGAAGCGGAAGTCGCTGTTGTCCTCCTCCTTGCCCTCCTTCAGGTAGACGAACTCCCTGGGGTGGACGGCCATTCCGGACGCCAGCCTGCGGACGTCGGCGATGGTCACATGGACGTTGTACTCCCGGCAGCACCTGCCCCCGCAGTCGGCGCAGCCCGCCAGGTTCGCTCCGCCGCCGTTCACGCGACCACGTCCTCGGGCCAGGGCGTACCGGCCTCGCGCGCGGCCTGCGCCTCCAGCAGATAGCGCTGGAAGTCCTCGACGTCCGGCGGGGTTTCGGCCTTGCCGGCCAACTCGTTCCAGCGGGCGACCAGCTCGAACCAGTGGTCGCGGTCGGCGGTCCACTGGCGCTCCGCCTCGGCCAGTTCCTCCTCGTCGAGCCGGTGTCCGGGCCCGCCCGTGCGCTCGGCCTTCCCGCCGGGCAGCGAGGGGAACATGCGGCAGGACACGGGCGCGAGTTCGCCAAGACCGCAGCGGCCGGTTCCCTCCAGGGTGCGTATGTGGAAGACGCAGCCGTGGGCGGCGTTGGCCACCCGGACGTTCACCCGGCGCCGCGCGTTGTCCAGCACCACCCCGGTCGGATCGTTGGCGGCGGCCGGCGCGGTCTGCGTGAAGTGCCACGGCTCAAGGGCCAGGGTGCGGGCGATACGGACGAGGTCCGCACCGGTGACGTAACGCGGTCCGCGATAGCACAGCGCCTTCGCTCGGGAGGTCTGCCACTGGGCTTCGGGGCCCGCGATGCTGTCGACTGTCAATCCATCGTCCTCTTCGAACGGGGCGGAACGAGAAGCTTTTCAACGTAGTCGCCAGTGAGCGTAGTCGAACGGATCTGTGAATCCCCCTCGAAAAGTGCCGTACGGTCGCAGGTCCTCAGCCCGGCTCGGCCATCGCCGCGATGCGGCGGGCGAGGCGGGCGGCGGCCTCGCGCAGCTCCGGGGGCTCCAGCACCTCCGCCTCGAAGCCCAGCCTGGCCATGTGGACGGCGAGCCAGTCCAGGTCGTCGCCGCCCGCGACGAGCACACACCACCCGTCGCGGTCGTCCTCGACGCGGCCCACCTGGGGCGGCACCAGCTCCCGCACCCGGTCGGGCGGGGCGTGCAGCCGCACCCGGGCGACGTACCGGTACGGCGCCCCGGTCACCGACCGCTGTACGTAGGCCACCGGGTCCGGGTGCTCCCTCGGCCGGAAGCGCCACGTCGTCGCCGCCACCTCGCGCATCCGGTCCAGCCGGAAGGTGCGCCAGTCGTCGCGGTCGATGTCCCAGGCCATCAGGTACCAGCGGCGGCCGGTGGTGACCATCCGTACCGGCTCGACCGTGCGCTCGCGCTCGTCGCCGCCGCGGGTGGCGTACCGGAACCGCACCCGCACGGCGTCGCGGCAGGCCCGCGCGAGGGTCACCAGCAGCTCCGCGTCGATCTCCACGCCGGGGCCGACCAGGGTCTCGGTGGCGCCGTGCACCGCCCGTACCTCGGCGCGCAGCCGGGGCGGCATCACCTGGTCGAGCTTGGCGAGCGCCCGCAGCGCCGCCTCGCCCGCCCCGGCGACCGTGCCGCCCGACGCCAGCCGCAGGGACACCGCCGTCGCGATCGCCTCCTCGTCGTCGAGGAGCAGCGGCGGCAGCCGGGTGCCCGCGCCGAGCCGGTAGCCGCCGCCGACGCCCGCCGTCGCGTGGACGGGGTAGCCGAGCGCGCGCAGCCGCTCCACGTCGCGGCGCACCGAGCGGTCGGTGACGCGCAGCTCGGCGGCGATTTCGGCGGCGGTCCACGACGTCCGCCGCTGGAGCAGCGCCAGCAGCCGCAGCACCCGTTCGGTCGTCCCCTCGACGGTCATGCGCTCATCCTTCCACCGATCGCGGAACGATCCTGTCCGCTATCTGCGCCAGGCTGCGCTCATGACCGACCAGACGTGGAACCCCCTGCTGCGAGACCAGCTCGCCTGGCACTGGACCCATCAGCTGCGCGACCGGCTCGACGGACTCACCGACGACGAGTACTTCTGGGAGCCGGTGCCCGACTGCTGGAACGTGCGCCCGCGCGGCACCGGCACCGCCCCGGTGCAGGCCGGATCCGGCGCGATGACCATCGACTTCGCGATGCCGGAGCCCGACCCGCCGCCGTTCTCGACGATCTCCTGGCGCCTCGGGCACGTGATCGTCGGCGTCCTCGCGATGCGCAACGCCTCGCACTTCGGCCGCACGCCCACCGACTACCAGTCGTATCCGTACGCCGCGACCGCGACCGAGGCGCTGGCTCAGCTCGACGCGGAGTACGCCACCTGGCAGGCCGGGGTCGAATCCCTCGGCGAAGACGGGCTCGCCCGCCCCTGCGGGACGGCGGAGGGACCGTACGCCGATCTTCCGATGGCGGCGCTCGTGCTGCACATCAACCGCGAGATGATCCACCATCTGTCCGAGGTGTGTCTGCTCCGCGATCTCCATCTGCACACCCACCGGACCCGACGGGAGGCGAGCTGACATGGCCCGCGACGTTCAGATCACCTTCGACTGCGCCGACCCGGCCGCGCTGGCCGCGTTCTGGGCCGAGGCCATGGGATACAGGGTGCAGGACCCGCCCGAGGGCTTCGACTCATGGGACCAGGCGCTGGAGGCGATGGGCGTGCCGCCCGAGCGGCGCAACGACGCCTTCGCGCTGCTCTCCCCCAACGGCTCCGGGCCGCGGGTGTTCTTCCAGCGGGTGCCGGAGGGCAAGCGGGCCAAGAACCGCGTCCACCTCGACGTACGGGCCGCCCCCGGGCTTCGGGGCGACGCGCGGATGGCGGCCCTGGAGGCGGAGGCCGCCCGCCTCGTCTCCCATGGCGCCACCCGGCTGGAGCGCCATGAGCCCGCTCCCCCGCTCGGCACCGGGCACATCGTGATGGCCGACCCCGAGGGCAACGAGTTCTGCCTCGACTGACCTGGTCAGCCCTGGGGCGGCGACTCCGGGCGGGGCGTCGCGGGGGCCACGGCCGCGTCGATGACCTCGCCCAGGGTCGCCCGGGAGCGCTGGAGATCCCCGATCATCCGGTCGATGCGGTCACGCTCCGCCAGGAGGTCGGTGACCAGCCGGGCGTCGGCGGTGGCGGAGGGGCCGCCGTCCGCGTCCCGCACGCATGGCAGCAGCTTGGCGATCTTGGAGCTGCACAGCCCGGCCGCGTACAGCTCCTGGATGCGGACCACGCGGTCGACCGCGCCCTCGGAGTAGTCGCGGTGGCCGCCGGGGGTGCGCTCCGCGGTCAGCAACCCCTGCTCCTCGTAGTAGCGCAGGGACCGCTCGCTCACCCCGGTACGCCTGGCCAGCTCCCCGATCCGCATGACGCACCTCACAGCCTTCGCGGTTGGATCCGGCACCGATGTTAACGACCCCGTCGCCGGTGCGGCCCGGGTCAGCCGGCCGGGATCAGCTCCAGGACCCGTACGCCGTACGCGTCCAGCGCGACCTCCGCGACCGGTTCGCCCGTCGCGAGGTCGCGCGGCTCCCCGTCCGCCGCCGGGCGTACCGTCAGCGGCTCCGCCGACTGGCTGACCAGCCATACGAACCGCCGCCCGTCCTCGTGCACCAGCACATCGGCCCCGACGTACGGGGTGTCGACGGTCACCGGGCGGGGCGCACCGGCGAGGTCGGCGAGGGCCGCGTACAGGCGGTGCGTCTGCTCGGGGTTGGCGCGGGCGGTGCGCGCCGCCATGTGTTCCAGCGGGTACGTGGCCAGCACGGTGCGGCCGCGGCCGGTCTCGTGGACCAGGAGCGCGGCCGCCACGCCTGCTCGCTCAGTCCGGCCTGGTCCAGGTGGGGGCGCAGGCGCGCGAGTTTCTTCCCGCCACGCACCACCCGCACCCGGCCCGCCGCCCAGTCCGCCTCCACCCCGGCCAGCCGGGCCCGCAGCGCGTGCAGGCGGCGGGACTTGGCACCCCCGTCAGCTCCCTCTTCCTCACCGCCCAGCTCTGACAGCCGTGCTCCAGACCCTGCCGGGAACGCACCGCCAGATCACCCGCGGCCAGTCCACCGAGAAGGACGGCCCGCGAGAGCGCCCTGCACCATGTCGCCCACGGCCTGACCCCTTACCAGGCGGCGGACCGGCTGGCCGCCTGAAGCCGCAGTTGGCGGCGTGGAGGTGTCGACAGGGCGCATCGCGGAGGAGCGGCGCACACAATCCGCCCCGGCACGACGGCGCCCGACGACGGTCCACGGGAACGGCACGGGGGAGCATCGTGCGCTCGGCTGTCCGGTTGATGTCGCCCGGTCGGCGATTGTCACCCGTTCGACGCTGTGCATCACTGTGAGCAGGAGAACCGGCGGGGTGCCCTGGGCTCGCGTTCTTCGCCCGGGGCCGGACTTCCCGGCAGTTTTGCCCTCGGAGAGGACCCCATCATGTTGCTCTTGGCCGATTCCCGGACCCTGTCGGCGACCGACGCCGTCGCACGGCGAAGCACCCTGCTGCTGACGCCGTCCGTTGCCACCATCCCGGTCGGCAGCTCGCCGTTGGGCGTGACGCTGACCCCGGACGGGGCACGGGCGTACGTCTCCAACCAGGGCTCGAACGACATCAGCGTCATCGACACCGCCACGAACACCGTCACGCTGACCATCGCCGCACCCGGTGGACCGAGCCTGCTGTCCGTCTCGCCGGACGGCACCCGCGCGTATGTGCCCCTGTTCAACGCCGGCAGCGTCGGTGTGATCGACACCGCCACCAACGTCCTCACGACGACCATCCCGGTCGGTGCCGGACCCGTCCAGGCCGCGTTCACACCGGACGGCACCCGCGCCTACGTCACGTGCCAGACCGCCGGTTTCGTCGGCGTCATCGACACCGCCACGAACGCGGTCACCACCACCGTCACCGGTCTCAGCCTTCCGACCGGGGCAGCGGTCACCCCGGACGGCACCCGGGTCTACGTGCCCAACGCCGGCGACGGCACCGTGGCCGTGATCGACACCGCCACCAACACCGTCAGCGCGAGCATCCTCACCGGTGACGTGCCCATCCTCGTCGCCCTCACCCCGGACGGCACCCGCGCCTACGTCAGCGTCGCCGGGGAGAACGCCGTCAAGGTGATCGACACCGCGACCAACACGGTGACCGCCTCCATCCCCGCGGGCGACGGCCCTCGTGTGGTGGCCATGAGCCCGGACGGGACCGCGGTCTACGTGGCCGACCTCAACGCCGACACCGTCACGGTGATCGACACCGCCACCAACACCGCCGTCGACAGCATCCCGGTGGGCAACAGCCCGATCGGCGTCGCGGTCTCCCCCGACTCGACCCGCCTGTACGTCACCAACAGCGCCGACAACACCGTCAGCGTGATCGCACTGGCCCTGATGCCTGGTCAGGGCACCACCGCGGGCGGGACCATCGTGACCATCCGCGGCCACAACCTCGCTCCGGCCACCGCGGTGCACTTCGGCGGCACCGCGGCCACGATCCTCTCCAACACCGCGACCTCGGTCACCGTCAGAACCCCGCCCGGAACGGGCGCGGTCCCGGTCACGGTCACCACCCCCGGTGGCACCGCCGGTTTCGGCACCTTCGTCTACCGCCCCGCCCCGCTGCTGTCCGGCATCAGCACCACCAGCAACCCCTACGGAGGGGCAGGACCCGCCATGGGTCCCGTGGGCGGCGGAGGCACCGCGGTCATCACCGGAGTCAACCTCTCCGGCGCCACGGCCGTGCGCTTCGGCTCCCGTCAGGCCGTCATCCAGTCCGTCACCGACACCGCGATCACCGTCACGGTCCCCAGCGCCTCCGCCCCCGGCCCCGTACCGGTCACCGTCGTCACTCCCGGCGGAACCGCGGGCGGTCTCACCTTCACCTACGTAGCCGGACCCACCGTGTCCGGTGCGGTCCCCACCACCGGACGCACCGCCGGGGGCACCGAAGTCACCCTCACGGGCACCGGCCTGGCCACCACGCACCAGGTCACCTTCGACGGCGTTCCCGCTCCCTTCACCGTCGTCTCCGACACCACGGTCACCACCATCGCCCCACCCCACACCGCCGCCGACAACATCACCATCACGGTCGCCACCCTCGGCGGCACCACCTCCTGGAGCGGCTTCAGCTACCAGGACCCCACCATCTGACGTGTCCGAAGGCCGCTCTCCACGGCCGACCCCGTCCGCGCCGGCCCCGAACCGACTCCATGCCGTCGGCTCGGGCGGGCCGTCATCGCTGCCCCCTGACGTGAACATCGCGGGCCGGGGAGGTCTGCTCGAACGGGTCGCGCTGCTTCGGGAAGCTCGCGGCGCATTCGCCCGGGCAGGCGTAGACGACGCCACCACCGGCACTCGCGCCGTACCCGATCGCGACGACGACCGGCCTGCCCGTCGGCCGCTGACAGCGAGCGCAGATCTGGATCGTCACCGGTCCACCGCCTCCTCGGCGGCGACCGCCCGGGCCATGGCCAGGCGCAGCAGGTGGGGGTCGGTCGTCAGGCCCCTGTCAGGGCTCGCCGGAATCCGCCAGTGCAAGCGCGGACCCTCCATCCAGTCCGCAGGCGGAACGCCGAGGTAGGTGACCTCAGCGCCGTGCGCACCAAGAGCGTGGATGCCCTTGTGGAGACGCCCCCAGTACTGGGCGTGGCCCGAGGGGATGAACCAGTACATCAGGCCGTAGTCCGCGATGACCCCGCCCGACGAGTGTGCTGCGGAACGATGCGACGGGCCGCCTTCAGCGACTCCAACGCATCGCGCGCCAGCCCGGACCACAGTTGGGCACGGGCCGTCTCGATGTAGAACCCGCTCCGGCGTTCGGCAGGCAAATCCCGCGGCGGCGCCCACTCAGCGGCGACGGTGAGGGCCCGGTGGACGTGATCGCCCCCGAGACTGACGGCGAGAGATACCTCGTGGATGCGGACACTGTCGGGCCCGAAGGCCGTGCCCCGGTAGATGCCTTCAGGTACGGCGTCCCCCAAGCGCCGAGCTTCCACGAGGTGATGGTCGGCAGCCTCCACTAGACCGGCGCGCCCCGCGATCACAGCCGCCCGCATGTGCAGGGAGCCGAGGGCGGCGATCCCCGCATCATCGCGGCTGGCGGGAGTGGCGTCGATCGCGGTCTGTAACGCGTGCAGTCCCCGGGCGAACGCGCGGGCGGCGAGGAACGTCTCGGTGCGAACGTAGGCTACGGCTGCCTCAAGCAGGGGGTCTTGTGTGTGCGGCACTGCCCACCTCATCAGATCCACGAGGCGGGCAGACAGGTCTCGGGAGCCGTACTTGTACGCCACAGCGTCCGCCGTTCGTACGGCAGCGACCAGCAGACCAGCAGTCTCTGCTCGCTCCTCCTCCGGGGCGAGGTGGAACGCCCGGAGCAGCTCGCCGATGAGCGCAGGCACCTGACGGGCGATCCGGACGTATTGAGCCGCGAGACGCCAGGTCACAGCCTCGTCTGCCGCTGTCCGCAGGCCGGCCAGTGGGCGGGCCGGCCCGTCGTCCGGTACGTCGTACGCGGCGATGACCGCCGACAGGGTCGGCATGGCGGCATGGACCCGGGCGTCGGCCCGGTCCCGGCTCCCCAGCAGGCGGGACATGTCGATTCCGAGCGCAGCAGCCAGCGCCTCCACGACGCCCTCGCCGGCGCCCCGAGCGCCGCGCTCGATCTTCCGGACGGTGCCGACGTGGACATCAGCCGCGTCGGCGAGTTCCTGCTGCGTCATGCGTGCGACGAGGCGGTGGTAGGCCAGGCGGCTTCCGAAGGCGCGTGCTTCTGCTGTGGGCATACTGCTGCTCCGTTCGGTGTGTTCACTCCGAACGGTAGCGAGCGGAACTGCAACAGCGGGTCCGCTCGCCGTCATCCAGCAGCGAGTGGCACGAGATCGTGCAACGAGTCGATCTGCCAGTCGGCATCGGCTGCCTCGGCTGTGCCTGACCAGAGATAGCCCCATGGCCCGCGACGCAGGTGCGCGGCACGCAGACCCGCTGCTTTCGCTGGGTGGGTGTCGTTGGCGGGGTGGTCCCCCACATACACCGTCTCGCCGGGGGCGGTCCCCGTGAGCTCCAGGACACGGGCGAAGAAACGGGGGTCGGGCTTGGCGACACCCCACTCTCCGGAGGTGGCAATCCCGTCGATCGGTAGGTCGAGATCCCGCAACAATGCGCCGGCCCGCGCGGTCTGATTCCCCGCGATCACGACCCGAGCGCCCGTCTCGCGGAGCGCGGCGAGGGCTGGGCGTACATCCGGATAGAGATCAACCTCATCCAGTCGTTCACCTCGGCCGACGGCCTCCATGGCGGCTCGCTCAGCAGCGATGTCGATGTCTGGCCGGATGAGCCGTAGGGCTTCTGCATTGTCACGGGCTTGAGCAACGACCGCGCCGACGAGGGCCGAGAGGGTGTGCCGGGGAATGCCCAGCCAGTCGGCCCAGGCAGCCCATCCACGGTCGTCCCGGATCAGGGTCTCGCCGACATCGAGGGCCACAGCGCGGATCATGCGGGCAGCCTAGGACAAGACCAGAGAGCGGCAGACGACCGGCTTATGATCCGCCGACGGACACGGCGACGAGCAGGCCGCCCAGTGGGAGAAGTGGTTCGACGCCGCATCCTCCGGTCACGCTTTGGGGCGGCACCGTCAATGCACGATGATCGGCGGCCCGGCGTCAATGGTCAGGAGCGGGACCTTGCCGGTTTGGGCGCAGAGGAAAGGTGTCCCGGCGGTGTTGGCGCACACGTTCCAGAGATAGACCCATACTCCATAGGTCTGTCCCGGACGCCGACCGAATGCGAATAAGCCCCCTGCGGGGTGACCGCCACAGACACGTCCGTCTGAGCCGTGAGGAGGAAGCCGAAGCCGTCACCGGAAGCCTGGTCGCCCCCGAGGAGCGCCATGTGTCCGTCGAGGTGTGACAGGCCAAGCCCAAGGCCCGTGTGCCAGCTGAAGTCGTACGGGGCGGCGACTACGTGACTGCCTGGGTGAATGTCCACGCTGAGCGGGGTGATTTCTGGGCGAAGCCGGTTGATGAGGCCCTCGATCATCTCGCTCTTGGACGCTTCCACGGTCTCGCCGTCACCGATCGGTGGTGAGACGCCTTGTTCGAGGTCGGCGGGATACTGGCGATGACTCCGAATCTCCGCCAGCTGAGTCTCCCCGAACTCGGCCAGGGACTGCTGAAATCTCTTCACCGAAAGATTCGCGAGTCGCCTCGTCCGGGGGAACTCGACTGATCGGCCGGGTGACTTCACGGGTGGGTGCTTCAGTCATGGTGTCACCTCGAGTTTCTGCCAGCATCGACGGTAGGGGGTGTGAAATCGCTGTGCGGCCTCGTTCTTGCCTTGTGCAGCGACGTGATGGATTCCTTGTTCCCGGAGTGCGCGCATCGTTCCGAGGTCGCCAGGCGCCGGAGAAGCCAGCGGGTCGGGAGGCATGCGAGACGGTCACCGCTGTGGCGAGTCGACGGCCGTCGTCAGCACGCGGTCGAAGGCGATCACACGAATCCCCAGGCGAGGTCCAGCCACCGCCCATCTCCGGCCCACTGGCCATGGCTACGCTCGGGGCTACTTACGTAACCGCGCGGCACAAGAAAAGGGCCCTTGACCAGCGTTTTCGCTGGCCAGGGCCTTTGGCGGCGGACGAGTCGGCCTGTACGCCGGGTTCTGTCTCTCGTGGGCCTTGCGGCCCGCGAGGAGGCGGCCATCCATCTAGGGCCGACGTTGCCGCCGGCCTCGTGCGGTCTACCCGCGGACTCGGGCGGGCAGCCCTCGATCATCCGCGCAGAGCCGCCTTGCGGTGGCTCCTCTTGACCTTGCTCCGGGTGGGGTTTACCTAGCTGCCCAGGTCACCCTGGGCACTGGTGGTCTCTTACACCACCGTTTCACCCTTACCGGGCGCCTTGCGGCCCCGGCGGTCTGTTTTCTGTGGCACTGTCCCGCGGGTCACCCCGGGTGGCCGTTAGCCACCACCCTGCCGTGTGGAGCCCGGACGTTCCTCGGCGGGACCCCGAAGGACCCCGACGCGACCGCCCGGCCGGCTCGTCCGCCGTAGTGACCATGGTACCGGGCCTGGTGGGGCGGCTCAGACGAAGTCCGTCGTCTCCAGCGAGAAGGAGAACGGAGCGGGCAGGTCGAGCTGCTTGCCGAAGGGGACCGTGACGTGCTGGCGGTAGTCGGCGCCCTCCGGGTCGCTGAAGAGCGTCACGTCGCTGTTGTCCCGGTCGATGAGGAGGTAGAGGGGGATGCCGCCGCGGGCGTAGCAGTGGCGCTTGGCCTTGCGGTCCCGGTCCGGTTTGGTCGAAGTGACCTCGACGACCATGGACACGCCCTCGCAGGGCATCCAGGACTCGGCGCCCCGGAACAGCCGGAGCTCCCTGGGGGCGAAGGTGCCGTCAGGGATCACATGGTTGCGAACGCAGAGCCCGCCACGCGGGACCTTGAGCCCCTTGTTGCCTCTCGTCGTCGATCAGCTCGACCCGGAAGCCTTCCGGTGTCTCCAGCTCCAGGAACCCCTCGAGCACCACTTCCGCGTGGGAGGAGGGCATTTCGCGCGCCATTTCGCCAGCGTAGGCAGGGGGAGGGGCGGCGCCCGGCGGAAAGAGTGTTCCTCATTCGATCGTGGCACAGAAGCCCGCACGCCGGGGCGGCTCCGGCGGGCGATCTTGCCCTCTCGACAGACCGCGCCGCGGCCGGGGAGACTGCCTGGACGGCTGGGCCGCGTACCGCACACCCCACCACCGCGAGGACACCGTGAGCGACGACCCCGTGAACAGCGATTGGTGGCGGCAGGCCGTCGTCTACCAGGTCTATCCCCGCAGCTTCGCCGACTCCGACGGCGACGGCATCGGCGATCTGCCCGGGGTGACCAGCCGGCTGCCGTACCTCGCCGGGCTCGGCGTGGACGCCGTCTGGCTGAGCCCCTTCTATCCGTCCGCGCTCGCCGACGGCGGCTATGACGTGGCCGACTACCGCGACGTCGATCCGCGGCTCGGCACCCTCGAGGACTTCGACCGGCTGGTCGCGGAGGCGGACCGGCTCGGGCTCAAGGTGATGGTGGACATCGTCCCCAACCACACCTCGGATGAGCATGAGTGGTTCCAGGAGGCCCTGCGGGCGGAGCCCGGCGATGCGGCCCGCGAGCGGTACGTCTTCCGCGAGGGGCGGGGGCCGGGTGGGGGGCTGCCGCCCACCGACTGGGTCTCGTGCTTCGGCGGGCCCGCGTGGACGCGGGTGCCCGACGGGCAGTGGTACCTGCATCTCTTCGCCCCCGAGCAGCCCGATCTCAACTGGGACCACCCCGAGGTGCGCGCCGACTTCCTCACCACGCTGCGCTTCTGGTCCGACCGGGGCGTGGCCGGTTTCCGGGTGGATGTCGCGCACGGGCTGGCCAAGGACCTGGCCGAGCCGCTGCGCGACATCGGGGACGTGCCCGGTTACGAGCCGGAGGACCTGCCGGAGGACGGCAGCCATCCGCTGTGGGACCGCGACGAGGTGCACGGGATCTTCCGCGAGTGGCGCACGGTGTTCAACGCGTACGACCCGCCGCGGATCGCCGTCGCCGAGGCGTGGGTGCGCAACTCCCGCCGGGTGTCGTACGCCCGGGCGGACGAGCTGGGGCAGGCGTTCAACTTCGACTTCCTGGGTGCCCCGCTCCATGCCCCCGCCCTGCACTCCGTCATCGACGGCGCGCTGTCCGCCGCCCGGGAGGCGGGCGCCTCGGCCACCTGGGTGCTCTCCAACCACGATGTGATCCGGCACCGCAGCCGGTTCGCCCTCCCGGACGACCTGACGGGCGCGGGCCGGGACGCCTGGCTGCTGGCCGACGGCCGGGACCCGGAGATCGACCTCGCGCTGGGGCTGCGGCGGGCCCGTGCGGCGACGCTGCTGATGCTGGCCCTGCCCGGTTCGTCGTATCTCTACCAGGGCGAGGAGCTGGGGCTTCCGGAGGTCGCCGACCTGCCCGTGGACGTACTCCAGGACCCGACCTGGGAGCGCAGCGGCCACCGGGTCAAGGGCCGCGACGGCTGCCGGGTGCCGCTGCCGTGGACGCGCACCGGCCCGTCGTACGGCTTCGGCGCGGGCGGCGCGTGGCTTCCGCAGCCGCGAGGGTTCGGGGAGTTGTCGGTCGAGGCGCAGGACGGGCAGGCCGGTTCGACGCTGGAGCTGTACCGGGAGGCGCTGCGGCTGCGGCGGGCGCTGCTGCGAACGGACGAGACGGTGGAGTGGCTGGGCTCGGTCGCGGAGCTGAGCGCCGGGGTGCTGCACTTCCGCCGGGCCGGCGGCTGGCACAGCGTCACCAACCTGTCGGCGTCCGCCGTACCGCTGCCCGCCGTGGGCGAGGCGGTGCTGAGCAGCGGGCCCCTGGCGGACGACGGGCTACCGCCGTACACCACGGTGTGGCTGCGGGAGGCGGGCGCGTAGGCCGTAGGCTGCGGGGCCGGGGTGGGGCCACCGGCACCGCCCCGGTGCCGTAACGCCGACGCTTTCGAGGAGAGACCGTGCTCGTCCTGCTGCCGCCGTCCGAGGGAAAGGCCACGGGAGGCTCCCGGTCCCCGCTGGACCTGGGATCGCTGTCGCTGCCGGGGCTGGGCGAGGCCCGGGCCCGGGTCCTGGACGAGCTGGTCACGCTGTGCTCGGGCGACGAGGCGAAGGCGGCCGAGGTGCTGGGGCTCAGCGCGGGGCTGCGCGGCGAGGTCGCCAAGAACGCGGCGCTCCGGTCGGCCGGGACCCGGCCCGCCGGGGAGATCTACACCGGCGTGCTGTACGACGCGCTCGGCCTCGCCTCCCTCCCCGCCCCAGCCCGGCGCCGCGCCGAACGCTCGCTGCTGGTCTTCTCGGGGCTGTGGGGCGCCGTACGGATCGACGACCGCATCCCGTCGTACCGCTGCTCGATGGGCGTCAAGCTGCCGGGCCTCGGCGCGCTCGGCGCCTTCTGGCGTACGCCGATGGCCACCGTCCTCCCTGAGGCCGCCGGGAACGGCCTGGTCCTCGACCTGCGGTCGTCGGCGTACACGACGGCGTGGAAGCCGAAGGGGGAGGTCGCGGAGCGCACGGCGACGGTGCGGGTGCTGCAGTCGAAGATCGTGGACGGGGTGGAGAAGCGGTCCGTGGTGAGCCACTTCAACAAGGCGACGAAGGGCCGGATGGTGCGCGACCTGCTGACGTCCGGGGCCGAACCGGGCGGCCCCGGGGAGCTGGTGGAGGCGCTGCGGGGGTTCGGGTACGTGGTGGAGGCGACGGCTCCGGAGCGGGCGGGCCGGCCGTGGGCGCTGGACGTGGTGGTGACCGAGCTGTAGCGCTCGTGAGGCGCGGGACCACCGCGCGGTCACGCCCCGGCACCGCCGGGAGGCGCACCGGCAGTGCCGGGGCGCGGCGGCGGGCCCGGGGCAGGGGGGCCTGGCACATCGGCGCCGGCTGCGGCGGCGGGTGACCGAACAGCCCCGGCCGACACCCACACAGCGTGCGTCATTGCATATCCCGCAACGAGCGTTGCGGGTCGTGCCACGCACCCGCAGAATGGTCCCGTGACTGACACCGCGCCCTCCCCCTCCCTGCTCGACCTCGCCCCCGTCATCCCCGTCGTCGTGATCGACGACGCGGCCGACGCGGTGCCGATGGCCCGCGCCCTGGTCGCGGGCGGTCTGCCCGCGATCGAGGTCACCTTCCGCACCCCGGCCGCCGCCGACGCCATCCGGGCGATCGCGGCGGAGGTGCCGGAGGCGATCGTCGGCGCGGGCACGGTGCTGAACCCCGGCCACGTGGACACCGCCGTCGCGGCCGGGTCCCGCTTCCTGGTCAGCCCGGGGTGGACGGACCGGCTGCTGGGCGCCATGCGGGACTCGGGAATTCCATCGCTCCCGGGGGTCTCGACGACGTCGGAGGTCGTGGCGCTGCTGGAGCGCGGGGTGACCGAGATGAAGTTCTTCCCGGCGGAGGCGGCCGGCGGTACGGCCTACCTCGGCTCCCTCGCCTCCCCGCTCCCGGACGCCCGCTTCTGCCCCACCGGCGGCGTCAACGCGGCCCGCGCCCCCGGTTATCTCGCGCTCCCCAACGTGGGCTGCGTGGGCGGCACATGGATGCTGCCGGCGGACGCGGTGGCGGCGGGCGACTGGGCGCGCGTCGAGTCCCTGGCCCGGGAGGCGGCAGCGCTGCGGTGAAGGCGCGGGCCCCCTACCGCAGGTGGGACGTGTCGTTCAGGAGGCGGACGGAGGCGTTGCCGTCGGCGTAGTAGGCCACCGCCGTCAGGGACGCCGCCGAGAGTTCCATGCGGAACAGGGACTCCGGCGGGGCGCCGAGGGCCAGGCGGGCCAGGGTCTTGATCGGGGTGACGTGGGTGACGAGGAGCACCGTGCGGCCCGCGTAGCGGGCGATCAGCTTGTCGCGGGAGGCGGCGACGCGGCGGGCGACCGTGGCGAAGGACTCGCCGCCGCCCGTGGGGGCGGCCTTGGCGGAGGCGAGCCAGGTGTCGAGGTCGTCCGGGTAGCGGTCGCGCACCTCGGCGAAGGTCAGGCCCTCCCAGGCGCCGAAGTCCGTCTCGCGCAGCCCGTCGTCGACGCGGACGTCGAGCCCGAGGCGGGCGGCCACCGCGTCGGCCGTCTCGCGGCAGCGCTTCAGGGGCGAGGTGACGATGGCCTGGATGGTGCCGCGCGCGGCGAGTGACGCCGCGACCAGGTCGGCCTGGCGGCGGCCGATGTCGGAGAGGCCGGGGTCGGTGCCGCCGCTGCCGGAGAAGCGCTTCTCCGGGGTGAGCGGCGTCTCGCCGTGCCGGAGCAGGACGAACGTGGTCGGCGCGCCGAGGTCGGCGGAGCCCCAGCCCACGGCAGGGGCGGCGGGGGCCGCCGTGGCGAGGGCGTCGTCGGCGGGGGCCTCGGGGGCGGCCGTCGCGAGGGTGCCGCCCGGCGGCACCTTCGGCTGCCACTGTTCGCCCCGCTTGCCCGCGTCCATGGCCTCGTTGGCGAGCCGGTCCGCGTGCTTGTTCTTCTCGCGCGGGATCCAGCCGTACGTCACCTGGCCGGGCGGCAGCAGCCCCTTGGCCTCGGCGGCGAGCGGCCGCATGTCCGGGTGCTTGATCTTCCAGCGGCCGGACATCTGCTCGATGACCAGCTTGGAGTCCATCCGCACCTGGACGTCCGCCTCCGGGTCGAGGGCGTGGGCGGCCCGCAGGCCGGCGATCAGGCCCTTGTACTCGGCGACGTTGTTGGTCGCGGTGCCGATGTACTCGGCGACCTCGGCGAGCGGTTCGCCGGTCACGGCGTCCAGGACGACCGCGCCGTAGCCGGCGGGCCCCGGGTTGCCCCGGGAGCCGCCGTCGGCCTCGACGATGAAGCGACGCCGCGCCATGCGGCCTAGAGCCCCGACTCGGGCGTACGAACCAGGATCCGGCGGCAGTTCTCGCACCGCACCACGGTGTCGGGGGCCGCCGACCGGACCTCGTTCAGCTCGGTGATGGCCAGCTCCTGGCGGCAGCCGTCGCAGCGCCGCTGGTAGAGCCGGGCGGCGCCGACGCCGCCCTGCTGCTCGCGCAGCTTGTCGTAGAGCTTGAGGAGATCGGCGGGGATGGTCCCGGCGATGACCTCGCGCTCCTTGGTGATGGTCGCGATCTCGGTGTCGATCTCCTCGGCCGCCGCGTCGCGCCGCGCCGTGGCGTCGGCGATCTTGGCCTGGAGGGACTCCACCCGGCCCGCCAGCTCGGTGGCCCGCTCCTGGGCGGACTCCCGGCGCTCCATGACCTCCAGGACGACGTCCTCCAGGTCGCTCTGGCGGCGGGCGAGGGAGGCGATCTCGTGCTGGAGGTTCTCCAGGTCCTTGGGCGAGGTGACGGCCCCGGAGTCGAGACGCTTCTGGTCGCGGTCGGCGCGCTGGCGCACCTGGTCCACGTCCTGCTCCGCCTTCTTCTGCTCGCGGGCGGTGTCGCTCTCCTCGGTCTGGGACGCGACGAGGAGGTCGCGCAGCTGGGTGTGGTCGGCGTTCAAGGTGTCGAGTTCGGCGTGCTCGGGCAGCGTCCTGCGCTTGTGCGCGAGCTGCGAGAGCCGTACGTCGAGGCCCTGGACGTCGAGCAGGCGGATCTGGTCTGCGGGCGCGGCGTTCAGCGGGGGGCTCCAGAGGTGGTTGTAGGGGACGGAAGGGACCTAGGCGAGTGAAGCCGAGGCGGGGTCGGGCACGAAGGCCCGGAACGGGGCGGCGGCAGCGGCGTGGGCCGTCCAGGGGTCGGTCACCTTACGGGAGACATGGGTGCGCAGGTCCCAGCCGTGCCGGTCGGAGATCTCGTCGAGCTGCGCCGCGGCCTGCTCGGTCCACGGCCATTCGGTGGCCCAGTGCGCGGCGTCCACCAGCGCGAGGTCGCTCTGTTCGCGCGCCTCGGAGGCCGGGTGGTGGCGCAGGTCGGCGGTGAGGTAGGCGTCGACCCCGGCCGCACGCGCCTCCGCGAACAGGCCGTCCCCGGAGCCGCCGCAGACGGCGACGGTACGGATCGTACGGTCCGGGTCGCCCGAGGCGCGGATGCCCTGCGCGGTGGCGGGCAGCCGGGCGGCGGCGCGCTCGGTGAACTCGCGCAGCGTCTCGGGGCGGTCGAGTTCGCAGATCCGGCCGAGCCCCTGGCGTCCGGTGGGGTCGGCCGGGTCCGGCACCAGCGGGCGGACGGTCCGCAGGTCGAGCGCGCCGGCGAGGGCGTCGGAGACGCCGGGGTCGGCGCGGTCGGCGTTGGTGTGCGCGACGTGCAGCGCGATGTCGGATCGGATCAGGGTGTGCACCACCCGCCCCTTGAAGGTGGAGGCGGCGACCGTGGTCGTGCCCCGCAGATAGAGCGGGTGGTGAGTGATCAGCAGATCGGCGCCGAGCGCCACCGCCTCGTCGGCGACCTCCTGGACGGGGTCGACGGCGAACAGGACGCGGCTGACCTGGGCATCGGGGTCCCCGCAGACCGTCCCGACGGCGTCCCACTGCTCCGCCCGCTCGGGCGGCCAGAGGGCGTCGAGGACGGCGAGGACATCGGTGAGAGCGGGCACGGGGCAAGGCTACCTCCCAGATCACCAGGAAGCCTTGCCCCGGCCTTCACCCAGCGCGACGGCCGCTCCATGACCGGCCTGAAGCATGACCGGCCTGAAGGGGGATCAGCGAACCAGGTAGCCGCGGAGGTCGTCCAGCACCCGGTCGGCGGCGGTGACGCCGAGGCCCAGGTACCAGGTCTCGTCCTTGACGTTCTTGGCGTGGCCCGCCTTGACCGCCTCGAGCTTCTTCCACAGCGGATTGGACTCCGCCTGGTCCCGCTTGGTGGCCTTGGGGTCGCCGTAGACCCCGGTGAAGATCCAGTCGGCGTCGGCCTCCTTGATCCGCTCCGGGCCTATCTCCGTGGCCAGGTCGTCGACCTGCTGGTTCTTGGGCCGGGGCAGGCCGACGTCCTGGAGGATCGTGCCGATGAAGGACGCCTTGGCGTAGAGCCGGGTGAACTCCGGCATGAAGCGCAGCATGGTGACGGTCGGCTTCTTCGGGCCGATGTCCTCGCCCAGCTTCTTCGCCTTCGTCTCGTACGCGTCGAGGTTGCGCTTGGCGTCGGTGGTGCGGTCGAGGGCCGCCGCGTTGAGGAGGTAGTTCTCCTTCCAGGTGAAGCCGGGGCGGATGGAGAAGACGGTCGGGGCGATCTGCTTCAACTCGTCGTACAGCGGCTCGGCGCGCAGCTTGCTGCCCAGGATCAGATCGGGGTGGAGGGCGTTGATGGCCTCGAGGTTGAGGTTGTTGATGGTGCCGACGTTCTTCGGGTTCCCGGCCTCCTTCTTGAGGTAGCCGGGTATGGCCTGGTCGCCCTCGGAGGGCGCGTAGCCGACGGGCTTGATGCCGAGCGAGACGACGTTGTCCAGCTCGCCGACGTCGAGCACCACGACCCGCTTCGGCTTGCTCTTGATCTCCGTCTTCCCCATGGCCTGCGTGATGGTGCGCGGGAACTGGCCGGGCTTCGCGTCGGTGCCCATCTTCGCGGTCTGCTCGGCGGCCTTGCCGAAGTCCTTGCCGCCCTGCGCGACGGACTTCCCGCCGCCGCCGTTGCCCTTGGCGCCGTCCTTGCCGCTGTCGGACTTGCCGCAGGCGGCGAGGGAGAGGGCGCCTGCCAGGGCGAGGGCGAGGGCGGCGCTGCCGCGGCGGTGTACGGACATCTTGCGCTCCAGGATCAGAGGTGGGCACTCGGGCTGGTGAGGCACTTAGGTGTGCCTTACTTTAATCGCACCGCGGATCCGTCACTTACAGCACATTCATGCGTGACCTCTCAGGCAAATCAGTCAACAGCCACACGTAAGGGTGGAGCCGACCTCTTATCGGCCACCGGGAGGGGGTACGAAATCTACGTTCAGTGGCCGGAGGTGACTGAACGATGACCGCCTGTGCCTTCGACTCCACCCTCATCACGGGAGTCAGCGCCCGGCCACGAGAAAGGTCCACGGATTTCACCATCGCCCCGGACCGTTCGTACGGCGCCCGGCTCGCGCTCAGCGGCGACACCGGCTGCTGGTTCCCCGAGCGCTGGACGCTCGACGGGCCCGAGCCGTACGCCGTGCCGCTGCCGGGCACCCAGCCCGAGGAGCCGGACAGCGACGTGCTGCCGCTGTCCGACGGGCAGGTGCTGATCCACCGCCGGGTGGCCGGGCACCACGCCTTCTCGCTGCTCTACCCCACCGGCCCGGGGACGGGCGAGCGGGTGCTCGGCGGCATCGACCGCGCCGACGTCTCGCTGCTGCCGCCCGCGCCCGGCGGCACCTGCGCGTACGCGCTGGGGCGCGGCCCCCGCTCCACCTCCGTCTGGCTGATCCACGGCGGCGCCCGCGGCCTCCAGCACCTGGCCGAGGTGCCCGGGCGCTGCACGGGCGGCGCCTGGCTGGACCGCATGGGGCGGCTGCTCGCGCTCGACCGGGAGTTGGAGGGCCGCACGAAGACCATCGTGGTCGACCTAGGGCGCGGCGGCGAGACCAGCCCACTGCTGCAGATCACCGAGCGCAGCAACGACCGCCTGCTGCTCGCCGACCCCGACAGCGGTCTGCTGCTCGTACGGTCCGACGCGCCCGGCGACGAGCGGCTGGGCTGGGGCGTCCTGGGCAGCACCCTCCCGGTCCGCTTCCCGGACTGCCTCCGCCCGCCCGCCCAGGCGACGGCCGCCCCCTTCGCGATCCAGCCGGGGCAGATGCTGACGCCGGAGGCGTGCGCGGTGGCCTTCCGCATCGACGCCGCTGCGGGCGGGCGCCCCTGGGTGGGCGTATGGCGGCCGTCCGAGCGGCGGTTGCGCCAGTTCTCGGCGCCGGATGGCTGGCTGGCCGGGGCCGGTCTGTGGAGCCGGGACGGTGAGCTGTGGCTGCCGTACGCGACGCGGCAGGTGCCGTGCGGGCTGGCGCGGGTGTGGCTGCCGGAGTCCGCGGCGCCACCGTCGGCCGCCGCCCCCCGAGTGATCCGCCGGGTCGCCCGCCCGGCCGCCCGCCCGGCCGCCCGCCCGGCGGAGACATCGGGGATCACGCCCTGGCGGCAGGTGAGCGGCGGGGGCGCGGCCTCGGAGACGGTCACGCACGCGGGAGCGGGGGCGGGCGTGCGGGCGGGCACGGACCCGCGGTTGGGGTGGGGTACGGGCACGGCGCCGGATGCGGACCCGGGCCCGGGCGGCGGCGGATTGCGCGCGGACGCGGGCCCGGGCGCGGGTGTGCGCTCGGGCGGGAACATCGAGGTGGGCCACGCCCAGGGCGCAGGCGTGCGCTTGAGCGCGGGCAGGGGCGCGGGCACGGACCCCAGTGCGGGCTTGAGCGTGGGAGCGCGCTTGGTGTCGGGCGCGGGTACGGACCCGGGGCTGAGCGCGGGCTTGAACTTGGGCAGGGGCACGCCCCTTGGGGCGGACACGGACCCGGGTGCGGGTGCGGGTGCAAGCCCTGCCGCGGGCGCGGGCCTGAGCTTGGGCAGGAGCACGGAACTGGGTGCGCGCAGGGGCGCGAGCGCGGGCATGGGCACGGCCCCGGGCGCGGGCATGAGCGGGAGCGCGAGTGCAAGCCTGGGCGCGGGCACGGCTCCGGGTGCAGGCACGGGCACCCACGGGGGGCCGGGCGCGGGCCTGAGCTTGGGCAGAGGCACCGACTCGGGCACGGGCTTGCCCGCGGGCGGGGGCGCTACGCCCGGTGCGCGCGCGGGCGCGGGCGCGGGTCCAGGCGCGGGCGCGGGTGCGGGGCCAGGCGCGGACGCGGGCTTGGATGCGGGGGCGCGCCTGGGCATGGGCGCGGGCGCGGGCCTGGGCTCGGGGATCGGCGTCTCAGCGGTGGAGTCCGGGGTTGAGCCGTGGGTGGGGACGGGGTGCTGGCCCGGGGTCGAGCAGGAGACCGGCCAGGAATCCGAGCTGACCGTGGTCGCCCCGCGGCCCGTACCGCTCCAGCAGGCGCCTCTCGCCAGGTCACCGGAGCCCCGGCCACCCCGCTGGGTTCGCGATCATCGCTCTGGTTAGACTCGGTCGCTGGGGCTGGCGTAGCCGGTTGGCAGCGCGTATCGACGTTGTGGCGGGCCCCTCGCGCAGAGTACGGAGCGAACTTACCGGGGTGACTTCCCACATGTCCGAAGCCCGAACCGACATGCCCCAGGCGCGCCCGCAAGAGGCTGCCGAGGCCGATGCCACAGCAAGCCAGGGCAAGCACCGGGGGCAGCAGGCCGCGTCCGAGGAGCCGCAGGCTCCGGCGCACGGCCGCCACCGCCGACCGAGCGAGAAAGCCTCGTAGGCGGTCGGGAACGCGCAACACCCCACCCCTCCCTCTCCCGCAGCAGTCGTTCACGGCTGCGGGAAAGGGAGGCGTGGGCGTCGTTCACCCCGGCGTCGTTCACCCCGGCGTCGTTTACCCCGGCGTCGTTTCACCCCCGCTTCAGGCTCAGCACCTCCAGCGCCGCGAACCCCTCCCCGCGCCGCTCGCCGAAGTACGGCGTGAGCAGGCCGTCCAGCTCCTCGAAGCCGAAGACGTCCCCCGTCGCGTCCAACTTCGCGGCCACCCGCG
This sequence comes from Streptomyces sp. NPDC021212, assembly GCF_044332925.1. Taxonomy (NCBI): domain Bacteria; kingdom Bacillati; phylum Actinomycetota; class Actinomycetes; order Kitasatosporales; family Streptomycetaceae; genus Streptomyces; species Streptomyces sp. NPDC021212. The sequence goes on from NZ_JBIRPZ010000012.1 coordinate 298,546, forward strand.
GCCGTTCGACGATCGCCACCATGCCCCCGTGGACCACGAACACCTGGCCGTTCACCCCCGTCGCCTGCGGGGAGGCGAGGTAGCCGACGAGCGGGGCCACATGCTCCGGGGACAGCGGGTCGGGGCGGCCGTCCGCCGCGAAACCGGCGTCGGGGAAGACGTCCTCGGTCATCCGGGTGCGCGCCCTCGGGCAGATGACGTTGGCCGTCACGCCGTACTTGGCGAGCGCGCCCGCCGTGGAGAGGGTCAGGCCGACGATGCCGCCCTTCGCGGCCGCGTAGTTGGGCTGGCCGGGCGATCCGGCGAGGAACGCCTCGGACGAGGTGTTCACGATGCGGCCGTGCACCGGCCCGCCCCCGGTGGCCTTGGAGCGTGTCCGCCAGTGCGCGGCGGCGAAGCGGATGGTGTTGAAGTGGCCCTTGAGATGGACGCGGATGACCGAGTCCCATTCGTCCTCGGTCATCGAGAAGACCATCCGGTCGCGGAGGATGCCCGCGTTGTTGACCAGGATGTCCAGCGCGCCGTACGCGTCGACCGCGAGCCGCACCAGTTCGCGCGCCGCGTCGAAGTCGGCCACGTCGCCCACGTGGGCCGTGGCCCGGCCGCCCGCCGCGCGGATCTCCTCGGCCACCTCCTCGGCGGGGCCGGAGGATGCCTCGCCCGAGCCGTCGCGGCCGCCCTGCCCGTAGTCGTTGACGACGACGGCGGCGCCCAGCCGGCCCAGCTCCAGCGCCTCGGCGCGGCCGAGACCGCGCCCGGCGCCGGTGACGATCGCGGTCTTCCCGGCCAGCGGGCGCTTCAGATCTCGATGCATGTGCGCAGCGCCTCCCCCGTCCGCATCTGGTCGAGCGCGTCGTTGATCTCGCCGAGCCGCACCCGGTGGGTGATGAGCCCGTCGAGGTCGATGCGGCCCGCCCGCCACAGCGCGATGGTCCGTTCGTACGAGCGCAGCACATCGCCCCCGCCGTACAGGGACGGCAGGATCCGCTTCTCGTCGAAGAACAGCTCGAACATGCTGAGTTGGAGGAAGTCGTCCACCGCGCCCGCCCCGACGACGCACAGCGTGCCGCCGCGCCGCGTGGTCTCGTACGCGCGGCGCGCGGTGGCGGACGTGCCGACGACCTCGAAGACGTAGTCGAAGCCCTCGCCCGCCGTGACGCTGTTCTTGGCGTCGTCGAGCCCCTCCGGGGCGACCGCCTCGGTGGCGCCGAAGCGCAGCGCCGCCTCGCGCCGCGAGGTGACGGGGTCGACGGCGACGGTGTGGGCCGCGCCCGCCGCCCGGGCGCCCTGCACCACGCTGATGCCTACCCCGCCGCAGCCGATGACGGCGACCGACGAACCGGCCTCCACCCGCGCCGTGTTGAGGGCCGCGCCGAGTCCGGTGGTGACGCCGCAGCCGATGAGGGCGGCGATGTCGTACGGGAGGTCGTCGGGGATCGGCACGGCGCAGGACGCCGGGAGGACGACCTCCTCGGCGAAGGTGCCGGTTCCGGCCATGCCGAAGACCTGGTCGGCGCCGTCGCCCGCGCGCTTGAAGTTGGCCGTTCCGGCGTTCATGAACCCGGACAGACACAGCTGGCTCTGACCGCGCTTGCAGGACGGACAGCTGCCGCACGCGGGCAGCCAGCACACCAGCACCCGGTCGCCGGGGCTCAGCCCGGTCACCCCGTCGCCGACGTCCACGACCTCGCCCGCGCCCTCGTGGCCGGGGACGAACGGCACGGGCTGCGGCAGGACGCCGCTCATCGCGGAGAGGTCGGAGTGGCACAGCCCGGTGGCCCGCATGCGCAGCCGGACCTTGCCGGGGCCGAAGCCCACCGCCTCGATGTCGTCGAGGACTTCGAGCTTGTCCTGTCCCGTCTCGTGCAGTACGGCTGCGCGCACAGCGGCTCCTCAGGGTGAGTGGTTCGTGGATTCGTCCGGCTCAGGAGTGCTCGGCGTATGCGACGACCGTGTCACCGAGGACGGGCGCGTCGTCCCGCTCGACGGCGCTCGCCGTCACCTGGACGCGCCCCTCGCCCTCCCGCCACATCCGGATGCGCAGGGTCTCGCCCGGGTACACCACCCCGGCGAAGCGCGTGGTGTACGAGTGCACCCGGGCGACGTCGCCGCCCAGCTCGGTGTCCACGACCGCCTTGAGGACCATGCCGTACGAGCACAGCCCGTGCAGGATCGGCTTCTCGAACCCCGCGAGCTTGGCGAACCCGGGGTCGGCGTGCAACGGGTTCCAGTCCCCGGAGAGCCGGTAGAGCAGCGCCTGATCCTCCCGGGTGGCCCGCTCCACCGTGCGGTCGGGCTCGCGGTCGGGGGTCTCCAGCCGCTCGGAGGGGCCGCGCTCGCCGCCGAAGCCGCCCTCGCCGCGGACGAAGATGCGGCTGTCGCAGGTCCACAGCGGGCCGTCCGCGTCGGCCGCCTCGGTGCGCAGGACGATGACCGCGGCCTTGCCCTTGTCGTACACCGCCGCGACCCGGGACGTCTGGGTGGCGTCCCCGGTCACCGGGATCGGCCGGTGCAGCTCGACGGTCTGGCCGCCGTGCAGGACGGCCGCGAGGTCGACGTCGATCCCCGGCCCGTTCAGCCCCCCGGCGAGCGCCATCCGGCCGCCGGCGACGGTGGCGAAACTGGGCAGGACGTGCAGCTCGCTCTCCAGGGTGTAACGCAGCTCATCGGGGTCGGTGGCGGGGATTCCGGCGCCGATGCCCAGGTGGTAGAGCTGGATGTCCTTGTGTCCCCAGGCGAGGGCGGCGGTCCGGGGCTCGGCCGAGACGGCCGCGGCGGCATCGATGGGCATAGGGCGACAGCACTCCTTGGCGGGAGGGGCGGGAAGACCCCGGCCCGCCCGTCCGCACCGTCGGCCGCGCCGGGGTCGTCACTGGTCGGCAGGGCCGCGCCGCGTTTAGAACGCGTTCTAGCCGATGGCACCCATGTATAGCCCAATCCCCCTGGAGGGGGAAGACTGCTGACGGGTCGTCAGTTTCCATGCGTGCGGCCCTGAAGGGGCCGTTCGTCACCGCACCCGGGACAAATGTCATGGCCATTCCCCGACATCCGCATCTGCCCCGTTCACGCCGACTTCCATAAGGTCGGATCCATGTACGCGACCGCCGCGCAAATCGAGCGGCTCAAGCCGCCGGGCCGCATGGCCTTCCTGCCCTGGCTGTTCATGCTCACTTCGGACGTCAAGCACCTCGTCGAGGGCAAGGCGCCGCTGCCCTGGCTCGGTGGCCTCGGTCTGGTGGCCTTCGTGGCCCTCTATGTCACCACCGTCTACGCCGGCCTCGACCCGCGGCGCCGCCTCACCCGTACCCCGGTCCTGGCCCTCGCCGGGCTGGCCGCGGTCACCCTCGCCCTGGGCATCGGCTACGCCGGGAACTGGCTGCTGTGCTTTCCGCTGCTGTCCCTGGCCACCGGGATCGTGCTGCGGCAGCGCAGGCAACTGGGGCCCGTCATCCTCGGCTTCGCCGTTTCCGCCGGAATCATCGCGAGCCTGCGCGGCGGGGCCTCGGACTCGTTCACGGTCGGATACGGCACCGTCCTGTCCGGCCTGGTGACGGCGGCCGTCCTGTCCCTCTTCGAGACCGTCGCCCAGCTTCGCGCGACCCGCCAGGAGCTGGCCCGTACGACGGTGGAGAAGGAGCGGCTGCGCTTCTCCCGCGATCTGCACGACCTCCTCGGGCACACCCTGTCGGTCGTCGTGGTCAAGGCGGAGGCCGTGCGCCGCCTGGCCCCGCGCGATCTGGAGGCCGCGCTGGGCCAGGCCGCGGACATCGAGGCGGTGGGCCGCCAGGCCCTGACCGAGATCCGCGAGGCCGTCACCGGCTATCGCGAGGGCAGCCTGGACACCGAGCTGGACCGGGCCCGCTCGGTGCTCGACGCCTCCGGCATCGAGGCCGGCGTCCACCGCTCCGGACCGCCGCTGTCACCCCAGGCGGAGGCGCTGCTGGGCTGGGTGGTGCGGGAGGGCGTCACCAATGTGGTGCGGCACAGCGGTGCGGACCGCTGCGAGATCGACGTCCGCGGGGGCGTCGACCGGGTACGGCTGGTGATCACCGACAACGGGCACGGCGTAGGCTCCCGTCCGGCCCGCGAACCAGGGCGTGGCGCGATCGGCGGTACGGGCCTCAAGGGGCTGGCCGAGCGGCTGGCCGCGGCGGGCGGTTCGCTGGAGTCCGGCCCCGACGGGCGCCGGGGCTTCCGGCTCGTCGCCGAACTGCCGGTGGATACGGAGGCGGAGGATCCGATGGAGACCACCAAGGGGGTCCGTACGGCGTGATCAAGCTGCTGCTCGCCGAGGACCAGGGAATGATGCGGGGCGCACTGGCCCTGCTGCTCGGCCTGGAGGAGGACTTCGAGATCGTCGCGCAGGTCGGCGACGGCGACGAGATCGTGCCGCGCGCGCTGGAGGCCGAACCCGATGTCGCGCTGCTGGACATCGAACTGCCGGGCCGCAGCGGGCTGGACGCGGCCGCCGAGCTGCGCCGTGCGCTGCCGGGCTGCCAGGTGCTGATCCTCACCACCTTCGGCCGCCCCGGCTATCTGCGCCGGGCGATGGAGGCGGGGGCCGCCGGGTTCCTGGTCAAGGACGGGCCGGTGGAGGAGCTGGCGGTGGCGATCCGCCGGGTGCTGGCGGGTGAGCGGGTGATCGACCCGGGCCTGGCCGCGGCCGCGCTCAGCGCGGGCCCCAACCCGCTCACCCAGCGCGAGCGCGACGTGCTGTCGGCGGCGGTGGACGGCGCCACGGTGGCCGACATCGCGGCCAAGGTGCACCTCTCCCCCGCCACCGTGCGCAACTACCTCTCCTCGGCGATCGGCAAGACCCAGACCCGTAACCGCATGGAGGCGGTCCGCGCCGCCCGCCAGAACGGCTGGCTATGAACCCGTAGGGCTCGCGGCGGGCGTACGCGGCAGGGCCACGGCCATCAGCACCACCGCGGTCGCGATGATCCCCGTGGCCACGACGAACGCATGGCCGTACCCGGCCGCCAGCGCCTCCGGCCCGCCCCCGCCGCGGGCCGCGATCCGCTCGGCCGCGACGGTCGCCAGTACGGTCAGGCCGAGCGCACCACCGATCTGCCGCGAGGTGTTGACCAGCCCCGACACCAGCCCGGCCTCGGACGGGCCCGCACCCGAGGTGGCGGAGGCGGCGAGCGGGGTCATCATCAGCCCGGACCCGAGCGACATGATGATCGCGGGGCCCAGCACCGTACCGACGTAGGTGCCGTCCGCGTCCATCCGGCTCTGCCACGCGTAGCCGACGACGGCCAGCGAACCGCCGGCGAGCGCCAGCAGCTTGCCGTCCAGCCGGGCCATCAACCGGGGCGCGAGCTTCGAGCCGAAGACGATCGACAAGCTGTGCGGAAGGAAGGCGAGACCGGCCTTGACCGGGCTGTAGTGCAACACGTTCTGCAAGTAGAGCGACATGAAGTACCACATGGCGAACATGCCGCCGCCGCACACCACCATCACCGCGTTCGCCGCCGTGACCGCCCGGATCCGGAAGAGCCGCAGCGGCATCAGCGGTTCCTCCGTACGCGCCTCCACGGCCACGAAGACCGCGAGCAGCGCCAGCCCGGCGAGCAGCGACCCGAGCGAGGCGGCGGCGCCCCAGCCGTACGGCTCGGTCTGCACGATGCCGTACGCGAGCGCCCCCACGCCCGCCGTGACCAGCACCGCGCCCGGGACGTCGAGCCGTCGCGCCACCCCGGAGCGGCCCTCGGTCAGCCACAGCACCGCGAGAGTCAGCACCACGACGCCCACCGGCACGTTGACCAGCAGCACCCAGCGCCAGGACAGGTACTCGGTGAGCACCCCGCCGACCAGCCCGCCCGCCGCTCCCCCGCCCGCGCCGACCGCCGTCCAGGTGCCGATGGCGCGGGTGCGGGCCGCGCCGTGCGGGAAGGCGGTGGTGAGGATGGTGAGCGTGGCCGGTGAGAGCACGGCCGCGCCGAGGCCCTGGAGGGCGCGGGCCGCGACCAGTTGCCAGGGTTGCTGGGCGACGCCACCGGCCAGGCTGGCGGCGGTGAACAGCCCGAGCCCGGTGAGGAAGACCCGCTTGCGCCCGAAGAGGTCGGCCGCGCGGCCGCCGAGCAGCAGGAACCCGGCGAAGGTCAGCGCGTAGGCGTTGACCACCCACTGCAACGCGGTCTCGCCGAGCCCCAGGTCCGCGCGCATGGACGGCAGGGCGACGTTGACCACCGATATGTCGAGGACGACAACGAACTGTCCGGAGCAGGCGGCCAGCAGCACCGCCCAGACCGGCGGCGAGGCGCGCGGCGGGCGCGTGGCGGAGGCGGCTGCGGAGGAAGGGGCAGGCGGAGGGGGAGTCGGGGTGGGCATGGCGGTGATGCTTGCATTCCGCACGGACCCAACGCATCGGCATTTCTGCGCAATTTGCGGTCGGCGCCGGTCCTAGGACCACCGGCGGACGACTCTGTCCGGTCGCTCCAACCGGTCGCTCTATCCGGTCGGCGCCGGGTCGCGGGGCAGGCCGAGCAGCCGTTCCGCGACGACGTTCAACTGTACCTGGGTCGTACCGCCCGCGATGGTCAGACAGCGCGACATCAGGAAGCCGTGCAGCGCCCGCTCCCCCGCGCCCTCGCACACCGCGCCGCCGGGCCCCAGCAGTTCCAGGGCGAGTTCGGCGACCTTCTGCTGGTGGGCGGTCTGGACGAGCTTGCGGACGCTCGCGCCCGCACCCGGCTCCACCCCGGACACCTGGCGCAGGGTGGTGCGCAGCCCGATGCAGGCGAGCGCGTGGGCCTCGGCCATGAGCCCGCCGACCCGCTCACGCTCCGGACCGGTGTCCGGAACGTGAGCGATCAGCGCCTCCAGGCCGGTGTCGAAGGTCAGCTGGTCGGCCATGTGGACGCGTTCGTTGCCGAGGGTGTTGCGGGCGACCGCCCAGCCCGCGTCCACCTCGCCGACCACCGCGTCCGGCGGGAGCAGCACATCGTCCAGGTACACCTCGTTGAAGAGGGATTCCCCGGTGATCTCCCGCAGCGGGCGGATGGTGATCCCGGCCGTCCGCTTCATGTCGACCAGGAAGTAGCCGAGCCCCTTGTGCTTGGGTGCCGTGGGGTTCGTACGGGCCAGCAGGATGCCGTAGTCCGCCGTCCGGGCCCCCGACGTCCACACCTTCTGCCCGTTCACCCGCCACCAGCCCTCCGCCGCCCGTTCGGCCCGGGTGCGCAAGGCGGCGAGGTCGGAGCCCGCGTCGGGCTCCGAGAACAGCTGGCACCAGCGCAATTCGCCGCGGAGCGTCGGCAGCAGGAAGCGCTCGCGCTGGGCGTCCGTGCCGTACGCGATGAGCGAGGGCACCACCCAGGTGGCGACGCCCAGATCGCTGAGCACCACGCCGGCGTCGCGCAGCTCGCGCGCGATGGCGAGCTGATGCAGGGGGCTCGCGCCGAGGCCGTACGGGGGTGGCAGATGGGGTGCGGCATACCCGGTGGGCGCCAGCACGCGCCGGGCGGCACGCGGGTCCAGCCCGCGCGCCGTCGCGATGGCGGCACGGGCGCCGCGGCGGTGGGTCTCGGCCTCGGGCGGGAGGTCGAGCCGCAGTTCGCGGCGGGCGCCGGTGGCGGCGAAGCGGGCGGCGCGTAAGCGGTGGTGCGAACTGGTACCGAGCAGCGCACGGGCCGCCGTCGCGCGACGCAGATGGAGGTGGGCGTCGTGTTCCCAGGTGAAGCCGAGGCCGCCGAGGATCTGGATGCAGTCCTTGGCGCAGCCGTACGCGGCGTCGAGCGCGGTGGCGGCGGCGAGCGCGGCGGTGAGGCCACGTACGGCGGGGGGCTCGTCGGCTGCCCGGGCCGCGTCCCACGTGAGGGCGCGGGCCTGCTCGACGCGGACGAGCATGTCGGCGCACAAGTGCTTCACGGCCTGGAACTGCCCGATCGGCCGCCCGAACTGCTCCCGCACCCGGGCGTGCCCGACCGCCGTGTCCAGCGCCCAGCCCGCGGTGCCGCACGCCTCGGCGGCGAGCAGGACGGACGCCAGGTCCGTCACGAGCGCGGGGTCGATGTCCAGCACCCGGCCCTCGGGGACGGCCACGCCGGAGGCGCGTACCTCGGCGAGCGGGCGGGTGGGGTCGGCGCTGTCGTGGACGCGGAGGGCGAGGGCGGCGGTGTCGACGGCCAGCCATACGGTCGCCGCGTCCTGCGCTGCGGCGAGGACGATCACGTCGGCGTCCCCCGCGCCCAGGACGGGCGGCGCGCATCCGTCGAGGATCAGCCCGCCGTCCGGGCCGGGTGCGGCGGTGAGCGACCCGGCGCCGAACGCGACGGCGGCGGCGCGGCTGCCGTCGACGAGGCCCGCGACCAGTTCGTCGCGTCCGGCGCGGTGCAGTACGGCGGAGGCCAGCACGGTGGGCAGATACGGCCCGGGCAGCGGGGCCCGCCCGGTCTCCTCCAGGACGACGGCGAGGTCCACCAGCCCTCCGCCGCCTCCGCCCCGCTCCTCCGGCAGATGCGGGCCGAGCAGGCCCTGTGTGGCCAGCCCGGGCCAGTGTGCGGCCCGGGCGCCGCCCTCGGGTGCGGCGTCGAGGGCCTTCCGGACCGCCTCCGGTGGCACCGCGCGGCCCAGCCACCCTCGCACCGCGCGTGCCAGTTCCTCGTGGTCTTCCGTGACGGCGATGCCCATGGGCGGATAGTAGAACGCGTTCTAGCTTGACGGAAGGTCAGGGGCGGGTGTGTGCCGGGGGCTCTCTTTCCCCACCCCGCCCCTTCCCGAACCGGGGGCAAGCCCCCGGCCCCCCGGTTGGGGGCTCCGCCCCCAACCCCCCGCCGGGGCTCCGCCCCCGGACCCCGCTCCTCAAGCGCCGGAGGGGCTGGGTGGTCGGGCATCTCCGCCCCAGGACCCCGCTCCCCAAACGCCGGAGAGGCTGGGCGGTGGGGCGTCACCGCCCCAGGACCCCGCTCCTACGCCGGAGGGGCTGGGGGATGGGGCGTCACCGCCCCAGGACCCCGCTCCCCAAACGCCGGAGAGACTGGGTGGTCGGGCATCTCCGCCCCAGGACCCCGCTCCCCAAACGCCGGAGAGGCTGGGGCGTCGGGCGTCACCGCCCCAGGACCCCGCTCCTACGCCGGAGGGGCTGAGAGGTGCCCCTGGGGGCTGGATGGTGGAGCATCTCCGCGATGCGAGCCGGTTTGTGGGCAATCGTCCCGCGGAGGGGGTACCTCCCAGCGGTAGCTGGGGGAGGGACAGGTGGGCACAACCGGCCACCGGGGCGCACCGGGGAACGAAACCCCCGGCCCCGCCGGCCCGCACCCGGCGGCGAAACCCCAACCCCCCTACGGCAGGATGACCGCGTGACTCACCCCGCCACCGCAACCCTCAGCGCCTTCGAGCGCGCCAAGGGCTTCATGCCCACCGACGAGGGCCTGACCCTGTACGCGGCCGCCGCCGACGCCGGCGCACGGCTGGGGCTGCCCCTGCTCGAAGTGGGGACGTACTGCGGCCGTTCGACGATCCTCCTCGCCGACGCCGCCCGCTCGGCGGGCACCGTGGCCATCACCGTCGACCACCACCGCGGCTCCGAGGAGCAGCAGCCCGGCTGGGAGTACCACGACCCGGACGTCGTCGACCCCGAGGTCGGCCGGATGGACACGCTGCCCACCTTCCGGCGCACCCTGCACGCCGCGGGCCTCGAAGACCACGTGATCGCCGCCGTCGGGCGGTCCCCGCAGGTCGCCGCGGTGTGGGGAAAGCCACTCGCGCTCGTGTTCATCGACGGCGGGCACACCGATGCGCACGCGGCCGCCGACTACGAGGGCTGGGCGCCCCACGTCGCGCCCGATGGGTTCCTCGTCATCCACGACGTGTTCCCCGACCCGGCCGACGGCGGGCAGGCCCCGTACCGGATCTACCGCCGCGCCCTCGCCTCCGGCGCGTTCACCGAGGTCTCCGCGACCCGCTCGCTGCGCGTGCTGCGCCGCACCGGGACCGCGCCGCTCGCCTGACCCGCAGCCGCTACCATCGCCCACGTGTCCAACGGCAGCTTCTTCTCCGCCCCCGGCCGCCGCGGCGGCACCCTCACCCTCGTACTCGCCGCCTTAGCACCCGTCGGCCTCGGCGGCTGGCTGCTGTGGGACAACCTGGGGCAGGACGACAACGGCGGCGGCGCACCGGCATCCTCCCTCCCGACCGTCTCGTCCACCTCTTCGCCGCTGCCCCCGCAGCCGTCGCAGTCACCCAAAAGGGAAAGCGACGGCGAACCCCTCACCGGCAAGGTCGTCGTCCTCGACCCCGGCCACAATCCGAACAACCGCGATCACACCTCCGAGATCGCCCGGCGCGTCGATATCGGCACCGACGAGAAGGAGTGCGACACCACCGGCACGTCCACCGACGCCGGCTACGCCGAGGCGACCTTCACGCTCGACGTCACCCGCCGCGCCCGCGCCCTCCTCGAAGCGCGCGGCGCGACCGTGAAGTTCACGCAGGACGGCGACCGCTCGTTCGGGCCGTGCGTGGACGAGCGCGCGCGCATCGGGAACAGCGCGCACGCCGACGCCGTGGTGTCCGTTCACGCGGACGGCGGCGCCTCCGCCGGGGAGCGCGGCTTCCACGTCATCCTGCCCAAGTCCGTGCGCGGCGGCGGCGCCGACACCGCGAAGATCGCCGCACCTTCCCGGCGGCTCGGCGAACGCGTGCGCAGCGAATTCATGGATGCCACCGGCAGTGAGCCCGCCGACTACATCGGCGACGGCAGCGGGTTGAATGTCCGCGGCGATCTCGGCGGCCTCAATCTCTCCACCGTTCCGAAAGTGTTCATCGAGTGCGGCAATATGCGCGACTCCAAAGACGCCGCGGAACTGACCGATCCGAAGTGGCGTGAGCGCGCGGCCCTCGGGATCGCGCAGGGCATTACGGACTTCTTGAACGGGTAAGTCTCCAACAACCGAACGCGAGGTCACGACCGGGATACCGATGCCCCACCCCCGGTCTCATCAGCTAGCTTCCCCCGTACGATGGGTCCACCCCCGACGCCTTCGCGCCACCGCGCCTGGCGGCAGCGTCCGTACACGAGAAAACAACAAAGGACTCACGTTGAACATCCGCTCTCTCACTCGAGGCGACGGCGTGGTGATCGGAGCAGCGGTGTTGCTCTTCATCGCCTCCTTCCTCGACTTCTACTCGGCCGATTGCGGCGGCGCCTCGTACTGCGACAGCATCGACATGCCGAATGGCTGGGACACGGACACGCTCCTGGTCGTCCTTCCGTCGGTGTTCCTGATCGGGCTGATCGGCGCGGGGCTGGTCATCGCCGGGCGGTTCCAGCCCGAGAGCCGTAAGGTCAGCGGGCTCACCCTCGACCAGTGGGGCTCCGGCTTCGTCGTGGTCGCCGCCTGGGACTCGCTGTGGTCGCTGATGGTGACGCCGGACAAGGGCAGCCCGGGTGTCGGCGCCATCCTCGCGCTGGTGGCGACGCTCGCCAGCGCCGCGGCGGTCATCGCGACCCCGCGCGTCCCGGCCCTCAAGGCGCCGCTGATGCCCGCGGCCGGTCCGGCCGCCCCGTCCCCGTACGGCGCCCAGGCCCCGTACGGTGCGCAGGCCCCGCAGCCGGGCTACGGCTACCCGGGCCCGGGCGGCGCCCAGCCCGGTCAGCCGCAGCCGCACGGCGGCCAGCCGGGTCAGCCCTCCTTCGGCGGTCAGCCGGGCCAGCCGGCCCCGGCCCCGGCGGCGGGCGGCTCCGACTTCGCGCCGTTCTGGTTCGCGGTGCCGGTGGCCCGGCCGCTGTACGCCGAGGACGGTTCGTCGAGCACCATCGCCGAACTGGCCCCCGGCACCTGGTACCTGGCGGTCGAGCAGCGCGGTCAGGCGCTCGTCGCGCAGACGCAGGACGGGCGGCGTGGCGTCCTCCAGGACACCACGGGGATACAGCGCGGCTGACACAGCACAGCTGACACGGCCCCTCGCCCCCACCACGGGGGCGGGGGGCCGTTGCCATGTGCGCACTCCGGCCGTACAGTCCAGGCGGCATACGGTCTGACTTACCGTCAGGGAGGGGTTGTCATGCGGCTCGGCCTGGCGCTCGGCTATTGGGGCCGCGGCCCCGACCCCCGCCATCTGGAACTCGCCCGGCTGGCCGAGGAGCTGGGCTACCACTCCGTCTGGACCGCCGAGTCCTGGGGCTCGGACGCCTTCACCCCGCTCACCTGGATCGCCGCCCACACCTCCCGCATCAAGCTCGGCACGGCGATCGCGCAGATGGCCGCGCGCACCCCCACCGCCACCGCGATGCAGGCGCTCACCCTCGACCACCTCTCCGGCGGGCGCATGATGCTCGGCCTCGGCCTGTCGGGGCCGCAGGTCGTGGAGGGCTGGTACGGACGGCCGTTCCCCACGAGCCCGCTCACCGCCACCCGGGAGTACGTCGACGTCATCCGGCAGGTGCTGCGCCGCGAGGGGCCCGTACGGCTCGACGGGCGCTATCACGCGCATCCGTACGCCGGGCCGGACGCCACCGGCCTCGGCAAGCCCCTCAAGCCCATCGTCCATCCGCTCCGCCCCCACCTCCCGGTACTGCTCGGCGCCGAGGGGCCCAAGAACATCGCCCAGACCGTGCGCATCGCCGACGGCTGGCTGCCGCTGTACTGGTCGCCGCAGCGGACTCCGCTGTACGAGGCGGTCCTCGCCGACGCGCCCGACGGCTTCATGGTGGCGCCGATGGCCCAGGCACGGGTGTGCGACGACATCGCGGAGGGGCTGGTGCCGGTGAAGGCGATGCTCGGTTTCTACATCGGCGGCATGGGCCACGCGGCCCGCAACTTCCACGCCGATCTGATGGCCCGCATGGGCTACGAGGACGAGGCGCGCCGAGTGCAGGAACTCTTCCTCGCGGGCCGCCGCGACGAGGCGATCGCGGCGGTGCCGGACGCCTTCGCCGACGAGGTGTCCCTGATCGGCCCGCGCGGGCGCCTCGCGGAACGGCTGGAGCTGTGGCGCAAGGGCCCGGTGACGGACCTGCTGGTGATCGCGCCGGACGAACGGACGCTGCGAGTGCTGGCGGAATTGAACACGTGAGTGGTTTGGAGCCGCACGCCGGGGCAACACGTCCGGTCATGTCCCGAAGTTATCGCTACGGAAACAACCAGGCGGCGACCGTCGTGATGGTCGTCGCGGACATCACCGCCGTGATCCTCGGTCTGTGGATCCTCTTCGCCCTTCTGGGCGCCAACCCCGCCAATGACCTCGTGACCGTGGTCCGCGACGCGGCGGGCTGGCTCGCGGGCTGGTCCCACGACCTGTTCACGATGGACACGGACTGGCTGCGGACGGTCCTCAACTACGGTCTGCCCGCGGTGGTCTACCTGTTCGTCGGCCACGCCGTGGCCGGCCGCATCCGCCGCGGCTGAGGCTCCGTAGGGCCTACGCGCAGCAGTCCGAGTCCAGCCCCCTCGGCAGGTGCTCGCCGCCGAAGACGGCCGTGGTCGCCTCGTCCCCGCCCAGCGCGGCCACGGCCAGCAGCAGCGAGCCCGCGGTCCAGGTGGTGCGCTCCTCGGGCCAGATGGCGTCGTCCTCGTAGACGTACCCCGTCCAGTACATCCCGTCGTCCGCGCGCAGCCGCGGCTGGATCCAGCGCAGGATCTCCACCGCGCGGTCGGACTCGCCCATCACCCACAGCGCCAGGGCGAGTTCGCAGCTCTCGCCGCCGGTGACCCAGGGGTTGGGCGCGACGCAGCGGATGCCGTGGCCCGGAACGACGAAGCGGTCCCAGCCCGCGTCGATGCGGGAGGTGGCGGCGGGGCCGGTGAGGGCGCCGGCGAGGACCGGGTAGTACCAGTCCATCGAGTAGCGGTTCTTGTCCAGGAAGCGCTCGGGGTGGTGGCGTATCGCGTGGCCGAGCAGCCCCGCCGACAGCTCCCAGTCCGGCTGCGGGTCCTCGCGGTGTTCGGCGATGGCGAGCGCGCAGCGCAGGGCCTGGTAGATGGAGGACGAGCCGGTGAGCAGGGCGTCCGGGTCGATGCTGTCGTCGGCCTTGCGCCGCCAGCCGATCTGGCCGCCGCTCTGCTGGAGCTTCAGCACGAACTCGACGGCGGCGAAGACGGTCGGCCACAGCCGGTCGAGGAACGTGTCGTCCCCGGTGGCCAGATAGTGGTGCCAGACGCCGACGGCGACGTACGCGCAGAAGTTGGTCTCGCGGGCGCGGTCGGCAGGGGCGTCGGCGGCCACCCCGTCCGGGGTGTCGGGGTAGGCGGCGTACCAGGAGCCGTCGGCATTCTGGTGGCGTGCGAGCCAGCGGTACGCGGCCTCGGCGCGCTCGTGCTCGCCCGCCGCGTCCAGCGCCATCGCCGCCTCGACGTGGTCCCACGGGTCGAGGTGGTGGCCGCGGAACCACGGTATGGCGCCGTCCGTGCGCTGGACGGCGGCGATGCCCTCGACGGTGCGCAGGGCCTCCTCGGCGGTGAGGACGCCCGGCAGCGCCAGCCGTTCGGTACGCGGGCCGGGGCGCGGGCCGCGCGCCGTCACGCCTGGGTCCCGCGGGAGGCGTGGGGCTTGGTCGCGTACGCCACGAAACTCTTGCCGATCAGCGGGTTCAGCGCCTGCTCGGCGAGCCGCGTGGCCAGCGGCTTCTTCATGATGTCCCAGACCAGCAGCTTGTGGTACGCGCGCACCGGCAGCGGAGCCTCTTGACCGTCCTTGTCGACGCCGAAGGCGCACTTGAGCCACCAGTACGGGCTGTGCAGCCCGTGCGCGTGATGGGTGCCGTACGGCCGCAGCCCGGCCTCGCGCATCCGCTCCAGAAGCTCGTCGCCGCGGTAGATGCGGATGTGGCCGCCCTCGACCTCGTGGTACGCGTCGGACAGCGCCCAGCACACCTTCTCGGGCCCGTAGCGCGGCACGGTGACGGCGATCCGGCCGCCGGGGCGCAGCACCCGCACCATCTCGGCGAGCACGCCCTTGTCGTCGGGTATGTGCTCCATCACCTCGGAGATGATGACGACGTCGAAGCTGTCGTCCGGGAACGGCAGGGCCAGCGCGTCGCCCTCCATGGCGGTGGCGGTGGCCCCGGCGGGGGCCTCACCGGCCTCCTTCATGGCGGCGAACCACTTCGCGACCTCGCGTATCTCTTCGCCGTTGCGGTCGAGCGCGACGACCCGCGCGCCGCGCCGGTAGCACTCGAAGGCATGGCGCCCGGCGCCACAGCCCAGGTCGAGGACGCGATCGCCGGCGGCGAGGGGGAAGCGGGAGAAATCGACGGTCAGCACGGGGGGTCTGCTTTCGTCAGGCGGGGTCGTGGGGGTCGTGGAGGTCGTTCCAGATCACATCGGCTCAGCGCGCGGCGCGGGTCCGCGCGGCGACGCGGGCTTGTGCGCCGATCGCCGCGCGGTAGTGCTGGACGGTGCCGCGGGCGGCCTGCTCCCAGGTGAAGCGGCGCAGCACCCGGTCCCGTCCGGCGGCGCCGAGGCGCCCGCGCAGGTCCGCGTCGGCCAGCAGCCTGCCCAGGGCGGCGGCGAGCGCGCCCGCGTCGCCGGGCGGTACGGCGAGGCAGGTCTCGCCGTCCGCGCCCGCGACCTCGGGTATCGCGCCGCCGGTGGTGGCGACCAGCGGGGTGCCGGTGGCCATGGCCTCGGCGGCGGGCAGCGAGAACCCCTCGTACAGGGAGGGCACGCAGGCGATCTGGGCGCCGCGGATGAGGTCGACCAGTTCGGGGTCGCTGATGCCCTTGACGAACTCGACGGCGCCCTCGAGCCCGTAGCGGGCCATGGCCGCGGCCACCGGCCCCTCCTCGGGGCGTTTGCCGACGACCACGAGGTGGGCGTCGGGGTTCTCGGTACGGACCTTCGCCAGCGCCTCGACCAGGTGGCCCAGCCCCTTGAGCGGCACGTCGGCGCTGGAGGTGGTCACGATGCGCCCGGGGATCACCGGCACGGCGGGGTCGGGCGAGAACAGTCCGGTGTCCGCGCCGATGTGGACGACGTGCACGCGCCCCGGCCGTACGCCGAGGTGCTGGACGATCTCCCGGCGCGAGGAGCCGGAGACGGTGAGCACCGAGGGCAGCTGCCGGGCCACCCGTTTCTGCATGCGCGTGAAGCCGTACCAGCGGTGTACGGAGAGGCGGCGCTTCCAGCCCTCCGCGGCGTCCAGCTCCAACTGGCGGTCCACGGTGATCGGGTGGTGGATGGTGGTCACCAGCGGGAAGCCGGCCCGCTCCATGCCCAGCAGCCCGTAGCCGAGGGTCTGGTTGTCGTGGACGACGTCGAACTCGCCGCGCCGGGCGGCCAGATGGCGGCGGGCGCGCAGGCTGAAGGTGAGCGGTTCGGGGAAGCCGCCGGTCCACATGGTGGCGACCTCCAGGGCGTCCACCCAGTCCCGGTACTCCTCGATCCTCGGGTTGCGGAACGGATCGGGCTGGCGGTAGAGGTCGAGGCTGGGCAGCCGGGTGAGGGTGACGCCGTCCTCGGCGTCGAGCACCGGGTACGGCTGGGCGCCGATCACCTCGACGGTGTGGCCGAGCCGGGCGAGTTCGCGGGAGAGATGCCGTACGTAGACCCCCTGGCCTCCGCAGAACGGGTTCCCCTTGTAGCTCAGCAGCGCGATGCGCAGCGGCCGGTCGCCGCCCCGGGCCCGGCCCTCCGCGAGGGCGGTGGGGGGCGCCGGCCGAAGCGGGTCGACTCCGGTCTCCTGCGCGGCCTCTGCGGTCACTCGCGCCCCCTCCTTGATGCACTTCAGCGGGAGCGTAGCCGCTCACGATTATTTAGAACAAGTTTCACTAACGCATAGCCCCCGGAGTCTCGAAGATACCTGGCGAACCTCTCACTTCCGGCGCCGGGACGGGTGATCCCTACCACTCGGTAGCCCCCCTCTTCGTGGCGGCCTGCCGAGGAGTCAGGACCATATCGGCGCGAGCCCGACATACGCCGCTATACGGGGAGACGGTCGCCGCGGACGCGGCAACCCGCCCCAACTGCGCAGACGACGGACCGCGGGCTCAAGCGACACGCGACCCTAGAACGAGTTCCACTGACTCGCGCCCCTAGGCCGACCCTGCCATCATGCACGGTGTCCGTTTGTCAACCGCAGCGCAGACACTATGCATCCGAAGTGAGACAAATGACCGCAGAAGTCAAGCCGGCCTCCCTGCAGCTGACCGAGCGGCAGGAGGCGCGCCGCCGGCGCATCCTGCACGCGAGTGCCCGGCTGGCCAGCCGCGGCGGCTTCGACGCGGTCCAGATGCGCGAGGTGGCCGAGCACTCCAGCGTGGCGCTCGGCACCCTCTACCGCTACTTCCCGTCCAAGGTGCATCTGCTGGTCGCGACCATGCAGGACCAGCTGCAGCACATGCACGAGACGCTGCGCAAGCGCCCGCCGACCGAGGAGGACCCGGCCACCCGGGTCGCCCAGACCCTGATGCGCGCCTTCCGCGCGCTCCAGCGCGAACCCCATCTGGCGGACGCGATGGTCCGGGCCCTCACCTTCGCCGACCGCTCGGTGAGCCCCGAGGTGGACATGGTCTCCCGGCTCACCACCGCGATCATCCTCGACGCGATGGGCCTGGAGGGCCCGCCGACGGCCGAGCAGTTGTCCGCCGTGCGGGTCATCGAGCACACCTGGCACTCGGCGTTGATCACCTGGCTGTCGGGGCGGGCCTCGATCGCCCAGGTCAAAATCGACATCGAGACGGTCTGCCGACTGATCGATCTGACGGCGCCGACAGAGCACAACTGACCGTTCCTATTGACTGAGTGGGTGAAGCTCCTATAGATCGTCAAGCGGCTTGCTTGAACTGGTCAGCGGTGATGTGAGGGTGGGGTAGATGCCGGTAGACCTCGCGGG
>NZ_JBIRPZ010000013.1:0-286445 GCF_044332925.1 Streptomyces sp. NPDC021212
ATCTGGCGTTGACTTTTGGCACGCTGTTGAGTTCTCAAGGAACGGACGCTTCCTTTGAAACCGTATCACCGGTTTCTCCGGGCGCTTCCCTCCGGGCCTTTCGGCCTTTCGTGTTTCCAACCTTACCAGATCCGTTTTCCGTTCCGTTTCCGGTCCGAATTCCGTTTCCGGTGGCCGTTGGAGGGCCTTCCCTTTCGGTGTCTCCGACTTTATCAGAATTCTCTGAGCCGGATTTCCACCCCCGCCTCCGGGTCCCTCCGAAGCGGCGTTGAGTGCTCCGGGTTCCCCTCTGGCGGAGCCGTAAACGTACTGGAGCGGGGCTCCTCGATGCAAATCGAGGAGCCCCGCCCGGGGTTCGGCGCCCTCCTGGGGCTGAGGCCGTGTCAGACCTCGACCACCACGGGGAGGATCATCGGCCGCCGGCGGTAGCTGTCGGACACCCACTTGCCCACGGCGCGGCGCACGAGCTGCTGGATCTGGTGCGAGTCCGCGACGCCGTCGGAAGCCGCCTTGGCCAGGGAGTCCTCGATCTTCGGGAGGACCGCGGAGAAGGCTCCGTCCTCGATGCCGGAGCCTCTCGCCTGGATGTGGGGACCTCCCACGATCTTGCCGGTCGTGCTGTCCACGACCACGAAGACCGAGATGATGCCCTCCTCGCCCAGGATCCGGCGGTCCTTGAGCGAGCTTTCGGTGACGTCGCCGACCGAGAGGCCATCCACATACACATAGCCCGCCTGCACCTTGCCGGTGATCTTCGCGATGCCGTCGACGAGGTCGACCACCACTCCGTCCTCGGCGATGACACAACGGTTCTTCGGGACCCCGGTCAGGGCACCCAGTTCGGCGTTGGCGCGCAGATGGCGCCATTCGCCGTGGACCGGCATCAGGTTCTTGGGCTTGCAGATGTTGTAGAAGTACAGCAGCTCACCGGCCGAGGCATGGCCCGAGACGTGCACCTTGGCGTTGCCCTTGTGGACGACGTTCGCGCCCCACCGCGTGAGCCCGTTGATCACCCGGTAGACCGCGTTCTCGTTGCCCGGGATGAGCGACGACGCCAGGATCACCGTGTCGCCCGGGACGATGCGGATCTGGTGATCGCGGTTGGCCATCCGGGACAGCGCGGCCATCGGCTCGCCCTGGGAGCCGGTGCAGACGAGCACCACCTCGTCGTCCGGGAGGTCGTCGAGGGTCTTCACGTCCACCACGAGGCCCGCCGGGACCCGCAGATAGCCCAGGTCACGGGCGATCCCCATGTTGCGGACCATCGAGCGGCCGACGAAGGCCACCCGGCGCCCGTACTCATGGGCCGCGTCGAGGATCTGCTGGATGCGGTGCACATGGCTGGCGAAGCTCGCGACGATGATGCGCTTCTGGGCGCTCGCGAAGACCTGGCCCAGGACGTTGGAGATGTCGCGTTCCGGCGGGACGAAACCGGGGACCTCGGAGTTGGTGGAGTCCACCAGGAGCAGGTCGATGCCCTCCTCGCCGAGCTTGGCGAAGGCGGGCAGGTCGGTGAGGCGGCCGTCCAGCGGCAGCTGGTCCATCTTGAAGTCGCCGGTGTGCACGGCCAGGCCGGCCGGGGTGCGGATGGCGACCGCGAGGGCGTCCGGGATGGAGTGGTTGACCGCCACGAACTCGCACTCGAAGGGGCCGATCCGCTCCAGATTCCCCTCCTCCACCTCCAGGGTGTACGGGCGGATCCGGTGCTCCTGAAGCTTCGCCTCGATCAGGGCGAGGGTGAGCTTGGAGCCGATCAGCGGGATGTCCGGCTTCTCGCGGAGCAGGAACGGAACGCCGCCGATGTGGTCCTCATGGCCGTGCGTGAGCACGATGCCGTCGATGTCGTCGAGGCGGTCCCGGATGGACGTGAAGTCCGGCAGGATCAAGTCGACTCCGGGCTGCTCCTCCTCGGGGAAGAGCACCCCGCAGTCGACGATCAGCAGCCGGCCTCCGTATTCGAAGACCGTCATGTTGCGGCCGATCTCGCCGAGGCCGCCGAGCGGGGTGACGCGCAGGCCACCCTCCGGGAGCTTCGGCGGCGGACCCAACTCAGGATGCGGATGACTCAAAAGACTCTCCTCACCACGCGCGCCACATGCCCCCTGGGGCACATGGCGCGCGTGACATTCGTGCACTTGCTGATGTGTCTGTATGCAGTTGTGAAGTATGAAGGTGCGACTATCGCGTCTTTGACTAGAGATGTACCCCGCCAGCGGCAAGATCGCGCTTGAGCTGTTCCGTTTCCTCGGGGCTCAGGTCGACGAGCGGCAGGCGCAGCGGCCCCGCGGGCAGGCCCTGGAGGGCGAGCGCGGCCTTCGACGTGATGACGCCCTGGGTGCGGAACATCCCGGTGAAGACCGGGAGCAGCTGCTGGTGGATCTCCGTTGCCTTTGCGACGTCGCCCTGGAGGTGGGCTTCGAGCATCGCGCGCAGTTCGGGGCTGACGAGGTGGCCCACCACGGAGACGAAGCCCACGGCGCCGACCGACAGCAGCGGCAGGTTCAGCATGTCGTCGCCGGAGTACCAGGCGAGGCGGCTGCGGGCGATGGCCCAGCTGGCCCGCCCGAGGTCGCCCTTGGCGTCCTTGTTGGCGACGATGCGCGGGTGCTCGGCGAGCCGGACCATGGTCTCGGTGCTGATCGGGACGCCGCTGCGGCCGGGGATGTCGTAGAGCATGACCGGCAGGCCGGTGGCGTTCGCGATGGCGGTGAAGTGCTGCAGGATGCCTTCCTGCGGGGGCTTGCTGTAGTACGGCGTGACCGCGAGCAGGCCGTGGGCACCCGCCTGCTCCGCCTCGCGGGCCAGCCTGACGCTGTGCCGAGTGTCATTGGTGCCGGCTCCGGCTACGACGTGGGCGCGGTCGCCGACCGCCTCCACCACGGCTCGTACGAGCTCGGCTTTCTCCGCATCGCTGGTGGTCGGGGACTCGCCGGTGGTGCCGTTGACGATCAGGCCGTCATTGCCGGCGTCCACCAGATGAGTGGCGAGCCGCTGGGCGCCGCCGAGGTCGAGCGCTCCGTCAGCGGTGAATGGCGTGACCATGGCGGTCAGCACCCGCCCGAAAGGGGTCTGCGATGTGGATGTCGGTGCCATGGGCACCACGCTACTCGTAGCGCGCCCCGCGGCGCTCGCTCGGGGCGGCGGAACGGCGCCTCCAGAGAGGACCCGGCACTGCCTGCTCGGGGGTTCAAGCAGTGCCGGGCCCCTTTGTTCAGCCTAGATGAACTTCTCGAAACGCCGCAATACGGACACTTCGCTCGCGCTACGGAGCCACCCGGCCATTGGCGTTGAACGCGGCGTACGTGAGCGGCATCAGCCCGGCCCACGCCTGCTCCATCTTCTCCCCCACCATCGCGATCTCCCGCTGCGGGAAGGACGGCACGGCGGCCTGCTCGTGCTGGGTGCGCAGGCCCAGGAAGTGCATCAGCGAGCGTGCGTTGCATGTCGCGTACATCGAGGAGTACAGGCCGACCGGGAGCACCGAACGGGCCACCTCGCGGGCGACCCCGGCGGCCAGCATCTCCTGGTACGCCTCGTACGCGTGGCGGTAGGCGTCCTCCATCGCGCGGCCGGTCAGCGCGTGCTGCTCGGGGGTGCCCGCGACGAACTCGTACTTGCCGGGGCGGCCCTGCTGGATCAGCTTGCGGTCCTCACCGGGCACGTAGAAGACCGGCTCCAGGCGGCGGTAGCGGCCGGACTCCTCGTTGTACGACCAGCCCACGCGGTGCCGCATGAACTCGCGGAAGACGAAGATCGGGGCGCTGATGAAGAAGGTCATCGAGTTGTGCTCGAACGGGCTGCCGTGCCGGTCGCGCATCAGGAAGTTGATCAGGCCCTTGGAGCGCTCCGGGTCCTTCGTCAGCTCGTCGAGGGACTGCTCACCCGCGGTGGACACCCTCGCGGCCCACAGGACGTCGGAGTCGGCGGCGCTGTGCTTCACCAGCTCGACGGTCACATCGCTGCGGAAACTGGCCTTCTCGGTCTCGGCCGGGCTTTCGGCCGGGGTCTCGGCGGGGGTCTCGCTCACCGACGGGTCCTTCCATGTCGCATCGCTCGGGGCGGGCCCAGCTTACGGGCCACCACCGACAGGTCCGCCCGACCGCACCCCCGTACGGACCCGCAGAAAATTTTGACTGAAGTTCTTCAAACAGGGCACCAGGAAGGTCGTTCACACGTCCTACACACTGAAGTACCCGCGCTCGAGGTTCCAAGGAGAGCCCGCTCATGTTCCGCCGGCGAGAGCCCGTCCCGTTCGCCTTCGTCGCCGAAGCCGACCGTTTCCGCAGCAATGTCACCCCTCCGCCCCGCCCCCGGGCGTCCCGGACCGAGATAACCGGCCGGACGCTGATGGGCCTGACCATCGTCGCCGGCTTCGTCGGCGCCCTGATGTTCGGAATGCCCGCGCTCGACAGTCAGTCGCACCCCACTCAGCAGGTGCAGGAGGCATCTAACGGCCGCTGAGCTGTGCTGAGATAGCCTCACTCAGCACAGACCAACGGACGTGTGTGTGAGTGAGGACATCCCGTGCCACTGCCCTTCCTGACCGCAGACCGCGCACATGACGAAGACCGAGCGGGGCCCGAAGCGGCCCCGCTCACGCATGCCGGCGTCACGCCTGCCGAGGTCACGTACGAGGACCCGGAGCGCCGGCGCCGCCCGTACCGGCCGGGCCCCTGGCGGGTCGGCGGGTCGGCGGTGCTCCTGCTGCTCGCCTCGTACCTGCTCTTCTCGGCGCTGATCATCTCCCTGGCGGGCTCCGGGTCCGCCGCATGGGTGTGCGTCGCCGTGGCGGCGCTGGTGATCGGCTTCGCGGTCCGGCTGGTGGGGGCGGGCGTCCGGGCGAGCGGGCGGGAGCTGCGGCGGACCGGGCTGCTCTCGTCCACCTCGGTCGCCTGGCAGGACGTCGCGTCGATACGTACGGTCCAGCAGCCGGTGCGGCTGCTGGGCCTTCCGCGCACGGTGCAGGGGCAGGCAGTGCTCGCCGAGCGGACGTCCGGCGGCACCCCGCTGACCCTGTTCACCAGCCACGACACGGATTTCCTGGGGCGCCCCGAGGCCTTCCGCGCGGCCGCCGACGCCCTCGGCGGGTGGGCGGACCGCAGCCGCTAGCCGACGCCGTCTCCGGCCCGGACCGGCTTGCCGTCGTGGAGGGCGATGGCGCGCTGCATCGCCTTGCGGGCGCGGGCGGTGTCGCGGGCGTCGTGGTAGGCGATGCCCAGCCGGAACCAGGTGCGCCAGTCCTCCGGCGATGCCTCCGTCTCGGCCCGCCGCTTGGCGAAGACCGCGTCCGCCGAGTCCCGGTCGATGCGCCCGCCGGGCGTCCGTACCAGCTCATCGACCGGAAGGCCGCCCTCGGCGTCCAGCTCGCGCGCGAGCCGGTCGGCGTTGCGCGCGAACAGGGTGGTCTTCCACAGGAACCAGCCGCCGATGAGCGGCAGCACCAGGACGGCAGCGCCATAGGCGATGGTCACCGGGGTGCCCTGCCGGATGAGCAGCACCCCGCGGTCGCCGACCAGCACGAAGTAGACGACCAGGACGGCCGCGAGGACGAAATACGTGATCTTTGCGCGCACCGGTGTGCCCTCAGTCCAGATCCAGGAAGTGTTCCAGGCCGAAGGTCAGGCCGGGGGTGGTGACCACACGCCGCGCGCCGAGCAGAATGCCCGGCATGAAGCTGCTGTGGTGAATCGAGTCATGGCGGATCGTGAGCGTCTCACCCTCGCCGCCCAGCAGGACCTCCTGGTGGGCGAGGAGCCCGCGCAGCCGTACCGAGTGCACCGGCACCCCGTCCACCTCGGCGCCCCGTGCGCCGTCCAGCCCCGTGGCCGTCGCGTCCGGCTGCGGGGCGCGGCCGGCCTCGCGGCGGGCCTCGGCGATCAGCTGGGCGGTGCGGGCCGCGGTGCCCGAGGGGGCGTCCACCTTGTTGGGGTGGTGCAGCTCGATGACCTCGACCGACTCGAAGAAGCGGGCGGCCTGGCGGGCGAACCGCATGGTCAGCACGGCGCCGATGGAGAAGTTCGGGGCGATGAGCACGCCGACGCGGGGCGAGGCGTCGAGCCAGCCGTGCAGCTGCGCGAGACGCTCGTCCGTCCAGCCGGTGGTGCCGACGACGCCGTGGATGCCGTGCCGTACGCAGAAGTCGAGGTTGCCCATCACCGAGCCCGGGTCGGTCAGCTCGACCGCGACCTCGGCGCCCGCCTCGACCATGGTCTCCAGCTTGTCGCCCCGGCCCAGCGCGGCGACCAGCTCCATGTCCTCGGCGGCCTCGACGGCCCGTACGGCCTCGGAGCCGATCCGGCCCTTGGCACCGAGGACGGCCACGCGCAGCTTGCTCATCGTTCCACTTCCTTCGTCTTCTCCGGCCAGGCGGCTTCTTTCGGCTAGGCGACGGCCTCGTCCAGCCGGGCTGCCTGCTTGTCCTTCAGCGGGCCGATGACCGACAGCGAAGGACGCTGCCCCAGTACATCGCGGGCCACCTCGCGCACCTCGTCCGGGGTGACCGACTGGATCCGGGCGAGCATGTCGTCCACCGACATCTGGTCGGCCCAGCACAGCTCGCTCTTGCCGATGCGGTTCATCAGCGCGCCGGTGTCCTCCAGGCCGAGCACCGTGGAACCGGAGAGCTGGCCGATGGCGCGCCGCAGCTCCTCGTCGGTGAGACCGTCCCGGGCGACCTGGTCCAGCTCATCGCGGCAGATCTTGAGGACGTCGTGCACCTGGCTCGGGCGGCAGCCGGCGTAGACGCCGAAGAGACCGCAGTCGGCGAAGCCGGAGTTGTAGGAGTAGACGCTGTAGGCGAGCCCGCGCTTCTCCCGGACCTCCTGGAAGAGCCGGGAACTCATGCCGCCGCCGAGCGCGGTGTTGAGCACGCCGAGCGCCCAGCGCCGGTCGTCGGTGCGCGGGATGCCGGGCATGCCGAGGATGACGTGCGCCTGCTCGGTCTTGCGGTTCAGCAGCTCGACCCGGCCCGCGGTGCGGATCGCCCGGGACCCGGCGCGCGGGGCGACCGGGACCACGTCGGTACGGGTGAGGGCGCCCGCCTGCTCGAAGGCGTCGCTGACCTGCGCCACGACCGTGTCGTGGTCGACGTTGCCCGCGGCGGCGACGACCAGGTGGGTCGGGTCGTAGTGCTTCTTGTAGAAGCGGGCGATCTGGTCGCGGCCGAGCCCGTTGACGGTGTCGACGGTGCCCAGGACCGGGCGGCCGAGCGGGGTGTCGCCGAGCATGGTGTGCGCGAACAGGTCGTGGACGCAGTCGCCCGGGTCGTCCTCGGTCATCGCGATCTCTTCGAGAACGACGCCGCGCTCGGCGTCCACGTCCGCCGCGTCGATCACCGAGCCGGTCAGCATGTCGCAGACGACGTCGATGGCCAGCGGCAGATCGGTGTCGAGCACCCGCGCGTAGTAGCAGGTGTACTCCTTGGCGGTGAACGCGTTCATCTCGCCGCCGACCGCGTCGATGGCCGCGGAGATGTCCAGCGCGCTGCGCCGCCGGGTGCCCTTGAAGAGCAGGTGCTCCAGGTAGTGGGTGGCGCCGTTCAGCGTGGGGGTCTCGTCGCGGGAGCCCACGTGCGCCCAGATGCCGAAGGTGGCGGAGCGCACGGACGGCAGGGTTTCGGTGAGGATGCGCAGGCCGCTCGGGAGAGTGGTCCTGCGGACCGTCCCGATGCCGTTCTCGCCCGCGAGAAGCGTTTGGGTACGGGCGACGGCCCGCCCCTCCGAGGAGGTGCGGGCCGTCGTCGCGTCGTCGCGGGACGTCACTTGGCGGCTTCGTCCTTCGTCTGGGGCTGCGCCTCGGCCTTCGCCTCGTCGTCCTTGTCGTCCTCGCCCTCGATGACCGGGTGCAGCGACAGCTTGCCGCGCTGGTCGATCTCGGCGATCTCGACCTGCACCTTGGAGCCCACCGCGAGCACGTCCTCGACGTTCTCCACGCGCTTGCCACCGGCGAGCTTGCGGATCTGCGAGATGTGCAGCAGCCCGTCCTTGCCCGGGAGCAGGGAGACGAAGGCACCGAAGGTGGTGGTCTTCACGACCGTGCCCAGGTAGCGCTCGCCGACCTCGGGCATCGTCGGGTTGGCGATGCCGTTGATGGTCGCGCGGGCGGCCTCGGCGGCCGGGCCGTCGGCGGCACCGATGTAGATCGTGCCGTCGTCCTCGATGGTGATCTCGGCGCCGGTGTCCTCCTGGATCTGGTTGATCATCTTGCCCTTGGGGCCGATGACCTCACCGATCTTGTCCACCGGGATCTTGACGGTGATGATCCGCGGCGCGTTCGGGGACATCTCGTCCGGCGTGTCGATGGCCTCCATCATCACGTCGAGGATGTGCAGCCGGGCGTCGCGGGCCTGCTTGAGGGCCGCGGCCAGGACCGACGCCGGGATGCCGTCCAGCTTGGTGTCCAGCTGGAGGGCGGTCACGAACTGCTTGGTGCCGGCGACCTTGAAGTCCATGTCACCGAACGCGTCCTCCGCACCGAGGATGTCGGTGAGGGTGACGTAGTGGGTCTCGCCGTCGATCTCCTGGGAGATCAGGCCCATCGCGATGCCCGCGACCGGGGCCTTCAGCGGCACACCGGCGTTCAGCAGCGACATCGTGGAGGCGCAGACCGACCCCATGGAGGTCGAGCCGTTGGAGCCGAGCGCCTCGGAGACCTGGCGGATGGCGTACGGGAACTCCTCGCGGGTCGGCAGGACGGGCAGCAGCGCCCGCTCGGCCAGCGCGCCGTGGCCGATCTCGCGGCGCTTCGGGGAGCCGACGCGGCCGGTCTCACCGGTGGAGTACGGCGGGAAGTTGTAGTTGTGCATGTAGCGGCGGCGCGTCTCGGGCGAGAGCGTGTCGAGCTGCTGCTCCATGCGGAGCATGTTCAGCGTGGTGACGCCCAGGATCTGGGTCTCGCCGCGCTCGAACAGCGCCGAACCGTGCACCCGTGGGATCGCCTCGACCTCGGCGGCGAGCGTACGGATGTCCGTGACGCCGCGGCCGTCGATGCGCTTCTTCTCCTTGATGACGCGCTCGCGCACCAGGGACTTGGTCAGCGAGCGGTACGCGGCGGAGATCTCCTTCTCGCGTCCCTCGAACTGCGGCAGCAGCTTCTCGGCGGCCAGACCCTTGACGCGGTCCAGCTCGGCCTCGCGCTCCTGCTTGCCCGCGATGGTCAGCGCCTGGGACAGCTCGTCGCGGACGGCGGCGGTGAGCGCCTCCAGGACGTCGTCCTGGTAGTCCAGGAAGATCGGGAACTCGCCGGTGGGCTTGGCGGCCTTGGCGGCGAGGTCCGACTGGGCCTTGCACAGCACCTTGATGTACGGCTTGGCGGCCTCGAGGCCGGCCGCGACGATCTCCTCGGTCGGCGCCTCGGCACCGTCCTTGACCAGCTGGATGGTCTGCTGGGTGGCCTCGGCCTCGACCATCATGATCGCGACGTCGCCGTCCTCCAGGACGCGGCCGGCGACGACCATGTCGAAGACGGCGTCCTCGAGCTCGCTGTGGGTCGGGAAGGCGACCCACTGGCCCTTGATGAGGGCGACGCGGGTGCCGCCGATCGGGCCCGAGAAGGGCAGGCCGGCGAGCTGGGTCGAGCAGGAGGCGGCGTTGATCGCGACCACGTCGTAGAGGTGGTCGGGGTTGAGCGCCATGATCGTCTCGACGACCTGGATCTCGTTGCGCAGGCCCTTCTTGAAGGACGGGCGCAGCGGGCGGTCGATCAGGCGGCAGGTGAGGATCGCGTCCTCGGACGGGCGGCCCTCACGGCGGAAGAACGAGCCGGGGATGCGCCCGGCGGCGTACATCCGCTCCTCGACGTCGACCGTCAGCGGGAAGAAGTCGAGCTGGTCCTTGGGGTTCTTCGAAGCGGTGGTGGCCGACAGCACCATGGTGTCGTCGTCCAGGTAGGCCACGGCCGAGCCGGCGGCCTGACGGGCCAGGCGGCCCGTCTCGAAACGGATGGTGCGGGTGCCGAAGGTGCCGTTGTCGATGACGGCCTCGGCGTAGTGGGTCTCGTTCTCCACCAGGGAAATCTCCTCGTCTGCGTCCCCGTCCGGATGACGGTGGACGGTGGTGGAGCAGCGCCCCCTGGCCTTGCTGTCCGGCTTCCGGGCCGGTCTTCGATCGAAGCCACCGGAATTGCCAGTTCCGGGAGCCACTACCGAGGACCGGCTCCTATGGCGCCGGTGCGGCGGGAATGAGGCGCTCCTCCTCGTGCGTTATGGCGTTGTTGGGACCAGACTACAAAGCTTCGGCCATCATCTCGATGGGTGTGTGGTCTGGCGCGTACGGGATGTAGCGGACAAAATACGCTCCGTGCCGAGGGTGTGACGCGGCGCAGGTGGCCGCGTACGGCAAAGGGAGCGGCCCCCTGACGCGGGAACCGCTCCCTTCACGACGACTTACTTGGCGCCCGCCGCACCGCGACGGATGCCGAGGCGCTCGACCAGCGCACGGAAGCGCGTGATGTCCTTCTTCGCCAGGTACTGCAGCAGCCGGCGGCGCTGGCCGACGAGCAGCAGCAGACCACGGCGGGAGTGGTGGTCGTGCTTGTGGGTCTTGAGGTGCTCGGTCAGGTCGGAGATACGACGCGAAAGCAGCGCGACCTGGACCTCCGGGGAGCCGGTGTCGCCTTCCTTCGTGGCGAACTCGGTCATGATCTGCTTCTTCGTAGCGGCGTCGAGCGACACACGTACTCCTAGGTTTCTCAGTTTCAGCCGCCGAGTGCCCCTGGTCGGTGTCTCAGGGGATCTTCCATGACTCGGAAGGCGGGGTCCGCTGGGCGCTGTCTCCAGGACCTTCGGGGAAGGCTCCGGGGGCGCGTACGCAAACGGCCAGCACACAGAGTACCAGTGTCCGGGGCCGGGTCCTCAAGGCCGCCGTGGGACGCCCCTACGCGCTGGCCGCCGCGGCCTCCACGGCGTTCAGCAGCGGGCGGACGACCCGCTTGACGGGCTCCAGGGCCGGATCCACCGGGCGCCGCCGGTGCCAGTCGGTGACCGCCTGGTAGGCGGCGACCACCTCCAGCAGGCGGTCTTCCTCGTACGGGGCGCCGCCGAGGATCGCGCCGGTCGGCATGCCCGCCGTGAAGCCGATGGGGAAGCCGATCTCCGGTAGGCCCAGGATGTCGAACGGTACCGGGCTGGTCTGCAGCAGCACATCGCAGTGGTCGAACGGGCCGTCGAGCACCGCGCGCAGCAAGTGGTGCTTGGCGCGCTGCGCGGTGATCCACTCGTCGCCCGAGATCATCAGCCCCTGGAGCCAGCCCAGCACCGAGACGCCGAACTTCGTCAGATCCTCGCGCAGCCAGTGGCGGAACGGCTCGGTGCGCTCGCTCAGGCGTGCGGCGTTGAACGCGTCGCCGGTGAGCAGGGACCAGTCGGAGGGGTAACGGACCTCCATGAGGGTGACGCCGGGCAGATCGGCCAGGGTGTCCAGCAGCGCCTGGCGCCGGGCGATGCCGTCGGTGAAGCCCGGCGGCACGCCGATCCGGGTGGGCCGGCGGAGCCGTACCTTCCCCTTGGGCGAGACCACGGGGGTGGCCGCGCGCACCAGGTCGGGCAGGCGCGGCAGGCCTTGTGTCCGCGGATCCTCGGCGTCCGGCCCGGCCATGACGGTCAGCATGATCGCCGCGTCCATCGCGTCGCGGGCGATCGGGCCGCAGTGGTCCCGGGTGTACGAGAGCGGGATGACGCCGTTCAGCGAGACCCGGCCCATCGTGGGCTTCAGACCGGTGAGGTTCTGCCGGTTGGCCGGGTTGACGATGGATCCGCCGGTCTGGGTGCCGATGGAGGACGACGCCATCCGGCCTGCGACCGCGCAGGCCGGTCCCGTGGACGAACCGCCGGGGTCGATGAGCGGATTGTCGGGGGTCCAGGCGTTGACGGTGGTGATCAGGCCGTTGGGCGTGGTGGCACGGGTGGTGGCCAGCGGTCCCATCTGCCCCTTACCGAGCAGGATGCCGCCCGCCGCCTTGAGGCGGGCGACGGCGGTGGCGTCGGTGACCGGCACGAAGTCCTTGAAGATGAAGGAGTTGGCGCGGGTGGGCACGCCCTTGGTGAAGTAGTTGTCCTTGACGCACAGCGGAACTCCGGCCAGCGGCGCGGCCTTTCTGCCCTCGCCGCGGTTCGCCCGGTCCGCCGCGTAGGCCGCGAGCAGCGCGTGCTTCCCGGTCACCTCGGCGTACGCCTGGTAGGTCTTGTCGTACTTCTCGATCCGGTCCAGATACGCCTGAACGAGGTCCGCGGAGGTGAGGCGGCCGGTGCGGATCAGGACGACGGCCTCGGCGAGCGTGGCCTCCGTGGGATCGTGCCGCACCGCCTCCCGCACCGGCAGATCGGGCACGTCGACGGCGGGCGGGGCGGGGGCTTCGGACTTACGTGCGGGGGCCGCGGCGGGGGTACGGGCCGGGGCCGCGGCGGCCGGTGCGGCGGACGCGGCCAGGGCGCCACCGGCCCCGGCGGCGGCCGAAGCGGCGAGGAAGGTACGGCGGTTGAGGTCCCGGCCCATCAGCCGTCCGCCTCCCCGGTCCAGGCGGTGGTGATCGACGGGTACGCGAGCGGGGCGGCCTCCTGCTGCGCGTACGCCGCCCCCAGGGCACCGCCCACACCGCCCGTCGGCGGCGTCCACTCGGCCAGCGCGCCGGGCGTCGTGGCGACGAACTCGCGCAGCGCCAGCATGATCACGGCCCGGGTGGGTGTGCCGGTCTCGGGGTCGGCCACGTCGGGGAGCTGGTCGATGTCGACCCCGGCCAGTGCCAGTCGGGCCCGTATGTACGCGTCCAGCGTGTCGCTGTCCAAGGGTGTCTCCGCACGTTCGTGTTCGCGTCGGGGTGGCGGTGCATCGGGCGGTGGTTGCGGAACGGCTGTCCTAGAACACCGGCATGGCTGTCAGCGTCCGGTTGTGCAGGAGGAAGACGCGGTTCCCGGCTGCGGCCAGATGCCAGTTGCCCGCGGTGCCGGCGGTGAACGGCCAGGCCTCCTTCCCCTGCCGGACGTCCACGACCTGTACGCCTCCCGTGTATTCCGTGTCGGCCACCGCCCACACGCTGTTCCCCGCGATCACCGGGGCTTCCAGGGAATGCTCCTGGGAAGCGAAGGGCAGGGTCCACATGTCCGAGCCGCCATCGGCCCGGCGGGCGGAGAGATCGGTGTCGTCAACGGCGTACACGATGCCCTTCCGTACGGCCGGGGCGCTCCATCCGCTTTCGCCGACGGCGGCACGCGCCCACTTTTGCTTGCCGTCCGACAGTTTCAGAGCGGCCAGGGACCGCCCGCCCAGGTAAACCGTGCCCTCGACGATCACCGGAGTGAGGGGCGTGGTGCCCCGCTTGTCGGGCCCCCAGACGGTCCTGCCGTTCGTCGTGTCGAGAGCCACCACCTCGCCGGAGGAGCCGTACACCACCAGGTGGCCGTCGGCCACCGCGGCCGTCGCCGGGCTGTCACCGGAGGACCGCACCGGCACCGGAGCCGTCCACAGGGGGCGGTGCGAGTCGAGACCGACGGCACGCACCCGGCCCGCCCGCGTGACCACGTAGACGGCGCTGTCGTCCACGGCCAGCAGCGCCGCTGCGTCGGCATCTTCGGCCTTCCACAGCTGAGTGCCGTCTTTCGCACTCAGCATCCGCACCACGCCCTTGGCGTCGGCCGCCAGTACCCCCTCGTCGCCGAGTGCCAGCAGCCGCCCCCTCAGCCCGGCGGTCGACGTTGTCCACCGCGGCTTCCCGTCGGTCACGCCATAGCCGCGCAGTCGGCCGCCCGTCACCGCGACGACGACCAGGTCGCGGACGGGGAGCGGGTCGGGCACGGCCCGGTCGGCGAGTTTCAGGGAACCGAGGTCGACGGGGCCCCACAGGGGCGAGGGCGCGGCGCCCTCGTCGTAGCGCGTCAGCGGCTTGGCGTCCCAGGGCCGCGTACCGTCCGCCGCGGCCTCGTCGTCGCCCAGCAGCCACCACGCCCCGGCCCCACCGCCCGCCGCGAGCACGGCGCCGCCCGCGGCGAGGGTGGTGAACAGCCTGCGCCGGGAGGGACCGGATGGTTCGTCGCCGGGCATGGTGGCCATCCGACGGGCGTCCGTCTCGCGCCGTGCGATGTCCTCCGCGAGCGGCCCGGTCCGCCAGATCCGCCCGGCGCCGCGGGGCGGCGCGAGCTGCCCGGCGAGCGCGTCGAGGGCGGGCCGGGCCTCGGCCTCCTTGGCGAGGCAGGGTGCGACCAGGGCCCGCAGGCCCTCCGGCACCGCGCCCAGCTCCGGTTCGCCGTGCACCACTTGGTACTGCACCGCGGCCACGTGCCCGCCCTCGTAGACCGGCCGCCCGCCCGCCGCGTACGCCAGGACCACGCCCAGCGAGAACACGTCCCCGGCCGGGCCGGTCCGCCGCCCGAGGACCTGCTCGGGCGCGGCGTAGCCGGGGGTGGCGATCGTCTGTCCGGTGGTGGTGAGGGTGAGCCCGTGCTCGGGACGGGCAATGCCGAAGTCGATGATCCTGGGGCCGCGGGAGGTCAGCACGATGTTCGACGGCTTGAGGTCGCGGTGCACGAGCCCGGCCGCGTGGATCTCCCGAAGCGTCGTCACCAGTGCCGCGCCCAGCGCCCTGACGGCCGGTTCGCCCAGCGCCCCGTACCGCTCGACGGCTTGGTCGAGCGTGGGCCCCACCAGGAACTCCGTGGCCATCCACGGCCGTCCCCCCTGGGTCTGTGCCCCCAGCACCCGCGCCACCCCGGCGCTCCGCACGGCCTGCGCCGCGTACGCCTCGCGCAGGAAGCGCCGGGCCATCTCCGGATCGTGCGCCAGCTCGGGCCGCAGCACCTTGACGGCCGCGGTCCGGCCCTGTGCGTCCCGCCCGAGGTACACCTGCCCCATCCCGCCGGCCCCGAGCACGCCGGTGAGGCGGTACGGGCCGAGGCGGAGGGGGTCGCCGGTGCCGAGGGGGTTCATGGGGTCGGGTCTCCTGGTCGGTGGGCGCTACGGGGAACGGGGCCGCGGTGGCGGGACAGGTCATCGAACCGGGGAGGTCATTCGAGTGGGACGGCGCATACGGATACGGCGCGCACGACGACGACCCTTCGGGCCTCGGGAAGCGCCATGATCGTCGGGGACAGTCCGCCGACGTCACCCCAGGGACTCGAGAAGGTCCACGCCACCCGGTGGGTCCGCAGATCGATCGCGGCGATCCACTGGCTGCCGTTGCTCGGGGAGGCGTAGAAGTACCGATCGCCCATGGCCGGAGTGGCCGAGAAGTCGTACTCCAGAGCGTCCCCCTTCTGCTCCCAGAGGAGGCGACCGCTCCCGGCGTCCACGGCGACGAGCCCGTTCAGCCGCTCCATCGCGTAGACCACCCCGTCCTTGACGACCGGAGGACCGTAGTGCTGGGCACCTGGTTCGTAGCTCGCGCCGAACTTCCTGCCCTTGCCGAAGCTCCACGCGAGCTCGCCGTCGGAAAGCCTCAGCGCGAGGAGCTGCCATGTGCCGATGAACAGATGGTCCGCCGAGAAGGAGTGACGTGCCCCCGGGGAGAGTCCGCCCGATTCCTTTTCGGGAATCTTCGTCGTCCATCGTGTGGTGCCGTCGCGAGCGTCGATCAAGGAGACGTGCTCGCCTTCCGACCGGATGAACGAGGAGCCCACGGGGGTGATGGTGATGTCCCCGCTGCCCGGCTCGCGTATTGGACGGCGCCACAGCTCCTTGCCGGTCCGGGAATGGATGGCGATGCGCTGCCAACCGTCACGTGTCTCGCCTTCCAGGACCAGCGCACGGCCGACCGCCGCCCGGAGTTTCCAGTTCGTCGAGAAACGGCGAACCTCGGCGATCGGGGTCCCGAAGGCCCCCGTGGTGAGGTTGACGGGGACGATCCGGAACTTTTCGTAATCAGCGTTGTCCAGAGCGAACAGCCCCTGGCCGTCGGACACGACGGCGCTGATGACCTGCTCGTTCACACCGCGTCGTTTGCCCGTCCTCGCGTCCAGGCAGTACAGCCCATCTGCGGAGACCATGGCGACGACGTCTCCCACCGTGCACAAATCCGCTTCCTGACCGGAATCGCCCACGGACGCCTTCCACGACATACGCGACGCTCCTCCCGGGGAGCGCCGCGTCGCACCCGCCCGGTCGTCGTCGCCCCGCACGGATTCGCGGTCGTTACGAAGCCAGTACGCGGCACCGGCCGCGCCACCAGCGGCGATCACGGCTCCGGCAACGAGCAGCTTCCGTCGCCCCACCTGCGGTCGCCTCGGTTCGGCCGCCGAGGTCGTGCGGTCGGCGTCCGGCGCTGACAGTCGGGAAGGCCGCTCCTCCCACACCGCCGCCGCACGCCGTCCGATCTCCGCGAGCACGGCGTCCGGAAGATGGTCCGCGAAAGCGCCGCCCCCGTCATGGAGCAGAGTCCTGAACTCCGTCGTGTTCGGACGCTGCTCAGGGTCCTTGGCCAGGCCTCGCGCCAGCACGGGACGCAGCCCCTCTGGCACACCGGACAGGTCGGGCTCCGCGTACCGCACCCGGTAGAGCAGATCGGCGGGCTGTCCAGTGCCGAAGGGAGGGCTGCCGCTCACCGTGAAGGCGAGCACGGCGGACAGCGCGAACACATCGCCCGCCGCCGTGTGTTCGCCGCCGATCGCCTGCTCCGGTGACATGTAGGCGGGCGTTCCGGCCGTCGCTCCCGTGCGGGTCAGCCGGTCGTCTCCGGCTGCCCGGGCAATGCCGAAGTCGATGACCTTCGGTCCGAGGGCGGTCAGCAGGATGTTGGAGGGCTTGAGGTCGCGGTGCACGACGCCGGAACGGTGAAGCTGGGCGAGCGCATCGCACAGCGCGGCCCCCAGGACGCGCGTGGCGGTCTCGGGCAGCACACCGCAGAGCACCACCGCCTCGTCGAGCGGCGGGCCGAGGACGTATTCGGTCGCCAGCCACGGCGTCGGGGCGAGCGAGTCGGCATCGATGACTTCAGCACCGTACTGCCCGCCGATGATCCGGGCGGCGTCGGCTTCCAGACGGAAGCGGGTACGGAACTCGTTCTGCGCGGCGAAGTGCTGGTGCACGGTTTTCAGCGCGACCGTACAGCCCTTGGCCGAACGCCCGAGATAGACCGTGCCCATTCCTCCGCTGCCGAGCCGGGCGACGAGGGTGTACGGGCCGATGGCCTGCGGATCATCGTGTGCGAGGGGGGAAACCATCGGTATCAGTCCACCGGAAGCGCGTAGAGGACACGGTCGCTCAGGACGAACGCCATGCCGGGTGCCGTGCCCACGACGCGGCCGGGAAGGCCGGTCGCCTGCCCTCTGTCAGCAGGGGCGAACCTCCACCTCAGCGCACCGTTCGACGCGTCCAACGCCTCGATCTCGGCTTCGGTCGACTGAAACACGGTGGTGCCCGCATGGCTCACCGCGGTCTCACCCGAGGTCCGGGAGGAGTTGAGAGGCACCGGACTTCGACGCCGCCACCGTGGTTTTCCGCTGCGTACGTCGACGGCGTGGGTGATGGCGTCCCAATCGGTGACGTAGACCGAATGCCCGTGCATCACTGGTGTTGCACCATGCGGCGCTCCTCCGGTCCTGGCCCGCCAGCGCTCTTTGCCGCCGACGATGTCGTGGGCCCTCATGCCGTTCTCGTCGCGGGTGATCAGTAGATTCCCGGGGGTCACCAGGCGCGACTCGGGCGAATCGTCTTCCCCACGGTACGTCCGGGTCCACAGCTTCCGGCCGGTGCGGCGGTCCAGTGCCAGATAGGACACGGGCCCGTCCTGCAAAATCTCACGAGACCTGGGAATGAGGATCATGCTCTTGAGCAGGAACGCGACGGTGTCACTATCGTCGCCTCGGAACGCTTCGGGCAGCGGAGTACGCCATCTCTCCTTGCGCTTCTTGAGGTCATAGGCGACCACCGCGTATTCGTCGCCTCCCACCCCTTCCTCGGAGTTCCCCTTGATCAGGAGCCACAGCGTGTTCTGGTCGGCCGCGAGATACGCGACGACCGAGGGGGCGTCCACACCGTTGTACCGCCTCTCCGCCCACTTGATCCGGCCTGTGCTCAGCGAGACCGCAGAGAAGGAGGATGTGTCCGGAGACATGAACGTTCCGTTGCCGAGCAGCAGGATGGTGGACAGGGGATCGGGATAGAGGTCGTTGCGCGACCAGAGCGCCCTGCCGGTCCGCAGCGTCAGAGCGGTCACGGATTGGGCCGTGTTGACGAGCGCGAGCCTTCCTTGCCAGAGAAGCGGGTCTTCTTGCAGTTCGCTTCCGAAGTCATGCCGCCACAACGGGGCGGGCGCGATCCCTCGGAGATTCGTGGCGCGAGGCCCCGGCTCCTTCCCCGCCGCGCGCCACCCGGCGACCCCACCCGCCCCGAGGCCGAGTCCGGCCACACCGGAGAGGGCACCGATCGTCACGGCGCGCCGGGAGGGCCCCGGCCGCGCCGCCGTGCGCGGCTCGGCCACGGTCTCGGCGCCGCCCTCCGGGGGCTCCGCGGGATACGCCGCTGCCAGCTCTCCGAGGGCCGCCACAACGGGGGGCGGTAGTCCGCCCGAGTCGTCCGTGGTCCCTGAAACCCGCAACTCCCGGGCCACGGTGACCGGCTGCGGCCGCGCCTCGGGATCGGCCGACAGGCAGGCGGCGATGAGGTCGCCCATCGAGCCCGGCAATGCCGCGCGTGACGCGTACGAGAGGTCCGCGCGTCCCGTCGCGGCGTAACTGAGCACGGCGCCCAGCGCGTAGACGTCTCCGGCCGGGCGGGGCCGGCCGCCCGCTCGCTGCTCCGGCGGCAAGCTGAAGAAGTCGACCCCGGGAGCACGTTCGGAACCGTCCAAGGCCGCCGCTCGCACCAGTCCGTAACCGGTCAGCCGGGGACCGTCCGCCATGAGGAGGGTGGTCGCGGGCGAGATGCCCGCGTGCACCAGCCCGCTCGCATGCCAGCCGGCGAGGGCCTGTGCGAGCACCGTGCCCAGCGCACGCACGGTGGGCTCGGGCAACGGCCCCTTGGACGCGACGAGCGCCTCTTCCAGCGACAGAGCCGGGAAACAGTCATAGGCGACCCACGGGAGGTCCTCATGAGCCGGGGCGATATCGATGACCGGGGCCGCCCAGAAGCCGGTGAGCCGACGGGAGTTCTCGGCCTCCGCGCGAAACCGCACCCGGTAGCCGGGGTCTTCGGCGAGCTCTTCGGCGGGCAGCATCAACACGGCCATGCGGCCCGTGCGATCGTCCCGGGCGATACGGCGACGCGCACCGTCGAAGCGACCGGGGGTATCAGCCGCTGCGACGATGCGGAACGGGCCGAGCCGCGCCGTTTCGGCCGCCTGCACACTCATTCACTCCTCCAGGACGTCCGCGGCTCACCGCAGCGGCAGGGCATAGACGCTCTTCCCACTGATGACGACGGCCAGTTTGTCCGTGAGGGCGACTCTGCGACGCGCCACGACCCCCTTGGCTCCCGCGGCGCCGCTGTCCGTGAAGCGCCATCGCAGTGTGCCGTCCACGGCGTCGATGGCATCGACTTCCACGTCATTGCTCATCAGCACCGTGTGCCCGGAAGGACTCACCGTCGTATCGGGCGTGCGTGCTCCGGACAGCGCCTTCGTGACGAGGCCGTAGACGCGCTGCCAGCGCACCGCGCCGGTCCTCGCCGAGAGCGCGTGGACCGCGTAGGCGCCATCGGTGGCGTACACCGTGTTCCCGTGGACAACCGGGGGGCCGAAGTCGGCGAGATGCTTGTAGGAGACCTCGCCCTTCGCCGGTACGGTCCATGCGGGCCCACCGCCACGTGCCACGTCGTAGCCGCACAGGTCGGAGCCGATCGCGGCGATAAGGATGCCGCCGCCGGTGGTCACCGCCCGACTGCCCGTCACGCCCTTGTAGGAGCGCGTCCAGCGTCGCGCCCCATGGGTGCGGTCGAACGCCATGAACTCCTTGCCCCGCACCACGAGGACGTCCTCCATCAGGTACCCCCGGTCGAAGCCGCCGGGCAGCGGGCTGGCCCACAGTTCCTCGCGCCGGGTGAGGTCGTAGGCGATCAGCACCTGGTTGTCGGAGCCCTTCCCATGGCGTTCGGCGGCGATCCAGACGGTGCCGCCTTCCGCCGCGAGCAGCGCGGCGTACGGGTTCCGGCCGCCGGAACGGAATTCCTCCGGCTCCCACTCGATGTCCCCGGTACGGGCATCGAGAGCGGCGATCTTGGTGCCCGGGACGAGCACCAGGTTCTTCCCGACGGCCCTCAGCCGCCCCCGTGCGCGGACGTCGTCCCTGGTCCACAGCCGCTTCCCGGTACGCAGGTCGAGCCCGGTGACGGCATCGCCGGTCGCGATGACAGCGATCTTGTCCGCGCAGATGAGCGGGGGGTACGCAAGCGGTGTGCCCTCGGCGTCGAACCGCCACAACGGGGTCGGAGGAGCACCCGCAAGCCGACGGCTGGAGCGGTGCGCCACCGCCAGGCGCTCGGCCGGGGTGAGCGGTGCGGGGGCGTCCCCGGCCGTCGCCACCCCCGCCACGGTCGCTCCTGCGGCGATGCCCGCCGTGCCACCGGCAGCCCCGATGAGCAGGGATCGCCTGGAGGGGCGGGCGATGGCCCGCGCCCCGATGCCGTTGACGGTGCCCGAGCGGCCGGGCAACCGTGTCGGCGGATGCGGGATTCCGACCGGTCCGCGCCTGCCGACGGTGGTCTGCTCGGGCATGGCCGTGTGGCCGGTCGTGGCCGTGTGGCCGGTCGTGGCCGGTGCCGCCCCTTCCTGTGGGGAGGCCGTCTCCGCCGCTGCGTTCTCCGTCGCTATTGTTTCGCTCTCCGCCGCCAGCACCGCCGAGGACTGCTCCGCCAGCGCGACGACCAGCCGCGCCGGCAGCCAGCCCGGCCCCAGCGCGCTCACGGCCCGGCTCACACCGCCGTCCAGCTCAGTCGCCCCCGGGCCGCCGCTCCGCGCGGGCGGACCGGCCGCCGCGCCGTCCACGACCGTGGGCATCGCCCCCGCAGGGGCCTGCGTTGCGGTCGCGGCGGGCAGCTGGGCTCGTACGCCGCGCATCAGCTCGTCCAGCAGTGCCCGCGCCGTCGGCCGGTCCACCGGGTCGGGGGCGAGGCACGAGCGCAGCGTGTCCCGCAACTCCCCCGGCAGCGCCTCCGCTTCGGGCCCCAGCGTCCCCGTTGCCGCGTACGCCAGGACCGCGCCGAGCGCGAAGACGTCCCCCAGGGGGCGCGGCCGCCCGCCCGCGATCTGCTCCGGGGGCAGCGCGTCGGCCGGCAGTCCCGGGACGTCGGACCGGTCCCCGCCTTCCGGAACCGCAGCCCGGACCGCGCCGAATCCGGACAGCCGGGGACCGTCGTCCGTGATGAACACCGTGCCCGGCGCGATCCCCGCGTGCGTGGCGCCCGTCTCGTGGATCCCGGCCAGCGTCTCGGCCAGGGCCGCGCCCAGCGCGCGCACGGTGCGGACCGGGAGCGGGCCTCCGCATGCCTCCAGCGCGGCGGGCAGCGGCAGCATCGGGCGGTACGGGGAAGCACTCCACGGGGACCCGCCGTCCGCCTTCGAGACCTCCGCCGCCGGGGCGAGCCAGGGGAACCGCCGGGCGTTGCCCAGCAGGCGTGCGCTCTCCGCCTCGGCCAGGAAGCGGGCCCGATGGGCGGCGTCGTCCCCGCGTTCCGCGAGTGGTGTGGTGACCACGACGGTGCGGGCCCCGTCCGCGCCGCGCGCGATGAACTGGCGGGCGGGCGCGGTGATCTCGCCCGCTGCCGGAGCCAGCCTCGCGATCACGTGGTACGGCCCGAGCCGCCGCGGATCGTCCTGGCTCAGCGGTTCCACGAGCGTCCCCCTCGGTGGCCGCGGGGGCCATGCCGCCCGTCAGCCACTGGTCAGCCCGCGCACCGTGCTGTAGACGTCCAGCGCGGCCAGGCACAGGGGTACCAGGGAGAGCAGGAAGGTGCTCTCGGCGAGGTCGGAGAGGCGGCCCCAGAAGGGGGACACCCCGGCCCTGGGGACGATCAGCGCGATGGCCAGGAGCAGACCGGCACCCGCCGTGACGGCCGCGGCCAGCCAGATGGTGCGGAGGTCGAGCGGCCCCCGGTCGTTCTCGGTCAGCAGCTTCAGCACCGCGTCGGCCGGCGGGTTCAGGGACAGCCCCAGCACGAGCAGGGCGAGCGAAGCCAAGCCCGCGCCCAGGACGGCGGCGACCTGGGCGGTGTAGCGGAAGAGCCGGGCGCGCAGCAGCATCGCGAGGCCGGAGGCGAGCGCCAGCAGTTGACCCCACATGTTGTCGGAGAAGCCCAGGACGGCGGCGGCCCCGACGACGACGGCCGAGCAGCCGCCGACCAGTCCGAGCAGCATCTCGTGGCCACGACGGGCCTGGGCGGCAACGCGCTCGGCGTCGAGGGGTTCCGCGGCGTGGGCGGCGTTCGGGTCCAGGCTGTCGTCGGTGGCCGCGTGGGGCGCCGCGTATCCGATGGGCAGCCGGGCGACGCGTGCCGACAGGCCCGGCAGGAAGGCGATGGCGCCGATCGCGACGACGGCGCAGACGGCGGCCGTCCCGGTGGGCGCGGCTTCGGTGAGGATCGCGCAGAACGTGGCGATGGTGCCGACGCTGGAGGCGAAGACGGCCGCGACGAACGGCGCGTCACCGCCCGGCATGGCGACGACGAGGGCGACGGAACCGACGAGCACGGCGACGCAGCCGAGCATGAACTGCAGGCGGCCGACGCCCTCATCCTGTTCGAGGGCGAGGAGGCCGGAACCCGCGATCATGAGGTGGGGCAGGGCCCCCAGCCCGAGCGCGATGGCGGACGCGCGGTCCTCGTACACCCGGGCCCGCACCCCGGCGAGCGCGGTCAGCAGAACGCCGACGGCTGCGGCGATGATGCCCGGCAGGCCGTGCATGTCGTGCTTGACGGGGTCGGCGAACCAGAGCACGAAGCCCATGAGGATGAGCAGCAGGGAGCCGCCGAAGAGACCGGACGCTCGCAGGAATTGGTCGTTCCACAAGGTCCGGTCGCGGGTGACGGCGGAGGCGATCGCGTCCGAGACGTCGTCGTAGACGGCGGGCGGCAATGACTGGGCGAAGGGGCGCAGGGAGAGCAGCTCGCCATCGAGCACCTGCTGGGCCGTCAAGGAGCGGGAGCCGTCCAGGACCGTACCGTCGCGTCGCACGAGGTGGTATCCGGTGGGTGCGCCCGCGGGCTGGGTCTGGCCGGTCAGCCGCAAGATCTCCGGATACACGTCGGCGACGGCGACGTCCTCGGGAAGTGCGACGTCGATCCGGCTGTCGGGAGCCACCACAGTGACTCTGCAGAAGCCGGTCGTAGCGGACGTACTCACTTTCAGGTCCCCCTCGTTCGGTCTTCCGCCTCGCTCATGACATGCGCGCGCGGCGGCCACCCTACCCGGGCCGTGCAGCCCATACGTCGATAGGATCGCCCCTCGCGGAGGGAGGCCGTCGCCACGGGGGTGTCGGACGAGAACTGTCCCGCCGCGCGGAGGGATGAGGGATCCGGTGAGCCAGGTCGTCGTCAAGCGCCAGCCGCGGGCGCTGCCGCCCGAGGTCCCGACCGAGGAGTTCCGCCTCGAACCACCCCCCGAGCTGCCGCGAGGGCAGCAAGAGGGCATCCTGATGCAGCTGTTGCCGACGCTCGGCATGGGCTCGTCGATGGTCTACTTCTTCATGCCGGGTGCCCAGCCCATGATGAAGATCATGGGCGTGATGATGATGTTCTCCACGCTCGGCATGACCATCGCGATGATCGTGCGGCACCGTCGGGGATCCCAGGGGCAGATGGCGGACCTGCGTCGCGACTACCTCAAGTACCTCGCGCAGACCCGCAGAACCGTACGGAAGACGGCCCGGCGGCAGCGTGACGCGCAGTACTACCTGCACCCCGCCCCGGAGCAGCTGTGGGCCGTCGTCGCCGAGGGCAGCCGGGTGTGGGAACGGCGCTCGACCGACAACGACTTCGGCCAAGCACGCATCGGGCTCGGGCCGCAGCAGCTCGCCACTCCCCTGGTCGCCCCCGACACCGCCACCGTCGACGACCTGGAGCCGCTGACGGCGGGCGCGATGCAGAAGTTCCTCGCGACCCAGGGGTCGCTGGACGGCATGCCCATGGCCGTCTCGCTACGCGCCTTCTACCACATGACAGTGTCCGGAGTGCCGGAGTACGTACACGGGGCGACGCGAGCGCTCATCGCCCAACTGGCCACGCTGCACTCGCCGGAGGACATGGTCATCGCCGTGGTCGCCGCCCGCGGGTCGGCGGAGCAGTGGGAGTGGACCAAGTGGCTCCCGCATGTGCAGGTGGCGGGCGCGGTCGACGGGGCCGGCTCGCGGCGGCTGTTCAGCGACTCGCTGGCCGAACTGGAAGAGCTGCTCCAAAGCCGGCTGGACGGGCGCAGCCGGTTCAACCGGGACGCACAGCCGGCCCTCGACCAGCCGCATGTCGTGGTCGTGCTGGACGGCGGGATCGTGCCGCCGGACTCGGCGTTCGCGGCGCCCGAGGGCCTGCAGGGCGTGACCGTCATCGAGGTGGTGGCGGGTGAGCTCGACGAGCCGCGCGGCGGTCTGTCGGTCGTCGTACGCCCGGGCAAGCTGCAACTGCTTTCGCAGGTCGCTGCGTACGACGGCACCCCGGACCTGCTGCGTTTGGAGGCCGCGGAAGCGCTGGCCCGTCAGCTCGCGCCGCTGCGCATGGGCGGGGGCGACGAGGACGAGCCGCTGCTGGCCAACCTCGACTTCACCGATCTGCTGGGGCTGGGGGACGCGGGCTCCGTGGATGTGTCGCGTACCTGGCGGCCACGCTCCCTGGCCGAGCGGCTGCGGGTGCCGATCGGCATCACGGAGGACGGCTCACCGGTCATGCTGGACCTCAAGGAGGCCGCCCAGGAGGGTATGGGCCCGCATGGCCTGTGCGTCGGCGCGACGGGTTCCGGAAAGTCCGAGCTGCTGCGGACTCTCGTGCTGGGTCTCGCGGTGACCCACTCGTCGGAGACCCTGAACTTCGTTCTGGCGGACTTCAAGGGTGGCGCCACCTTCGCCGGTATGTCCGAACTCCCCCATGTGGCCGCGGTCATCACCAACCTGGCGGACGACCTGACACTGGTCGACCGCATGCGCGACTCGATCAGCGGTGAGCTCCAGCGGCGTCAGGAACTGCTGCGGTCGGCGGGCAACTACGCGAACGTGCACGACTACGAGAAGGCTCGTGCCGCCGGAGCCCCACTGGAGCCGCTGTCCTCACTCGTCCTGGTGATCGACGAGTTCAGCGAGCTGTTGACGGCGAAGCCGGACTTCATCGAGATGTTCATCCAGATCGGCCGTATCGGCCGCTCGCTGGGCGTGCACCTGCTCCTGGCCTCACAGCGGCTGGAGGAGGGGCGGCTGCGCGGTCTGGAGACGTACCTCTCCTACCGCATCGGTCTGCGTACCTTCTCCGCCTCGGAGTCGCGTACGGCCCTGGGGGTACCGGACGCCTATCACCTGCCGTCCGTGCCCGGCTCCGGCTACCTGAAGTTCGGGACGGACGAGATGACCCGCTTCAAGGCGGCATACGTCTCGGACACCTACCGCAGCCGCACCACCACCGAGCTGAACGGCGCGTCGCTGCCGGTCGAACGGCGGCCGGTGCTCTTCACCGCCGCCGCTGTCCCCGTGACGTACACGACGCCCGACCCGTCGGCGCTGCTCTCCCCGGCGCAGCAGGAGGACGACGCGCTGGCCGAAACGGTCCTGGACGTGATCGTGGGCCGCCTGGAAGGCCAGGGGCAGCCGGCCCACCAGGTGTGGCTGCCGCCCCTGGACAAGGCCCCGTCCCTGGACGAACTGCTGCCGCCCCTCGCCACCACCCCGGACCGTGGTCTGCAGTCGCTGGACTACGCCCGGCCCGGCGGGCTGGTCGTCCCCATCGGCCTCATCGACAAGCCGGTCGAACAGCGCCGCGACATCCTCTACCGCGACTTCTCGGGAGCCGCCGGCCACATGCTGGTGGTGGGTGGCCCGCAGTCCGGCAAGTCGACCCTGATGCGC
This sequence comes from Streptomyces sp. NPDC021212, assembly GCF_044332925.1. NCBI lineage: Bacteria > Bacillati > Actinomycetota > Actinomycetes > Kitasatosporales > Streptomycetaceae > Streptomyces > Streptomyces sp. NPDC021212. The sequence goes on from NZ_JBIRPZ010000013.1 coordinate 25,949, forward strand.
ACCCTTGTCTCGGCCTTCGCCCTCACCCACACCCCGGCCGAGGTGCAGTTCTACGGACTCGACTTCGGTGGCGGCGGCCTGAGCACCATCGCCGACCTGCCGCACGTGGGCGGAATCGCCTCGCGACTGGATCCGGAGAAGGTCCGGCGCACCGTCGCCGAGGTCGCCGGTGTCCTGGCACGGCGCGAGGAGTACTTCCGCGCCCAGAACATCGACTCCATGAGCACCTACCGGCGGCAGCGGGCGGCCGGGCAGCACGCCGATCAGAGGTGGGGCGACGTCTTCCTGATCGTCGACGGCTGGGCCAACTTCAAGGCCGAGTACGACATCCTCGAAGGCATCATCACCGACATCGCCGGCCGCGGCCTGGGCTACGGCATTCACATCGTCATCACCGCCTCCCGCAACATGGAGGTCCGGGCGTCGCTCAAGGATCAGCTCCTCAACCGACTGGAAATGCGCCTCGGCGACACGATGGACTCGGAGTTCGACCGCAAGGTCGCCGCGAACGTCCCGGCCGGCGTGCCGGGCCGCGGCCAGATGCCGGAGAAACTGCACTTCATGGGCGCCCAGCCGCGCATCGACACCGGTCAGGACCCCGACGGCATGACGGACGCGACCACCGAGATGGTCCGCGCCGTGGGCGCCGCGTGGTCCGGCCCGCCGGCTCCCGGCGTCCGCCTGCTGCCGCGCAAGTTCCGCGCCGACGAACTCCCGAAGGGCTTCGAATACCCGCAGCACGGCATCGCGATCGGTATCGACGAGAACAACCTCGAGCCGGTCTTCGTCGACTTCGAAACCGACCCCTTCTTCCTCATCTTCGGTGAGAGTGAATCGGGAAAGACATCCCTCATCCGCCTCATCGCCAAGCAGATCACCGAACGCTACGGTCCGGACGAGGCCAAGATCGTGGTCGGCGACTACCGCCGCTCCCTCCTCGGCGTCATCCCCGACAGCCATCTTCTGGAATACGCGCCGATCGCTTCCGCGCTGGAACTCCACACCGGTGCGCTCAACAGCCTCATGGAACGGCGCGCCCCGAAGCCCGACATCACCCCCCAGCAGCTCCGCGACCGCAGCTGGTGGAGCGGCCCCCAGTTCTTCGTCATCATCGACGACTACGAACTCGTCTCCAGCGGCAGTGGCAACCCCCTGTCCGTCCTCACGGAGAACCTCCCCTTCGCGCGCGACGTCGGCATGCGCTTCATCATCGCCCGCAGCTCGGCCGGCGCCTCCCGCTCGATGTTCGAGTCCTTCATGCAGCGGGTGAAGGAACTCGGCGCACAGGGAATGGTGCTGTCCGGAGACCCCGGCGAGGGCGATGTCCTCGGCGGCGTCCGTCCGCGCCCCATGCCCCCCGGCCGCGGCTACTTCGTCTCCCGCAAGAGGGGCATTCCGCTCACGCAGGTGGGCTGGCTGCCCGAGCAGTAACGGTCTCGAAATAGCGATATCGAAACGGGTTCACCCGAGCCGCACATCCTTGCGAACGTCGAGTGCGCTGCAATGATGTGCGGCTTTGACCTATCTACGGGGGAATTTGACATTCGATAAAGAGTGGGGCGAAATTCGCGCCGACGCCGCCTCTCGGCAACAAGACTCCCACCCCCAACCTTGCCTCCTCTCCGGAGAAGAAGAAGGCCGCGATAAAGGCCCTGGAGGGGCCGCACGGCATCGAGCATGACACGAAGCAAGCGGGCGAATGGGCGGACGAGTCCACTGAAAAAGCCGGAAAAGAGTTCACGGACTGGGCAACGGGAGAGGGCATCACCGCCGCTCTCAAAGAGTGGCACGCCTCGGTCAAGGCTCTGCGCGGCCGACTGGCAGCGGAGAAGAACGCGCTGACGGGAACGCACAACAACGTCACGGGCACCGATCTCACCACCAGGTCCCCATTCACCCCGTACACCGCCGACACGAACGGAACGTACCCAGCGGGCACCCCGTATCCGTCGCGCGTGGCGCAGTACTGGGAAGGCAAGTAAATGCTTACCTATCACCAGGCCATGACCACGAAATTGCCCTTCCGGTCAAGTCGACAGTCTCATCTGGGAATGGGGCAAGAAGAACGGCCATGAGGAATCCCCTGATGACAATCTCATGAGGAACATCGTCAGCGACGCACATGGCAAACATTTCGACAGCCGGAAGCAAGCCTACATATGGCTAGACCGTGAGCCGTAGAGCAGGTCTCTCGCAACAGCACACCTCGGGGACCATGCCTTGAAAACTTCTCATCGCCGCCGACTCATCATCGGGTCAGCAGGCGCCGTATGTCTGCTGGGCGTCGCCGGCGCAACCTTCTACTTCACGGGAGGGTACGAGAATTGGCGTGACGACAAATCCCTGAGCGAGGCTTGCGGAGGCGTCGTCCCGAAGAGCGAGATGCGCTCCGCGCTGGGTGACGATCATCCCCGCGCCGCATCCGATACCACTCGGTACTTCCCGGACGGCGAGGACGGGCGCATCACGAACTGCTATGTGGAAGGCCCGGACAAGGGCAAGACCATCACGGTGGACCTGCACTGGGCTTCGAAAGCGGATCGGGTTGCCTCGGCCATCAAGCACGACTCCCTCACCACAGCGGGCGGCGCCGCCGCCCCCATGGGGCGAGGATGGCCGGGCGCCGTGGTGTCGGATGAAGGCCTGTACGGTGGCATGGACCTCGGATGCCGCAACAAGAAGGGCGAGAGTCTCCTCGTCAGCACCTCGCCTTCGATGATCTCCTCGACCCCGAGAACCCGGGCGAAGGCCGTGCGGCCTTCGCCCGGGTGACGAGCGGCATAGCGAAGAACGCGGCTGAGAAGTTCCATTGCGACGCCCCCTCGGGCGACGCGATCAAGAAAATCGCCCCCAACCCACTGCGGAACCCGACCCCGATCGCCCAGGCCGAGGGAACCTGCTCCGCGGTGACCAAGCTGGACCCCAAGCGCCGCAAGCTGGAGTCGGTCGCGGAAGCCCCAGCGGACCCGACTTCCCCGGCGGAAAACTGCTACCTGAACAACGCCAAGGGCGAGCCGGTGTACAGGCTGACCGCCCTCTACGGGAGCTTCGCCAAGAGCGTGCGCTACAAATCGTCGAGCTTCGAGCTCCACGATTCCCTCGGCGCCGGTGAGGACTCGGGCGCCGACGCGAATTCCCACCGCGCTTACGGGAATGTCCGCTGCCCGGCGGGCCTGGATACGGGTCTCTGCACCCTGTCGGGACTCTCCTGGAGCACGCAGAGCGAACCTTCCCTCAAGAAGCCCGACCCCGCGTTCGAGCGGGCCGCGCTGAAGGCGTTCGCCCAGCAGTCCGCCAAGCTCCACGGATGTAGCGGACTCCAGACTCCGTAGGGGAGCACAGGCGGCCAGGCCAACTGAGAAAAATGGGGGTGGGCAGCCGTGCGACGGCTGCCCACCCCCCTGACAGGCTAAAAGGTGATGTCCTCGAACATCTGGGCCGACTTCTTGTCAGTAAGGTGGTAGTCCACCTTACTTTCATGGATGATCTTCGCGACGTGCGTCAGGGTGTGATTGATGTGGTCAGCCCTGGCCCTGAACTGCTTCTCAGCCGCCAGCATCATCGTGTGGGCTTCGCCCTCCCAGCCGTCGGTAACCTTCTTCACCGCAGCCACGATGTCATCGATCTGCTTGCGCACTACCTGTGCGCCCTTTTCGATGTCGCTGGCGGTCGAGTCCAGTGAGCTGTAATTGACCTTGAGGTCCATGCCATCTCCGGTGTTGTGTCGGATGTGTTGATCGACCTGGCCCTAGAGGACCGCGACGACCGCGTTCAATCTTTACTAGCCGTACAGATCGATCTTGCTGACACCAGACGAGCTACCAGGGTCCAGCTGTCCTCCGGCGGCGCTACCGTTGACGTCGACCTTCTGAAGCTTTCCTGCAATCTCGCTGTCGTTGGCACCACTGGAGCGGTGGGTGAGAACCACTGCCTCATGAATGCCCTTGATCAACTTCTGCAGGGCCTCGTGGTCGAGATTCAGGTCCGTCTGCGCTTTCTGAAACGCGCTGGCACCGGAGCCCTTCCAGGCTGCCTCTACCGTGGCAACGGCATTCGCCAGAGTCTTCAGGTTGGTCGCAAGCTCGGAGCCAATCTGCTCGATTGACGCCTCGAAGCTCTGGAATGCTGCATCGCTAACGTGCTGAGAGCCCGACATGTTCCACCTTCCCCCATGATGTGTTGGTGAGTCGAGATGGGGTTTCTCTTCTCAGCTCACCCTGTCAGAGCTTCCTACCGAGTCCGGCGGGAAGCAGCAACCCCTCGCTCTCCATCCATACGTCTTTCACCGGTGGCAAGCGAGGCGATGTCAGTGCTGGTTGCCACGGCGCCTCACCATGACAACGGCTATCGCAGCAATCACGACGGCAGCTCCTGCCCCCAAGGCGATCCAAAGACCGGTATTGCCGCTCTCGCTCGCCTTGGCGCCAGCAGTGCGCTTCTTGCCCGCCCGCTGATCGGAAGCCGGCTTGTTCGAGTCGGAGGACTGCGGTTGGGCGCCACCGGACTTCGAAGCGGAAGGGGACGGGTCCGGCGTGGTCGCTCCCTCGCGCTCGAGTAGAGGATTCACGTCCGCCGGGCCCGGCTTCCCCTTACCGTCGAGCAAGACCTGAGCGGGTCGGATGATGCCGTACCCGATGTACCGGCTCGGGATCTTTCCCTTGGGCTTGTTTGCGGTTTGCATCATGACCCGGAGGACCTGGTTGTTGGTCCAGCTGGGATGCTTCGACCAGATCAACGCTGCGGAAGCGGAGACGAGGGCGCTCGCTGTACTGGTCCCGTGGGTGGAGCAGAAGGTAGTCCTGGGCTTACAGCGTCCCGGGATTTTGTCACCCGGAGCAGCCAAAGCAACCTGGGGTCCGTGCGTTGACTCCTTAGTCACAGCACCAGACGAGTCAACTGCTCCCACGCCAACGACGCCTGGAATATTTGCCGGATACGCCGACAAATTACCCTTAAGTCCATCATTTCCAGTTGCCGCAATGATCAACTTGCCTTTGGAGAGGGCGAATTTCACCGCTCGACGCGTATCTGGGGCCTCTGATGCAGAATTAGAAGCACCCATCGAGATGTTGATGATCTTAGCCTCACTATTAGCGGCATACCTGATGGACTTCCCCATCAACTCATCTGCCGCAAATGGCCCCTTCCGTGGATTTTTCACAGGGATGATCTCCGCCTTCGGAGCTAGGCCCTGAATGCCACCACCGCTACCCGTACCTGCGATGAGAGAAGCCATTTCCGTGCCATGCCCTTCGGCATCTTCATTCGCCTTTGTAGGGTTGCTCGCCACGTCTTTACCTGGCAAGACTCGCCCACGAAGCTCTGGAATCGAACTGTCGACACCACTATCTACCACAGCAACTGATACACCAGCCCCCGCTGTCTCCTTCCACATTTGATCTACCCTCATGGCATCGAGATACCACTGACGCGACCGCACGTCTTCAGCCGATGCCGCCGGGACTGTGCCAGCCCAACAAGTCAGCGCCGCCGTAAGCAGTACCAGCGAGCGCTGTGCGTTACTCCGCGCGGCGCGAATCGAGATCGGCATGGCGTGTGGCTCTCCTCAACTTCCTGCGGGACTCATGTCGTTAGTCGACGACTGGAGGAACAGTGTCACGCCGTCCCAAAGCCCAGGTCTCTTCATCTTCGACCAGGTAGTCGGGCGCCTCGCCCGTCTCCTGATTGGCCCTGGCTGTGCTGGTGCGCGAAGAGGGCCCTGGCACTCCTGCCTGGCCTCCCCTGACAAGGCCCGCGCCACCGGGAGTGAACTCACTTCGCTCCCGATTGGGGTGACGAGGCGCCGCAACGGAGCCTCCGGATTCCAGTACCGAGCGACGTTCCGGCCCATGCCGATCAGCCGCCCGATTGCCGTGCCTGCCTCCCTCGGAGACAAACGGAGCCCGCGGCGGATTCACTCGTCCACCGGATTCCGAGGAAAGTCGACGTTCCGGCATGGAGTTACCAGTAATCGACTGCCCACCACGGGTGTTGGGGGGGCCACCCCCCACCACCGGCCCCCGCCGCATCGGCGTTCTCTCTTCACCGATCACCGTCGCGCGAGGCAACCTTGGGGGCCCACTGTTCAACGGACGCTGCTTCCCGCCGACAATTCCCTCAGCGTTCCCCGTTCGAGGCAGAACAGGGCCCCTGGGAGTTGACGTACTGGTCAGGGGTTTTTCGCCCGAAGATCCAATGCTCCTCGCAGGTGGACCGATACTCGGCGAAGGCGGTCTCACGGTCGGGACGGATGGCCCTGGCCTCACTGGGGCAGGCGGCAACGTCGCTTCCCGCCGTCCCTCGGGAGAAAGTGTCGTCGGCGGAGCGTCACCAACACGCCGCTCGGCAGCGTCTGGAGGTGGTGCCATCTTTGCTGAATCGATTGCGGTCTGTGTTTCCTGGTCAAGTTTGTTACCGGCGTACTCCCGGGGATCTCCTGGAGAGACGCTTTCACGAACCGGGCGATCGACATTCGGCTCAGCAGGTGACTGCGCCCTAGTATCGGCTGACGCGGATGACGTCGGGCCGCTTGGCTGACCACCTGCGGTAAATCTACCGGAATCGACTTTCAAAGGCTTGAAGCGGGGCTCCTCCCGCGCCTTGAGTTCATCGTTCGCAAACCGGTAGTAAGAGGTCACCCTCTCCAACTGGTGAATGGCCGCCTGGCGGTTGGTCGTCGCGTCCTTCTGGAGCGCATCGTCCAGGTCCGGATCGCCATGAGCTTCGGCCACGTCCACCGGTTTAGGGATGGCCTTCTGCGCTTCCCTCAACGCCTGACCCGCCGCGGCCATCTGATCGCCCACGACCGCGGCGTATTCAGCGAGCTTAAGAACCTCCCCGGCGAACTCACGCGTCCAGTCACGGAACCCCTCCGCGCCCTCGCCCTCCCACTCCACGCGCTCCGCGTACCCACGCAAGCCAAGCCCGATGGCGTCAATCCTGGGACTTGCGTCGCCTACTGCGTCCCCCGCGCTGGTCAGCTTATCCGGGTCAGCGTCAGCGACCAACGCGTGCAGCTCCGCAAGAGACATGCCCTCGAAATCCGAGCTTGCCATTGCCCCACTCTCCGCTACTAGCCGAAGGTCTCGTCCGACGTACCGCTCTTGCCCGTACCGGCAGCGTCGGCATCGTCGTCGGCCGACCGCCCGCGCTGAGGATCCGTCTTGTCGTAGTAGTCCTGCGCCCGCTTGTGGATCTCTCGCATCCGGGCTGCCTGCTCAGCGTCGACACTGTCGTAGCCACGGTCGGAAATCTGAACGGCGATGCCAAGCGCTTCGAGCTGGTCACCCAGAATCTGTGAGAGTTCTTCGAGACGGGTGTGGACCTTCTGGTAGCTCCCCGCCAGCTCCTCAGCCGCTGGGAACTTCCCGTAGGCAGCCGCCGAGATCCGGTGCCGACCGATCTCGCTCTTCGCCGCCGGCGACTCCTCAAGGTCCTTCAGCATCTTGTCGAGCTGCTTCTTGAAGTAGGCCAGCGTCTCGGCCTTCTTCGATATGCCCGAGCCCGCGTTGAGCCCAGGCCGTGCCCCCGCCTCACCCACGACTCCCCCCGTTCACGGCTCTTCGCCCTCCCCTTACGACGTACGCCAGCTGAGCTACCACTCTAGCTTTGGAGTACATGTCCCCCAACTACATAACGGTCTCGGAAACTTGGCGATTCTGTGACAGAGCCGTCTCGTAGACACTTGAAGACCACCCGGGACTCCGGATGTCCCTCGTCAGCCCCAGTTCAGGACGCACACCCATTCACGCACTTAATGCAGGAGACGATAATAAAGGGCGCAAATCACCCATCCTGTTGCAGATTCGATTACCGAACCGCTTCCCGGGTCGGCTCTCCCGGGAACTCGACAGCCTGCAGGCTGGGTCGGCATCCTCCGGATGGACAGCTGGCCTCAAGTCAGTGTGACTGAGGCAAGTCAAGAGTCGCCCACGGTCCCCCCTTCGGGGACCTGGAAGCAGTCCGAGGTCAGGAATACGTAGATCAGCGACTTAGGAGCGTTGGGCTCAGTCTTCTTGCTCTCGTCATACAGATGAATGTTGACCGAAAACTGCCTTGGAACAGAGACCGCAACCAACTCTGGGCTCTTACTCCGACTCCCATCCGGACCGTATTTTGCAATTTTCCATCCTTTTTTAGGCAAACCCTCTTTGAGTCGAGTCATGGCACGTTGCATCTCCGGCACCGGCACACCCGAAAGGGACCACATGTGATTAACCCTGTAGAACTTTTCCGGGTCTTTGCCGCCACACTGCGCGATTCCCGGACCTGGTTCACTTACCTCGCCGCGAAGATCAATTATTTCCAAAATCTCACTGGAGGCTTCCTTCGCATCATTCTTCGCGCGAGAAACTTCTCGCCCTTTTGGCGTATAACCCAGATCGTCTTTTTTGTTATCGCGCATCCCTGAACACCCAAACAGTGTGATCGCTATGGTAAACGCGGACATCAGCACAAGACATTTCGGCACGCCTTTCCGAATCGGAAGCACAGAATTCATCGAAAACTACCTCACTATGTCAACCTCATCGGGAACCACCTTGTCGTGCCGACCTACGACGACATTTGCCTGGTTCAACAAACTGAGCGAGCTTTTCTGCCTATCTTGGTCATAGTCAAAATAGCCACTATGCCCGTCGGTGTCGGTCCTCATCTGGTTGGCACCGAATATTTCGTCACTCGGATAGACGCCTAGGGACAAGCCCTGCCTACCGCCATGGATGAGGCGGCCCGCTTCCGGTACCACATCTTTGTCGGAGTACTCGTTCCACACATGCCCCTTGGGCACATCCATTTGCTCGGCCCTATCCACTTGCACTCCCGGGCTACCCGCGAACACGACATCATCCGCGTTGAGATCACCCTGGCGGGCTGCCGAGCCGATGAGCGTGGAGCCATAGGAGTGTCCGATGGCGGTCACATGACTATCTGACCCAGATTTGTTCGTAGTGTTCAAACCATCGATGAAGTCTCCGAATTCGGGGCCTCCAGTATCAGCATAACCACTCTTCATGGCTCCCGGCGCGATGCTCTGCGGCGCATCGTAGCCCAACCAGGTGATGGTCGAGACGTTTTGGCCAGGCGCAAGAGGATCAGAAGCCTGCCAAAGGTTGGTCATTCGCTTGATGTCCCCATCGATGCTGCCCAAGTTCGCAAAGGTGCCAGGGACATATACAGCAGTGTGATCAGCAGTGTCGGGGTTACCGTTAGCGACGATCGCCCGTCCGCCGCCTTCGGGGTCGAATCCGAGAAGATATGCCGGAGGCACCCCCTCCTCACCTGTTCGATCGAAGCGACTCTGAATCCCTTGCATGCCTTGCAGAGCGGCCCTTAACCTATCTCGCTCAGCTCCGTACTCCCTCCGCCACACAGTCCATTCAGGATTTTGGAACTTCGTGCCTTCTGCGCGATTATTGGTGACCCACCTAGGCTCAGGCTCGGCTGGTATGCCCTCGAATTTGATCCCGTATTCGGCTCGCTTCTCTTCGAAAACCACACGATTGGCCTGGTCGCGAACTTCCGAAGGTATGCCGTTCAACTTGCCGAGAGAGGCAGGGTACATAGCGGCATACTCGGCCTTTTCTTCCTCGGATAGTCCCTTCCACCATTTGGCGTTGTCTTTGGAACTGCCGTCCTTGGGCGGATGCTTAATGGTGTCCAGTTGATCTTTCGCGCCGCTGCGGACACCAGATGTGTCCTTCTTGGCATCGGCCCAGTCCCCCTCAGAAACCGTCAGATCGTCGTCGGCCTTGAGCTTTCGTAGCTTCGGGGCCCACTTCTCGTCGGCTTGTGTGGCCTCGTAGACGGCTTGGGCGATGCGGTTGGCGTAGGCCACCGCGTGGCCGTAGTTGGGATTGGAGTGGCTGTTGGACGCCTGGCGCTCCAGGGCCTTGGCCGTGTCGTTGGCGTCGCCGGTCGGGTCGATCGGCTTGTTCGACGGCTTTCCCTTCGCGCTGCCGGTGACCGTGCCGCCCTCCGGCACTTTGCCGTCGACCTTGTCGCCGCCGGCTGGGTAGCTGACCGAGCCATCGGAGCCGACCGTGCACTTGTTGGCCTCCGCGTCATCCACGGCGGCAGTGAGCTTGTCCTTGGCTGCCCGGAGCTCGAAGGCCAGCGAATTCAGCGCTGTGCTGATGAGAGCGCATTCGACCTGGGTGTAATGAAAGTTCGTTGCTAACTTCCGGAGCTGTTGCACGGCTGCTTCTACGGCCTGACCCTTGAGGGTCTTTCGCATGCCTGCGGCTATCTGGTTCTCGAGATCGCTTTTGGCCTGGCCGGCCATGTCACCGACCGTGCGGTAGCCGCTCGCGGCGTCCTCGAACGTGGAGGGCTTGAGAGACTTAAGCGTCGCGTAATCCATGAGGCCGCGTCACCGACCCCGGCTCTCGCCACCGACGGGCTTGGTGTCGTCGTAGACGACATCCATCCCGTCAAAGGCACACTTGATGGCCTCATCGTTCTTGTACTGGTGTTCCCCTGCCTGCTGCATGCGGTCTTGGACCGCACCACACTTCCCGCTCACACCGTTCAGATAGCGCTTCCAGGAGCTGTACAGCTCACGCTGGGCCGCTGCGCTCTGGATGCTCCCGGAGTCGCTGCCGGCGCCTAAGGATGCCTGGTCTTCCTCCAGCGTCGTCAGAGCCGTCTTGATGTCTCCCCGGAGTTTGCCCACATCACTGCCCGCTGTCGTCCATGCCTTCTTGCTGGACTTCACCCCGCCCGCGCCCCCTTGCCCCCAGTCGGGCTTGTTGTCGGCGCTCGCGAGGCTCATCCCGGTGTCACCGGACGACTCGCGCTTCATCTGGGCCCACTCCGCCTCGAATGACGACATCCTCTCCCCATCCCCCTGTTGCACAGTTCACGATGACCACAAAGCGCTCAGTGTACGGCCGAGGTCAGACAAGCCCATGAGTACTTTTACTCAGATGGGGCGGATGAACGGCGGCGGCGATTCCGTTCGTTGACGACCGCCGCACTGCCCGCGAGGAAGGCGATGAGGACGGCGGCGCCGCCCAGGGTGTAGGTCGCGAGGCGTTCCTTCCGCTCCTGGGGGGTCTCGCCCAGGGCCATGGGCGTCGCGTCGGGGGCCTTGGCGTTGTGGTCGGCGCCTTTGTCGAGGTTGACGCGGTCGATGGGGGCGTCGTCCTCGGTGAGGGCGCGGACGGGGTCGACGACGCCCCAACCAGTGAACCTGTCGTGATGGTTGACCACCCGTTCGGCTGTCTGCTCAATCTGGGCGACCACCTGGTGCTGCTTCCAGTCGGGGTGCTTGGCCCGGATGAGAGCCGCGACTCCGGCGACGTAGGGCGCGGAGAAGCTGGTGCCGTTGTCGACGCACTGGCCGCCCTTGGGGACCGTGGAGACCATTTCGACACCGGGCGCGGCCACATCGACGAAGTTGCCGGACTGGGAGAAGGGGGCGCGCTCGTTGTTGCGGTCCGAGGCGCCGACGGCGAGGACGCCGTCGTAGGCGGCCGGGTAGGTCTTCTTGACCTTGCCGTCGAGTCCGTCGTTCCCGGCCGAGGCGACCACGACGACATTCGCGTTCAGCGCGCCCTGGACCGCCTGCTGGAGTTTGTTGTTGCCCTCGAGCGGTTTGACGGTGTCCTGCGAGATGTTGATGACGCCGGCCCCCGCCTGGACCGCCCGGTCGATGGCGATGGCCATCGTGTCGGTCGTGCCGGAGCCCTTTTCGTCGTTCTGCCGAATCGGAATGATCTTGGCTTCGGGTGCGATGCCGACGAATCCGGTGCCGGAGTGAGGACGTGCCGCGATGATGCCGGCCACCTTGGTGCCATGGCCGACCGAATCGTCCGTGCCGTCGCCCTTCTTCCCCTTGGACAAGCTCTTCTTGCCGCCCTTGCGGACCTCGCCACCGTCCTTGGTGTCGACCGCGTCCTTGAGCTGTCGATTGGTGTTGTCCACCCCGGTGTCGATCACCGCGACCTTGACGGGACGGCCCTCGGCGTCCTTCCCCTTGGTGTCCTGCCACAGCTGATCGAGGAGAACACGTTGCAGCGACCAGGGCGTGCCCTTGATCTGCTTGGCGGGGTAGGTGCATTCACCGCTGCCCGAGAGGGACATGTTCTGGACGCGCGGCGCCGACACCGCCGGGGGCGGGCCGGCTGCCGCGGTCAGTGCTGTGAGGATCGTGGCCGCCGACAGGGCGCATACCGACTTCGTGTTCATCGAGTGCCCCATGTCTCACGACCCCTGCGGCTGCCTGGCGCTGTTGTAATCGAGCCGTGGCCCCGTCGGAAGGAACCCGGACCAGTTGGCAGGCACCGGAACTGGTTTCACGCTCTCATAACCCAGGCTCCGCTGAGCCCTGTTCACATTCTCCTGGGACTGGGCGGTCGCGGCCTTCTCGGACTTGTCCTCCCCGCCGATCTTCGACTTCCCCGAATCACTGTCGTTGTTGGACGGAACCGCGTACCGAAGGCCGGTGTCCGTCACCAGGAAGACCGGTCCGTCCTTGACCTGGCGACCGGTGACCTGGCGGTAGAGGAGCCCCGACCCCGGAGTGACGTAGGCGCTGGTGGCACCGTCCGGGATGGTGGCGGGGAAGTTCGTGCCGGCCCAGGTGGTCAGTTTCGGATCACCCTTGGGGGTCACTCCGTTGAAGATGTTGCAGCTGGTGTCGCGGGTACTCCCGCCCGCAGCGCGGTCGACGGAGTTGGACTGCTCCGGGATTTCGCCGGGCCAGTGGTACGTGCCGTAGAACTCGTCGGGGTCCGGGTTGAACGAGCCCGGTTTCACGCGCACCGCCGAACTCGCGTCATTGATGGAGCTCTTGCTGCGCATGAGGAGCTTGGCGACGAACTCCGAGACACGCTGCACCTTGCCCCGCAGCACCACGTACTTCTGCGTTCCGGTTCCGCTCGGCGCCTCGATGACCATGCCGACCCGGTTGGCCTTCTCGCCCAGGCTCGGGATTCCGGCGTCGCCGCCGATCGAGCCCGGGACCTGCGGGAAGTCGATAGGGGAGCCGTCCCGGAGGGTGCCCAGCCAGTCGCTGGTCACCTGCTGGGGCTGTGCGCCGTCATGGAAGATCGAGCGAAGCAGGAGACTCATGTCCGCGGTGGGCTTCTGCTTCCAGTCCGGGCCGCCGATCAGATACTTGGTGCCGCTCGGGGACACCACATAACGGGCGCCGTCCTGGCCCTGTACGTAGAGGGCCTGGCCACCCCGCAGCGCCTGGGGGCCACGCAGCTTCTTCAGCTTGGGGTCACGTTCCGAGAAAACGAAGACCGCCTTTTGCGTGGTCTTCCCATTGCCGCCCGGCTGTTCGCAGACCGCCCACGCCTTTTGCCGCTTCGCCTCATCGTTCGCAGGCAAGCGGTCCGGTGCGTACGGGATACCGATGGTAGGGCCGCGCGGGATGTGCCCGTTGTCCAGCTCGGACTCCTTCACCTTGAGGATGGTGGACGACTTTTCCGGCTCGAGGAGGAGCTTGGCGGAGGCGAAATTGAGTACCGGGTGGAGCTGGACCTTCCCGTCGGTCTTCAGGACGACGTACCGGGTGGTCGAATCACTGCCCACGATGACATGGGAGGCGACGTCGTCCCAGCCCTTCGGGGCGACGGGCTTGAACATCCCCCAGGCCCCGAACCCCGCGAGAATCAGGGCGCCGACGATGACGCCGGGGAGGGCCGCCCGCACTGGACGCGGCGCGCCCTCCTCGGTACCGCTGGGCGTGGGTTGCAGAAATGCGGCGACTGTCCGCTTCTTCGCAAAGGTATAGGCGTTGAGTTCATCCCGCCGTGATGCCATGTTTAGCCGCTTCTCCCCGGTTTTCGGCCTCGGTAGTCAGGTGGCCTGCCCTCGGTCCTGGTGTCGTACCGACCCTCTACTATGCCGGTAGTGAATTGACTCATGGAGCCCGGGGACACACGTGAGCACACTCAACGCCCGGGCTGTTCGGGCGGGTTTGACTTTAAGGGGCTGACGGGGATGGCTGCCGCCACGCGCGGACGCAGCGCGAGGAGCGCGTCCGGCCGACGAACGCCGAGCGGATACGGCTCCGGATCACCTGCCCCGACTCCCCCGGAGGGGGCGGCCGCGGCCTCCGTCACTCCGCGGCTGATGTCCCGTCCGGGCAGCTTGGGGCCCGTGCGGCTGCAGCAGCTCGTGCTGGTGGAAGTGGCGGCCGCGCTCGTGCTCGTCGCCTGGATCATCGACAAGCTGCTCCTGGTGCCCGCCTCGGTCATCGGCGTGATCCTCGTACTCCTTGCCGTGCTCCGCCGTCATCAGCAGCCGGTACCGGAGTGGCTGAGCACCGCGAGTGCGCTGCGCGCACGGCAGCGACAGGCCTCGAAGCCGGTCGACGCGGACGCGGACCCCGGCTTCACTCCCGCCGTGGAGTGCGAACCGGCCCTGCACACCCTTACGTTCACCGATCGGGAGCGGCGGGCTGTCGGCCTGGTCGGGGACGGCACCTTCCTGACCACCGTGCTGCAGGTCGAGGCGGTGGACTCGCCGCTGCGTCCGCAACGCTCGCAGTCCCCCCTGCCGTTGGCGCTGCTGCGCGACGCCATGGACGTCGACGGCATTCTCCTGGAGTCGGTGCAGGTCGTGCAGCACGCACTGCCCGCGCCCACGCCCGACCTGTCGGCACAGACCGTCCCCGTGCGCAACTACGCGCCGCTGCAGGAACGGACCGGCGCACCCTCGATCCGTCTGACCTGGGTGGCCCTGAAGTTCGATCCGGAGCTGTGCCCGGAGGCCGTTGCCGCGCGCGGCGGGGGCATGGAAGGCGCACAGCGGTGCGTGCTGCGTGCCGCGGATCAGTTGTCGAGCAGGCTCCAAGGGGCTGGTTTCCGCGTGACGCTCCTGTCGGAGGAGGGCGTGACCGCCGCGGTCGCGACCGCGGCGAGCGTGAATCCGAGGGCCACCGCACAGGCCCGGCAGACGAACACGCACAACCGGCGCACGCTGGAGAGCGCACGGGCCTGGCGCTGCGACGACCGCTGGCACACCACGTACTGGATCGGCCGCTGGCCGCAGCTGGGGCCGGGCAGCACGCCACTGCCTCAGTTGGCGGCACTGCTGACGTCGCTGCCCGCACTCGCGACAACCCTGAGCCTCACCCTGCGTCGGGGCGGCACGCAGGGCGGTCGGCACGCCCCGACGATGGCCGGGCACGTACGGATCACCGGCCGCAGCGCGGATGACCTGGTCGCTTTGCGGCGGGAGCTGCAGCGCACCGCTCGAGGGGTGAGGATGGGGCTCGTACGGCTGGATCGCGAGCAAGTGCCCGGTGTGCTCGCCACTCTGCCCCTGGGAGGGACTCGCTGATGGCCACGCCCACGAGCGTCTTCAACGGGCCGTCGCCCGCCTCGGCAACCGGGCCCGACCAGCCTTCCGGTCAGGCGGACGCCGCGCCACGCAGGCAGCGGAGGGGGTTCGGACTCATCGGGCCGCGGCGGCAGCGGCACGAGCTGTCCCCGGAGGAGTTCGACGCGCTGACGCTGCCCGTCGGCGACGACGGCGTGATCATCGGGATCGGTGCTCGTGACCAACCCGCCGTGCTCGGCCTGCACCGCCCCATGCCCTTCAACGTCGCGCTGATCGGGGGGCTGTGGACGGCGCAAGTGATCGGGTTGCGCACGGTCGCCACGGGCGCCCGGGTCACCGTCGAGACCGGTCGCCAGCACATGTGGACATCGCTGGCGCAGGCGGCGAACAGCGGCCACCAGAGCCTCACGCTGCATGACGTGGGCCGGGTGCCACCGCAGGGGCCCTCGATCGGCAGCCCGGTACTGGTGATCCGTGACGCGGGTATGCGACCACCGCGCGGGCGGGTGACATCGGCTCCCTGGCAGTCGGTGCTGACCCTGTTGCCGTACCTCAGCCCGGTCGCCCCGCGGTTGCTGGAGAACGCCGACCTGGTCGGCATCCAGCGGGTGTCTCCTGATGAGGCCGCCCAAGTGGGGCGGATCATGGGGCTGCCGTCGGCAGACGTCGAGTCGCTGTCCGCCCTGCCGGACGGAGTCACTCTTTGGTGTGATCGTCAGTCGCGGGTGTACGTGGCGACGCATCCGACCGACGTGGAATCCGGCCTGCTGGGGGCGGCTCGGCGGATGGACTGACGGTGTTCGATTGCCGCCGGGTACGGGGTGGATGAGACTGTCGGCAAGGTCTGTGCGGGCGCGTGCGCCCGCAGTAACGGGAAGGGATTCTCCACCGATGGCTGACGCCAAAGAGAAGGCTGAGCTGTACGCGCTCGACATCTCCGATGTCACGTGGCACAGCGCGCCGGACAGCACCACCGAAGAACGTGTGGAGATCGCTTATCTGCCGAACGGCGCCGTGGCCATGCGGAATTCCGCCGACCCCGGCACGGTGCTGCGCTACACGGAGGCCGAGTGGCGTGCGTTCGTGCTCGGTGCGCGTGACGGTGAGTTCGACGTGCGCTGAACCGGTTCGGTGACGGGTTGAGGGGGCGGACACCATGGGGTACGCCCCCTTGATGGTGGAAGGCCGGAGTCAGGGGCAGGCCACCGGATACTTCTCCTTCGCGGCGTACCTGCCGCCGATGTACGCGGTCCATCACTTTCCACCGCTTTTGCCCTCATTCCGCCGCTGTCGCCCTCGCGCGCGGCGATTTCTTCCCGGACGGCCTTGCCTCTCACCTTGCCGACGGGTGCGCAGTGGCGGGATCTCGTACCCTGCCGTGCGATTATCGACAGGTCATGGGCCCCTACCCGGTGGTCCCACGGTCGTCCGGCGCGGCCTGGGCACGGACCCTCCGGAAGGCCGTGAGGTAGCGGACAGGGCGAGTAGCGGGAGGGCCTGCCATAGGGCCGCGCATGGTGATTAGGCTTGGTGTGTGCACGGTGACGAACCTGATCAGGGGTCCCCGGCGTCACAAAAGGGGAAAGCCGAACGGTCGGACGACAGTAGCGATCGGCAACAGATCGGCCTCGCCATGAATTTCAAGGGTGTTCGACCACACCAGGAGGCATTGTGAGCAGCGATCGGGACGAGATCCGCACGGGCGGAACCACACCCGGCGATGATCGGTCCGACGCCGAGACCGAGCACACGGGCGAGTTCACCATCGACTACACCCCACCTGCCTGGTACACGCAGAACGCTTCGCCGTCGGCGCCCGCCGCGGGGACCGGGGCGGACACGGGGAGCGGGGCGACGCCGCCTCCGCCGCCCCCGCCGCCGGTCGGCGACCCGGTACCCGTGCCCGGGCCGCCGGAGCCGGTGGGCTTCCCGGAGGCGTGGACGCCTCCGCCCGCGGCGCCTTCCCCAGAGCCCGCGCAGGCTGATGCTTCCGTGCACCAGGCCGCGCCGGACGGGACGACCGAGGACGCCGGCCGTGCGGAGGCGGAGGCCAGGCCGCGGGGCGACCAGAACGACGGAACACCCTCATTGCCCGGTTTCTCCCCGAACCCGGCCGCTCCCGCTCCCGCTGACGCCGCGACGGGTAACGACGGCGAGCGGGGAGGCGACCGGGTCGAGCAGCATGCGTCCGACCTTCCCGACGCCGCCGAGGACGACGACTACGCGCTGGCGCCCGCCGCGCCCCCGGCCCCGCCGGCCGCCGCCCCCGAGGTCGATGCCAACGGTGACGCCGAGGCGCCCGACAGCGGTGCCGTGGCGGGCAGTTCCACGGTGCGGTTCTCCACCGCCTCGCTGCGGCGCGAGATCGCGGAGCGAAAGCAGGCCGCCGACGCGGAATCCGGCGCCGCCGGGGCGGACGGCGATGCCGAGGCCGGGAGCGGTGAGGTGCGCAGCGAGGGCACCATGCGCTTCTCCGCGGCATCGCTGCGCCAGGAGGCCGAGGAGCGCGCCAAGGCGGCGAGCGCCGAGGGTGAGCGGCAGGACTCGGCGCCCGACTCCACGCCGTCACAGGGGACTGGCAGCGGCTGGGCGCCGCCCGCCGCTCCGCAGTCCGGGCTGCCGCCGCTGCCGCCGGACTTCCAGCCGGCCGCTCCGGAGTCGGGCGGTACGGGCGGTGGCCCGGGCCAGGTCCCGGAGCAGCGTACGAGCGGGCCCGGCGCGGCCGGTGGCCCGCTGCCGCCGCAGGCCGGTCCCTGGGCGCCGCCGGCGGCGGGCGCGCAGGGTCCGCCCGGGGCACCGAATGCGGCTGCCCCGCAGGGTGGTTACCCTCAGGGCGGTCCCGCCGCGCCCGGTCCCGCCGCGCCGGGCCCTGCCGCGCCCGGTCCTACCGCTCCGGGCCCTGCCGGTCCCGCCGCTCCGGGCCCTGCTACGCCCGGTCCTCCCGCGCCCGGCCCCGCCGCGCCTGGTCCGCAGGGGCCGCAGAGTGCGCAGAACCCGCAGGCTCCGCAGGGGCCCCAGGCTCCTCCCCCGGCCCCGCAGGCCCCGCAGTACGGGTACCCGCAGGCCGGGCAGCCCCCGGCGCCCGCGCCGGACGGCTACGGCTATCCACGCCCCGACGCGGGCGCGCCCGGGCAGCAGCAGCCGTACCCCGGTCCCCAGCAGGGCCAGGGGCCGTACCCGCCGCACGCCCCGCAGCAGCCACAGCCCCAACAGCCGCAGCAGCCACAGCCGCAGGACGGCTACGGGTACCCGCGCCCCGACGCCGCCGCTCCGGCCGACCCCCGTACGGGCGGCTGGCCCGTCGCCACGCCCGACCAGCGGCCGCGCCCGAGCGCCGGGCAGGGCAACGCGGGCGCCCCGCTCGGGTACACGGCGGCGGTCGAGCTGTCGTCGGACCGGCTCATCCGCGGGAAGCAGAAGCCCAAGAAGAACAACACCGCCGGCTCGCGGTTCAAGCTCGGCGGCAAGAAGGAGGAGGCGGAGCGGCAGCGCAAGCTGGAGCTGATCCGTACCCCGGTGCTCTCGTGCTACCGCATCGCGGTGATCAGCCTCAAGGGCGGCGTCGGCAAGACCACGACGACCACCGCGCTCGGCTCGACCCTGGCCACCGAGCGCCAGGACAAGGTCATCGCGATCGACGCCAACCCCGACGCGGGCACGCTCGGCCGCCGGGTGCGGCGCGAGACCGGCGCGACCATCCGCGACCTGGTCACCGCGATCCCGTACCTCAACAGCTACATGGACATCCGGCGGTTCACCTCGCAGGCGGCCTCCGGTCTTGAGATCCTCGCCAACGACGTGGACCCGGCGGTCTCGACGACCTTCAACGACGACGACTACCGCCGCGTGATCGACATCCTGGGCAAGCAGTACCCGATCATCCTCACCGACTCGGGCACCGGTCTGCTCTACAGCGCGATGCGCGGAGTGCTCGACCTCGCCGACCAGCTGATCATCATCTCCACGCCCTCCGTGGACGGTGCGAGCAGCGCGAGCACCACGCTCGACTGGCTGTCCGCGCACGGCTACGCCGACCTCGTCCAGCGCTCCATCACGGTCATCTCGGGGGTCCGCGAGACCGGAAAGATGATCAAGGTCGAGGACATCGTGTCGCACTTCGAGACCCGCTGCCGCGGGGTGGTCGTCGTGCCGTTCGACGAGCATCTGTCGGCGGGCGCCGAGGTGGACCTCGAGATGATGCGCCCGAAGACCCGGGAGGCGTACTTCAACCTCTCCGCCATGGTCGCCGAGGACTTCTCCCGCGCGCAGCAGGCGCAGGGACTGTGGACGGCCGACGGCGGCGCCCAGCCGCCGCAGATGGCCCCGCCGCTGCCCGGGCAGGGCCAGCAGCCCTACCCGGGGGCGTACGCGCCGCAGCAGCAGGGCCAGCAGCCGCCGCCGTACGGGTACGGCTATCCGCAACAGGGACCTCCGCCGCAGCACCCGGGATACCCCCAGCAGGGCCACCCCGGTCAGCCCGGTCAGCCCGGGCCGCAGCAGGGCTGGCAGCCTCCGCAGCAGCCGAACCAGGGGCAGCAGCCCCAGCCCGGCCAGCCGTGGCCGCCCGGCCCACAGCAGGGACAGGGGCAGCCACAGGGCCGGCCGCAGCCGCCTCAGCAAGAGGGGCAGCCGTGGCAGCATCAGCCGCCGCCCCCGCCCCCGCAGTAGCCCGTACGAACGGCGATCGCCCCGCCGGACCGGTGGTTCCACCGGTCCGGCGGGGCGATCGCCGTTCGTACACGGGGGGGGAGCGTCAGCGGTGGCTGTCGTACTCCTCCACCAGCTCGCTCGCCCGCTTC
Organism: Streptomyces sp. NPDC021212; assembly: GCF_044332925.1. Taxonomy (NCBI): domain Bacteria; kingdom Bacillati; phylum Actinomycetota; class Actinomycetes; order Kitasatosporales; family Streptomycetaceae; genus Streptomyces; species Streptomyces sp. NPDC021212. The sequence goes on from NZ_JBIRPZ010000013.1 coordinate 46,045, forward strand.
ACATCGGCCGCCATCCGCTCCAGCAGCGCCTCGATCGAGTCGAACTTCTCCTGGCCGCGCAGGAAGGAGAGGAAGTCCACCTCGACATGGAGCCCGTACAGATCCAGACCGACCCGGTCGATCGCGTACGCCTCCACGGTCCGCTCGGTGCCGTTGAACTGCGGGTTGGTGCCGACCGAGATGGCCGCCGGCATGGACTCGCCCTCGGCCGTCAGCCAGCCCGCGTAGACGCCGTCGGCCGGGATCGCGGTGTGCGGCAGTGTCTCCAGATTGGCCGTGGGGAAGCCCAGTTCGCGGCCGCGCTGCGCGCCGCGGACCACGACGCCCTCGACGCGGTGCGGCCGCCCCAGGACCTCCATGGCGCCCGTGACGTCCCCCTCCGCGACCAGCCTGCGCACCAGGGTGGACGAGAACGGCTCGCCGCCGCCCGCCGCGCCGCGCTCGTACAGATCGATCACTTCGACCTCGTAGTCGTACGTGGTGCCCAGCTCGCGCAGCGAGTCGACGTTTCCGGCGGCCCGGTGGCCGAACCGGAAGTTGGGGCCCTCCACCACGACGCGCGCGTGGAGCTTGTCGACCAGCACCTTCACCACGAAGTCGGCGGGGGTGAGCCGCGAGAACTCCTGGGTGAACGGAAGGATCAGCACCGCGTCCACGCCCAGCGCCGCCATCAGCTCCGCACGCCGCTGGTGCGGGGCGAGCAGCGGCGGATGGCTGCCGGGCCGCACGACCTCGCTCGGATGGGGGTCGAAGGTGACCACGACCGCCGGTACGCCCAGCTCCCGCGCGCGGGCCACCGCGCGGCCGATGATCAGCTGATGCCCGCGGTGCACTCCGTCGTAGGAACCGATTGTGACGACGCTGCGCCCCCAGTCCTCGGGGATGTCCTCCAAGCCACGCCAGCGCTGCACTATGCCCGCTCCTCGCCCGAACCTTTGACTGCCGACTTATCGCTTTCGCAGATCTAAGACTGCCATGCCGCCCGCCCCCGCCGTGCACCGGAGGCCGGTCGGCGGGGGACTCGCGGAACCCTCATACGAAGACGGCGAGGCTCTTGGCCTTGCCCTTCGACTCCTCCACCAGGGCCAGGAAACGCCCGTCCGGCCCGAAGACCGCCACCGGGCCCGCTCCGGCGCCCTCGCGGGGCGGCATGTCGATCCGTACGCCGTTGCCCAGCAGCCGGGCCTGGTGCGCGTCGACGTCCCAGCGCGGGAAGGCGGCGGCCGCGGCCTCGGCGATGGGCATGATCTGGAGGGACTCCTCCAGCTGCTCCAGCGTCCGCGCGGCCCCCAGCCCGTACGGGCCGACCCGGGTGCGGCGCAGCACCGTCAGATGTCCGCCGGTGCCGAGCCCGGCGCCGAGGTCGCGGGCCAGGGCGCGGATGTACGTGCCCGAGGAGCACACGACCGTGACGTCGAGGTCGAGGACGGGGGTGCCGTCCTCCGCCTTCGCCTCGCGGGCCTCGTGGAGGACGAATGACGACACGGTGACCGGCCGGGCCGGGATCTCGAACTCCTCGCCCTCCCGGGCCCGGGTGTAGGACCGCTTGCCGTCGATCTTGATGGCGCTGACCTTGGACGGCACCTGCTGGATGTCGCCGGTCAGCTCGTCGATCCCGGTCCGCACGGCGTCGAGCGCGGTCCCGGCCGCGCCGTCCGAGGAGGTGATCTCCCCCTCGGCGTCGTCGGTGACCGTGGTCCGGCCGAGCCGGATCGTGGCCGTGTACTCCTTCTCGGTCAGCGCCAGATGGCCGAGCAGCCGGGTCGCCTTCTCGACGCCGATCACGAGCACGCCCGTGGCCATCGGGTCCAGCGTCCCGGCGTGCCCGACCCGGCGCGTACCGGCGAAGCGGCGCATCTTGGCGACGACGTCGTGCGAGGTGAACCCGGCCGGTTTGTCGACGATCACGAGGCCGTCCGGCGCACCGGAGCCGGCCCTGCCCTTGCGTGTCATGCGCCCGCGGAGCCCTTGCCGTCGGAGCTGTCCGAGCCGTCGGAAGGAGACTCGTCGTCCGCCTCGGCCTCCTCGCCGGGCTTGCGGTACGGATCGGCGTCACCGGCGTACGTGGCGCCCGAGGACGCCTCCCGGACCTCGGCGTCGGCCGCCTTGGCCTTGGCGAGCAGGTCGTCGATCGTACGGGCGTTGTCCGGCAGCGCGTCAGGGACGAACGTCAGGGTCGGGGTGAACCGCACCCCGGTCTGCCGTCCGACCTCCGACCGCAGCACGCCCTTGGCGCTCTCCAGGGCGGCGGCCGATGCCGCGCGCTCCTCGTCGTCGCCGTAGACCGTGTAGAAGACGGTCGCCTCCCGCAGATCACCGGTGATCCGGGTGTCGGTGATGGTCACATAGCCGAGCCGCGGGTCCTTGATCCGCCGCTGCAGCGTCTCCGCGACCACGACCCGGATGCGGTCCGCCAGCTTGCGTGCCCGCGCGGTGTCGGTCATGCGTCTTCTTCTCTCTTCTTCGCTTCAGTCATCGATGGTCAGGGACGGTCATCGGCCGATCGCCGGTCCCCGGCCCTCACTCGTCGTCGCCGCCGTGGAGCCGCCGTCGTACCGACAGCAGCTCCACCTCCGGCCGCGCCGCGACCAGCCGCTCGCAGCGGTCGAGGACGTCCCGGAGGTGGCCCGCGTCCCCGGAGACCGCCGCGAGGCCGATCTCGGCCCTGCGGTAGAGGTCCTGGTCGCCGACCTCCGCCACGCTCACCGCGTACTTGCGGTGCAGCTCGGCGACGATCGGGCGGACGACGGAGCGCTTCTCCTTCAGCGACCGTATGTCGCCGAGGAGCAGGTCGAAGGACAACGTCCCTACATACATGCAGTCCGGGTCAAGCCACCCGTGGGGCCTTCGAGGTTGAGACTTCTCGAACCGTACACGCAAGGGCCGGGGCCGATCGACGGAAATTCTCCGCCGACCGGCCCCGGATGAGAGGCAGCGCGTCAGCCGCGCGGCTTCTCGCGCATCTCGTACGTCGCGATGACGTCGTCGATCTTGATGTCGTTGTAGCTGCCGAGGTTGATACCGCCCTCGAAGCCTTCGCGAATCTCGGTGACGTCGTCCTTGAAGCGGCGCAGGCCCTCGATGTTGAGGTTCTCCGCGATGACCTTGCCGTCGCGGACGAGGCGGGCCTTGGTGTTCCGCTTGACCTCGCCGGAGCGGATGAGCACACCCGCGATGTTGCCCAGCTTGGACGAGCGGAAGACCTCGCGGATCTCTGCCGTGCCCAGCTCGACCTCTTCGTACTCCGGCTTGAGCATGCCCTTGAGGGCCGCCTCGATCTCCTCGATCACCTGGTAGATGACCGAGTAGTAGCGGACGTCCACGCCCTCGCGCTCGGCCATCTGCGTGGCACGCCCGTCGGCGCGCACGTTGAAGCCGATGACGATGGCGTCGGAGCCGGTCGCCAGGTCGATGTCGGTCTCGGTGACCGCACCGACGCCGCGGTGCAGGACGCGCAGATCGACCTCTTCGCCGACGTCGAGCTGGAGCAGCGAGGACTCGAGAGCCTCCACCGAACCGGACGCGTCGCCCTTGATGATGAGGTTGAGCTGCTGGACCTGACCGGCCTTGAGCACCTTGTCCAGGTCCTCCAGGGAGACCCGGCGGGTGCGCTTGGCGAAGGCGGCGTTGCGCTCGCGCGCGGCGCGCTTCTCGGCGATCTGACGGGCGGTGCGGTCCTCGTCGACGACGAGGAAGTTGTCGCCCGCGCCCGGCACGTTGGTCAGACCGAGCACCAGGACCGGGGTCGAGGGACCCGCCTCCTGGAGCTGGTTGCCGTTGTCGTCGAGCATCGCCCGGACGCGGCCGTACGCATCGCCGACGACCATCGTCTCGCCGACCCGCAGGGTGCCGCGCTGGACCAGCACGGTGGCCACGGCGCCGCGGCCGCGGTCCAGGTGCGCCTCGATCGCGATGCCCTGCGCGTCCTGCTCCGCGTTGGCGCGCAGGTCGAGCGAGGCGTCCGCGGTGAGGACCACGGCCTCGAGCAGTTCGTCGATGTTCAGACCCTGACGGGCGGAGATGTCGACGAACATGGTGTCGCCGCCGTACTCCTCGGCCACCAGGCCGTACTCGGTCAGCTGACCGCGCACCTTGGTCGGGTCCGCGCCCTCGACGTCGATCTTGTTGACCGCGACCACGATCGGCACGTCGGCCGCCTTGGCGTGGTTCAGCGCCTCGATCGTCTGGGGCATCACACCGTCGTTGGCCGCCACCACGAGGATCGCGATGTCGGTCGACTTGGCACCACGGGCACGCATGGCGGTGAACGCCTCGTGACCCGGGGTGTCGATGAAGGTGATCCTGCGCTCTTCGTCGTTGACCTCGGTCGAGACCTGGTACGCACCGATGTGCTGGGTGATGCCGCCGGCCTCGCCCGCGACCACGTTGGTCTTGCGGATCGCGTCCAGCAGTCGCGTCTTACCGTGGTCGACGTGACCCATGACGGTCACCACCGGCGGACGCGCGACGAGCATCTCCTCGCCGCCCTCGTTCTCGCCGAACTCGATGTCGAAGGACTCGAGAAGCTCGCGGTCCTCCTCCTCCGGGCTGACGATCTCGACGACGTAGTTCATCTCGTCGGCGAGGAGCTGCAGCGTCTCGTCGGAGACGGACTGGGTCGCGGTGACCATCTCGCCGAGGTTGAGCATCACGGCGACGAGCGACGCCGGGTTGGCGTTGATCTTCTCCGCGAAGTCGGTGAGCGACGCACCCCGCGACAGCCGGACCGTCTGGCCGTTGCCGCGCGGCAGCATCACGCCGCCGACGGACGGGGCCTGCATGGCCTCGTACTCCTGGCGCCTCTGCCGCTTCGACTTACGGCCACGACGCGCCGGACCGCCGGGACGGCCGAACGCACCCTGCGTACCACCACGGCCGCCGGGACCACCCGGACGACCGCCGAAGCCCGGACGGCCACCGCCGCCACCGGGACGACCGGCGAAACCGCCGCCGCCACCCGGACGACCGGCACCGCCGCCGCCACCGGGACGACCGGCGAAACCGCCGCCGCCACCCGGACGGCCACCGCCGCCACCGGGACGACCGGCACCGCCGGGACCGCGACCGCCACCGCCGCCGGGGCCCGGACGCGGACCCGCGGCCGGACGCTGCGGCATCATGCCCGGGTTCGGGCGCGGGCCGGCGGAGCCGCCGCCGGGACGGGGTCCGCCACCCTGGGCGCCCTGCGGACGCGGCATCGAACCCGGAGTGGGACGGGGACCGCCGCCACCCTGGCCGCGGCCCGCACCGGGACCACCCTGGCCGCCGCCCTGCGGACGCGGACCGGCACCGCCCTGGCCACCGGGGCCGGGACGGGCGCCGCCGCCGGGACGGGGCGCCTGCGGGCGCGCCATGCCGGTGGAGCCACCGGAGGTGAAGGGGTTGTTACCCGGACGCGGACCGGACGGACGGCCGCCGCCCGGACGCGGGCGCTCCTGCCCCGGACGCGGGGCGCCGGAACGGCCGCCCTGGCCGCCCTGACCCTGGCCGCCCTGGCCACCCTGACCGCCCTGGCCCTGACCACCCTGGCCACCGGGGCCGGGACGGGCGCCGGGGCGCGGACCGGGCGTCGCGCCCGGCTTGGGCGCGCCCGGCTTGGCCGGGGAGGGCTTGGGGCCGGGGGTGGCCGGCGGGGCCGTGAACTCGGGCTGCGCCGGAGCCGCGGGCTGCGCCGGACCCGGCTTGGGGCCGGGAGTCGGGCGGGCGCCCGGGGTCGGGCGCGGGCCCGGAGTGGGCGCCGCGGACGGCGTGCTGCTCGGGCCCTCGGCGGCGGCCGGCTTGGGGCCGGGCGTCGGGGGCTTCGGGGCAGCGGGACGGGCCGCCGACGCCGGACCCGGCGTCGGGGGCTTGGGCGTCGCCTTGCGCGGCGCCGAGGGCTTGCCGGAGGCACGGCCGGAGCCGTTGCCGCCCTGGAAAGCGTCAGTCAACTTGCGGACCACCGGCGCCTCGATCGTCGAGGACGCCGAACGTACGAATTCACCGAGCTCCTGGAGCTTGGCCATGACGACCTTGCTCTCAACGCCGAACTCCTTGGCGAGTTCGTATACCCGGACCTTAGCCACATCGCTCCTTTTAGGTCCGGGTTACCGCCGGACCGTCGCTACTTCATGGGCGTACTCATCGCGTACTCATCGAGTGCTCATCGCAATCTCGACCTACTTCCGACTCGCGAGGTACCTGACCGCACGGTTGTCCCGTGCCGTTCTTCTTACGGTGGTGACTGCTCACCCTTGTGCTCGACATAACGGCGCAGTGCCGTGGTGTCGAGCGCCCCCGGTCCCCTGAAGGCCCGGGGAAAGGCCCGGCGGCGGACCGCCAGGTCGAAACAGACCCGTGTGGGGTGCAGATAAGCTCCCCGACCGGGCAGCGTACCGCGCCGATCGGGGACGCAAACGCCCTCGACCGCCACGATGCGCAGCAGATCGTCTTTGGCCGCCCGATCCCGGCATCCCACACAGGTTCTCTCAGGGCAGGCACGAGCGCGCGTGCGGCCAGACACTGCTTAAGTCTACCTCCCTGCGACGACCTCACCCCTTGGGGGGAGTGATCGAACCGTCACACATTTTCGGCTGGATCCCGGGTGTCCGCGGCTTGAACAAGCCTTGATCGGGCTTGGTCAGCCCTGCTCCGCGGACTGATCGGTGTCCGGCCGGATATCGATCCGCCAGCCCGTGAGCCGGGCCGCGAGCCGGGCGTTCTGCCCTTCCTTGCCGATCGCCAGCGACAGCTGGTAGTCGGGCACGGTGACCCGCGCGGACCGGGCCGCCAAGTCCACCACCTCGACCTTGCTCACCCGGGCGGGCGACAGCGCGTTCGCCACCAGCTCGGCGGGGTCGTCCGACCAGTCGACGATGTCGATCTTCTCGCCGTGCAGCTCGGCCATCACGGCGCGCACCCGGCCGCCCATCGGGCCGATGCACGCGCCCTTGGCGTTCAGGCCCGAACGGGTGGACCGGACGGCGATCTTGGTGCGGTGACCCGCCTCACGGGCGATCGCCGCGATCTCGACCGAGCCGTCCGCGATCTCCGGCACCTCGAGTGCGAAGAGCTTCTTCACCAAATTGGGATGCGTACGCGAAAGAGTCACCGACGGCCCGCGCACGCCCTTGACCACTCGTACGACGTACGTACGCAGCCGGGTGCCGTGCGCGTAGTCCTCGCCGGGCACCTGCTCCTGCACCGGCAGGATCGCCTCGAGCCGGCCGATGTCCACCAGGATGTTCTTCGGGTCCTTGCCCTGCTGGACGACGCCCGCGACGACATCGCCCTCCCGGCCCGCGTACTCGCCGAAGGTGATCTCCTCCTCGGCGTCCCGCAGCCGCTGCAGGATGACCTGCTTGGCGGTCATGGCGGCGATCCGGCCGAACCCGGAGGGGGTGTCGTCGAACTCGCGGGGCTCCTCGCCCTCCTCGAGGTCGTCGGCGTCCTCCTGGGCCCACACCGTCACATGGCCGCTGGTGCGGTCCAGTTCCACGCGGGCCCGCCGGCGGCTTCCCTCGGTGCGGTGGTAAGCGATGAGGAGAGCCGACTCGATCGCCTCGACCAGCAGGTCGAACGAGATCTCCTTCTCCCGCACCAGACCCCGCAGGGCACTCATGTCGATGTCCACGGCTACGCCTCCTCCTTGCTCTCGTCGCCCTCGGGCTTGCGGTTGAACTCGATCTCCACCCGTGCCTTGGAGATCTCCTTGAAGGCCAGCCGCCTGGCGGTGGGTTTGCGCCCCTTCACGCCGGGGACTTCCAGATCCAGCCCCTCGTCATCGACCGCGATGATCCGGGCGATCAGCTCGCCGCCCTCCACCAGCTGCGCCTTCATCAACCGGCCGGTGGCCCGGTGGTAGTGGCGCTGCTCGGTCAGGGGGCGCTCGGCGCCGGGGGAGGTGACCTCCAGGACGTACGGGGTCTGGCCCATCGCGTCCGACTCGTCGAGCGTCTGCGAGATCTCCCGGCTCAGCTCCGCACACGTGTCCAGCTGCACGCCGTCGTCGGAGTCCACCACGATGCGAAGGACGCGCCGCTTCCCGGCCGGGGTCACCTCGACCTCTTCCAGATCCAGGTCCCGTGCGCTGACGAGCGGTTCCAGCAGTCCGCGCAGCCTTTCGCTCTGGGTCGTGCTCATCCGGGTGACTCCTCGGCCGCGTGTGCTGTTGTGGGAAGGTCGCGTGTCAGCTCAAAGCCTATCTGTTCCGGCGGCGGGCTGACGATTCGGTGGCCGCTGCCGGGGATTCCGGCCCCGCGCGGGTACGCTCGCCTGCTGTGATCACTAACGGCGGCCAAGAGCGGCCGCAGCCCGGAAAGAGGAACGTGCCGATCACGAATCCCCCACCTCGCCCCACGTCCCCGTCCCTCCCCCAGGCCGCGTCCCCGCGGCGGCGGAGCCTGCTGCTGGCCGGCGGTTCGGCCGGGGCCGCCGCGCTGCTGGTCGGCTGTTCCGGTGACTCGGACGACGGATCCCGCTCATCCGGTTCCGCGGACGACGCTGCGCTGCGCGCCCGGGGCGTACGGGACTCGGCCGCGCTCCTCGCGCGCTACGACGCGACCATCGACGCCCACGCCGGGCTCGCGGAGCGGCTGAAGCCGCTGCGGGCGGAGACGGCCGCGCACATGGCGGCGTTCGGCTCCAAGGACCCCTCCGCGTCCGCCTCCGCGACCGCGTCCCGCTCACCGGCCGCGGGCGGGCGGCGGCTGCCCGCGGTGCCCGCGGACGAGAAGAAGGCCCTCGGCGCCCTCGCCCAGGCCGAGCGGCACACCGCCGACAGCCGCACGACGGCGCTCGTCGGCGCGCCGCCGGAGCTGGCCCGGCTGCTGGCCTCCGTCGCGGCCTGCGGTGCCGCCCACGTGTATCTCCTCACCCGGTCCGACCCGGCCTCATGACGGTCCCCGTCAGCCCCTCTGATACGACCTTCAGCGCGGAAGGAGTACCCGGATGAACCGTGCCGCGACGCTCAAGGCGGCGCAGGCCGCGCTCGCCGCCGAGCACGCCGCCGTGTACGGATACGGCGTCGTCGGCGGCCGGATCGGCGACGACCGTCTCGCGGAGGCGCGCGAGGGGTACGCCGCGCACCGTTCCCGCCGCGACGACCTCGTCCGCACCGTGCGCGACCTGGGCGGTACGCCGCAGAGCGCGGCCCCCGCGTACGCGCTGCCGTTCGCGGTGCCCGACTCGGCCGCCGCGGTCCGGCTCGCCGCCGAACTGGAGAACCGGGTGGCCGCCGTCTACGCCGACCTCGTACGGACCTCCGACGGCCCCCTGCGGCGGCAGGCAGCGGGCGCGCTGCGCGAGGCGGCGGTCCGGTCGGTGCGCTGGCGGGGCGGCGGCGTAGCCTTCCCTGGACTCACCGAGCGCGCCGCGCCGGCCGCCCCGTCCGCGTCGGCGAGCGGAGCCGCCGACGGGGTCTGACAGTTCGAGACGATGTACGTGCGTTGACGTGCGTGGGTGACAGGGGGCAGCACGGGAATGGCAGCGGCACACGAACCCGACGCCGGGGACACGGCCTCCCTCCAGGTGCCGAAGCGGCTGCTGGACGCGGTGGGCGAGGACCCGGCGGAGCCCGTACGGAGCTGGCTGACCGCCCTGCCGCGGCTGGCCGCGCGGCGGCTGCGGGAATGGGAGCTGACCCCCGAGCGCGTGGTCACCCCCGGCGGCCGCCGCGGCCTGGTCGTGCTCGTACGGCAGGCGGACGGCACCCCGGCCGCGCTCAAGTTCCCCGTACCGGGTCCGGGTGGGGGCGACGAGGCGGCCGCGCTCGCGCACTGGAACGGCTGGGGCGCGGCCCGGCTCCTGCGCGCCGGCCAGGAGGACGGCGCGCTGCTGGTCGAGCGCCTGCAGTCCGCCGTGTCGCTGCGCTCGCTGCCCGAGGCGAAGGCGCTGCTGGAGGCGGCGGGCACGGTACGGCGGCTGTGGGTGCCGCCGCCCGCCGAGGATTCCTTCGACTCCGTCGAGGGGCGTACGGAGGCGGCCGCCGAGGTGCTGCCCATGCTCGCCTCGGGGGCGTGGGCGGCCGACGTGCGCCCGCTGGCCGACGAGGCCCTGGAGCTGCGGTCCGGCCTGACCGCCGAGCCCCCCGAACGGCTGTTGCTGCACGGCGACTTCCGGCAGGGCAAGGTGCTGGCCGGGGAGCGGGCGCCATGGCTCGCGGTGGGGCCGGCGCCGGTGGTCGGGGAGCGCGCGTACGACCTGGCGCGGCTGGTCCTCGACCGCTGCGAGGACCTGGCCGCGGGCCCGGGCCCGGCCGCGGCCGCGCGGCGGCGGATCGCCAAGCTGGCCGACTCGCTGGACGTCGACCGCGAGCGGCTGCGGGGCTGGTCGCTCTTCCGGGCCGTGGAGACGGGCCTGCGGTACGGGGCGGCCGGTGATCGGCGGGGGGCCGAGCCGCTGCTGGAGTTCGCGGGCTGGCTGTAGTCCCCCACCCCGCCCCTTCCCGACCCAGGGGCTCCGCCCCTGGACCCCGCCGCCCCGAGCGCGCCGGATTCGGTGCCCTGCGGTCCGTAAGGCCCCAGGCGCCGCGCCGCGAGCCCCGGCGCGGCGCGCAGTCCGAGCCCTGCGGGAGGCCGCCCGCCGCGGGGCAGCCAGGCAGGCTCATAGCCCCGAGCCCGCGGCGCGGGGTACGGCGAAGCCCCTGCCCGGCAAGGGGCGGGGGCTTGCGCTCGGGTCAGGACGTGAGGCGGGACAGGGCCTCGTCGATCGGGAGCTCTTCGCGGTCGCCGGTGCGGCGGTCCTTCAGTTCCACCACTCCGTCCTTCGCACCGCGGCCGACGACCAGGATCGTCGGGACGCCGATCAGCTCCGCGTCGGTGAACTTCACGCCCGGGGAGACTCCGGCGCGGTCGTCCACCATGACGCGGACGCCCGCCGTGCCCAGCTTCTCGGCGATGTCCAGGGCCAGCTCGGTCTGGAGGGCCTTGCCCGCGGCCACGATGTGGACATCGGCCGGGGCGACCTCGCGGGGCCAGCAGAGGCCGGACTCGTCGTGGGTCTGCTCGGCGAGGGCGGCGACGACGCGCGAGACGCCGATGCCGTACGAGCCCATCGTGACCCGCACCGGCTTGCCGTTCTGGCCGAGCACGTCGAGCTGGAAGGTGTCGGCGTACTTGCGGCCGAGCTGGAAGATGTGGCCGATCTCGATGGCCCGGTCGAGCGCGATGCCCGCGCCGCACTTGGGGCAGGGGTCGCCCGGCTCGACGACGACCACGTCCAGGTAGTCGTCGACCTCGAAGTCGCGGCCGCACACGACGTTGCGGGCGTGGGTGTCCGGCTTGTTGGCACCGGTCACCCAGGCGGTGCCGGGGGCGACCCGCGGGTCGGCGATGTAGCGGAAGGACTTGCCCGCCAGGCCCTGCGGGCCGACGTAGCCGCGGACCAGGTCGGGGCGGCCCTCGAAGTCCTCGGCGGTGACCAGCTCGACCTCGGCCGGGGCCAGGTGCTCGCCCAGTTTGCCGAGGTCGACCTCGCGGTCGCCGGGGACGCCCACCGCGGCGATCTCGCCGTCGACCTTGATCAGGAGGTTCTTGAGGGTCGCGGAGGCCGGGACGCCCAGGTGCTCGGCGAGGGTCTCGATGGTGGGGGTGTCGGGGGTGTCCAGCTCCTCGACCGGCCCGTGCTCGGCACCCTCGACGGCCGGGACGGTGGTCGTGACCGCCTCCGTGTTGGCCGCGTAGTCGCAGTTCGGGCAGTCCACGAAGGTGTCCTCACCGGCCGCCGCGGGGGCCAGGAACTCCTCGGAGGCGGAGCCGCCCATCGCGCCGGAGACCGCCGAGACGATGCGGTAGTCGAGGCCCAGGCGCTCGAAGATCCGCTGGTACGCCTCGCGGTGCAGCCGGTAGGACTCGGCGAGGCCCTCGTCGCTGGTGTCGAAGGAGTACGAGTCCTTCATCTGGAACTCGCGGCCGCGCAGCACGCCCGAGCGCGGCCGGGCCTCGTCCCGGTACTTGGTCTGGATCTGGTAGAGCATCACCGGCAGGTCCTTGTAGGACGTGCACTGGTCCTTGACCGTCTGGGTGAAGATCTCCTCATGGGTGGGGCCGAGGAGGTAGTCGCCGCCCTTGCGGTCCTTGAGCCGGAACAGCAGGTCGCCGTACTCCTCCCAGCGGCCGCTCGCCTCGTACGGCTCCTTGGGGAGCAGCGCGGGCAGCAGCACCTCCTGGGCGCCGATCGCGTCCATCTCCTCGCGGACGATGCGGGAGACGTTGTCCAGGACCTTCTTGCCGACCGGCAGCCAGGTCCAGATGCCCGCGGACGCGCGGCGGACGTAGCCGGCCCGGACGAGCAGCTTGTGGCTGGCGGTCTCGGCGTCGGCCGGGTCTTCGCGCAGTGTCTTCAGCATCAGATTGGACATGCGCTGGACGTGGGCGGCGTGGGCCATGGGGTCTTCTCCTGCGTACGAGACGGATGTCAGGAGGTTAGCCGCCCGGGGACGCAACCCGGAAATGCGCTCCGTGAGGGCACGCTACCGCCGCAGCGGCAGGGGGGCGCCCATGACGGCGTACGGGCTCGGCGCGCTCGGGAAGAGCACCGGGCGGGCCAGGTCGCGGTAGCCCAGCGAATGGTAGAGGCAGCGGGCGGGGCTGTCGGTGTCGATGGCGGAGAGGATCGAGCGCGGCTGCACTGCCCCGTCGGTGATGGCGGTGATCAGCCGGCGGCCGACGCCGCGGTTCTGGTAGTCGGGGTGGACGTGCAGCTCGGTGATGACGAAGGCGTCGTCCAGCCAGTCCTCGTGCCCGGCCGCGCGCAGATAGGGCTGGACGATGGTGGACCACCAGTGGGTGCGGTCGTTGGGCATGCCGTAGACGAAGCCCACGAGCCGCCCCTCCGGGGTGGTCGCGCCGAGGGCGCGGGCGCCGGGGCTGGTGAGGTGGCGCAGCACGATGTGCCGCCGTACGCCGATCTCCTCCTGCGTCAGCCCGAAGGCCACGGCCTGCACGGCGAGCGCCTCGTCCACGCGTGCGGCGAGGTCGAGCGGGCCGACGACGACACCTCGGGGGTCCGGGGGATGGCCCCCGGGCATCTGCAGCATGGGCGGCACCCTACTGGCCCGGTCCGGCGATCAGAACAGCACGCTCATGAACGCGCCGACCTCCTGGAAGCCGACGCGGCGATACGCGGCGCGGGCCGCGGTGTTGTAGTCGTTGACGTAGAGGCTCGCCACCGGCGCGATCTCGTTCAGCGCGTAGTGCAGCACGGCGGCCATGCCGGTCTCGGAGAGCCCGCGGCCGCGGTATTCGGGGGCGACCCAGACGCCCTGGATCTGGCAGGCGTGCGGGGTGGCGGCGCCGATCTCGGCCTTGAAGACGACGCGGCCGTTCTCGACGCGGGCGAAGGAGCGCCCGGCGGCGACGAGTTCGGCGACCCGCGCCTGGTAGAGCAGTCCGCCGTCGCCCGCGAGCGGTGAGACGCCGACCTCCTCCGTGAACATGGCCACGCACGCGGGCGTGATCACGTCCATCTCGTCCTTGCGGATCCGGCGCACCCGAGGATCGGGCGGGACGTCGGCGGGCACCTGGGTGGTGACCATGAGCGGCTGACACGCGCGGACCTCACGGGCCGGGCCCCAGCTGGGCTCCAGCAGGGACCACAGCTCGGCCGTGGTGTCGGCGGGGCCGACGATCGAGGAGCAACGACGCCCGGACCGGCGGGCGCGCTCCGCGAAGCCGCGCACGGCCTCGGGGGTGGCGCAGATGGGGACCAGGTTGGCCCCCGCGTAGCAGAGCGACTGGAGCCGTCCGCCGTTGTACCAGCCCCACATCTCGCCGCCCAGCCGCCACGGGTCCAGGCCGGCGACCTGGACGCGGGCGGCCACGAAGGCGTTGGAGACGGGGTCGCGGTTGAGCACCGCGAGGGCCGAGTCGAGCTCTTGGGGCTCGAGGACCCTGGTGGTGGACGTCGTCAGCACGTGTCGGATTGCCTCACCGGTTGCGGGGCCTGCGGGCCGGAGGGGAGTCGATCCCCGCACTGTACCGCCCCCTTCTGAGAAGGCTCGGTTCTCCCCCGGCCACCACTCAGCCGCTGACGGAGACCTGGGGCTCGCCGGAGGCGATGCCGTCCTTCTCCATCTGCTCGGCGATCTTCATGGCCTCGTCGATCAGGGTCTCCACGATCTTCGACTCCGGCACGGTCTTGATGACCTCGCCCTTCACGAAGATCTGCCCCTTGCCGTTGCCGGACGCCACGCCGAGGTCCGCCTCACGGGCCTCGCCCGGGCCGTTGACGACGCAGCCCATCACGGCGACCCGCAGCGGGACCTCCATGCCGTCAAGACCGGCCGTGACCTCGTCGGCCAGCTTGTAGACATCGACCTGCGCACGGCCGCACGACGGGCAGGAGACGATCTCCAGCCGCCGCTGCCGCAGGTTCAGCGACTCCAGGATCTGGATGCCGACCTTGACCTCCTCCGCCGGCGGCGCCGACAGGGAGACCCGGATCGTGTCGCCGATGCCCTCGCTCAGCAGGGCGCCGAAGGCCACCGACGACTTGATCGTGCCCTGGAACGCGGGTCCGGCCTCGGTGACGCCGAGGTGGAGCGGGTAGTCGCACTGGGCGGCCAGCTGGCGGTAGGCGTTGACCATGACCACCGGGTCGTTGTGCTTGACCGAGATCTTGATGTCCCGGAAGCCGTGCTCCTCGAACAGCGAGCACTCCCACAGGGCCGACTCCACCAGCGCCTCGGGCGTGGCCTTGCCGTACTTCTCCAGCAGCCGCTTGTCCAGCGATCCCGCGTTGACGCCGATGCGGATCGGGACGCCCGCGTCCGAGGCCGCCCTCGCGATCTCCTTGACCTTGTCGTCGAACTGCCGGATGTTCCCCGGGTTCACCCGCACGGCGGCGCACCCGGCGTCGATCGCGGCGAAGACGTACTTCGGCTGGAAATGGATGTCCGCGATGACCGGGATCTGCGACTTCTTGGCGATCACGGGCAGCGCCTCGGCGTCGTCCTGCGAGGGGCAGGCCACCCGCACGATCTGGCAGCCCGACGCCGTCAGCTCCGCGATCTGCTGCAGCGTCGCCCCGATGTCAGCGGTCACGGTCGTCGTCATGGACTGCACCGAGATCGGCGCGTCGCCGCCCACGGCGACCGGCCCGACCTGGATCTTCCGGCTGACCCGGCGGTCGGCGAGCTTGGTCGGTACGGACGGCATTCCTAGCGAGATCGCAGTCATCTGGTTCGTAGCCCCAAGAAGGTGTTTGAGTGGCCCGAGATCGGCGGGCTCCGGGTCCGAGATTACGGCACCGGGCGGTGCCCCAGCACACTCCGTCCCCGAAGTCCACCCAAAGGCGAACTTCGGGACAGTTCACATCATCAGGAAATTCGTACGGGGTTCACCACGTCGGCGACCAGCACGAGCAGCGTGAAGCAGATGAAGATCCCGGCGATCACATAGGCGACCGGCATCATCTTGGCCACGTCGAACGGCCCGGGGTCGGGCCGCCGGACCAGGCGTGCGAGCCGCCGGCGCAGGGACTCCCACACCGCGCCCGCGATGTGGCCGCCGTCCAGCGGCAGCAGCGGCAGCATGTTGAACAGGAACAGCGAGAGGTTGAACCCGGCGACGAGGAAGAGCATCGTCGCGATGCGCTGCGAGGGCGGGATGTCGAGGTTGGCGACCTCGCCGCCGACCCGGGCGGCGCCGACGACGCCCATCGGGGAGTCCGCCTTGCGGGGCGCGTCCCCGAAGGCCGCGTTCCACAGGTCGGGCACCTTGGAGGGCAGGTCGACCAGGGACTGGACGCCGTCCTCGACCATGGTGCCCATGCGGTCCACGGACTGGCCGAAGGACTGCCGCACCACGCCGTTGGCCGGGGTGAAGCCGAGGAACCCTGCGCTGACGTACTGGCCCTCGACGTAGCCGCCGTTCCCGTCGGACTTGGCGACCTTGTTGGTGATGAGGTCGGCGTGCAGGGTCTTGCGGACGCCGTCCCGCTCGACGGTGATCGTCGCGGGTCCGGTGGTCTCGCGGATGTCCTTCTGGAGCGTGCCCCAGTCCGAGACCCGGCGGCCGTCGAAGGCGACGATCTTGTCCCGGGGCTGGAGTCCCGCGGCCTTGGCCGGGGAGTCCTTGGCGTCCTTGGGGCACTTGTCGGTCGCGGACGAGGCCGGGACCACACAGGCGGAGACGGTGCCGACGCTGGTGGTCTGGGTGTTGACGCCGAAGCTCATCATCACGCCGACGAAGATCACCACGGCCATGATCAGGTTCATGAACGGCCCGGCGAACATCACGATCACGCGCTTCCACGGCGCGCGCGTGTAGAACATGCGCTTCTCGTCGCCGGGCTCCAGCTCCTCGTACGCGGCCGACCGGGCGTCCTCGATCATGCCGCGCCACGGCGAGGTGGAGCGCTGGGTGACCTTGCCGTCGTCGCCGGGCGGGAACATCCCGATCATGCGGATGAAGCCGCCGAGCGGAATCGCCTTGATCCCGTACTCGGTCTCCCCCCGCTTGCGGGAGAAGACCGTCGGCCCGAAGCCGACCATGTACTGCGGGACCCGGATGCCGAACCACTTGGCCGTGGAGAGATGGCCCAGCTCGTGCCAGGCGATCGAGATCCCCAGGCCGACGGCGAATACGACTATGCCGAGGACCGTCATCAATGTCGTCATGCGTGACCCTCCGGGGTCGCCTTCGCCGCGCGGGCGGCCAGTTCACGGGCGCGGGCACGGGCCCACGTCTCGGCTTCGAGGACGTCCGCGACGGTGAGCTGAGTTCCCGCGGAGGGGGCGCCGTGCTCGGCAACCACTTCCGCGACCGTATCGACAATTCCGTTGAAGGGCAGCTTCCGGCCGAGGAAGGCGTCCACGCACTCCTCGTTCGCCGCGTTGAAGACGGCCGGGGCGGTGCCGCCGAGACCGCCGACGTGCCGGGCGAGGTCGACCGAGGGGAAGGCCTCGGTGTCCAGGGGGAAGAACTCCCAGGTGTGGGCCCTGGTCCAGTCGCAGCCAGGGGCGGCGTCCGGCACCCGCTCGGGCCAGCCGAGGCCGAGCGCGATCGCCATCCGCATGTCGGGCGGGCTCGCCTGGGCGAGCGTCGAGCCATCGGTGAATTCAACCATCGAGTGGATATACGACTGAGGGTGGACGACCACCTCAATCTCCTCGAAGGGAATGTCGAACAGCAGATGGGCCTCGATGACCTCCAGCCCCTTGTTGACGAGGGTCGAGGAGTTGATCGTGACGACCGGGCCCATGTCCCAGGTGGGGTGGGCCAGCGCCTGGTCCGGGGTGACCCCGGCCAGCTCGCGCTTCGTACGGCCGCGGAACGGGCCGCCGGACGCGGTGACGACCAGCTTGCGGACCTCCTGGCGGCCGCCGCCGAGCAGGGCCTGGAAGAGCGCGGAGTGCTCGGAGTCGACGGGCACGATCTGGCCCGGCTTGGCGACCGCCTTGACCAGCGGCCCGCCCACGATGAGGGACTCCTTGTTGGCCAGCGCCAGCACCCGGCCCGCCTCCAGGGCGGCCAGGGTGGGCGCGAGGCCGATGGAGCCGGTGATGCCGTTGAGCACGGTGTGGCACTCGGAGCGGGCCAGTTCGGTGGCCGCGTCGGGTCCGGCCAGGACCTCCGGGAGCGGCTCGCCCGCCCCGTACCGCGCGGACAGCGCCGCGCGCAGCTCGGGCACCGCGTCCTCGCGGGCGACGGCGACGGTGGCCGCCTTCAGCCGGTGGGCCTGCTCGGCGAGCAGGTCGGCCCGCCCTCCGGCGGCGGACAGGGCCGTCACCCGGAAGCGGTCCGGGTTGCGGAGGATCACATCGATGGCCTGGGTGCCGATGGATCCGGTGGAGCCCAGGATCACGAGGTCGCGGGGGCTTCCGGGGTCGGCGGGGGCTGCCGGGGGGCGCAGATGCGGGTCAGCCAGGGAATCCGTCATCTGCCCATTGTTGCCCGTGCCGCCGGGTGCGGGTGACCGGGCCCGGGGACGGGTGCGCGCCCGTCCGGGCGGGGCCGGGCCCGCCGCCCGGCCCCGGCTCCGCCCGGACCGCGGTCACCTGATGGGGCGGTGGACGTTGTCCCTGGCCGACGGGCCGGGAGTGGCGTCGGCGATCCACGGTCCTTCGCCGCTGGGGTCGAGGACGCCCGCCTCCAGCCACTCGTACGAGCCGGAGAGCACCCCGGAGACCACCTTGCGGTCGAGGTCGTCGGTGTTGGTCCACAGACGGCCGAAGAGTTCGTCGGCGCGGATACGGGCCTGCCGGCAGAAGACGTCGGCCAGCTGGTACGCCTCGGCGCCGTGCTCGCCGCGGCTGCGCAGCATCTCGGCGCGCACACAGGCCGCGCTCATCGCGAACAGCTCCGCGCCGATGTCCACGATCCGGCTGAGGAAGCCCTGTTTGGTCTCCATCCGGCCCTGCCAGCGGGACATGGCGTAGAACGTCGACCGGGCGAGCTTGCGCGCCGAGCGCTCGACGTAGCGCAGATGCGGGGAGAGGTCCCGGTGGCCGGGCGGGGAGAACTCGGCGTACGCGCGCGGCAGCTGGCCGGGGCCGGTGACCAGGCCCGGCAGCCAGCGGGCGTAGAAGCCGCCCGCCTTGGCGGCCGCCCTGCCCTTGTCCGACAGGGACTTGTCCGGGTCGATGAGGTCGCCCGCCACCGACAGATGCGCGTCCACGGCCTCCCGGGCGATCAGCAGGTGCATGATCTCGGTGGAGCCCTCGAAGATCCGGTTGATGCGCAGATCGCGAAGGATCTGCTCGGCGGGGACCGCCCGCTCCCCACGGGCGGCGAGCGAGGCCGCGGTCTCGAAGCCGCGGCCGCCGCGGATCTGGACCAGCTCGTCGGCCATCAGCCAGGCCATCTCGCTGCCGTAGAGCTTGGCGAGCGCCGCCTCGATGCGGATGTCGTTGCGGTCCTCGTCGGCCATCTGGGAGGCGAGGTCGATGACCGCCTCCAGCGCGAAGGTGGTCGCCGCGATGAAGGAGATCTTGGCGCCGACGGCCTCGTGCCGGGCGATCGGCTTGCCCCACTGCTCTCGGGCCGCCGACCATTCGCGGGCGATCTTCAGGCACCACTTCCCGGCGCCCGCGCACATCGCGGGCAGCGAGAGCCGCCCGGTGTTGAGCGTGGTCAGCGCGATCTTGAGACCGGCGCCCTCGGGGCCGATGCGGTTGGCCGCGGGGACCCGGACCCGGTGGAAGCGGGTCACCCCGTTCTCGAGGCCGCGCAGCCCCATGAACGCGTTGCGGTTCTCGACGGTGACGCCCTCGGAGGCCGTCTCGACGACGAAGGCGCTGATCCCGCCCTTGTGGCCGTCGGACTTCGGCACCCGGGCCATGACGACGAGGAGGTCGGCGACCACGCCGTTGGTGGTCCACAGCTTGACGCCGTCGAGGACGTAGTCGTCCCCGTCGGGGACGGCGGTGGTGGCGAGCCGGGCCGGGTCGGACCCCACGTCGGGCTCGGTGAGCAGGAAGGCGGATATGTCGGTGCGGGCGCAGCGCGGCAGGAAGCGGTCCTTCTGCTCCTGGGTGCCGAACAGCTTGATCGGCTGCGGCACGCCGATCGACTGGTGGGCGGAGAGCAGCGCGCCGATGGCGGGGCTGACCGAGCCGGCCAGCGCGAGGGCCTTGTTGTAGTAGACCTGGGTGAGGCCCATGCCGCCGTACTTGGTGTCGATCTTCATGCCGAGCGCGCCGAGTTCCTTGAGGCCGTTGATGGTCTCGTCGGGAATCTGCGCCTCGCGCTCGATGCGGGCGGCATCGACCCGGGTCTCGCAGAACTCGCCGAGCTTGGCGAGGAACGCCTCGCCGCGGCGCACGTCGTCCGGTGCGGGGGCGGGGTGGGGGTGGATCAGATCGAGGCGGAAGCGGCCGAGGAACAGCTCCTTGGCGAAACTCGGCTTGTGCCATTTCTGTTCGCGTGCGGCTTCGGCGACCTGGCGCGCTTCACGCTCGGACACCGGCCTGACGGATGATGCGGTCATCGGTGCTCCCTTGCCGCGAATGACGATCTCGTGACATTACCGGCACGTACCGCTGTTCAGTGTGCCCCCGGTGGGCCGGGTCGGCAAAGCGGTCGGCGGAGGATCAGCGGGGAAGCAGCGGGGAAACTGTTGCGTTGAAGCGCTTCGACTGCCTCTGGACAGAGTGCAGCGATAGGCTTACTGTCTGCGTCGAAGCGCTTCACCCATTCAGAGCGGACGGAGTCTCCCGCATGGTCACTCTCGCCGAGGTCGCCCGCCACGCCGGAGTCTCCGCCAGCACGGTGAGCTACGTCCTCAGCGGCAAGCGCTCCATCTCGGCGCCCACCCGCGAGCGCGTCGAGCGGTCCATCAAGGAGCTGGGCTACCACCCGAACGCCGGAGCCCGCGCCCTCGCCAGCAGCCGTTCCAACATCATCGCGCTGATGGTGCCGCTGCGGACCGACATCTACGTACCGGTGATGATGGAGGTCGCCATCGCGGTCGCCACCACCGCCCGCGCGCACGGGTACGACGTGCTGCTGCTCACCGGCGAAGAGGGCCCCGCCGCGGTGCGCCGGGTCACCGGCAGCGGGCTCGCCGACGCCATGATCCTGATGGACATCGAGCTGGAGGACGAGCGGCTGCCGCTGCTGCACGCGGCCCGCCAGCCCACCGTGCTCATCGGGCTGCCCGCCGACACCATCGGCCTGACCTGCGTCGATCTCGACTTCACCGCCACCGGCGCGCTGTGCGCTGAGCATTTGGCCGCCCTCGGCCACCAGGAGATCGCCGTGATCGGCGAGGCGGCGGCCGTCTACGAGCGCCACACCGGGTTCGCCGAACGGACCCTGGACGGGCTGCGCACGGCCGCCCGCGAGCTGGGGCTGCGGCTGCTGCACCGCCCGTGCGAGGGCTCTTACGAGTCGATGGACGGCACCCTGTCCCGGATCTTCGACGAGCGCCCCGGCACCACCGGCTTCATCGTCCAGAACGAGGCCGCCATCGATCCGCTGCTGAGCCTGCTGCGGCGGCAGGGGCGGGCGGTCCCCGAGGACGTCTCGGTGGTCGCCATCTGCCCCGACCAGGTCGCCACGAGCGCGTCCGTGCGGCTCACCTCGGTCGCCATCCCCGCGCAGGAGATGGGGCGGCGGGCCGTCGAGCTGGTGGTGGCCAAGCTGCAGGGCGACGCCTCCGAGCAGGTGGCGCTGCTGGCCCCGGAGCTGACCGTACGGGCCAGTTCGGGCCCGGCCCCCTCCTGACGCCGACACCGCGACCCGTACGCACCGCCCGTACGACCTCTCACCGCCGCACCCCCCGAGGAGCGCATCCGTGAACCCGTCGCAGCCCACCCCCGCCACCTCCGCCACGTCCGTCTCTTCCGCGCTCGCCCAGTCCTCCCCCACCGTCGGCACCTTCGCCGAGCGCGACGGCGCCCTGGAGTGGAGCGGCCGCCAGGAGACCGTACGGCTCGAACCGTGGGGCCCCGACGCCATCCGGGTGCGCGCCCGGCTCGGCGGACCGGTCCTCGACGGGCTGCCCGGGGCCCTCCAGGACCCTCCGCCGCCGGCCACCGCGACCGTCGAGGTGGCGGACGGGCGCGCCTCGCTGACCAACGGCACGCTCACCGCCGAGGTCGGCACCGACGGCATGATCCGCTTCGTACGGACCGCGGACGGCGTGGAGCTGCTGGCCGAGGAGCGCGCCCACTTCTGGTGGCCGGGCCCACGGCTGCGCACCGCGACCGGCAACGGCTACCACCGCCTGGAGCAGCGTTTCCGCGCGTACGACGGCGAGAAGCTGTACGGGCTGGGACAGCACCAGCACGGGCTGCTCGACCAGAAGGGCGCCGTCGTCGACCTCGTCCAGCGCAACTCCGAGGTGACCATCCCCGTCCTGACCTCCAGCCGCGGCTACACGCTGCTGTGGAACAACCCGGCGATCGGGCGCGTCGAGCTGGGCGCGACCGGCACCCGCTGGGTCGCGGACAGCGCCCGCCAGATCGACTACTGGATCACCGCCGGGGACCCGGCCACCGCCCAGCGCCGCTACACCGCGGTCACCGGCCGCGCCCCCATGCTGCCCGAGTGGGCGGCCGGGTTCTGGCAGTGCAAGCTGCGCTACCGCACCCAGGAGGAACTGCTGACCGTCGCCCGCGAGCACCGGCGCCGGGGCTTGCCGATGTCCGTCATCGTGTGCGACTTCTTCCACTGGACGCATCTGGGCGACTGGCAATTCGATCCCGTCGCCTGGCCCGATCCGGCCGCGATGGTGCGGGAGCTGGACGAACTCGGCATCAGGCTGGTGGTGTCCGTGTGGCCGTCGGTTTCGCCGCTGAGCGAGAACCACGCCGCCATGGAGCAGCGCGGCTTCCTGATCGGCACCGAGTACGGACCCGTAGCGCACGCCGACTGGCCCGACGAGCGGGAGGGCGAGCGCGTCCAGGTCGCCTTCTACGACGCCACCAACCCGGCGGCGCGGGAGTTCGTCTGGTCCCGTGTGCGGCAGAACTACCTGGAGCCGTATGGGATCCGCGCCTTCTGGCTGGACGCCTGCGAGCCCGAGCTGAAGCCCGGCTTCGCCGCGAACCTGCGCTACCACGCGGGTCCCGGTCTTGAGGTCGGCAACCTCTACCCGCGCGAGAACGCCCGCGCGGTGTACGACGGGATGCGGGCGGCGGGCGAGGACGACGTCGTCACCCTCATCCGCTCGGCCTGGGCGGGCAGCCAGGCTTACGGCGCCCTCCTGTGGTCCGGCGACATCGGCACCGACTTCGCGACCCTGCGCCGCCAGATCGCCGCCGGGCTCAATGTGGCACTCTGCGGCATCCCGTGGTGGAACACCGACATCGGCGGCTTCCACGGCGGCGACCCGGACGACCCGGCCTACCGCGAGGTGCTGATCCGCTGGTTCCAGTTCGGCGCGCTGTCCCCGGTGATGCGGCTGCACGGCTACCGCGCCCCGGGGCTGCCGCTCGGCCCGCGGATGACCGGCGGCCCGAACGAGGTGTGGTCGTACGGCGAGGAGGCGGAGGCGATCCTGGCCGCGTATCTGCGGCTGCGCGAGCGGCTGAAGCCGTATCTGCTGGACCAGATGCGCACCGCCCACGAGGAGGGCCTGCCGCCGCTGCGCCCGCTCTTCCTGGAGTTCCCCGACGACCCGGCCGCCTGGGACATCGCCGACTCCTACCTGCTGGGCCCGGACCTCCTGGTCGCCCCGGTCCTGGAGCCGGGCGCGGTCGAGCGGACGGCGTATCTCCCGGCGGGCGCGCGCTGGACGGACGCCTGGACGGGCGAGGAGTACGACGGCGGCCGGACGGTGACCGTCCCCGCTCCCCTGGACCGCATCCCGCTGTTCCTGCGGGACGGCGCCCGGCTGCCGGTGCGGGACTGACCTGTCCGGGGCGTACCGCCGCCGCGGGGCGGCGGTACGCGCGGGGCCTCAGCTCGCGCTGACGCCGAAGCTCTTGGTGCGGAAGTCCAGGCCGCCGGCCGACGAGGTGATCTCGTAGCCGAACTGGACGTCGCCGATGGTCACGTCGCCGAACCAGCCCTTGGTGTTCTTGATCCAGTTCACGATGGACTTGATGTCCACGGTGCCGGAGCTGGAGTTGGAGCTGCGGATGAAGGAGAAGACCTGATTGGAGCCGTTGCTGCCCTTGTAGACGGTCCAGGTGTGGCCGCCGAGGGTGACGGTGCCCTGGGAGGTGCCGAGGGGGCCGACCGCGCCGGTCTTGTTGACCCAGAGCATGATCTCGTACGCGTGGTTGCTGTCCCAGATGTCGTACGAGGTGTTGTAGGCGCCCGAGGACGGGACCGTCACGCTGTAGTTGCTGGTGAGGCTGTTGATGGCGCTGACCTTCTTGCCGACGACCTTCTTGGCGTCGGGGTAGGACTTGATGCCACCGGTGTTCGGGTGATTGGCCCACACCCCCCAGTCACTGGCGGAGTTGGCCCAGATGGTCTGGGTGCCCGCGCCGGAGCCCCAGATGTTGTTGTAGAGCGTGTAGCCGCCGCTGGACCAGTTGCCCCACTGGTCGGAGGAGGACCAGGTGGCGGCCTGGGCGGGGACGGCGGCGAAGCCGATGACGGTGAGGAGCGCCAGTAACGGGGTGAGGAGAAGCGTGCGCACGGCTCTTTGCACGGTGCCGGTCCTTTCGGGTGGGGGGATTGCTGGGCTCGCGGGGATCAGAGCGGGGCCAGGGCCACGACCGCGAAGCGGTCCAGCCTGACCTGGATGTCGTACACGCGGCCGGTCAGCAGATCGGTGCGCGCGGACGGGAGGGGGACGACCGCCGGGGAGCGGCCGTGGTTGAGGAGGAAGAGGAGGCCGCCACGCGGTACGGCCTCGACGCCCTCGGGAATGCCGGGCAGCGGCGGCGCCAGCCCCGCCTCGTCGGCCGCGCGGCCCAGCAGGGCGCGCAGGGCGGCGGGGTCGGGGAGAGTGGAGACGTACCAGGCGGTGCCGTCGCCGTAGGCGTTGCGGGTGACGGCGGGCAGGCCGTCCAGCTCACCGCCCTTGATCCGGGCGACGGGTTCCGCGGTGTCCGTTTCCAGGTCCTCGGACCAGAGGGTGCCGGTGAACGGGCCGAGCCGGTCGCCTTCGGCCGTCACGGTCTCGCCCTCGTCCAGCGGCCACCACTCGTGGACGGTCCGCAGGCCGAGGATGTCGCGCAGTCGCTGGTCGACCCCGCCGGGACGGACCCGATCGTCCTCGTCGGCGACGCCGGTGAAGAATCCGCAGACGAGGGTGCCGCCATCGCGGACGTAACCGGCCAGGTTCTCCAGCGCCTCGTCGGTCAGCAGATACAGATGAGGGACGGCGACCAGGGCGTAGTCGGCGAGGTCGGCGTGCGGATGGGCGAAGTCGGTGGTGAGGTTCCGCTCCCACAGGGCCTGGTGCCAGGCGCGCAGCACCTGGTCGTAGTGGAGCCGGGAGGAGGGCCGGCCGTCCTGGACGCTCGCCCACCAGGCGTGCCAGTCGTGCAGGAGGGCGGCCCGGGCGGGGACGTCGCTGCCCGCGGCGGCGCCCAGCTCGCGTAACTGGGCGCCGAGTTCGCGCACCTGGGCATAAGTGCGGCTGTGCTCCCCGGCGTGGGTGACCATGCCGGAGTGGAACTTCTCAGCTCCCTGCCGGGACTGCCGCCACTGGAAGAAGCACACGCCGTCGGCGCCGCGCGCGACGGCCTGAAGCGACCACAGCCGCATCAGGCCCCGCGGCTTGGAATGGTTGACGCCGCGCCAGTTGACCGGTCCCGCGGCCTGTTCCATCAGCAGCCATGGCCCACCGGCCTGGGAGCGGGTCAGGTCGTGGATCATCGCGCCGTACGCGCCGCCGCGCGGGTCCCTGGGGTCGGGGTAGACGTCGACGGAGACGACGTCCTCCTCGGCGGCCCAGGCCCAGCCGTCCTGGCCGATGAACAACGGCATGAAGTTGGTGGTGACCGGGATGTGCGGGGTGCGCGCGGCCAGCGCGTCGCGCTCGGCGGTGAAGCACTCCAGCAGCGCGTCGCTGGTGAAGCGGCGGAAGTCCAGCGCCTGGGCGGGATTGCCCAGGTACTGGGCCCGGCGCGGCGGAATGATCTCCTCCCAGGAGTTGTAGCGCTGGGACCAGAAGGCGGTCCCCCACGCCTCGTTGAGCGCGTCGAGGCGGCCGTACCTGGCGCGTAACCAGCGGCGGAAGTGGGCGGCGGTGGTGTCGCACCAGCAGTGGGTGCCGTACTCGTTGCCCACGTGCCACATCCGCAGGGCGGGGTGGCCGCCGTAGCGCTCGGCCAGGTCCCCGGTGATGCGCAGCGCGTAGTCGCGGTAGACGGGGGACGAGGCGCAGTACTGGTTCCGCGAGCCGTACCAGACGACCGAGCCGGTCTCGTCGCGCGGCAGGGTCTCGGGGTGGCGGGCGCCCATCCAGGGCGGCGGGGAGGCGGTCGGGGTGGCCAGGCACACCTCGATGCTGCCCTGGTGGAGCAGGTCCATGGCCCGGTCGAGCCAGCCGAAGTCGCGGGCCCCGGGGCGGGGTTCGAGCGTCGCCCAGGAGAAGACGCCGACCGTGACGGTGGTGACGCCCGCCTCGCGCATCAGCCGGATGTCGTCGTGCCAGACGCTCTCGGGCCACTGCTCGGGGTTGTAGTCGGCGCCGTAGAGGATGCGGCCGCGGGTGGCGTCGTTCAGGTCGGGCATACCTGCTCTTTCGGGTCGGACCGGCGGGGGGAACGGGGGCGGGCGGCTCGGTCAGCCCTTGACGGCGCCGATGAGCATGCCCTTGGTGAAGTGCTTCTGGACGAAGGGGTAGAGGATCGCGACGGGGATCAGCGCGAGCACCATGACGGCCATCTGCACGGCGAGGCTCGGGATCTGCTGGGTGGAGATCATCTGGGACATGCCCTGCGGCGCCTGCTGTTTGATGACGAGCTGGCGCAGGATCATCTGCAGCGGCCACATCTGCTGGTCGTTGAGGTAGAGCATCGCGTTGAACCACTGGCTCCAGTAGCCGACCGCATAGAACAGCGAGACCACCGCGATCACCGCTTTGGACAGCGGCATCACGATCCGGAACAGGATCCGCCACTCGCCCGCGCCGTCGATGCGGGCGCTGTCGACCAGCTCGGGCGCGGTGTCCTGGAAGAACGCGCGCAGCACCAGCACGTTGAAGACCGAGATGGCGCTCGGGAGGATCATCGACCAGTAGCTGCCCTCCAGTCCGACCCCGGTGACCAGCAGATATGTGGGGATCAGCCCGGCGTTGAAGAACATCGTGACAAGCAGCAGCATCAGGATCGGCCGGTGCAGGAACGACCCGGAACGGGACAGTCCGTAAGCGCACAGCACGGAGACGACGGTGCTGATCGCGGTGCCCACGGCGGTGAGCGCGAGGCTGACGAGCGTCGCGCGGGTGACCGTGCCGCCGCTCAGCAGCTCGGTGTAGGCGCGGAAGGTGATCGTTTTGGGGACGATGACCAGGCCGCCGGCATCGGTGATGGTCTTCTGGTCGGAGAGGCTGGTGACGACCACGACCCACAGGGGACCGAGGATCGCCAGGCACACCCCGGTGAGGGTGATGCCCTTGAGCCCCTGGCCGACCCTGCCGGGCTCCTCCTCCCACGCCGGGCGCTTCTCCCGGCCGCGCCCGCGGTGCGGCCGGACGGAGGGTGCGGCGGCCGGGGCGGCGGGCCGCTCGGTCACGGTCATTTCCGGTAAACCCCCTGCTCGCCGAGCATATGGGCGACTTTGTTGGCGATCAGGACCAGGACGAGGCTGAAGACGCCCTTGATCAGGCCGCCCGCGGCGGCGATCCCGTAGTCCGTGTTGGCGATGCCGACCCACCACACATAGGTGTCGAAGACCTCCGAGGCGCCCGGCCCCACCGCGTCGCGCTGGAGCAGGATCTGCTCGAAGCCGACGGTCAGCGCGTCGCCGACGCGCAGCACCAGCAGCAGGGCGATCACCGGGCGCAGCGCGGGCAGCGTGACGTGCCACATCCGCCGCCATCGGCCCGCGCCGTCCACGGCTGCCGCCTCGTACAGGTCCTGGTTGACGGCGGACAGCGCGGCGAGGAAGACGATCACGCCCCAGCCCGCGTCCTTCCACACCAGCTGCGCGGTGACCAGGAACTTGAAGACGCCCGGGTCGGTCATCAGGTCGAAGCCCTCGTACCCGTGGGAGCGCAGTTGCTGGGCGAGGAGCCCGGCGCCGCCGAGCATCTGCTGGAAGACCGTGATGACCAGCACCCAGGAGAAGAAGTGCGGCAGATACAGGATCGACTGCACCAGGCCCCGGAGCCGGTCGCTGAGCATGCTGTTGAGCAGCAGCGCGAGCGCGACCGGAATCGGGAAGAACAGCACCAGCTGGATGAAGGTGATGCTGAGGGTGTTGGCGAAGGCGTCCCAGAAGCGGCTGTCCTGGAAGAGCAGGGTGAAGTTGTCGAACCCGACCCAGGGGCTGGTCCACAGCCCCTGGGTGAACGGGTCGTAGTCCTTGAAGGCGACCGTGGTCCACAGCAGCGGGACGTAGGTGAACAGCACGAGCAGGCCGACGGCGGGGGCCGTCATCAGCAGCAGCGCGCGGTCGCGGCGCAGCCGGTGCCACCAGCGGACGCCGTCCGCGGGGCGGCCGCGGGTGCTTCGGCGGGTGCGGGCTTCCGTCCGGTTGTGGAGGTTCCGGTCGCGGCGATTCCGGTCGTGGAGGTCCACCGCCATCAGGCGCCGCTGCCGTTCTCTTCCAGCAGCTTGGCGTACCAGTCGCGGAGCCGATCGCCGCCACCGCTGCGCCAGTCGCTGATGGCCCGCTGGGCGTCCTTGATCGACTTACGGCCGCGGGTGACGTCCTTGGCCAGGTCCTCGAAGGGGGTGTAGAGGGAGGCGTACCGGTTGGGCTCCTGGATCTGCATGCCGTAGAAGAGCGGCTTCTTCGCGAACTTGCCCATGCGCTGCATCCAGCCGCAGTAGTCCTTCACCATCTGCGGGAAGTCCGGGTAGGCGACGCTCGCCTGCGGGGACGCGATGAAGCGGTACGTGTCCTGGACGTCGCGGATGCCGGTGGCGTTCTTGACCGGGACGCCGTCCTTCATGGTGTGGTGCACGCCTTCGACGCCGTAGTCGATGAGGCGCTGCTCCTTGGTGCCGAAGGGTGCGGCGATGAAGTTGGCGAGGGCGAGGATTTCCTCGATCTGCTCCTTGGCGAGGTTCTTGTTGAGGAAGGACCAGATCGCGGCCGGCGGGTCGAGGTAGATGACGGGGTCGCCGCCGTCGGGACCGAAATAGTCCATTCCCTGGATCTTGAAGTCGGGGTGGGGCCCGGCCTGTTCGAAGGTGGCGCCGTACCATTTGGCGTCGCCGTCGTTGAAGATGAGGGTCTGACCGGAGGTGAAGCGGGTCAGCGCGTCATTGGCCTTGCCCGCGACCGCGTCGGGGTGGACATAGCCCTTGGCGAAGATCTTGCGGCACCATTCCAGGGCTTCGAGGTAGTTGTCGGTCTCCACCTTGTGGACGAGCTTTCCGTCCTTCTCGACCCAGTAGTACGGCTTCTCGCCCGGGCAGCCGAAGATTCGCTGCGCCGACCACCACATGTCGTCGCACGCCCACACCTTGCTCCTGGGCCGGGTGATCTCCTTGGCGAGGGCGAGGAATTCGTCCGGGCTCTTCGGGACCTGATATCCGTTCTTGTTGAACAGGTCCTCGCGGTAGTACGGGATGACTCCGGAGAGCGGGCGGGAGGGCATCGGCAGACCGCGGAGCTTGCCGCCGAAGACGGACATCTGCCAGGCGGCGGTGGGAATGGCGGCCAGGTTGGGGTATTTCTTGACCTTGTCACCGGAGAGATACGGGCCGAGGTCGGCGAATTTGGCGCTGACCGCCCCATGGATCTTTCCGCCCATCTCCCACAGCGGAATCATCACGATGTCGGCGATGTCACCGGAGGCGAGGACCGCGCTGAGCTTTTCGCCGTAGGTGTTGCCGTCCTGCGGCTGGAATTTGACCGTCGCGCCGAGCGCCTCGTTGACGGCCTTGTAATAGGCGTTGTTCTTGGGCGGCGGAGTGCCCCACAGCGGCTCGAACATGGTGTAGCTGCCGCCGTGGCCGGGCTTGCCCTTCACGGAGGCGACCAGGTCGGCGGCGGGCGGGGCCTTGGTGTAGCCGGGGCTGGAGCCGTTGACACTCGGAATATCCGGGTCCGCCACCTTCGAGGCCACATAGGTCGGCAGCAGCTTCTTCAGGTCCTTGCCGGAGGTGGTCCCGTTCTTGTTGCCGCCGTCCTCCGTGGAGCACGCGGACAACAGCGGAACGCCTCCCGTCACGGCCGCCGCGGCGATCGCCGTGGAGGCCAGGAAGGTTCTCCGGCTGGGAGGGGAAGTGGAGGCCGAAGCCTGGGAGTTCGGCATTGCGTCAACCCTTCGTGGCGAGCCCGCCGCGCGCCCCATGGTCGAAGCGCTTCGATATTGCGCTGAGATTAAGTCGGGGGGTCAGGTCGCGCAAGGGCCGGGCGGGAAGGAGTCGTTGAAAGCCCGTTGATTCTTGCTTATCCCAACCTGGTGGCGAGAAAGGGACGTTGACTCGCCGAGCCTTGACAGGACGGGGCCGGTGCTTCAGCATCGAAGCGCTTCGAATCACACCTCCGACCTCCGCGAGGGAACCTGTGAGCGGTTGCGAGCCCGGTGAGCCGTCCGCCCTTCCGCCCTTCCGCGATCCACGGCTGCCGGTCGGCGCCCGCGTGGACGACCTGCTCTCCCGGCTCACGCCCGACGAGCGGATCGCGATGCTCCACCAATACGCCCCCGCGGTGGAACGGCTCGGCCTCGCCGCCTTCCGCACCGGGCAGGAGGCGCTGCACGGCGTCGCCTGGATGGGTCCTGCGACCGTGTTCCCGCAGGCGGTCGGGCTCGGCGCCACGTGGAGCCCGGACCTGGTGCGGCGGATCGGCGAGGCGGTCGGCACCGAGGTACGGGCCATGCGCGCCCGCGACCCCCGGGTCGGGCTCAATGTGTGGGCGCCCACGGTCAACCTGCTGCGCGATCCGCGCTGGGGCCGCAACGAGGAGGGGTACGCCGAGGACCCGTACCTCACCTCCGCCCTGGCCGCCGCCTACACCCGCGGGCTGCGCGGCGACCACCCGGACCGCCGGCGCACCGCCCCGGTCCTCAAGCACTGGCTGGCGCACAACAACGAGACCGCCCGCGACACCACGTCGTCCTCCGTGCGCCCGCGCGTCCTGCACGAGTACGACCTGGCGGCCTTCCGGGGCGCGGTGCGGGCGGGCGCGGTGGCCGGGGTGATGCCCGCGTACAACCTGGTCAACGGGCGGCCCAACCACGTCTCCCCGTATCTGCGGGAGCACTTGCGCACCTGGACCGGCCAGGAGCTGGTGGTCTGCTCGGACGCGGGCGCGCCCTCCAACCTGGTCGACTCCGAGCACTACTTCGACACCCACGAGGAGGGCGTGGCGGCCGCCCTGCTGGCCGGGGTGGACAGCTTCACCGACCACGACCAGGACGCCTCGAAGACGATCGGCCGGGTGCGGGGCGCGCTGGACCGCGGGCTCATCGACGCCTCCGTGATCGACACGGCGGTGCGGCGGCTGCTGACGATGCGGTGCGCGCTGGGCGAGTTCGACGGCCCCGGCGGGGAGGATGATCCGTACGCCGACCCGAGCGGCGCCGGTTTCGACACGCCCGCGCACCGGGCGCTCGCCCTGGAGGCCGCCGAACAGACCATCGTGCTGCTCAAGAACGACGGGCTGCTGCCGCTGTCGCCGTCCGTTACCGGCACGCTGGCCGTGGTCGGCCCGCTCGCCGACGAGTGCAAGCTCGACTGGTACAGCGGCTCCCTGCTGCGCCGCAGCACGCCGCGCGAGGCGCTGGCCGCGCGGCTCGGCGCGGACCGTGTGGTGTTCGTGGAGGGGACGGACACCGTACGGCTGCGCACCGCGGGAGGCTGGGTGCGGGTGCCGTCCGGTGCCGCGGCGGAGAAGCGGGGGCCGTCGCGGGAGCCGTCGCTCAATCCGGCGCATGCGACGATCCGCGCCGATCTGCCGCCGCTGACCATCGGCGACACCCCCACCGACCTGGCCCTGGCCGACTGGGGCGGGGGCGTGTGCACGCTGCGCGCCCCCTCCGGCCGCTATCTGACGGTCGCCGACGACAGCTTCGTACGCGCCGCCGCCGAGCAGCCCGGGGGGTGGGTGGTCCAGGAGACATTCGCGCTGGAGCGGCACGGGGACGGACATCTCCTCAGACACGGCGGGACGGGCGGGTATGTCTGTGTCGCCGCCGAGGGCCTGAAGGTTGCCGACCGGTCCCGGGCCGAGGTCTTCCACCGGCACGTCGTCGAACGCGGCGAGGACGCCGTCGCGCGCGCCGCCGCCGGTGCCGACGCGGTCGTCGTCGTCCTGGGCAACGATCCGCACATCAACGGCCGCGAGACCGAGGACCGCACCACCCTCGCCCTGCCCGCCGCTCAGGACCGGCTGTGGCGCGCGGCCCACGCCGCCAACCCGCGCACCGCACTGGTGCTGACCAGCAGCTATCCGTACGCCGTCGGGGACGCGACCGACGCGCTGCCCGCCCTGCTGTGGACCGCCCACGGCGGCCAGGCGGCGGGCACCGGGCTGGCCCGGGTGCTGTTCGGCGACGTCTCACCGGCCGGGCGGCTGCCGCAGACCTGGTACGCGTCCGAGGACGAGCTGCCGGACCTGCTGGACTACGACATCATCGCCTCCCGCGCCACCTACCTCTACTTCGACGGCGCCCCGCTCTTCCCCTTCGGGCACGGCCTGTCGTACACCCGCTTCGGCTACGACGGCCTGTCGGTGCGCCGGGCCGGAGAGGGTGCTGTGGCCGTCGAGTGCACGGTCACCAACTCCGGCCCGTGCGACGGGGACGAGGTGGTGCAGATCTATATGAGCGCCCCCGGGGCGCGCGTGCCGCGCCCGCACCGCCGGCTGATCGCCCACCGCCGGGTGGGGCTGCGCCGGGGCGAGATGATGCGGCTGTTCTTCACCGTGCCGCTGGACGAGGCGCTGGGGTTCTGGGACGTGGCGCACGGCCGCTGGACCGTCGACCCGGGCCGTTACGAGATCCACGCGGGCGCGTCCAGCACGGACATCCGCCGCACCGCCGCCCTCACCCTCGACGGCCCGCCGCCCGCCCCGCGCCCGGTGCTGCGGCGCGGGCTGGAGGCCGCGGACTACGACGCCGCGGACGGCACGGTGCTCGTCGACCGCTCCAAGGTGCGCGGTGACGCGGTGGCCTGCGGCGACGAGGCGGTCGGCTGGCTGCTCTTCCGCGCCTGCGACTTCGGCGCGGGCGCGGCGGCGGTCACGGTCGAGGCGGCCCGCGAGGGGGCAGCCGACGGGGCAACCGTGGAACTCCACCTCGCCGACGGCACACCACTGGCCACCGTCGCCGTCCCGCCCACCGGCGGCCGCTACGCGTACACCACCGTCCGCGCCGGCCTGCCCACATCCCCGGCCGGTGTGCACGACCTCCACGTCACGCTGCGCGGGGCCCTCCGGCTGGCCCGCCTCGGCTTTTCCGGTTGAGTGTCCGGAAGAAGCCCGGGGCGGGCCGCATCCATGACGGCTACAGTTCGATCCCCGTGAGGACCATGACCCGCTCGTACGTGTAGTCCTCCATCGCGAACCGCACGCCCTCGCGCCCCACGCCGGACTTCTTGGCCCCGCCGTACGGCATCTGGTCGGCCCGGTACGACGGCACATCGCCGACGATCACACCGCCGACCTCCAGCGCGCGGTGGGCGCGGAACGCGGTCTGCACATCGCGGGTGAAGACGCCCGTCTGCAGCCCGTACTTGGAGTCGTTGACGGCCGCGAACGCCGCGTCCTCGTCCGCCGCCCGATGGACGGTGAGCACCGGGCCGAAGACCTCCTCGCACGAGAGCGTGACGCCCGCCGGGACGTCCGCGAGCACCGTCGGGGCGTAGTTCGCGCCCTCGCGCTTGCCTCCGGTCAGCAGCTTCGCACCGGCCTGGACCGCCTCGTCCACCCAGGACTCGACGCGCTTGGCCGCATCCTCGCTGACCAGCGGGCCGACATCGGTCGCGTCGTCCGACGGGTCGCCGGTGACCTGTGCCTCGACGGCCGCGACGACCTTCGGCAGCAGCCGCTCGTACACGGACGCGTCCGCGATCACCCGCTGCACGGAGATGCAGGACTGGCCGCCCTGGTAGTTGGAGAACGTGCCGATGCGGGTGGCCGCCCAGTCGAGATCGGCGTCGGAGGCGAAGTCGGACAGGACCACCGCCGCACCGTTGCCGCCCAGCTCCAGGGTGCAGTGCTTGTGCGGCACCGACGCCTGGATCGCGTAGCCGACCTTGTCCGAACCGGTGAAGGAGATGACCGGCAGCCGCTCGTCCTGGACCAGTGCGGGCATCTGGTCGTTCGGCACCGGCAGCACGCTCCAGGAGCCCGCCGGAAGCTCCGTCTCGGCGAGCAGCTCGCCGAGGAGCAGCGCGGACAGCGGGGTCGCGGGCGCCGGCTTGAGAATGATCGGCGCACCGACGGCGAGGGCCGGGGCGACCTTGTGCGCACACAGGTTCAGCGGGAAGTTGAACGGCGCGATGCCGAGCACGGTGCCCCGCGGGAAGCGGCGGGTCAGCGCGAGCCGCCCCTCGCCGCCGGCGTCGGTGTCCAGCCGCTGGGCCTCGCCACCGTTGAACCGGCGGGCCTCCTCCGCCGCGATCCGGAAGACGGAGACGGCGCGGCCGACCTCACCGCGCGCCCACTTCATGGGCTTGCCGTTCTCGTCCGAGATGAGCCGGGCGATCTCCTCGGTGCGCTCGGCGAGCCGTCGCGAAACGTGGTCGAGGGCGGCGGCCCGTACGTGGGCGGGCGTCGCGGCGAACTCCCCGCGCACGGCCTCGGCGGCCGCCACGGCCTCCTCGATCTGCGCCTCCGTGGGAACGCTCACCGCGCCGACGCGCCGGCCGTCCCACGGCGACGTGACCTCGAGCGTGCTCTCGCCCGTCGCCTCGCGGCCGGCGAGCCAGAACGCATGGGTGACAGCTTCGTTTGTGTCTGGCACAGCGGATCCCGACCCTTCTGAAGTGGTGGGGTGATGGTGCGGATGTCTCCTGCCTCCCACCGTAGGCGCGCGGGCCGCGCGACGCGTTTGTCCGAGTCGGCGCAGTCGGCGCCCGCGGCGCACCGCTATGGCGTGACGCGCTGTGGCCTGCTCAGGTCGACTTCAGGACTTCAGCGTGGGCGTCGCCGGGGCCGTGGCCTTCAGGGCCAGCCAGAGCTCCATGCGGACGTCCGGGTCGTCGAGGGAACGGCCCAGGATCTCCTCCACGCGGCGCATCCGGTAGCGCAGCGTGTGCCGGTGCACGCCCAGGTCGGCGGCGGCCGCGTCCCACTGCCCGTGCCGGGACAGCCAGGCGCGCAGGGAGGCGACCAGGTCGCCGCGGCCCGTCGCGTCGTGGTCGTGCAGGGCGCGCAGCATGCCGTCGGCGAAGGCCCGTACGGCGTCGTCGGCGAGCAGCGGCAGCAGCGAACCCGCCGCGACGTGCTCGTGCTCGACCAGCACCCGGCCGCGCCGCCGGGCCACCGACAGGGCCTGCTCCGCCTGCCGGTAGGCGGCCGCGGCCGCGATCGGGCCCGCCGGGGCGGACAGGCCGACGAACAGGTCGCCGCCCTGGCCCGCGGCGGCGCGGTCGCGGGGGCGGGACGACGTACCGCGGCGGCTCTCGAGCGCTTCGGCGTGCTCCGTACAGACCTCGACCGCGGCCCCGCCGTCCGGGGCCAGCACGATCAGCCGCTCGCCGTCGGGCACGACGAGCACCGCCTCGCCGGCGCGGGCCGCGGCCGCCTCCATGGCGTCCACGAGCACGCCGAGGGGATCGGCGCGGTCCGGGTCGCACGGGGTGGCGCCCGTATCGGCCTCGGCGGTCGGCTCCGCCGCTGTCTCGTCCGCGGCGTAGGCCGCGTGCGGTGCCTTCGACGTCTGTGATGACGCGTGTGACGCCTTCTTCACCTGCGACGCCTGGGAACCGCCGCCCGGCACCGCCTCCGCGACCAGCATCCGGAACGGGGCGTCCAGCAGCTCCCCGTACAGCCTCCCGGCCACCGCCCGGGCGTGGTCCGGCTCCCCCGCGAGCAGCATTCGCAGGACGGCCGTTCCCAGCCGCTGCTCGGCCTCCCGCAGGGCCCGGGAGCGCTCGGTGGTCAGGGTCAGCAACGCCACGGCCGAGTGGACGGCGTAGCGCTCGGCGGTGCCCAGCGGCGCGCCCGTACCGACCGCGAGGACGCCCCGGGTACGGCGCCCCGTGCCCAGCGACTGCAGCTCCACCCGGTCCGTCGCCTCGTCGCCCGCCTCCGCGCCGCCCCCGCCGACCACCACGCTCGCCGGGGCGGGACGGGCGCGCAGCCGCTCGGCATCGGCCGTATGGCGGGCGGCGCGGCGGGCCGCCCAGTCGGGGGCGGCGGCGACCACCGAGCCGGAGGCGTCGTAGAGCGCCGCCCAGCCGTCGATGTGTGCGGCGAGCCGGGCGAGCAGCGCGGCGGGGCCCTCGGCGCCGATCGCGGCACGCGTCAGTTCGCGCTGCGCCTCGAACCCGGCGGTCACCGCGCGGTACTGGTCGGCGGCTATCGCCGCCGAGACGGCCTTGCTGATGGCGATGAAGGGCGTACGGCGCGGCACTCCGAGCAGCGGCAGCCCCTCCTCCTTCGCCGCGGCCACGAGCGCCGTCGGCACCTCGTCGTAGGCGACGCCGACCGCGAAGCCCAGCCCCACCACCCCCGCGCCGACCAGCCGCCGGACGTAACGGACCATCGCGTCCGGGTCCTCGGCGTCCAGCTTCATCGCGGTGATGAGCAGCAGCTCACCGCCCTCCATGTACGGCACGGGGTCGGCGAGCTCGCTGACATGGGCCCAGCGCACCGGCCTCTCCAGCCGGTCCTCTCCCGCGAGGACGGACAGCTTGAGCGCGGTGTGGTGAACGAGTGAGGCGAGCGTGGGAGGCATGGCACCTTCGATGCGGATGCGACGGATACGACGACGAATGCGACGAGAAATGCGACTTCACCGCCCCGTATGAACGGCTACTGCCGATTCTGCCTCAATGGACGAATCCGTGGTATCCGCGCCGTACGGGTGCCGTACCTCCTCGGCCGCTCAGCCGCGCAGATCCACCAGCACCGGCGGCCCGCCCTCGCCCCGCACCGACGTCACGGACAGCACCGCGTGCCCGGCGGGGACCGAATGCGCCAGCTCCGAGGCGGACCAGCGCTCGCGCTCCACCTTCCGCACCGTCACGGACTGGGTGGTGACGGCCTTCCCCGTCACCACCTTGCGAATGAAGTGCAGGACCTTGGTGAACGGCTCGTCCGAGATGATCTGCCGGTCGGTGACGTCCCGGGTCTCGACCCACTCCGTCCCCCACACCTCCGCGAACCGGGCCCCGTCCCACGTCGTCACCCCGGCGCAGGCCATCCGGCAGCCGACCGCCCCCAGCAGCGCGCTGCGCAGCGCCTCGGGAACGTCGTCGAGGGTACGGAGGGTGAGCACGGCGCCCGCGTGGGCGGCACGGAGGCGCTGGATACCGCGCAGCGCCTCGGGGGTGATGGTGTGCGACGCGTCGTCGAGGACCAGGCACGCGAAGAGCGACCGGTCGGCGCGGCCCACGGCGCACTCGGTGAACTGCGCGAGCACGAGACGGGCCAGCATGCGGGACGCCTCGGCGTGCCCGCGCTCCGGCAGGTCGATCCGGACCCGCAACGGGTGTTCGAGAGCGCGGAGGGAGAACGGCCGGCGATCGCCTGCGGTGTGGAAGAAGTCGGCGAACGCGGGCCGGTCCAGCAGCGCGATCCGGTCCGCCAGCAGCGCGCCCACGTCCCCGGGCGCACCGGACTGCCGCACCCGCGCCTCCAGCTCGCGTGCCTGCGCCCGCTCCCCCGCCGCGTCGAGCGCCTCGCGCAGCGCGCCGACCGCCGTCTTCGCGCCGTCCAGCAGCTCGCGCAGTTCCGGCACGGACGGGAAGCGGCCGTGCGCGGCGCGGTAGGGGCCGAGCAGCTGGGCCAGCGCCGTGGCTGCCCGTCGGCTGTCGCCGCCGGGCAGCGAGGCGGCCATGTCGCCGATCAGCGCCTCGGCGAGGATGCCGGCGGCCTCGTCGGGGTCCGTGGTGCCGCCGTAGAGGTCGAAGTCGTAGACGGAGTCGGGGCGGCCGATCTTCACGACGACGTCGAACGCCTCGTCGGGCCCCAGCCCCGCCCCCGCCGCCCCCACGGCCACCACGGCGACCCGCCCGGCGAGCGCCTGCAGGCACAGCGACTCCACGACGGGCCGCACCAGCCGCCCGGTCTTCCCCGACCCGGGCGGCCCGACGGCGAGCAGCGAGGTCGCCAGCACATCGGGGTCGAGCGCGAGCCCGATGCCGCGGTGCTGGTAGGGGTTGCGCAGATCGTCGACGGCGGTCCCGAGGCGGACCTGGTGGGCGAGCAGATCGTGCTCGGCCGTGCGCGCGGGCAGGTCCCGGGCGCCGGACGGATGGCCGTGCGCGGCGGCGCCGTGGCGCAGCACGGTGTCGGTGAACGCGGCGAGCGAATTCCGTCCGGCCCGCACGGCCTGCCAGGCGTGCTCGATCCGGGCGTGATCGACGTCGTTCATCGCCCCGGATCGCGCCTCGGCCGCCAGCCGATCAGCCGCCCCATGCGCCCCGGAGGCCCGCAGATGCGGCCACTCGACGGGATCGGCCTCGGGCCGACTCGGCGCGGCCGCCGCGTCCGTCTCGTCCCAGGCCCGCCGGAAGAGGGGGGTGACGTAGCGGCGCCAGACTTCGGGCCAGTGGCCGACGCGGCCGAAGAGGACGGCGATGGCGCATGCGAAAACACCGTAGTAGATGTATGTAGCAATGACATAAGCACGGTCACCGCCCTGCTCCCACGAGTCAGGGGTGAACAGGTCCAGCGGCCACAGCCAGTACCAGCCGAGGTATCCGTTCCAGAGGAGTGACCAGACCAGCCACCCACAGAGGCCGGCGATCACCGCGCCGCTGATCAGGCGCCGCCCGGGAATCCGGTCAGGATCCTCCGGCGGCTTGGGCCTGTGCCCGTACATCCACACCCCCGGCCCCGCCCCCGCGGCCCGCGGGGCACGCAGCCAGGCGACGAAGGACGGCCGAGCGCCGGGGGCCGTGGGCGCGCCCGAGGGCATCGGCGGCGGCACCGCCGGGGCCGCCGGAGGGACCCGGGGCGGGGCGGGAGGGCGGGGTGGGGGGGTGGGTTGGGTGTTGCGGGAGTCGAACGTGCCCTCGGTGTCCATCTGCTACCCCTTGCCCCCTGACCGACCATGCCTCTGCGTTTCGCGCCACCGCGCCACCGCTCAATCTAGTGTTCCCGCCCGGGGAGTTCAGCGACCCCACCGGGGTGATACCTCACGACGTGCCGGGATGGCGGCTATGGCCGCCACGGACAACGCAACACCCGCACTGCTCCCGAACGGAACATGCCGCTTCGCTCGCCGCGCGCCTAGCCTGCGAGTAAAGCCCCTGTCACGTCCCTTTCTTTCCGTGGAGTACCTCATGACCGAACTGTCCGGAGGCCCGTCCCTCCCCCAGGAGCGTCGCGTCGTCACCGCGATTCCCGGCCCGAAGTCGCAGGAGCTGCTCGCCCGCAAGACGGCGGCGGTCGCCGGCGGTGTGGGCAGTGTGCTGCCGGTCTTCACGGTGCGTGCGGGCGGCGGGGTGATCGAGGACGTGGACGGCAATTCGCTGATCGACTTCGGTTCCGGCATCGCCGTGACCTCGGTCGGCTCCAGCGCCGAGGCGGTGGTGCGGCGGGCGTCGGCGCAGCTGGCGGACTTTACGCACACCTGTTTCATGGTGACGCCGTACGAGGGGTACGTGGAGGTCTGCGAGGAGCTGGCGCGGCTCACGCCGGGCGATCACGCCAAGAAGTCGGCGCTGTTCAACTCGGGCGCAGAGGCGGTCGAGAACGCGGTGAAGATCGCCCGCGCGCACACCAAGCGCCAGGCGGTCGTCGTGTTCGACCACGGCTACCACGGCCGGACCAACCTCACCATGGCGCTCACCGCCAAGAACATGCCGTACAAGCACGGCTTCGGCCCCTTCGCGCCCGAGATCTACCGCGTTCCGGTCGCCTACCCCTACCGCTGGCTGACGGGCCCGGAGAACTGCGCCGAGGAGGCCGCGGCCCAGGCCATCGACATGATCAGCAAGCAGGTCGGGGCGGAGAACGTGGCCGCGATCGTCATCGAGCCGGTCCTCGGCGAGGGCGGCTTCATCGAGCCGGCCAAGGGCTTCCTGCCGAGGATCGCCGAGTTCGCGAAGGACAACGGCATCGTCTTCGTCGCGGACGAGATCCAGTCCGGCTTCTGCCGCACCGGCCAGTGGTTCGCCTGCGAGGACGAGGGCATCGTCCCGGACCTGATCACCACCGCCAAGGGCATCGCGGGCGGCCTTCCGCTGGCCGCCGTCACCGGCCGCGCCGAGATCATGGACGCGGCGCACTCCGGCGGCCTCGGCGGCACCTACGGCGGCAACCCGGTGGCCTGCGCGGCGGCGCTCGGCGCCATCGAGACGATGCGTGAGC
Source organism: Streptomyces sp. NPDC021212 (assembly GCF_044332925.1). Lineage (NCBI taxonomy): Bacteria > Bacillati > Actinomycetota > Actinomycetes > Kitasatosporales > Streptomycetaceae > Streptomyces > Streptomyces sp. NPDC021212. The sequence goes on from NZ_JBIRPZ010000013.1 coordinate 85,980, forward strand.
TGGACCTCAACGCGAAGGCCAGGCGCATCGAGGAGGTCATGAAGGGCCGCCTGTCCGCGATGCAGGAGAAGCACGACATCATCGGCGACCTCCGGGGGCGCGGCGCGATGATCGCCGTCGAACTGGTGAAGCCGGGCACCAAGGACCCGAACCCGGAGGCGACGGCGGCCGTCGCCAAGGCCTGCCACGCCGCCGGCCTGCTGGTTCTGACCTGCGGTACGTACGGGAACGTACTGCGTTTCCTGCCGCCGCTGGTGATCGGGGAGGACCTGCTGAACGAGGGTCTGGACGTCCTCGAGGGCGCCTTCGGCGAGTTGTGACTGTGGGTGGATCGTCGGGAGCGTGAAGAAGATGTGCGGGGGCGATGACAGGTGGGTGATCGGCCTGTCCGACAGCCTCTCGCTGCCGTACGGTCGTTCCAGATGAGAGAAACACCCCGCTCGCAGGAGACTGCGGGCGATGCCGAGCCGGCGCTTCCCCAGCTCCGACCCGGCTGTGCCCTCGCGCACACCACTGGAGCCTCCGGCTCCGGATCTCCTCACCGATCGGACGGCCGCCCGCCCCAAACCCCCCGGGGCGTGCGGCACACCGGTCGCCACGTCGGCCCCGGAACCACCCCCCCTGTTCCGGGGCCGACGTCTGTCTTCCTCCGCAACGCGGCCCTCCGCGCGCTCGCGCTCCCCGTGGCACTGCTGGCGGTGTTCGCGCTGTGCGCCTGGCAGGTCGCCGCCCACGGTCCGCTGCGCACGTTCGACGAGCGGCTCGGCCGCGCGATCGCCGGATCGCCTTTCCCCGACTCCCTCGCGGAGTTCTTCGCCGACCTCGGCAATACGGCGGTGGCGCTCCCGGTCCTCTGCGTCGCGCTCGCCTTCGCGGCGTGGCGCACCCCGACCGCGGCGCGCCGGTGGCCGGGGCCGCTGGCGGCCGCGCTGGCGATGGCGGCGGTCCCGGCCCTGATCGCGCCGCTCAAGGCGCTGCTGGACCGCCCGGGTCCGCCCGGCCCGCTGGCGGGCGAGACCGGGTTCTTCCCCTCGGGGCATGCCGCGACGGCCGCCGTCGCCTATGGCGCGGCGGCCGTTCTGCTGCTCCCCCTCCTGCGCGGGCGGCTGCGGGGATGGCTGATCGGCGCCGTCGTCCTGCTCAACCTCGCGGTGGGGGCGGGGCTGGTGCGCCGGGCGTACCACTGGCCGCTGGATGTGGTCGGGAGCTGGTGTCTGTGCGGCTGTCTGTTGTGGGCGGTGCTCCGCGTGCGCGCACGCGAACGGAGCGGGAGCCCGGCCGCCTGACCCCCGGCATCAGAGGCATCGGACCTCAGCTGTCGAAGCCGAGACCCATCCTGTCCATCGCCTTCAGCCACAGGTTGCGCCGTCCCCCGTTGGCGTCCGCCCGGCTCATCGACCACTGGGTGAGGCCGATCCCCGCCCAGCGGACCGGCTCCGGCGGGAACGGCAGCGGCTTGCTGCGCACCATCTCCAGCCGGGTCCGCTCGGTGTGCTCGCCGGCCAGCAGGTCGAGCATCACCTCCGCGCCGAAACGGCTCGCGCCGACGCCGAGGCCGGTGTAGCCGAGGGCGTAGGCGACGCGCCCGCCGTGCGCGCTGCCGAAGAACGCGGAGAAGCGGGAGCAGGTGTCGATCGCGCCGCCCCAGGCGTGGCTGAACCGCACGCCCTCCAACTGCGGGAAGCAGCGGAAGAAGTGCTGGGCGAGGGTGCGGTAGGTGGCCGGGTGGTGGTCGTATTCGGCGCGCACCCCGCCGCCGTAGCGGTAGACGATGTCGTAGCCGCCCCACAGGATGCGGTGGTCGGCGGTGATGCGGAAGTAGTGGAAGTGGTTGGCGGTGTCGCTGAGGCCCTGCCGCCGCCGCCAGCCGATCGCGGCGAGCTGCGCACGGTTCAGCGGCTCGGTCATCAGGGCGTGGTCGTAGACGGGGACGATGTACGGGCGGACGCGGCGGATCAGGGCCGGGAAGGCGTTGGTGGCCAGCGCGACCTGTCGTGCCCGTACCCGGCCGTACGGGGTGCGGACGGTCATCCCCGCCCCGGCGCTCGCCAGTCGTTCGGCCGGGGTGTGTTCGTAGATCCGTACGCCCAGTTCGGCGCAGGCCCGCTTGAGGCCCCAGGCGAGCTTGGCGGGGTGCAGCATGGCCACGCCCCGGCGGTCCCACAGCCCGGCGAGGAAGGTGGGCGAGTCGACCTCGGCGCGCACCGCGTCACGGTCCAGGAACTCGGGCTCGGTGACGCCGAGCGCGGCGGCCTGGGCCGCGGCTTCGCGCAGTTCGCCGACCTGGTGGGGCCGGGTGGCGACGTCGATCTCCCCGGTGCGCTCGAAGTCGCAGTCGATGGCGTGGCGGGCGACGGCGGTTTCGATCGCGTCCAGGTTGCGGTTGCCGAGCCGTTCCAGTTCGGGCAGTTCACGGGGCCAGCGGGCGGCGCCGTTGCCGAGGCCATGGGTGAGGGAGGCGGCGCAGAAGCCGCCGTTGCGCCCCGAGGCGGCCCAGCCGGCCTCCTGGGCCTCGACCAGGACCACGTCGCGGCCGGGGTCGCGTTCCTTGGTGATCAGGGCGGTCCACAATCCGCTGTAGCCGCCGCCGATGACGAGCAGGTCGCAGCGCTCGTCGCCGACCAGGGCGGGGTGCGGGCGCGGCCGTCCGGGGTCGTCCAGCCAGTACGGGGTGTAGGCGACGTCGGCGAGGGCCTCCAGGACGGGCGGTCCGGGAGCGTCGCCGCCTCCTTGAGAGTCGCCTCCGGGAGGGCCAGGCATGGCGTCTGCGGCCATGGGGTGTCAGCTCCTCTTGCGGCGGGCGCCGGCCAGCTGACCGGCGAGGACGCACAGCACCGCGAGGGCGAACATCGCCGTTCCGATCACATTGATCTGGACGGGGGTGCCGCGCTGCGCGGATCCCCACACGAACATGGGGAAGGTCACGGTGGATCCGGCGTTGAAGTTGGTGATGATGAAGTCGTCGAAGGAGAGCGCGAAGGACAACAGCGCACCGGCGGCGATGCCGGGGGCGGCGATCGGCAGGGTGACGCGCAGGAACGTCTGCGCCGGGGAGGCGTAGAGGTCCTGTGCGGCCTGTTCCAGCCGGGGGTCCATGCTCATGACGCGCGCCTTGACGGCGGTGACGACGAAGCTCAGGCAGAACATGATGTGGGCGATGAGGATCGTCCAGAAGCCGAACCCGACGCCCATGTTGAGGAACAGCGTGGCGAGCGAGGCGGCCATGACGACCTCGGGCATCGCCATCGGGAGGAAGATCAGGCTGTTGACCGCGGGCCGGGCCCGGAAGCGGTAGCGGGCCAGCGCGAAGGCGATCAGCGTGCCGAGGACGGTCGCGCCGAGGGTGGCCCACACCGCGAGCCGCAGGCTCAGGGAGAGCGAGCCGCACAGGTCGGGGACGCCGCACGGATCGGTCCAGGCGTCGGTGGAGAACCGCTGCCACGCGTAGTTGAAGCGGCCGTTCGGCTTGTTGAACGAGAACACCAGGACGACGACGTTCGGCAGGATCAGATACGCGAGGGTGGCGAGGCCCGCGAGGACCACCAGGTTGCGCCGCGTCCAGCGAATGAGGGCCATCAGACGAGATCCTCCGTCCCTGCCTTGCGGATGTAGACGGTGACCATCGCGAGGATCGCCGCCATGAGGAGGAAGGACAGCGCCGCGGCCGTCGGGTAGTCGAGTACCCGCAGGAACTGCGACTGGATGACGTTGCCGATCATTTTCTGGTCGGTGGAGCCCAGCAGCTCGGCGTTGATGTAGTCGCCCGCGGCCGGGATGAAGGTGAGCAGGGTGCCCGCGACGACGCCCGGCATGGACAGCGGGAAGGTGACCTTGCGGAAGACCGTGGCGGGGCGGGCGTAGAGGTCGCGGGCGGCCTCGTGGAGCCGGGGGTCGATGCGTTCCAGGGAGGTGTAGAGCGGCAGGATCATGAAGGGCAGGAAGTTGTACGTCAGCCCGCAGACCACGGCGAGCGGGGTGGCCAGCACCCGCTGCCCCTCGGTGATGCCCAGACCGCTGGTCACGTCCAGGATGTGCAGGAAGTTCAGCGCCCCCACCACCGGGCCGCCGTCGGCGAGGATCGTCTTCCAGGCGAGGGTGCGGATCAGGAAGCTGGTGAAGAACGGCGCGATGACCAGGATCATGAGCAGATTGCGCCAGCGGCCCGCCCGGAAGGCGATGAGGTACGCGAGCGGATAGCCGAGCAGCAGGCACAGCACGGTGGCGGTGGCCGCGTACAGCACCGAGCGCAGGAACTGCGGGTAGTACTCGGTGAGCGCGTCCCAGTAGGTCTGGACGTGCCAGGTGACCTTGAAGCCCTCTTCGAGGGAGCCGGTCTGGACGGAGGTCGACGCCTGGTAGACGAGCGGGGCGGCGAAGAAGACCAGCAGCCACAGGATGCCGGGGAGCAGCAGCCAGTAGGGCACGAGCCGCTTGCGTACGGCGGTTCTGCGGGGCGCGGCACCGGCTACGGAGGACGCCTCGCGCGTCTCCGTGGCCGTCACGCCGCCTCCCCGCCCGTGCCGGAGTCGGTGCCCGCGTCGACGTCCTGGGCCGGGTCGAGGCCGAAGGCGTGGGCGGGGTTCCAGTGCAGGACGACCTCGGCGCCGGGGACGAGCCGGGGGTCGCGCTCGATGTTCTGCTCGTAGACGGCGACCTCGGCGCCGTCCGGGGTGGTCACGACGTACTGCGTGGAGACGCCGATGAAGCTGGAGTCCGCGATGCGGCCGGTCATCCGGTTGCGGGCCGCGGGGACGGCGTCGGTGTCCTCGGCGGGGGTGAGGGAGATCTTCTCGGGGCGCACCCCGACCAGCACCGCGGCGCCGGTGCGGGCGGGGGCGGCGCACCGCCCGGCGGGCAGGGTGAGGCGGCCGCCGGCGGCCGTGAGGAGGAGTTCGCCGCCGCTCTTGTCGGTGATCTCGGCCTCGATGAGGTTGGAGGTGCCGAGGAAGTTGGCGACGAAGGTGGTGCCCGGGCTCTCGTACAGCTCGGCCGGGGCGCCGCGTTGCTCGACGCGGCCGCCGTTCATGACCGCGACCGTGTCGGCCATCGTCATGGCCTCTTCCTGGTCGTGGGTGACGTGGACGAAGGTGATGCCGACCTCGGTCTGGATGCGCTTCAGTTCCAGCTGCATCTGACGGCGCAGCTTGAGGTCGAGGGCGCCCAGCGGCTCGTCGAGGAGCAGCACCTGGGGGTGGTTGATCAGCGCGCGGGCGAGGGCGACGCGCTGCTGCTGGCCGCCGGAGAGCTGCTGCGGCTTGCGGCGGGCGAAGTCGCCGAGCTGGACGAGGTCCAGCATCTCCCCGACCTGCTTCTTGACGGACTTGATGCCGCGTCGGCGCAGCCCGAAGGCGACGTTCTCGTAGATGTCGAGGTGCGGGAAGAGCGCGTAGCTCTGGAAGACGGTGTTGACGGGCCGCCGGTGCGGCGGGAGGGCGGTGATGTCGTCCCCGGCGAGCCGGATGGTGCCGGTGGTGGGCTCCTCAAGACCGGCGATCATGCGCAGGGTGGTGGTCTTGCCGCAGCCGGAGGCGCCGAGCAGGGCGAAGAAGGAGCCGGCGGGTATGTGCAGGTCGAGCGGGTGGACGGCGGCGAAGGACCCGTAGGTCTTGCCGATCCCGTCGAGCCGGACGTCGCCGCCGGTGGTGGTGGGCTGGGTCATGGGTGGACTTCCTCGCGTGTCAGGCCGTCAGGCGCCGGTGAGCTTGGCGAACGCGTCCTCGAACGCCGTCTCTTCCTTGCTCGACAGGGAGCGGAAGGCGTGGGACTTGGCGGCCATCTCCTCGTCCGGGAGGATCATCGGGTTGTCCGCCAGCTTCTTGTCGATCTTCGCGAGTTCGGCGCGTACGCCGTCGACCGGGCAGACGTAGTTGATGTAGGCGGCGATCTTCGCGGCGACCTTGGGCTCGTAGTAGTAGTCGATGAGCCGTTCGGCGTTCTTCTTGTGGCGCGCCTTGGCCGGGATCAGGAGGTTGTCGGTGGCGGTCATGTAGCCGGCGTCCGGGACGACCAGCTCCAGCTCCGGATTGTCGGCCTGGAGCTGGACGAGGTCTCCGGCCCAGGCCATGCAGGCGGCGAGGTCGCCACGGGTGAGGTCGCCGGTGTAGTCGTTGCCGGTGAAGCGGCGGATCTGGCCGCGGTCGGATGCCTTCTGGATGCGGGCGATCGCCGCGTCGAAGTCGTCGGCGGTGACGCTCTCGGGCCGTTTGCCCATGTCGAGAAGGGTCAGCCCGACGGTGTCGCGCATCTCGGTGAGCAGGCCGACCCGGCCCTTCAGCCGGGGGTCCTCCAGGAGCTGGGAGACGGAGGTGACGCTGCGGCCGCCGGTGGCCTTCTTGTTGTACGCGATGACGGCGGGGATGCCGGTCCAGGGGTAGGAGTGGGCGCGGCCCGGGTCCCAGTCCGGATCGCGGAATTCCGCGGCCAGGTGCGTATAGGCGTGGGGCAGGTTGGCCGCGTCCAGGGTCTGCACCCAGCCGAGCCGGATCATCCGGGCGGCGAGCCAGTCGGTGACGCAGATGAGGTCGCGTCCGGTGTCCTGGCCCGCGGCGAGCTGCGGCTTGATCTTGCCGAAGAACTCCACGTTGTCGTTGATGTCCTCGGTGTACTTCACCGTGATGCCGGTGCGGCGCCGGAACTCCTCCAGGGTCGGCCGGCGGCCTCCCTTGGCCTCGTCCATGTACTCCGTCCAGTTGGAGAAGTCGACCCGCTTCTCCTCGGCGGAGTGGTCGTCGGCGGCGCTGCCGGCGCCGGTGCGCCCGGCGGGCGGGATCCCGCAGCCGCTGAGCGCCCCGAGCCCGCCGGTGGCGAGCGCTCCGGCGCCGCTCGCGCGGAGCAGCGCACGGCGGCTCAGCGCCATGCGGCCGCCGGTCATGCTGCGCCGGATCGCGGCGAGCTGCGGGGCGGACAGGCTCTCGGCCTCGTGCCGTGACTCCATACGCTGTGTCCCCTCGGCGGACCGCCGCTCCGTCGGACCGCATCGCTGATCCATCGCCTGATCTCCTCCGCCGGACCGCTCTCCCCGCGGGAGGGCGGCGTAGCTCCAACCGGAATCGGATGCCGATCCTGGCAGAGACCCCCTGCTTCAACAAGGGATTCCGTTGTTGCTTTTTGGTTTCTCGACGGATTCGGTGACAACACCCGAGGTTCACCGGTCTCGCCGCGCGGGGCGCTGCCCGGGGCGCTGTCGGTGGCCGGTGCGAGAATCCCGGGTATGGAAACCAACGGGGTGACGGCATCGGCCGGGGCGGACGGCGGCCCGCGCTCGGTCGAGGAGCTGGTGCGACGGGCGGCGCGCGGCGAGGCCATCAAGTACGTGTTCTTCTGGGGCCATCGGCCGCGGCGCGACGGCGGCGTGGGCGCCGAGTGCTTCAGCCAGTGGTGGCCCGCTCCGTTCGAGGTGGACGGCGTGACCTACCCGACCGCCGAGCACTGGATGATGGCCGGGAAGGCGCGGCTGTTCGGCGACGCGGACGCCGAGCGGCGGGCGCTCACCGCCTCGCACCCCAAGCAGGCCAAGGACGCAGGGCGTTCGGTGCGCGGCTTCGACGAGGCGCGGTGGCGGGAGCACCGCTTCGCGCTGGTCGTCGAGGGCAGCGTGCACAAGTTCGGGCAGCACCCGCCGCTGCGCGACTATCTGCTGGGGACCAACTCCCGGGTGCTGGTGGAGGCCAGCCCGGTGGACCGGATTTGGGGCATCGGGCTGGCGGCGGACGACGAGCGGGCGGCGGACCCGGCCCGCTGGCGCGGGCTCAATCTGCTGGGCTTCGCGCTGATGGAGGCGCGTCAGCGGCTCATGTCGGCGGGCGGGACCACCCGCACCACCGACATATCCGCGTAGCGGGATCCGTCATATTCCTCCGAGCTGTCACGCTTCTCGGCCGCGACATAGACGAAGATCATCACCACGCTCGCCACCACGGCGGTGGACCCGAGGATGAGTCCGGCGAGGGCCATGCCGCCGTTGGTCGCCTCGCCCCGGCTCGCCTTGGCGCGGCCGAGCACCCCGAAGATGATCGCGAGCACGCCGAGGATGATGCTGAACACGACGCTGAAGAAGAACACGGCGCCGATGATGCCGAGCACCAGGGCGGCCGTGCCGGTGCCGTTGCTCGGCAGATAGGCGCCGCCCGGCTGCCAGCCCTGGGCGTAGCCCGCCCCCGGGTAGGCGGTGCCGGGGTAGGCGGGGTACGCCGCGCCGGGATAGCCGTACCCCGGTCCGCCGTACGGGGCCTGACCGCCGTATGGAGCCTGGCCGCCGTACGGCGGGGCCGACTGACCGTAGCCGCCGGTGCCGTAGGGCGAGCCCTGGTACGCGCTCGGGGTGCCCGGGCCCGTCGGGGCGGGCGGCGGCGGGGGCACCGCGCCCGGCTGGGGCGCACCGCCCGGCAGCGTCGGGCCGCTCGGCAGCGTCGCGCCGCCCGGCGGCGGGCCCGGTGCGGCAGGTGGCGGCCCGGGGGCGGGAGGCGGGGGTCCCGGCACGGGCGGCGGGGGCGGGGCGGGCGGCCCGGTGGGCAGGGAGGTGAGCGTCTGCTGCTCGGCCACCGAGGGCCGGGACGGCGGCTTGTCCGATTTATCCAGAGGCGTGTGCGAGGCCGGCGGGGCCCAGGGGTCGTGGTCGCGCGGCTCCGGCTGCCGCGGTTGGTCGTGCTGGTCGGGCTGGTCAGCCATGTATCTCCCCCACAGCGATGTCCGCCCATGCTACGGCCTGCGAACACCGCCCCGTGCGGGCACATCTACGATGACCGGAGCCCGCCGCATGCGGCCGTCACCCGGAGGTTTCGTTGACCGATCTCACCGCGTTCATCGCCGGACTGCCCAAGGCGGAGCTGCACGTCCACCACGTCGGCTCGGCATCCCCGCGCATCGTGGCCGAACTGGCCGCGCGCCATCCGGACTCCAAGGTGCCCACCGATCCGGAGGCGCTGGCCGACTACTTCGTCTTCCGTGACTTCGCCCACTTCATCGACGTCTACCTCTCCGTGGTGGACCTGATCCGGGACGCCGAGGACGTGCGACTGCTCACCTACGAGATCGCCCGCGACATGGCCCGGCAGAACATCCGCTACGCCGAGCTGACCGTCACCCCCTACAGCTCGACCCGGCGTGGCATCCCGGACACCGCCTTCACCGAGGCGATCGAGGACGCCCGCAAGACCGCCGAGGCCGACTTCGGCACCGTGCTGCGCTGGTGCTTCGACATCCCCGGCGAGGCCGGGCTGCCGTCCGCCGAGGAGACCGTCCGCATCGCCTGCGACCTGCACCCCGAGGGGCTGGTCTCCTTCGGTCTCGGAGGACCCGAGATCGGCGTGCCGCGCCCGCAGTTCAAGCCGTACTTCGACCGCGCCATCGCCGCCGGGCTGCACAGCGTTCCGCACGCGGGCGAGACCACCGGGCCGCAGACGATCTGGGACGCCCTCACCGAGCTGCGCGCCGAACGGATCGGCCACGGCACCAGCGCCGTCCAGGACCCGAAGCTGCTCGCCCATCTCGCGGAAGCCCGCATCCCGCTGGAGGTCTGCCCTACCTCCAACATCGCCACCCGCGCGGTCGCCACCCTCGACGAGCACCCCATCAGGCAGATGGTCGAGGCCGGAGTGCTCGTCACCATCAACAGCGACGACCCGCCGATGTTCGGCACCGACCTCAACACCGAGTACGCGGTCGCCGCCCGGCTGCTCGGCCTGGACGCGGCGGGCGTCGCGGCCCTCGCGAAGAACGCCGTCGAGGCGTCCTTCCTCGACGCGCCGGGCAAGGCGCGGCTGACCGCGGAGATCGACGCCTACACGGCGGTCGCGGCTCGATGACGACGGCGGGCACGGCCTTCGTCCCGGTCGGCCACCGCGGTGACCCGTACACCCACCGCGAGAACACCTTGGCCTCCATCGGCTCGGCGATACGCGCCGGGGCGAGCGCCGTGGAGGTCGACGTCCGGCTGACCCGCGACGGCGTCCCGGTGCTCCTGCACGACGCCACCCTCAAACGGCTGTGGGGCCACGACCGGCCGCTGTCCGCGCTGACCGCCGAGGAGGTGCGGCAGCTGTCCGGCGGGGGCATACCCACGCTGCGCGACGCGCTCGCCGCGACCGGCCGGGCCCGGCTGCTGATCGACCTGCCCGACGCGTCGGCCGCCCTCGCGGCCGTCGCCGAGGTGCGCGAGGCCGGGGCCGCCGACCGTGTGTACTACTGCGGCGAGCTGTCCGCGCTGCGCCGGGTGCGCCGCGCGGAGCCCGGCGCCGAGATCTCCCTGACCTGGACCACCCTCGCGCCGCCCCGGCCGACCCTGCTGGCCGATCTGCGGCCCCGCTGGCTCAACTACCGCTTCGGCCTGGTCTCCCCCGGCCTCGTCGAACGCGCCCACGCCGACGGCCTGCTGGTCTCCGCCTGGACCGCCGACACCCGCCGCTCGATGGCGCGGCTGCTGCGCGCGGGTGCCGACGCGATCACCACGAACCGCATCGGCACCCTCTGCGCCCTGCTCAGCCGCCGCTGACCGACCCCACGCGGGGTCAGCCCAGCGACGTCATCACGTGCTTGATGCGGGTGTAGTCCTCGAAGCCGTACGCCGACAGGTCCTTGCCGTAGCCGGACTTCTTGAATCCACCGTGCGGCATCTCCGCGACCAGCGGGATATGGGTGTTGATCCAGACGCAGCCGAAGTCCAGGGCCTTGGACATCCGCATCGCGCGGCCGTGGTCCTTGGTCCACACCGACGAGGCGAGCGCGTACTCCACGCCGTTGGCGTAACTGACCGCCTGGGCCTCGTCGGAGAACGACTGGACGGTGATGACCGGGCCGAAGACCTCGTGCTGGACGATCTCGTCGTCCTGCTTGAGCCCGGAGACCACGGTGGGCGCGTAGAAGAAGCCCTTCTCCCCCACCCGGTGGCCGCCCGCCTCGACCTTGGCGTGTGCGGGAAGCCGCTCGATGAAGCCGCTGACCTGGGCCAGCTGATGGGCGTTGTTGAGCGGGCCGAACAGCACGTCCTCGTCGTCCGGGGCACCGGTCTTGGTGTCCGCCGCGGCCTTGGCCAGGGCGGTCACGAACTCGTCGTGGATCGACTCGTGGACGAGCACGCGGGTGGCCGCCGTACAGTCCTGGCCCGCGTTGAAGAAGCCCGCGACCGAGATGTCCTCGACGGCCTTGGCGATGTCGCTGTCCTCGAAGACCACGACCGGCGCCTTGCCGCCCAGCTCCAGGTGGACCCGCTTGAGGTCCTTCGACGCGCTCTCCGCGACCTGCATACCGGCCCGCACCGAACCGGTGATGGACGCCATGGCGGGCACGTCGTGCTCGACCATCAGCCGCCCGGTGTCACGGTCGCCGCAGATGACGTTGAAGACGCCCTGCGGATGGCCCAGTTCCGCCAGCACCCCGCCGATGATCTCGGCGAAGAGCACGGTGGAGGCCGGGGTGGTGTCGGAGGGCTTGATGACGACCGTGTTGCCCGCCGCCAGCGCCGGCGCGAACTTCCACACGGCCATCATCATCGGGTAGTTCCACGGCGCGACCTGCGCGCACACCCCGATCGGCTCGCGCCGGATGATCGAGGTCAGCCCCTCCATGTACTCACCGGCCGACCGGCCCTCCAGCATCCGCGCCGCGCCCGCGAAGAACCGGATCTGGTCGATCATCGGCGGGATCTCCTCGTCCCGCGTGAGCCCGATCGGCTTGCCGGTGTTCTCCGACTCGGCCGCGATCAGCTCCTCCGCCCGCGCCTCGAAGGCGTCGGCGATCTTCAGCAGGGCCTTCTGCCGCTCGCCGGGCACCAGGTCCCGCCAGGCGGGGAACGCGGCGGCGGCCGCGTTCATCGCCGCGTCCACGTCCGCCGCTCCCGACAGCGGCGCCGTGGCGTAGGGCTCGCCCGTGGCCGGGTTGACCACCTCCGTGGTGCGCCCGTCCGCGGCGTCCCGGAACTCACCGTCGATGTAGTTGCGCAAACGACGCAGCTCGGTGGTCACGTTGCCACCCCTCCTGTCTGCTGTCCGATGGGTGAGACACCACCCTAGCCGCGAGGACGACGTTTTCAACATACCCGCCACACCAGAACAACGGAATCGGTGATTTCAAACCCCTCGAACAACGGAATTCATCGATCGAGGGTTGCCAGACCATCGAGGCTCGTGCACAGTGAGGGTCGTGGCCACACCTGACAAGAACGGCACGCCGTCGATCGACTCCGTATCCCTGGCGATCATCGAGCAGCTCCAGGAGGACGGCCGTCGGCCCTACGCCGCCATCGGCAAGGCCGTGGGCCTGTCCGAGGCGGCCGTACGGCAGCGCGTGCAGAAGCTCCTCGACCAGGGCGCGATGCAGATCGTCGCCGTCACCGACCCGCTCACCGTGGGGTTCCGGCGCCAGGCGATGATCGGCATCAACGTCGAGGGCGATCTCGACCCGGTCGCGGACGCGCTGACCGCCATGGACGAGGTCGAGTACGTGGTCGTCACCGCGGGCTCCTTCGATCTCCTCATCGAGATCGTCTGCGAGGACGACGACCACCTCCTTGAAACGATCAACAAGCGGATCCGCACGCTGCCCGGCGTGCGCTCCACCGAGAGCTTCGTCTACCTCAAGCTCCGCAAGCAGACCTACACCTGGGGAACGAGATAGCCATGAGCGCGGACCTCTCCAAGACGGCGTACGACCACCTGTGGATGCACTTCACCCGCATGTCGTCGTACGAGAACGCCCCCGTGCCGACGATCGTGCGCGGCGAGGGCACGTACATATACGACGACAAGGGCAAGCGCTACATCGACGGCCTCGCCGGGCTGTTCGTGGTGCAGGCCGGCCACGGGCGCGCCGAGCTCGCGGAGACCGCGTACAAGCAGGCGCAGGAGCTGGCCTTCTTCCCGGTGTGGAGCTACGCCCACCCCAAGGCCGTCGAACTGGCCGAACGACTCGCGGGTTACGCACCGGGCGACCTCAACAAGGTCTTCTTCACCACCGGCGGCGGCGAGGCGGTCGAGACCGCCTGGAAGCTGGCCAAGCAGTACTTCAAGCTCACCGGCAAGCCCACCAAGCACAAGGTCATATCCCGGGCCGTCGCCTACCACGGCACCCCCCAGGGCGCCCTGTCGATCACCGGCCTGCCCGGGCTCAAGGCGCCCTTCGAGCCGCTGGTCCCCGGCGCGCACAAGGTGCCCAACACCAACATCTACCGGGCGCCGATCCACGGCGACGACCCCGAGGCGTTCGGCCGCTGGTGCGCCGACCAGATCGAGCAGCAGATCCTCTTCGAGGGCGCGGACACCGTCGCCGCGGTCTTCCTGGAGCCGGTGCAGAACGCGGGCGGCTGTTTCCCGCCGCCGCCCGGGTACTTCCGGCGGGTGCGCGAGATCTGCGACCAGTACGACGTCCTGCTCGTCTCGGACGAGGTCATCTGCGCGTTCGGGCGGCTGGGCACGATGTTCGCGTGCGACAAGTTCGGCTACGTCCCGGACATGATCACCTGCGCGAAGGGCATGACGTCCGGCTACTCCCCGATCGGCGCGTGCCTCGTCTCCGACCGGCTCGCCGAGCCCTTCTACCGGGACGGCAACACGTTCCTGCACGGCTACACCTTCGGCGGCCACCCGGTCTCGGCCGCGGTGGCCCTCACCAACCTCGACATCTTCGAGCGCGAGGGGCTGAACCAGCATGTCCTCGACACCGAGGCGGCGTTCCGGTCGACCCTGGAGCGGCTGCACGACCTGCCGATCGTCGGCGACGTCCGGGGGAACGGCTTCTTCTACGGCATCGAGCTGGTGAAGGACAAGGCCACGAAGGAGTCCTTCGACGCCGACGAGACCGAGCGGATCCTGTACGGCTTCCTCTCCAAGGCGCTGTACGACAACGGCCTCTACTGCCGGGCCGACGACCGCGGCGACCCGGTCGTCCAGCTGGCCCCGCCGCTGATCGCGGACCAGGCGCTGTTCGACGAGATCGAGCAGGTGCTCAGGGGTGTGCTCACGGAGGCGTGGGCGAAGCTCTGACCCCGCGGCGGGGTGGCTCTCCCCCACCCCGCCCCTCCCCGACCCAGGGGCTCCGCCCCTGGACCCGGCGCAGGCGCGAGGCAGCGGCCCGGGCTCCGAGGCGGCGTCACCCCTCGGCAGCGGCGGGCCTGGGCCCCACCAGCCCCGCCGCCGGGCTCCGGCCGCCTGTTCCACCGTCGGCGCGGCCCCTGTCCCCGGGGTATGGGCCCCGGAGCGGCACACGACGGGCCTCCGGCGCCCGCCGCGTTCCCGGGCCTGCCGCAGAGGCGGTCGCGACCCACGCACGGCCGCGGCGCCGCCGGGCTCCGGCCGCCTGTTCCGCCTCGGCGCGGGTCCTGGCCCCAGGGCGCGCCAAGCCTGCCGCTTCCCGAATGGGGCTTCCGGCACCCCGGGGCCCGCCGCCCACGCGCGGCCGCGGCGCCGCCAGGTTTCGGCCCGCTGTTCGATCGTCGGCGCGGCCCCTGCCCCAGGGCGCGCCGGGCCCGCCGTAGAGGTAGAGGCGGTACGCGGTCGGCAGTGCCCGCCTCGCCGACGGGCCGGGGCCGTCCGTCCCGGCGTCGGGTGGCTTGTGCCCGGGGCCGCGTCGAGGTGTCGTCATACGCGGAAGAGCCGCGGACTGGGGGCCGGGGCGCGGGTTCACTGCCACTTGAGGGCGAACCACAACTCCATCCGCACGTCCGCGTCGTTCAGGTCCGCCTCCAGCAGCGCCGCGGCGCGGGCGATGCGCTGGCGGACCGTATTGCGGTGAATGTCCAGGGCCACCGCCGTACGGTCCCAGCTGCCGTGCAGCGACAGCCACATCCGCAGCGTCTCGCGCAGCGCGGGCGCGTCGTTCAGCGGCGCCAGCCGGGTCCGGCCCAGCGCTTCGGCCTCGGCCGGGTCGACCAGGGAGGCGACGCCGCCCCGCTCCGGGGCGTGCCGCACCACGGGCAGCCGCTCCGCGACCGCCCGGCGCAGCGCGCGGGCCGCTTCGGCGCCGCCGTGCGCCAGGCCGTCGGCGGGCACCGGCGCACCGGCGCCCAGCGTCCAGCCGGGCTGCGCCCGTACCTCCGCGTCGCCGGGCACCAGGGCGCACAGGTCGTCCCCGTCCAGGTCGACCAGCGGCGTACCGAGCCCGGCGGCGAGCGCGGCCGCGGCCAACAGCCCGTCGTCCCCGCCCCGGCCGCGGCGCCGCCCGCGCACCACGGTCCACGCGTCCGTACCGCTCAACAGCCCGGCGACATCGGCAGGTTCGGCGCCCAGCATCAGCCGCACCAGCGCGGTGCGCTCGGCCCCGGCGTCGGCCGTGCGCCGCCCCGTCAGCAGGGCGAGCAGCACCATGGCCACGCCCACCACCGCGCTCTCCGTCGCATCGCGCCGCGGCGCGCACACGCCCAGGGCGAGCGGCCGTTCCGGCCCGCCCAGGCCGTACGCGCTCAAGGCGACCCCGTCCAGCGTGCCCGCGGCCGAGGCGGGCCCCGCCCGCAGCCGGGCGGCCAGCGAGCCGAGCGCCGCGCGCACCTCTCCGGCCGGCCGGGGCCCCGCCGCCGCCAGCTCCGCCCCGTCCGGCCCGTACAGCACCACCCACCCGCCCAGATGCCGCGCCAGTTGGCGCAGCACGGCCGGTACGGGATGGGGCCGCGCGGCGGCGGCCGCGAGCGACTGCTGCACCTCCGTGATCCGCCGCAGCTCCTGGTGGCGGCGCTCGGCCATCGCGTCCCACACGGCGCTCGCGACAGCCGTGAAGGTGGTCTCCCGTGGCACTTCCACCAGCGGCAGCCCATGCCGGTCGCACGCCTCGGCCAGCGCCCGCGGCACCTCCTCGTGCACGGGCGCGATGCCGAACCCCAGCGCCGTGGCGCCCGCCTCGACCGTGCGGGCCACATAGCGGTCCCAGTACGCATCCGTCGCCGCCGGACCGTGCACCCCGGCGCTGAGCAGCAGTTCCCCACCCAGCAGATACGGAACGGGGTCCTCCATCTCGCTCGTGTGCACCAGGTACACCGGCGCGTCCCCGCGCGGCCCGGCGACCTGCCGCAACCCCAGACCGGGGTGGTCCAGCAGGACGGCCAGAGGCACGGGCACCGTCGGCGGCATGGCCTTTTCCTCCATCCCGGGAACCACGAGTGGAGGAAACGTACACTTCCCGGCCTCTTCGGCGACACCCTAATGTCGCGGTCACCGTCCCCCGTGAGGAGCCCCACCATGACCGCTGTCGACTACACGGTGATCGTCGTCTATCTCGCGGGCATGCTCGCGCTCGGCTGGTGGGGGATGCGCCGCACCACGTCCACCAGCGATTTCCTGGTCGCGGGCCGCCGCCTGGGCCCCGCCATGTACTCCGGGACGATGGCCGCGATCGTCCTCGGCGGCGCCTCCACCATCGGCGGCGTCGGCCTCGGCTACCAGTACGGGCTCTCGGGCGCCTGGATGGTCCTCGCCATCGGCCTCGGCCTGCTCGCCCTGTCCGTCTTCTTCTCCGCGCGCATAGCCCGGCTCAAGGTCTACACGGTCAGCCAGATGCTCGACCTGCGCTACGGCGGGTCCTCCGGGCTGATCTCGGGCATCGTCATGTGGGCGTACACCCTCATGCTCGCGGTCACCTCGACCATCGCGTACGCCACCATCTTCGACGTGATCTTCGGTCTCGACCGGGTCGTGGCGATCGTGCTCGGCGGGGCCATCGTCATCTGCTACTCCACGCTCGGCGGCATGTGGTCGATCACGCTCACCGACATGGTGCAGTTCGTCGTGAAGACCGTCGGCGTGCTCCTCCTCCTGCTCCCGATCGCCGTCGTCAAAGCGGGCGGCTTCGCCGCGATGAAGGCCGAGCTGCCGGCCGGCTACTTCTCCCCGATGGGCATCGGCGCCCAGACGGTCTTCACCTACGTGCTCATCTACTCCTTCGGCATGCTCATCGGCCAGGACATCTGGCAGCGCGTCTTCACCGCCCGCGACGACAAGGTCGCCCGCCTCGGCGGCACCGCGGCCGGTACGTACTGTCTGGCGTACGCGGTCGCCGGAGCCGCCATCGGCACGGCGGCGAAGGTCCTCTACCCCCACCTCGGCGCCCCCGACGACGCGTTCGCGACCATCGTCAAGGACGCCCTTCCCATCGGCGTCAAGGGCCTGGTCCTGGCCGCGGCCCTGTCAGCGGTGATGTCGACCTCCTCCGGCGCGCTCATCGCCTGCGCCACGGTCGCGAACAACGACATCTGGGCCCGCCTCCGGGGCCGCCCCGCCACCGCCTCGCACGACGAGGTCGCGGGGAACCGCCTCTTCATCCTCGTCATGGGCCTCACGGTGGTCGGGATCTCCATCGCGCTCAACGATGTCGTCGAGGCGCTGACCGTCGCCTACAACCTGCTGGTCGGCGGGCTGCTGGTGCCGATCCTGGGCGGCCTGTTGTGGAAGCGCGGCACGGGTGCGGGAGCGCTGGCCTCGGTGGCCGTGGGCGGCCTGACGGTGATCGGGCTGATGTTCTGGAAGGGCATCCTCGCCAGCGAGCCCATCTACATCGGCCTGCTGGCCTCGCTCATGGCGTACGTGGCGGTGAGCCTGTCCACCAAGCCGACGGACGCGGCGGTCCTGAACGCCTGGCAGCGCCGCCTGGCCGGCGACCCGGTCCCCGAACCGGCCCCCACCCCGGCGAACGCGTAATCCCCACATCACCACCAGGAAGGGCACTCCATTGCGCACCGCACAGCGCGAGCGCCACGGCGGCGATCTCGTCGTCGAATCCCTCACCGCGCTCGGCGCGACCACCGTCTTCGGGCTCCCCGGACAGCACGCGCTCGGCGCGTTCGACGCGCTGCGCCGCTCCGGCCTCGACTACGTGGGCCTGCGCGTGGAGAACAACGCGGGGTTCGCGGCCGATGCCTTCGCCCGCGTCACCGGCTCCGTCGCCCCGCTGCTGGTGTCCACCGGCCCCGGCGCGCTCCTGACGCTGGCCGCGCTGCAGGAGTCGGCCGCGGCGTCCGCGCCGGTGCTGGGGATCGGCAGCCAGGTGCCCACCCCGGGGCTCGGCGGCGGCCGCAAGGGGTATCTGCACGAACTGACCGACCAGAAGGCGTCGTTCCGCGACATCGTGAAGTCCGTCCACACGGTCCGCGCGGCCTCGCAGATCCCGTCCGCCCTCGCCGCCGCCTGGGCCTCCGCCCTGGAGGCACCGGCGGGCCCGGTGTGGCTGGAGATACCGCAGGACGTCCTGCTGGCCCCCACCTCCGTACCGCCCGTCACCACTCTGGAGGCCACACCGCGCCCGCTGCCGCCCCGTCCCGAACTCACGGAACGGGCCGCACACCTCCTGAGCACCGCGGAACGCCCCGTGATCCTCGCCGGAGGCGGGGTCGTGCGCGCGGGGGCGTGCGAGGAACTGCGCACGCTGGCCGAGCGCCTGGACGCCCCTGTGGCCACGACGTTCGGCGGGAAGGGCGCGTTCCCCTGGGAGCATCCCCTCTCCCTCCAGTCCTGGCTGGAGGACCGGCACACGACCGACCTGCTGGAGGACGCCGACGTCCTGCTCGTGGTCGGCTCGGGCCTCGGCGAACTCTCGTCCAACTACCACACGTTCCGGCCCCGCGGTCAGGTCGTCCAGATCGAGGCCGACCTCGGCAAGCTGGAGTCCAACCACCCGGCCCTCGCCGTCCACGCCGACGCGAAACCCGCCCTGGCCGCCCTGGCCGGCGCCGTCTCCCCCCGCCCGGAAACCACCGGCGCCGAGACGGCGGCCACCCTGCTGACCCGCGTACGGCAACGGCTCGCGGCCCAGGACCTGAACCTGGAGCAGCGGGTCCTGGGCGCGGTACGGGAGGCGCTGCCCGATGACGCGCCCAGCTTCTGGGACATGACGATCCTCGCGTACTGGGCCTGGTCCGCGTTCGACCCGCGCGCGGGCGCGCTGCACTCCGCACAGGGCGCGGGCGGCCTCGGCTACGGGCTGCCCGCCGCGCTGGGCGCCGCCGCGGCCGACCGTACGCGGCGGGGGCCCGTGCTGGCCGTGTCGGGCGACGGCGGGGCCATGTACTCGATCGCCGAACTCGCCACCGCCCGCCAGTACGACCTGCCGGTGACCTGGCTGATCGTGGACGACGGCGGCTACGGGATCCTGCGCGAGTACATGACGGACGCCTTCGGCGAGGCGGCCGCCACCGAACTGGACCGCCCGGACTTCGTCGCGCTCGCCGAGTCCTTCGGCGTGGCCGCCGTACGGACCGCACCCGACCGGCTGCGCACCGACCTCGCGGCGGCGCTGGCCGCCCCGGGCCCCTCGGTCGTCGTCCTCCCCGCCCGCCTGCGCATGTTCGCGCCCACCCACACGGACCGCACCTCGGAGGAGGGCTGATCGGAGGAACTGGGCCCGCGCCCCGGCCGAGCCTCAGGCGCGGGCCCCGGCCGGAGTCCTTACCGTGCCAGTGACCCATTGGTTCCGGACTCGTTCACCCCGTCGGGGGAACGGGACGATCGCAGGTAAGGCGAGGTGCTCTGGATGGTGGCTCCGCCGGAAGACGACGTGCTCCGGGCACGCGCCCTGTCGTACGCCCATGACGGCTCGCCCGCCCTCGCCGGTGTCTCCGTCGGCGCCCGCGAGGGCGAGATCCTGGCGGTGACCGGCCCCCGGGGCTGCGGAAAGACCACGCTCCTCAAATGTCTGTCGGGCCAGTTCGTCCCGGATGACGGCGAGGTGTGGTTCAACGACACCGCCGTGCACTCCCTCACGCCGCTGAGCCGCGAGCGGCTGTGGGCCGACCACTTCGGCTGGATCGACACCGAGCCGCAGCTCGTGCCCGAGCTGACCGGGTGGGAGAACGCCGCGCTGCCGCTGATGCTGCGCGGCACCGGGCGGCGCGCCGCGAAGAGCGCGGCGCGCGAGTGGCTGGAGCGGCTCGACGTCGCCGAGTGCGCGGGGGTACGCCCCGGCGCGCTGCTGCAGTCGCAGCGTCAGCGGGTCGCGATCGCGCGGGCGCTGGCCTCCACGCCCAGCGTGCTGTTCGCGGACGAGCCCACCGCGCCGCTGCACCGCGCCGACCGGGCCCAGGTGCTGCGCGCGCTCACCTCTGCGGCGCGTACCCACGGCATCACCGTCGTACTGGCCACCCAGGACCCGGAGGTGGCCACGCTCGCCGACCGCACCGTGACCCTGCTGGACGGCCGCCTGGTGGACCCGGCGGCGTCCCCCGACGCGGAGGGCATCGCGGCGTGCTCAGCCTCCGCCTAGCCCGCGGCTCCCATCCGCTGGTCCTGCTGCGACGGTCGCTGGTGGGCGTCGCGGCGGCGGGCGCGAGCTTCCTGCTGCTGTCCGCCCTGGGGTTCGCGGCGAGCCACCCCGCCGACCCCGACGGGGCGCTCGCGCGGCTGCTGTGGTGCGTCGTCCCGCTGGCCGCGACCGTGCAGCTGGCCATGTCCGTCGCCCGCGCCGACCCCAGCACCCGCCCGGGCGCGGGGTTCGCCGCGGCCGGGCTCGGCCCGGCCCGGCTGGCGCTGCTGGCGGGCGTCGCGACGGCGACGGTCTGCGCGGCCGGGAGCGCGCTGGCGCTGCTGACCTTCCTTCATCTGCGCGGTGATGTGGGCGGCTCGTGGCTGCTGTGGGCGGGCAGCGGTGCGGCGGGCCGCGCACTCGGCGGGGATCGGCCGTTGCCGCTGGTGGGGGCCGTCACGCTGGTGGCCGTCGTCCCGGTGGTGGCGGGTGCGGCGAGCGCGGCGGGCCGGTGGCCCCGCCCTCCGGCCGCCGGGGCGCAGCGGCCGGCCCTCCCCACCGTGGCGACCGGCCCGCTCACCCCGCCACCGCACCGCGCGGCGTCCACCCTGCCGTGGGGCGTAGCGCTCGCCGCGGCGGGGCTCGCGCTGGAGGCGTACGCGGGGCGCGGAGCGCATCCGTCCCCCGGCGCCCTGGTGTCGCTGTCCGGGGGGTTCGGCGGCAGCGTGCCCGAGGTGGTGGGCGGCTGGGTGCTGACGGTCGCCGGGTTGGTCCTGGCCGGGCCCGGGCTCGTGCACGGCTGCGGCAGGCTGCTGGCCGTGGGGCGGCCGGGCCCGTTGCGGCTGCTGGCGGGGCGCATGCTGCAGCAGGAGGCGGGGCTGATCGGGCGTCCGGTGGGGGTGCTGTGCGCGGTCGCCGCCGGGTTGTACGGAGCGCTGCGGCTGCACGAAGCGGCCCACGGGCGCCCCGGCGCCCACTCCTTCGGTCCGCTCACCGACCTGGGCGTGGCCCTGGTCCTGATGTGCGCGTTCACCACGGTGCTCAACGCGGTGCTGGAGGCGCGGAGCGGGCGCCGGCGCACCACGGCCGCGCTGCTGCGCCTCGGCGCGTCGGCCCGTCTGCTGCGGGGCGCGGCCGCGCTGCGCGGCGCGGCCCTGCTGCTCGTCCTGGCGCCGGTGACCTGGGGCGTGGCCCAGCTGACCACCATGCCGTTCACCCATCGCTGACCGCACCGGCGTTCGATGTGATTAGCATGACGCCGTGCAGACCGATGACGCAGACACCACCGCGCCCGACGCGCCCACCGCACCCGACGTCGAAATAGAGTCCCTGGAGGAGTTCGACCAGGTCGTCGCCCGCGGCACCCTGGCCGGATACCGGGTCCAGTCCGTCGACCTGACGGCCCGTACGTCCGCGCTGCTGTCCACCGACACCGACCGGGCGGTCTTCCTCGGCTGCCCGATGGAGCCGGAGGCCGCCGCCCGGGTGCGGGCGCGGGGGGCGCTGGTCTTCCCGCCCGTGCCGGACCTGCCGTTCGACCCGTACCGCGGCGGCCTCTACACCGCGGCCGAGCTGTTCGAGGGCCTGGACGACGGGGTGGACGGGTACGCGGGCACCCCGGACGCCCTCGCGTACGCCTGGTTCCAGCGGACCAAGGCGGACGGCGACATCTTCTCCTCGATGCTGCGCTCGATCCACGACGACGCGGTCTCCGACGCGCTGGACGAACTGCTCACCGGCGCCCGGGTGGTGGGCGTGATGGGCGGGCACGCGCTGGAGCGCGGCTCCGAGGGGTACGCGGGCGCCGCGCGGCTCGGGCAGGCGCTGGCGCGGTCCGGGCTGACGGTCGCGACGGGCGGCGGCCCGGGCGCGATGGAGGCCGCCAACCTGGGCGCGTACACGGCACCCCTTCCGGACGCGGCGCTGAAGGAGGCGCTGGAACTCCTCGGCCGGACACCCTCGTTCCGCCCGTCGGTCGGCGCCTGGGCCGGGGCCGCGTTCACAGTGCGGGAGCGGTGGCCGGACGGCGGCGCGTCGGTCGGGATACCGACCTGGTTCTACGGGCACGAGCCGCCGAACGCCTTCGCCTCGCACATCGCCAAGTACTTCGCCAACGCGACCCGCGAGGACGGGCTGCTGGCCCGCTCGAACGCGGGCGTCGTCTTCCTGCCCGGCGCCGCCGGAACCCTTCAGGAGATCTTCGACAACGCCACGCCCAACTACTACGAGTCGCGCGGCGAGCCGACCCCGATGGTGCTCGTGGACCGCGACCACTGGACGCGCCGGCTCCCGGCCTGGCCGCTGCTCGAAGCGCTCGCGGAGGGCCGGTCGATGAAGGCCCGCATCGCGCTGGTGGACTCGGTGGACGAGGCCCCGGACGCCCTCGCCGCCCTGACGGGCTGAACTTCCCCAGCGGCCTGCCGGGCTACGCCGTCCCCAGCACCACCACGTCCGCGGCGTCGAAGGCCGCCCCGACCCTGTCTCCCGCCTCCGGGGCGTCCCGCAGCGCGCAGGACGCCTCCAGGCGGGGCCCGTGCTCCGGCTGGAGGACGACCGCCACATGGTCGCCGCGGAAGGTACGGGCCGCGACCTCGCAGGGCAGCCCGTCCTCGGGCGCCGTGAGCCGTACCCCTGCGGGGCGGACGAGCAGCCGGACCGATCCCGGCCGGGAGCCGGGCGGCACCGGCAGCTTGCCCCACACGGTGTCGGCGATCTCGCCGTGCACGGTCGCCTCGACCACGTTGTCGAAGCCGAGGAAGCGGGCGACGAACTCGTTCGCGGGGTGCTGCCACACCTCCAGCGGGGTGCCGGACTGCGCGATCCCGCCGTCCTCCATGACCACGACCCGGTCGGCGAGCGCGAAGGCCTCGCCCTGATCGTGGGTGACGGCGAGAACCGTGGTGCCCAGCCGGGCGAACAGCTCCCGCAGCTCCATGACCAGCCGCTCCCGCAGCCCGCGGTCGAGCTGGCCCAGCGGCTCGTCCAGCATGAGCAGCCGCGGCCGGGGCGCCAGCGCGCGGGCGAGCGCGACGCGCTGCTGCTCACCACCGGACAGCGAGTCGACCGGCCGCCGCTGCGCGCCGGGCAGCCCGACCAGGTCCAGCAGTTCGGCGACCCGGCGCTCCGCCTCCGCACGCCCGGCCCCCCGCATCCGCAGCCCGAAGGCGACGTTGCCGCCCACGTCGCGCTGCGGGAAGAGCTGATGGTCCTGGAACATCAGCCCCACCCCGCGCCGGTGGGTGGGTATGCCGCTCTGGTCCCGGCCCGCGAGCCACACCCGGCCGGAGGCAGCGCGCTGGAGCCCGGCCACCACGCGCAGCAGGGTGGACTTGCCGCTGCCGCTGGGGCCCAGCACACAGACCGTCTCGTGCTCGGCGACGTCCAGATCGACGGCGTCGAGCGCGTCGTGGCGGCCGTACCGGACCGTCACCTCGTCCAGCTTCAGCAGCGTCATCGGAACTCCCCCACTTCGGACTCGACCATGTCAGAACTCGCCCAGGCGGTTGGTGCGGACGCGTTCGAGCACCAGCAGGGAGCAGGCGCACACCAGCATCAGGATCGTGCTCAAGGCCATCGCCTGCCCGTAGTTGAGCTGCCCCGCGCGGCCCAGGAAACGCGCGACGGCCACCGGCAGGGTGGGGAGGTCGGGGCGGGCGATGAACACCGTGGCCCCGAACTCGCCGAGCGAGACGGCGAACGCGAACCCCGCCGCGACCGCCAGCGCCCGCCCCACCAGCGGCAGGTCCACCTCGCGCCAGGCGCGCAGCGGCGAGGCGCCGAGCACGGCGGCGGCCTCCCGCAGCCGGTGGTCCACGGCCCGCAGGACGGGCAGCAGGGTACGGACGACGAAGGGCACGCCCACCAGTGCCTGCGCGAGCGGGACGATGACCCAGGAGGAGCGCAGGTCCAGCGGGGGTTCGTCGAGCGCGATGAGGAAGCCGAAGCCGACGGTGACGGCTGAGGTGCCCAGCGGCAGCATCAGCAGCGCGTCGAAGCCGCGGACCAGACGCCCGGCCCGGCGGGTGAGCGCGGCGGCGGCGAGCCCGCCGACGAGGACGGCGAAACCGGTGGCGACGGCCGCGTACTGGAGGGAGTTCCCGATGGCGTCCACGGGGGCCACGAAGAAGGTGCCGCCGCTGTCGGCCGCGGATTCAAGCGCCCGGTAGTACGCGAATCCGTAGCCGTCCGGCCCGTGGAGCGAGCGTTCCACCAGCACCGCGAGCGGCAGCACGATCAGCAGCGCGACGACGGCCAGCACCCCCGCGAGCAGCCCCCACTGCGCCGGGCCCTGGGGGCGGCGCGCGGTCCGGGCGGCGTCGACGAGCCGCAGGGCGCCCTCCCGGCGGCGCACCGTCCAGGCGTGCAGGGCGAGGACGGCCGCGACCGCCGCGAACTGGACGAGGGTCAGCACCGCGGCCGTGGGCAGGTCGAGCAGCTGCGCGGTCTGCCGGTAGATGGCCACCTCCAGGGTGGCGTAGCGCGGGCCGCCGAGGATCTGGATCACGCCGAAGGAGGTGAAGGTGAACAGGAAGACCATCAGCGCGGCGGCGGCCACGGCGGGGCCCAGCGCGGGCAGGGTGACGCGGCGCCAGGCCGCGAGGCGGCTCGCGCCGAGCACCCGGGCGGCCTCCTCCTGGCGCGGGTCGAGCTGCGCCCACAGCCCGCCGACGGTGCGGATCACGACCGCGTAGTTGAAGAAGACGTGGGCCAGCAGGATCGCCCAGACGCTGGTGTCGAGCCGTATCCCCCACAGCTCGTCCAGCAGCCCGCCGCGCCCGAGCAGCCCCAGGAACGCCGACCCGGCGACGACGGTCGGCAGGACGAACGGCACGGTCACCACGGCGCGCAGCAACCCCTTGCCGGGGAAGGCGAAGCGGGCGAAGACGTACGCGCCGGGCAGCGCGACCGCCAGCGTCAGGCCGGTCGAGGCGGCCGCCTGCCAGCCGGTGAACCACAGGGTGTGCAGGACGGACGGGTCGCCCAGCACCTCGGGTATCCGCCCCAGCTGCCACCGGCCGTCGACGCGCAGCCCGCGGGTGACGATCGCGCCCACCGGATACGCGAAGAAGACGGCGAAGAAGGCCAGCGGCACGGCCATCAGGGCGAGCCGCAGCACGGTGCCGCGCGACCCGCCGCGGTCGGCAGCGGGCTTTACGGAACGAGCGAGGACCATGCCTTGACCCAGGGCTCACGGTTCTCGGCGATCTTCCGCGGCGGCAGGGTGGCCGAGTCGGTGACCTTGACCCCGTACCGGGTGAAGACCTCCGGCAACTTGGCGTCCTCGCGCACCGGATTGACGTACATGTTCAGCGGTACGTCCTCCTGGAAGCGCTTGGTCAGCAGGAAGTCCAGCAGCGCCTTGCCCCCCTTGGTGTTGCCCGCGCCGTTCAGCAGCCCGGCGAACTCCGTCTGCCGGAAGCAGGTGCCGTCCGCCACCCCGGTCGGGGCCTTCGCGGGCTTCGCCTTCGCGTCGGCCACCTCGGCGGGCGGGCTGGAGGCGTACGAGACGACGAGCGGCTTGTCGCCCTTGGCGCCGCCCGCCGAGCCGGAGAAGCGGTCGTAGTACGCCTGCTCCCAGCCGTCGACCACCTCGACGCCGTTGGCCTTCAGCTTCTTCCAGTAGCCCTTCCAGCCGTCGTCGCCGTAGCGGGCGGCGGTGCCGAGCAGAAAGGCCAGGCCGGGGGACGAGGTGGCGGCGTTCTCGGTGACCAGAAGGTTCTTGTACGCGGGCTTGGTCAGATCGGCGAACGTCTTCGGCGGCGCGAGCTTCTTGCGCGCGAAGTAGGCGCGGTCGTAGTTGACGCAGATGTCGCCGTAGTCGACCGGTGTGACGCGGTGCTTCGCCGGGTCGGCCTGGAAGGCCGCGGGGACCTTGTCCAGGCCCTTCGCCTCGTACGGCGTGAACAGGCCGCCCGCGAGCGCGCGGGAGAGGAGGGTGTTGTCGACGCCGAAGAACACATCGCCCTGCGGGTGGCCCTTGGACAGGATCGCCTGGTTGACGGCCGCCCCCGCGTCACCGCCCGCCTGCACCCGCACCTTGTAGCCGGATCTGCGCGTGAACTCCTTGAGGACGGCCTTGGACGCCGCGAACGAGTCGTGCGAGACCAGGGTGACGGTCTTGGAGTCCTTGCCGTCGGCCGCGCCCCCACCGCAGCCCGCGAGGACGCCGGTGCCGAGGGAGACCACGAGGACGGCGGTGACGGCACGCCGAAGATGGCTGTTCATGGTGAGGCTGACTCCCTACGCCGGTATGACCCGGATCAGGTTGGAGGGTCTGCGGCCGTGCCGCACTCTCAGCGCTGTCGCGCTCCCCTGTCGGAATGTTCACTTGTACGACGATCGCGCGAAGGCACCGTATCAGCCGGTGCTCAGCGCTCCGTGGCCGCCAACTGGCCGCACGCCCCGTCGATCTCCTGCCCCCGGGTGTCCCGGACGGTCACCGGCACCCCGTGCGCCTCCAGGGCCGCCACGAACGCCCGCTCGTCCTCGGGCCGCGACGCCGTCCACTTCGAGCCGGGCGTCGGGTTGAGCGGGATGAGGTTGACGTGCACCCGGTGGCCCTTGAGCAGCCGGCCGAGCAGGTCGGCGCGCCACGCCTGGTCGTTGATGTCCTTGATGAGGGCGTACTCGATCGAGATCCGGCGGCCGGACTTCTCCGCGTACTCCCACGCCGCGTCCAGGACCTCGCGCACCTTCCAGCGGGTGTTGACCGGCACGAGGGTGTCGCGCAGCTCGTCGTCGGGCGCGTGCAGGGAGACCGCGAGCCGGCACTTGAAGCCCTCGTCGGCGAACCTCAGCATCGCCGGGACCAGACCCACGGTCGAGACGGTGATACCGCGCTGGGACAGGCCGAGGCCGTCCGGCTCGGGGTCGGTGAGCCGACGGATGGCGCCGATGACCCGGTTGTAGTTGGCCAGCGGCTCGCCCATGCCCATGAAGACGATGTTGGACAAGCGGGCCGGTCCGCCCGGGATCTCCCCGTCGCGCAGCGCCCGCATCCCGTCGACGATCTGGTGCACGATCTCGGCGGTGGACAGGTTGCGGTCCAGACCCGCCTGGCCGGTGGCGCAGAACGGGCAGTTCATGCCGCAGCCCGCCTGGGAGCTGATGCACATGGTGACCCGGTCCGGGTACCGCATCAGCACGGACTCCACCAGCGTGCCGTCGAAGAGCCGCCAGAGGGTCTTGCGGGTGGTGTCGTCGTCGCAGCTGATGTGCCGCACCACGCTCATCAGGTCCGGCAGCAGCCCGGCCGCGAGCTTCTCCCGCGCGGCGGCCGGTACGTCGGTCCACTGGGCGGGGTCGTCGGTGTAGCGGGCGAAGTAGTGACGCGACACCTGACCGGCCCGGAAGGGCTTCTCCCCGAGGGCGGCGACGGCCTCGCGGCGCTCGGCGGGAGTGAGGTCGGCGAGATGCCGCGGGGGCTTCTTGGCCCCACGCGGCACGGCGAAAGTGAGTTCTCCGGGCTTAGGCATGGCCGTACCAGTGTCGCAGACGCGCGGAAGGCCCCGCGCCACGGGCGGCGCGGGGCCCGAGAGGTACGGGTCGGGCGGCTCAGCCGCCGCCCACGAAGATCACCATCAGCAGCCACGCCACGGGCGCGGTGGGCAGCAGCGAGTCGAGCCGGTCCATGATCCCGCCGTGGCCGGGCAGCAGCTTGCCCATGTCCTTGATGCCGAGGTCACGCTTGATCATGGACTCGCCGAGGTCCCCCAGGGTCGCGCTGACCGCGACGGCCAGGCCCAGGATGAGCCCCTGCCACCACACGCCGCCCTCGATGAGGTACTGCATGCACAGCGCCCCCACGACCATCGCGAACGCCACCGCGCCGAGCAACCCCTCGCGGGTCTTGCCGGGGCTGATGCGGGGCGCGAGCGGATGCTTGCCGAAGCGCCAGCCCACCGCGTACGCACCGGTGTCGCTCACCACGGTCAGCAGCAGGAAGGTCAGCACCCGCTGCGCGCCGTCGGGCGCGGCCAGTATGAGCGCCACGAAGGTGGCGAGAAACGGCACGTAGAAGGCGGCGAAGACGCCCGCGGTGACATCTCTGAGGTAGTTGTCGGGCGGCTCGGTCATCCGCCACACGAGCACGGCGAGCGCCGTGAGCGACACCGCCACCCACGCGCCCTGCGCCCCGCGCACATAGCCCGCGACGACCATGGCGACGCCGCCGACGGCGAGCGGCACCAGGGGGACCCGGATGTCCTTCCGCTCGGCCAGCCGGGAGGTCAGCTCCCACAGCCCGACCACCACGGCGACCGCTATCACGCCGACGAACACCGGCTTGTAGATGAAGAGCGAGGCGACGATGATCACGCCGAGTCCGACGCCCACCCCTATCGCGGCGCGCAGATCACGGCCCGCGCTCTTCTTCTTCGTCCCCTGACCGCCGCCGTCGCCGGGCGCGCCGGCCGCGGACTCGGGGCCGGGGGCGGGGGGCGTCGGCGGCTGCCCCGGGGGCTGCCGGGGCCCCGGCCGCGGCTTGTGCTCATCGCGGAACAAGGGGCCGCCCGGCCGGGCGGCCCCCCGGTCACGGCCGGCGGCGTCGCCGGGGTCGCCGCCTGCGTGCGGCACGGTGGGCATGGGGCGAGTCTGCGCCGCTTCGGCCACCTCGTGCGCGGGACCCGCCGAAGAAGGGGGCACCTCCCAGCCGTAGCCGGGGGAGGTGCCCTGATCAGTCGGTCCCCAGAGTCCGGCGCGTGGTGGGGCCCCCCAGGAAGAGTCGTTCATCAGACCTCGAGCAGCTCGGCTTCCTTGTGCTTGAGCAGCTCATCCACCTGCGCGACGTACTTCGCGGTGAGATCGTCGAGCTCCTTCTCCGCACGCCGGCCCTCGTCCTCGCCGACCTCGCCGTCCTTGATCAGCTTGTCGATCGATTCCTTGGCCTTGCGCCGGATGCTGCGGATCGAGATCTTCGCGTCCTCGCCCTTGCCCTTGGCGACCTTGATGAACTCCTTGCGGCGCTGTTCGGTCAGCTCGGGGAACACCACCCGGATGATGTTGCCGTCGTTGCTGGGGTTGACGCCCAGGTCCGAGTCGCGGATCGCCTGCTCGATGTTGCGCAGCGCGCTCTTGTCGAACGGGGTGATCACAGCCATGCGCGGCTCGGGCACCGAGAACGACGCGAGCTGGTTGATCGGCGTCAGCGCACCGTAGTAGTCCGCCACGATCTTGTTGAACATCGCCGGGTGCGCACGCCCGGTGCGGATCGCGGCGAAGTCCTCCTTGGCGACCACAACGGCCTTCTCCATCTTCTCCTCGGCCTCGAGGAGGATATCTTCGATCACCACTTGCTCCTGGTGTTATCCGTAAGCAGAGCCTCGCCCCTGCGTGCGTCTTCTCCTGCACGGTGTCCGACCGGCAGGCCGTTGTCCATCCCCCGAACGAGCCGTCAGGCCCGTGAGTCCTGGTCACTCACGAGCGTGCCGATCTTCTCACCCTTCACCGCGCGCGCGATATTTCCTTCGGCGGTGAGCTCGAAAACCAGGATCGGCAGCTTGTTGTCCCGGCAGAGGGTGATCGCGGTGGCGTCGGCGACC
Organism: Streptomyces sp. NPDC021212; assembly: GCF_044332925.1. Lineage (NCBI taxonomy): Bacteria > Bacillati > Actinomycetota > Actinomycetes > Kitasatosporales > Streptomycetaceae > Streptomyces > Streptomyces sp. NPDC021212. The sequence continues at coordinate 115,667 of NZ_JBIRPZ010000013.1, forward strand.
TTGAGGTCCCGGGTGATCACCTCGCCGTACTCCAGCGCATCGAACTTGACCGCGTCCGGGTTTCGCTTGGGGTCGGAGTCATAGACCCCGTCCACCCCGTTCTTGCCCATGAGGAGCGCCTCGGCGTCGATCTCCAGGGCACGCTGGGCGGCGGTGGTGTCCGTGGAGAAGTACGGCATGCCCATGCCCGCGCCGAAGATCACCACGCGTCCCTTCTCCAGGTGGCGCACCGCGCGCAGCGGGATGTACGGCTCCGCGACCTGCCCCATGGTGATGGCGGTCTGGACGCGGGAGTCGATGCCCTCCTTCTCCAGGAAGTCCTGGAGGGCGAGGCAGTTCATGACGGTGCCGAGCATGCCCATGTAGTCCGAGCGCGCCCGGTCCATGCCGCGCTGCTGCAGCTCGGCCCCGCGGAAGAAGTTGCCACCGCCGATCACGATGGCGATCTCGGCGCCGTCCCGCACCACGGCGGCGACCTCTCGAGCGATGGCGTGCACGACATCGGGGTCGACCCCGAGTCCCCCACCGCCGGCGAACGCCTCGCCGGACAGCTTCAGCAGGAAACGGCCGTGTCGGGCTGGACCGTCCGCGCTCTTGTCGGCGGCCTGTTTGGCGTCCGCGCCGTGATTCATTGGAGATCTCCTCGTGCACATACGAAGAAGGCCACTGCCGGGTCCTGGTACGACCTCTGCGGCAATGGCCTCCTCGTCACATCTGCGGCCGACCGGTTGACGGTTGGCTGCCTACGACCCTATCGGTGTCGCCGGTGTTTCGCTGCTCGGCTCAGACGCCGACGCGGAAACGGGCGAAACGGGTCAGGGAGACGCCGGCCTCGTCCAGGACCTTCTGGACGGTCTTCTTGTTGTCCTTGGCGAACGCCTGGTCCACAAGGACGTTCTCCTTGAAGAAGCCGGTGACGCGACCTTCGACGATCTTCGGCAGGGCGGCCTCGGGCTTGCCCTCCTCGCGGGCGGTGGCCTCGGCGACGCGACGCTCGTTCTCGACCGTCTCGGCCGGGATGTCGTCACGGCTCAGGAACTTCGGCGCGAAGGCGGCGACGTGCTGCGCGATGTCCTTGGCGACCTCGGCGTCTTCCTTGTCCAGCTCGACCAGCACACCGACCTGCGGCGGCAGGTCCGCGTTGGTGCGGTGCAGGTACGCGGCGACGTAGCCGCCGGAGAACTGCGCGAAACGGTCGAGGACGATCTTCTCGCCGAGGGTCGCGTTGGCCTCGTCCACGAACGCCTGGACGGTCTTGCCGGGCTCGATCTCGGAGGCGAGCAGGGACTCCAGGTCGGCCGGCACGGTCTTGGCGACGTGGGCGGCGATGGCGTCGGCGACGACGACGAACTTGTCGCCCTTGGCCACGAAGTCGGTCTCGCACTTCAGCTCGACCAGCACGCCGGAGGTGTTGTCGTCGGCGATGAGGGAGACAACGGCACCGTTCTCGGCGCTGCGGCTCTCGCGCTTGGCCACGCCCTTCTGGCCCTTGACGCGAAGGACCTCGACGGCCTTGTCGACGCTGCCGTCGGCCTCGTCCAGCGCCTTCTTGCAGTCCATCATGCCGGCGCCGGTGAGCTCGCGGAGCTGCTTGACGTCAGCGGCGGTGAAGTTCGCCATGATCTGTGAATCTCTTCTCGAAAGTCGAAAGCTCTACGGGTGAACGACGGGGGCGGTGCCGTCGCACCGTCCCCCGCCGTTGTACACCGTCTGAGTGGTCAGGCCTGCTCGGCGTCCGCGGCCGGGGCCTCGGCGGGCTTCGCGTCCTCGGCGGGCTTCGCGTCCTCGGCCGGCTTCGCTTCCTCGGCCGGCTTCTCGGCGGCGGCCTCGGCCGGCTTGGCCTCGGGCTCGTCGGCCTTCTTCTCACCCTCGAGCAGGTCGCGCTCCCACTCGGCCAGCGGCTCGCCCGCACCCTTGTCGGCCTTCTCGTCGCCGGTGGCGACGCCGGAGCGGGCGATGAGGCCCTCGGCGACGGCGTCGGCGATCACACGGGTGAGCAGCGTGACGGAGCGGATCGCGTCGTCGTTGCCCGGGATCTTGTAGTCGACCTCGTCGGGGTCGCAGTTGGTGTCGAGGATCGCGACCACCGGGATGCGGAGCTTGCGCGCCTCACCGACGGCGATGTGCTCCTTCTTGGTGTCCACGATCCAGACGGCGCTCGGCACCTTCTGCATCTCGCGGATACCGCCGAGGGTCTTCTCCAGCTTGGCCTTCTCGCGGGAGAGGACCAGGAGCTCCTTCTTGGTGAGGCCGGAGGCGGCCACATCCTCGAAGTCGATCTGCTCGAGCTCCTTCAGGCGCTGCAGGCGCTTGTAGACAGTCGAGAAGTTGGTCAGCATGCCGCCCAGCCAGCGCTGGTTGACATACGGCATACCGACGCGGGTCGCCTGCTCGGCGATCGCCTCCTGCGCCTGCTTCTTCGTGCCGACGAACATGATGGAGCCGCCGTGGGCGACGGTCTCCTTGACGAACTCGTAGGCGCGGTCGATGTACGACAGCGACTGGAGCAGGTCGATGATGTAGATGCCGTTGCGCTCGGTGAAGATGAAGCGCTTCATCTTCGGGTTCCAGCGGCGGGTCTGGTGCCCGAAGTGGACGCCGCTCTCCAGCAGCTCCCGCATCGTGACGACGGCCATGGCCGTACTCCTTGAGGTACTCGGTTCCACAGCGGCCGGGCGGCCGCCGCTCCTGACGCCCCGGCGCGCCTGCCACGAAAGAGGGCCCTGGTAGGGGGCTCGTCCGAGGACCGAGGGGCGCGGCCGCCGTGCTGCCGATACGTGCTCGGGGCGCGGGCGGCGGGGCGTGCGAAGTCGATCCGGTGACCCGGATCGCCATAAGAAGTGTACGGGACCCGTGCGGTGCCGGGTGACGGCGATATCCACAACCCGTGGGTAGTCCCCAGTTCGCATCCATGATCCACCGGATGCGGCGATTGGCGTCACCGTGGGTGACATGCGACGGCTTGGTGTGGTGCGGGCTCTTGCCCTGTGCGTTCTGCTGCTCACTGCCCTGGTCCCGGCCGCGGTGGCGGCGCCGGGTTCCGATGGGACGAGTGCCGGTGAGCCGGGTTCCGATGGCCGGTCATGGCCGGTGGCCGGGCCGGAGGGTGCGGTGCGGCCCTCGGTACTGAGGGCGTGGCGGCCGCCGCCCACGCCGTGGGCGGCGGGCCACCGCGGGGTCGATCTGGCGGCGCGGGCGGGGCAGCGGGTGCGGGCGGCGGCCGCGGGGCGGGTGAGCTTCGCGGGGCCGGTCGCGGGGCGCGGGGTGCTCACCATCGAGCTGTCCGGGACCGGCACTCCTCCGCTGCGGACGTCCTACGAACCGGTGCGGGCCACGGTGTCCAGGGGCGCGCGGGTGGCGGCGGGAGCGGTGGTCGGGGTGGTGGAGGCGGGCCCGTTCCACTGCCCGGGCGGCTGTCTGCACTGGGGGCTGCGGCGCGGGGACCGCTATCTGGATCCGCTGTCGCTGCTGCCGCGGTCGATGCTGCGGGGCGGGCCGTCCCGGCTGCTGCCGGTCTTCGGCGTCCCGCCCGCCGAGGAGGCTGCGGCGTCCGCGACGGCACGCCCCCGCCTGGCGGCCGCGGCTTCCCCCACCGGCCCGTCGGACCTGGCACCGGCCGCGGCCCTGGCGGTCGCGGCCGCCTGGGCCGGTCGCCGCCTGCGCGCCCGGTCCTGGCGGCCGCGCCGGGTGCGCGGCGCGCGCAGCAGGGCCCGGGGGTCAGCCCCGGACGCCGCCCAGGGCCATGGCGACCGCCGCCTCCGTGATGTGCTCGGGATCCTCCGCGGCTCCCAGTTCGATGCGGCGGACCGCGGCGTCCACGACGCCCTGGAGCAGCACCGCGGCCAGCCGGGGCTGCTGATGACCGAGCGCACCGAGGGCCTCGACCACCATGCAGATGAGCCCGCCATGGGCGGCGCGGATCTTCTCGCGCGCACCCGCGTCCAGCTCACCGGCCGAGATCGCCACCACGGCGCGGTGGCGGCGGTCGCCGACGAGAGCGAGCTGTCGGCGCACATACGCCTCGACCTTCGCCTCGGGCGTACCGGCCGCCTCCATGGCGGCCTCGACCTCGGCGGCCCAGACCGGGAAGTCGACGGCGCACAACTCCTCGACCACGGCCGCGCGGGAACGGAAGTACTCATAGACGGACGAGCGGGCGAGGCCCGTGCGCTCAGCGAGTGCGGGGAAGGTCAACGCCTCCGTACCGCCCTCGGACAGCAAGGAGCGGGCGGCCTCCAGCAGGGCGCCGCGCTGCATCGTCCGGTGCTCGGCCACTGAGGCCGCTCGAATCCTGGGCACGTCACCACTGTACGGAGACGCCACGGTGACGTCACGGCCGTGGCGCACCCGGGGGGACGATTCAGCGTCCGACGTCGGCGAGTTTCGCGCGCAGCTGGAGCACGGACTTGGTGTGGATCTGGCTGACCCGGCTCTCGGTGACCCCGAGGACCTGGCCGATCTCGGCCAGGGTGAGCCCCTCGTAGTAGTAGAGCGTGACCACGGTCTTCTCCCGCTCCGGAAGGGTGTTGATGGCCCGGGCGAGCAGCCGGCGCAGCTCCCGGTCCTCAGCCACCTCGACCGGGTTGTCCGCGGCGGTGTCCTCCAGGGTGTCCATGAGGCTGAGCCGATCGCCGCCCTCGCCGCCGACGTGCAGCAACTCCTCCAGGGCGACCACATTGGCGAGCGACAACTGGCTGAAAACCCCGTGCAGTTCGTCGACGCTGATGTCCATCTCGGCGGCGACCTCGGCCTCGGTCGGGGTGCGCCGCAGCGCCGCCTCCAGCGTGGCGTACGCCCGCTCGACCGCCCTGGCCTTCTGTCGGACCGAGCGCGGGATCCAGTCCAGCGCCCTGAGTTCGTCGATCATCGCACCGCGGATGCGGGTGATGGCGTAGGTCTCGAACTTGATGGCACGCCCGGGGTCGAACTTCTCGATGGCGTCGATGAGTCCGAAGACACCGGACGAGACGAAGTCGGCCTGCTCGACGTTGGAGGGCAGCCCGACGCTGACCCGCCCGGCCACGTATTTCACCAGTGGCGAGTAGTGCAGGATCAGCTGCTCCCGCAGCCGCCCGTCGCCCGTGGTTTTGTACGACCGCCACAGCTCGTCCAGCGAGGACGGTGCCGCGGGGCGCACCGCGCCGCGGGCAGCGGGCGGCGCCGCGCGGTCAGACCCGGAGATGTGCTGGGGCATTCGTCGCCTTGAGCCGTTCTGCCATGACATGGGTGGGGACGTACGCCTCCACCGGAAACCTTGTGAGCGTAGCGTGACCACGACGTCGCGGTATGCGAAGGGCGGCGGCTCGGCGGTGTACGGATACGGTCATCGCCTCAACCCTTTCACCCGATTGCCCCGATTTGGGGGATCGCCTCGCCGTGTGCCGTCATTCCGGCGTGCGGGCGGCGCCAACTGCCAGCGGTCGCCATGGCGTTCGACGAAACCCAGGGCGAGCAGTTCATAGAGGCGGCTCACGGCCTCTTCACAGCTCGTCCCGGAATCCCTGGCCACCTCACGTCCGTCGTTGCCGCCCTGTGCCGACAACGCTTCCAGCACCCGTGCCGTCACGGGATCGAGCAGGTCCCGCTCGACGAGGGGCCCTTCCCGGACGGGGGCGAGGTCTCCGATGCCGCCGATCAGCTCGACGACTTCGTCGGCGTCGGTGACCAGGAAGGCCTCGCCGCGCAGCAGTTCGTGGACGCCTGCGGACAGCCCGCTGGTGACCGGGCCGGGCACTCCCATGGTGGACCGGCCGAGCTGTTGTGCCCGGCGCGCGGTGACCAGCGATCCGCTGCGGTACTCGGCCTCGATGACGACCGTGCCGCGGGTGAGCGCGGCGATGACCCGGTTGCGCAGCACGAAGCGGCTGCGGGTGGGATGCGCCCCGGGCGGCAACTCGGCCAGCACCAGACCCTGTTCCGCGATGCGCTCGATCAACTCGGCGTGCCCCCGCGGATAGGGGGTGTCCACCCCGGAGGCGAGCACGGCGACGGTGGCGCCGCCCGCGGCGAGCGCCCCGCGGTGCACCGCGCCGTCCACTCCCTGGGCCGCGCCGGAGACCACCACCCAGCCCCGCTCGGCGAGCCCGGCGCCCATCGTCGCCGCGACGTGCGCGCCGTAGTCGCTGCAGGCGCGCGCCCCCACCACCGCGACCGAGCGCAGCGCCCACATGCGCAGCGACGCGGGACCCCGCACCCATAACCCGACCGGGCGAGCGTCCCCGAGGTCGTCGAGCTGACCGGGCCACTCCATGTCCCCGGGGCAGACGAACCGCCCGCCCTGGGCGGCGATCAGAGCGAGGTCGGCCGCGGGGTCGAGCCCGCCGGCCCGCAGCGCGCATCCGGCCAGCCGCTGCGGGGTCGCCCCGCGCGGCGGCGGGGCCTCCCCGGTGAGCGCCCGCCGCAGCCCGACCGGCCCCAGCCGGCGCAGCCAGCGCCCCACCGCCTCGTCGCCGGGCTCCACGAGCCGGGTGAGCGCCGCCCGGGCGAGCCGCTCCTCGTCGCCCACGCCCGGCCCGGGGCCCCCGGCGGATGGCATCCCGGGAGCCGTGGCCGAGCCTCCCGCCGGCCGGGCGGCCATCAGCACTCCCCCGCGCCGACCGGCACCCCGCGGGTCACTCCGGTGCGCAGCTGGAGGGCCTGGGCGATGTCCGGCTCCAGCGGCCGGTCGTGCCCGGCGAGGTCGGCGACGGTCCAGGCGACCCGCAGCACCCGGTCCAGGCCGCGGGCGGTGAGCAGCCCGCGCTCCATGTCGCGCTCGGCCTCGCGGAGCGCCCCGGGGCAGGCCTGCCAGCGGGTGCGCAGCTCATGGCCCGGCACCTCGCTGTTCAGCCGCCAGGGGGTGTCCGCGAGGCGCGCGGCGGCCCGCTCCCTCGCCTCGCGCACACGGGCCGCGACCGAGGCGGTGCTCTCCGCCGTGCCGACCGCCCCGGTCAGCTCGGCCCGGCTCACCGCCTCGACGTGGACGCGCAAGTCGACCCGGTCCAGCAGCGGGCCGGAGAGCCGCGACTGGTAGCGGCGGACCGTCGAGGGCGAGCATTCACAGCCGTCCCCCATCAGCCCGTGGCGCCCGCACGGGCAGGGGTTGGCGGCCAGCATGAGGAGGAAACGCGCGGGCATGCGCATCATGCCCGCGGAGCGGGCGACCACCACATGGCCCGATTCCAGGGGCTGCCGCAGGGCGTCCAGGGCCCGGCCGCTGAACTCCGGCGCCTCGTCCAGGAAGAGCAGCCCCCGGTGGGCGAGCGAGACCGCGCCCGGCCGTGGCAGCCCGTTGCCGCCGCCGACCAGGGCGGCCATGGTCGCCGAGTGGTGCGGTGCGCAATACGGGGGCGTCTCCACCAGGGGCTGGCCCGGTGGCAGCACCCCGGCCACCGAGTGCACGGCGGTGACCTCCAGTGCCTCCTGCTGGGTGAGCGGCGGCAGCAGCCCGGGCAGCCGCTCGGCGAGCATGGTCTTGCCCGCGCCCGGCGGCCCGATGAGGAACAGATGGTGCCCCCCGGCGGCGGCGACCTCCAGCGCGGTGCGCGCGGCCCGCTGTCCGGCGACCTCGGCCAGATCGGGCCGCCCCGCCCCGGCACCGGCGAGCGCGGCCACCCCGGTGCCCATGCCCGCGCCGGGCATGGTGAGCCCCGCCAGCATCGGATCGGGCCGCCCGGCCTCCAGCGGCTCGTCCTCCCCGGGCACCGGTTCGTCGGTGAGGACCGCGACCAGCTGGCGCAGGCTCCGCACCCCGAGCACCGAGACGCCCGGGACCAGGGACGCCTCGGCCGCTGTCTGCTCCGGGACGACGACCTGCCGGTATCCGGCCTCGGCGGCCGCGAGCACGGCGGGCAGCACCCCGCGCACGGGCCGGACCCGGCCGTCGAGACCCAGCTCCCCGATCATCATCAGGTCGGCGATCTCCCGCGGGTCGATGCGCTCGGCGGCGCCGAGCACCGCACAGGCCACGGCCAGGTCGAAGCCGCTGCCGCCCTTGGGGACGGACGCCGGACTGAGCCCGACCGTGAGCTTCTTCTGCGGCCAGGCATCTCCGGAGTTGACCACGGCGGCGCGGACCCGGTCCCGGCTTTCCACCAGCGATTTGTCGGGCAGGCCGACCAGGGTGAAGGCGGCCACGCCGGGCTCCAGATCGGCCTGGACCTCGACCACCACGCCCTCGACCCCGACCAGCGCGACCGAGCAGGTGCGGGCGAACCCCATTCAGGCCACCCCCCGCAGATGCTCGACCACGGGCGCGCCGCGCCGGGGCAGCACCACACCCACCAGGTCGATGCGCACGCCTCCCGGCGGCGGCCCGCCGTGCCGCTCCAGCCAGCGCTCGGCGAGCCGGCGCAGCCGGTCGGTCTTGCGGGGCCTGACCGCCGCCGCCGGAGGTTCGTAACCCTCCGCGCGCCGCGTCTTGACCTCGCACACGACCAGCGCCCCGGCGTCCAGCGCGACGATGTCGATCTCGCCGTCCCGGCACCGCCAATTGCGCTCCAGGACGGTCATACCGGCCTCGGCCAGCCGGCGCGCCGCCAGATCCTCGCCGTAGCGGCCCAATGCTCCCCGGGCGTTCATTCGGCACCACCTCCGGCACCGACTGTGACGCTCCCGCCCCGATTTCAGGGATCTTGGTGGATTTCTGTGGACGACCCGGCGCCGGTGGACAACTCGGCCACCCGGAAGAGTGAGCCGGCCCCCGGAAAATCAGCCGCCCGGAAGATCAGCCGCCCGGAAGGTCGAGGTCGCTCTTGTTCAGCTCCTCGATATTCACGTCCTTGAACGTGAGTACACGGACCTGCTTGACGAACCGCGCCGGTCGGTACATGTCCCAGACCCAGGCGTCCGCCATCGACACCTCGAAGAAGACCTCACCCTGGACAGAGTGCACCTGCATCTCGTAGTCGTTGGTGAGATAGAAGCGACGCTCGGTCTCGATCACATATTTGAACAGACCGACGACATCGCGGTACTCCCGGTAGAGCTTCAGCTCCATCTCGGTCTCGTACTTCTCGAGGTCCTCGGCGCTCATGGCATGTTCCCCTTCAGCCGTGCGTCCCCCCATTGTGCGTCAGACGCGCTCAGTCTCCAGGATCACCGGTGTACTGGGCGGCCCCTCGTCGAGCAGCGTACGCAACAGTTCCACGAGCCGGGTCGGGTAGACCGGCTCGGCCGCCCCCGCCAGCTCCTCCACCGGCCACCAGCGCAGCCCGGTCACGCTGCGCCGCTCCAGCTCCGTCAGCCCCTCCGGGCGCGTCGCGGTCTGCTCCGTACGGGCCAGGTAGTACCACTCGTCCTGGTCCCAGCGCCGGCCGTAGAACGGGAAGGAGCAGGTGCGCCGCCACAGCAGCGGGCCGAGCCGGACATCGGTGATCCCGGTCTCCTCCGTCAGCTCGCGCAGGGCGGCCTGCTCGCGGCTCTCGTCGCCCTCCAGCCCGCCGCCCGGGGTGAACCACCACGTCAGCGAGGGGTCGTCCGGTTCGAAGCCGTGCAGCAGAAGGATCCGGTCCTGCGGGTCGAGCAGCACCACCCGGGCGACCTTCCGCAGCGGTGTCGCCTCCGCACCCGTCTCCCCGGCCACGTCAGCCACTGGCCGTCACCTTCTCCCGCGTCTCGTTCCGCCCGGCGGAGCCGCCTCCCATCCGGCGCGCGACCGGCCCGTAGGCCGCACCTCCCAGGATGAGCACGGCGCCGGTCACGACCGAGACCGATACGAGCCGGAGTGGACCGGGCTGCGAGACCCCGCCCGGCAGCTCCTTGAACACCTCCGGGCGCCCCATCATGCCGAAGGACCCCAGCGGCCAGGCGGTGGCGTCCACCCGGGCCGTCACGGCGCCGGTGGGGACCGCTCCATGGCTGCTGTCGGTGAGGTGCGTCCGGGAGTCGAGGGAGTCGCTGCGGTGGTCGCCCATGAGGAACAGGCTCCCCTTGGGCACGGTGGTGGAGAACCGGGTCATCGAGGCCGGCTCCTTGGCCTGGAGATACGGTTCTTCGAGCACCTTGCCGTCCACGGTGAGACGGTTCTGCTTGTCGCAGCACTCGACCTTGTCACCGCCGACCCCGATGACCCGCTTCACCATCGGCAGGTCGCCCCAGATCTCATCCTGGAAGACGACCACGTCGCCGCGGCGCACCTCACCGCCGTCGATGCGCTCCGCGATCACCCGGTCGCCCTTGCCGATGGTCGGCGACATCGAGTCCGTCGGGACGCTGTACGGCTTGTAGAGCACCGCGCCCCAGGCGAAGCCGCCCAGGAACAGCACACAGCCGACGGCCACCGCCAGCCCGGACAGCATGGCGCCCAGCCTGCTGCCCCCCGCCCCTCGGGCATCGCTCATTCGAGTGCTCCCACCGTGTCCCGCAGACAGAGAAGGTCATGTTCCGCATGCCTTGTGGCACGAGATCGCACCTTACCCGCGGTACGGGGCGTCAGTCAGCCGTCCCCCGCACCTTCGCCGCCTGCCTGCGACGACGCCACAGCACGATCGGCACCGCGCCCGCGAGCCCGAGCGCCGAGGGGGCCATGGAGGCCGCCGCGCTCAGCCCCGGCTGGTCGAACGTGTCCGGGACCGACAGGGCGGACCAGCGGTTGAGCGGCCAGGCGACCACGATCGCGCGCCCGACGACGTCGTCCACCGAGACGGTGCCGTTGTGCAGGTTCTGGTGGTAGCGGGAGTCCAGCGAGTCCTGGCGGTGGTCGCCCATGACCCAGATCCGGTCCTTGGGCACCTTGACCGGGCCGAACGGCTTCTCGTCACAGGGCGTGTTCCCGGGGAAGATGTACGGCTCGTCCAGCGCCTTGCCGTTGACCCTCACCTTGCCGCCGCGCTTGCACGAGACCGTGTCGCCGCCGACCGCGATCACCCGCTTGATCAGGTCCTTCTCATCGGCGGACGGCATGAGGCCGACCTTGCTGAGCGCCTCCTGGATGCCCTCGGCGATCGGGCCCGAGTCCTGCGCCTGGGTTTCCCCGAGCCAGCCGCCCGGGTCGTGGAAGACGACCACCTCGCCGCGCTCCGGCTTCGAGCCGAACCAGGGAGTGAGCTTGTCCACCAGCACCCGATCGCCCCGCTGCAACGTGTTCTGCATCGAGTCGGACGGGATCGAGAAGGCCTGCACCAGGAAGGTCTTGATCAGCAGCGCCAGCACCAGCGCGATGAAGATCAGGATCGGCAGCTCCTTCCAGAAGGAGCGCGCCTTCCGCCCCTTCGCCGGCCGCCGCCCGGCCCCGGACCCCTTGCCCTCCTCCTCGGAGCCGGTCTCCCGCTCCGCGCCCGGCCCGGCACCGGGTCCCGACGGGCCGGAAGGGCCGGAGGACGGCGTATCAGCCGGTCCCGCCGTGGAGGCGCCTCCTGCCGGGGACGCCCCGGGCGCTTCCGGTGCCGGGGGCACGGTCCCCTCTCCCGTCGTTCCGGGCCGCCTCTCGGGCTCTTCGTGACCGGATCGTGCGCCGACCGCCAAGTCCCCCACATTCACTCCTCACGCCGCTGCCGCCTGCTGCACGAACGGCGCAGGCCCACCACTCCCATAACGAGCGGGAGTTCCGCAGGGGTCGGGAGCTGGATCATTCCTTGCCGATCCATGGGGGACACCCTATGCGGCGCACCGCTCACCTGTGTCGCCCCACTCGGCGCGTCCCGCACGGACGCATACGTTCCGGGCTCCTCAAGCTGTCGCATGTGACCGAACGGCCATGCGATCACCACGGCGCGGCCCACCACGCTCGCGTCCGCGACGGTGCCCTGGTACGCCTCGTCGAGGTGCACCCGGGAGTCCGCCGAGTTGGCCCGGTGGTCGCCCATCATGAACATCCGCCCCGCGGGGACGGTCACCTTGAACTTGCGCTGCGAAGGCGCGTTCCCCGGGTACAGGTACGACTCCTTCAACGGCGTCCCGTTGACCGTGACCCTGCCGTTCGTGTCACAGCATGCCACCGTGTCGCCGCCGACCGCGACCACCCGCTTGATCAGGTCCTGCTCGTCCGACGAGGGCAGCAGACCGATGAAGGTCAGGAACTCCTTGCCCTGCTTGATGACCGGCGGGTCCTCCTCGGGTGGCTTCCGCTCGTCCTCCAGCCAGCCGCCGGGGTCCTTGAACACCACGACGTCCCCGCGCGTCGGCTTGGAGCCGAACCACGGGGTGAACTTGTCGACCAGCACCCGGTCGCCGATCTTGATCGTCTGCTCCATCGAGCCGGACGGGATCACGAACGCCTGCACCAGGAACGTCTTGAGGACCAGCGCTATCACCAGCGCCACACCGATCAGGATCGGTATCTCCCGCATGGCGGAACGGCGCCTTCTGCGCTTGATCCGCTGCTGCACCCGGCGCCGCTCCGCGCGCGTGGCGAGCCGGCGCTGCCCCGGCTCGCGCGACGGCTCGGCGGGGGCGGTACCGAGACCGAGGCCCAGGCTCGGCCGGCGCGTGCCGGAGCGGGGGCGTCCGCGGCTACCCATGCGCACCGCCCGGGGCCGCGTCCGCTGCCCCGTCCGGTCCGGGCACGTGCGCGAAGACCTCCGGGCCCCGGATGCCGGACCACCGGCCGAACGGCCAGCCGATCCAGTCGGCCCGCCCGATCACCTGGTCCACGGGGACGGTGCCGCCGCCCGGCTCGCCGAGGTGGTCGCGGGAGTCCCGGGAGGCGCTGCGGTGGTCGCCCATCACCCACAGCCGGCCTTCGGGGACGACGGTGTCGAACCGCACCCGCGAGGGACTGTCCCCGGGGTACAGGTAGTCCTCGTTCACGGGCCGGCCGTTCACCTCGATCCTCCCCCGCTCGTCGCAGCAGGTGACCCGGTCACCGCCGACGCCCACCACGCGCTTGATGTAGTCGGTCTCGGCGGGCTCGGCGAGACCGACCGCCGCGGCCGCCTTGCGCAGCGCACCGGTCACCGGGTCCCCGGACGGCTCCTCCTGGAGGAAGGAGCCGGTGCCGTCGAAGACGACAACGTCACCGCGGCGCGGATCGTCCCCGAAACGGTATGCGAGCTTGTTCACCAGCACCCGGTCCCCGGGGCGCAGGGTGTTCTCCATGGAGCCGCTGGGAATCTGGAACGGCTGCACCACGAACCCGCTCACCAGCAGGACCAGCGCCATGGAGGCGGCCGCGAGGAGCGCCGCGCGCCGCCACGGCCGGTCGCCGCCCTGCCACATCCGCGGGCGCCCGGCGGGAGGCTGCTGCGCGGGGGGCTCCTCGGCGGGGTCCTCCGGGGCATGCGAAGAGCGCGATCGCTCCTCGTGCTCCGGGCCGGAGCAGGAGGAGCGATCGCGCTCCGCGAGCCGTCCTTCGATGTCCATCGGACCAGAGCCTATCCGGCCCCGTTGAGACATCCGACGGTAGCTCAGCAGTCGAGCAAAACTCAGCTGGTGCGCTTCTCCTTGATCTTCGCGGCCTTGCCGCGGAGGTCACGGAGGTAGTACAGCTTCGCACGGCGCACGTCACCGCGGGTGACGACCTCGATCTTCTCGACGATCGGGGTGTGCACCGGGAAGGTGCGCTCGACGCCGACGCTGAAGCTCACCTTGCGGACGGTGAAGGTCTCCCGCACGCCGGAGCCCTGGCGGCGGATCACGACGCCCTTGAACTGCTGGACACGCGAGCGGTTGCCCTCGATGACGCGGACGTGGACGTTGACCGTGTCGCCGGGGCGGAAATTCGGGACGTCGCTGCGCAGCGACGCGGAGTCGACGTTGTCGAGCAGGTGAGACATGATCGTCTGCTTTCCTCGCTGATGCCACAGGTCATCAGCGGCATATCGGAATGTTGATTCGGAGTGCCGCCCTCATCGGGCGAGCGTCGGTCCCCCTGTGGCAGGGGCGCACGCCCGGACGTACGGCAGCGGCCTATTGTTCCACGGCCCGGTCCGGCCGCCCAAATCGGGCCCGTCCCCCGGTTTCGCCCGCGCCGGGCAGCTCCTCCCAGCCCAGCTCGGCCAGGAGCGCGCGGTCGTGCTTGTCGAGCGTGGCCGGGTCGCAGCGCTCGATCAGATCGGGGCGGTGGGCGCTGGTACGGCGGAACGCCTCGTCCCTGCGCCACCGGGCGATCTTGCCGTGATGGCCGCTGACCAGCACCTCCGGGATGTCCCGGCCGCGCCACTCGGGGGGCTTGGTGTAGACGGGCCCCTCCAGTAGATCGGCCATCGCGCCCGGGGCGAAGGAGTCGTCCTGGTGCGACTCGGCGTTGCCCAGCACACCGGGCAGCAGCCGGGCGACGGCCTCCGTGATCACCAGGACCGCGGCCTCCCCGCCCGCCAGGACGTAGTCGCCGATGGAGACCTCGTGGATCTCCAGCCGCTCCCCGTACTCCTCGATCACCCGCCGGTCGATGCCCTCGTAGCGCGCCGGCGCGAAGACCAGCCAGGGGCGCTCGGAGAGTTCCACCGCGAGGGTCTGGGTGAACGGGCGGCCGCTCGGGGTGGGCACCACCAGCGTCGGCCCGGACAGTCCCGCACCCTCGCCCGACGCGATGATCTCGTCCAGCGCCTCGCCCCAGGGCTCGGGCTTCATGACCATGCCCGGGCCGCCGCCGTACGGGGTGTCGTCCACCGTGTTGTGCCGGTCGTGTGTCCAGGAGCGCAGGTCGTGCACGCGGACGTCCAGCACGCCGCGGGCGCGCGCCTTGCCGACCAGCGAGACGTTCAGCGGCTCCAGGTACTCCGGGAAGATCGTGACGACGTCGAGCCTCATGACGACGCGTCCTCACGGCCGGTGGCGATCTCCGCCTCGGCCTCGTCCAGCAACCCCGGCGGCGGGTCGATGACCGCGCGCTGCTCCTCCAGGTCGATCTCCGGCACCACCGCGGAGACGAACGGGATCATCACCTCGCCGCCGTCGGGCCGCTTCACGATCAGCAGGTCCTGGTACGGCAGATGGGAGATCTCGGAGATCCGGCCGACCTCCGTGCCGTCCACGGTGACCACATCGAGGTCGATCAGCTGGTGGTCGTAGAACTCCTCGGGGTCCTCGGGGACCTCGTCGGGGTCGACCTCCGCGATGAGCAGGACATTGCGCAGGGCCTCCGCGCCCGTACGGTCCCGCACCCCCTCGAAGCGCAGCAGCAGCCGGCCGCTGTGCACCCGGCCGGTCTCGATGGTCAGCGGTCCGGCCGAGGCGGGCTCGGTGGCCAGCACGGCGCCCGGGCCGAGCCTCAGCTCGGGCTCGTCCGTGCGCACCTCGACGGTGACCTCGCCCTTGATGCCATGGGCACGGCCGATCCGCGCGACAACCAACTGCACGATGCATGTCCCTTTCCCGCACACGTCACGCACACGGGCCGGGGACGGCCCGAAGCCCTCCCCGGCCCGTGCCGGTGCTGCTCTTGATCGCCTCTCAGCTGACCTGATCCACGTCGACGAGGTCGACGCGGATCCCACGGCCGCCGATGGCGCCCACGACGGTGCGCAGCGCGCGGGCGGTGCGGCCGTTGCGGCCGATCACCTTGCCCAGGTCATCGGGGTGCACCCGGACCTCGAGCACGCGCCCGCGACGCAGGTTGCGCGAGGCGACCTGCACGTCGTCGGGGTTGTCGACGATGCCCTTCACCAGGTGCTCGAGGGCTTCCTCGAGCATCCTCAGGCCTCGGTCGAGGCGGTGGACTCAGCGGTCTCGGCCGCCTCGTCCGACTTCTTCTCGGACTTCTTCGCCTTCGGGGTGATGGCCTCACCCTTCGGCTCGTCACCAGCGTCCTTGGCGGCGGCCTCGAACAGGGCGCGCTTGTCGGCCTTCGGCTCGGCGACCTTCATCGGAGCCGGGGCGGGCAGGCCCTTGAACTGCTGCCAGTCGCCGGTGACCTTCAGGATGGCGAGCACCGGCTCGGTCGGCTGGGCGCCGACCTTCAGCCAGTGCTGCACACGCTCAGAGTCGACCTCGATGCGCGAAGGGTTCTGCACCGGGTGGTACAGGCCGATCTCCTCGATGGCCCGGCCGTCACGGCGGGTACGGGAGTCGGCGACGACGATGCGGTAGTGAGGCGAACGGATCTTGCCCAGACGCTTCAGCTTGATCTTGACTGCCACGGGAGTGGTGTCTCCTGGTCTTGACGTGGTTGAGCACTGCGAAGTGCCGCGTGGGGTTGCGGTACCCGAGTGCCCGATGGACGCGTCAGCCGGAGGAGAGAGGGGTCCTGGTCGGCTGTCGAGTACAGCGGACCATTCTGCCACACCGTGGCCGGTCAGCCGACCGCGGCCACCGCGTCCGGGATCCGGAACGGCTTCCCGCAGCCACCGCACATGATCGGCGCCTGGGCCAGCACCGACGGGACGACGCGGACGTTGCGCCCGCAGTCGCACACCGCCTTGACCCGGACGCCGCCCCCGGACGAGCCGTGCCGCGCCGCGGGGCCGCGGAAGGCGCGGGAGGTCTCGGCCGCGGTCGCGACGGTGTGCGCCTTGAGGGCGCGGTGCAGCCGGTCGATCGTGGTCCGATAGCGCTTTCTCGCGTCGGGACTGAGGGTGACCAGCGAGAAACCGCTGCTGGGATGCGGCTCCTCGGAGTGGTCGAGCCCCAGCTCCTCGGCGATCGCCAGGAACCGGCGGTTGTGGTAGCGGCCGGCGCGCGAGGTGTCCCGGACACCGCGGGCGGCGGCGATGCCGTGGACTGCCTCGTGCAGCAGCCGTTCGAAGGAGAGCTCGGCGCCACATGCGGACGACGACTCTCCGATCAGCGATTCGGGCGCGGCGAGATCCGGCAGCTCGGGGTGGTGCCGTTGAATATCGGCCCACGCCTGCGCCAGCTCTGCGGCGAGTACAGGTGGTGTCGTGCTCACGTCGTGCTAACGAGCAGGAGCCGCCCGGTGTTCCGATTCCGGGGCATCTCAAATAATTTGCACGTACCAGTCAGTTCAGCGCTGATGCGTCGCGACGAGGGCGGGTGCGCACATGCGTGGATGAGCCGCCCACGGCACCCCAAGGCGGTACGTACCGCCTCGTACGTCAGTAGGCACGGGCCACATAGGCGACGTTACCTGGAGCGTCATCGGCATCCGGCACCGCCCCTTCCTCGGTGACCAGGCACCGCACGGACACCGCCCGCTCGGCGAGCGCGGCCTCGCCCTCCGGACCCAGGTCGGCCCACCGGACGCGCGCCCAGCCGCCCGCGGCCGCCGCCTCCGCGGCCTCCTCCACGGTCCGCACCTCCACCGTGCGCGCCGTGCGGCGCTCCCGCGCCTGGCGCAGCAGCAGCGCCTGGTCCTCCTCCAGCGCCTTCGGTACCGCCTCGGCCAGCAGGTCGATGCGCACCGGTTCCTTGCCGCCCGGAATCCGCCGGGCGAGCGTGGCGGCGCCGGCCTCCAGGTCGCGCGGGCCGATCTCGACGCGCACCGGTACGCCCCGCAGCTCCCAGTCGACGGCCCGGCGGCCGAAGGGGATGTCGGCGCGGTCGTCGACCTGGACCCGTACGCCCGCCGCCGCCAGCCGGTCGCCCGTCTCGCGGACCGCGGCGAGCACCGCCTCATCACCCTTGACCGCGAGGACGACGGCCTGGACCGGCGCCAGCCGGGGCGGCAGCCGCAGCCCGTCGTCGTCGCCGTGCATCATCACCAGTGCGCCGACCATGCGGGTCGTGCTGCCCCAGGAGGTCTGCCAGACCAGCTCCTGTGCGCCGTCCCTGGACAGATAGCGGGTGTTGAAGGCGCGGGCGAAGTTCTGGCCCAGCTCATGGCTGGTGCCCAGTTGCAGCGCCTTGCCATCGCCCATCATCCCTTCGAGGGTGAGGGTGTTGACGGCACCGGCGAAGCGCTCCCGGGCGGTCTTGCGCCCCAGGACGACGTCCATGGCGAGCACGTTCTCCATGAAGTCGGCGTAGACGTCGCGGTGGATGCGGGCGGCGAAAGCCCGGGCGTCCTCGTACGTGGCGTGGGCGGTGTGGCCCTCCTGCCAGAGGAATTCGGTCGTCCGCAGGAACAGCCGGGGCCGCAGCTCCCAACGCACCACATTGGCCCACTGGTTGATCAGCAGCGGCAGATCGCGGTAGCTCTGCACCCACTTCGAGAAGTACTCGTTGACGATCGTCTCGGAGGTGGGCCGGACCACCACCGGCTCCTCCAGCTCCTTGCCGCCGCCGTGGGTGACGACGGCGAGTTCGGGTGCGAAGCCCTCGACGTGCTCGGCCTCCCGCGTCAGATACGACTGCGGGATGAAGAGGGGGAAGTAGGCGTTCTGGACGCCCACCGCCTTGATCCGGGCGTCCAGGTCGCGCTGCATCCGCTCCCACAGCCCGTATCCGTACGGTCGGATGACCATGGTGCCGCGCACCGGACCGTTCTCGGCCAGCTCGGCCTTGTTGATCACATCTTGGTACCAGCGCGGAAAATCCACCGCACGAGGGGTGAGAACGGGGGCTTTGGCCATGCGGCCGATCGTACGGCGGCGGCCCGGCCGACCGCGGGAATATTTGCCGGGGGCGGTCGCGGCGCCCCCGGGGCGGGCCCGGGAGCGGGGCGGATGGGAGGGGGTGCGGGGGCGCACGGAGGGGGCACGCAAGCAACGGCCGTGAAAGCTCTGGACGCGGGGACGGATGCGGAGTTCTCTGGCATACGGGGGTGGGACGCGACAGAGCGGGTGCCCTGTGGAACAGCCCTGCACAGCCCTGCACCATCCACTGGGCACTCTCTGGCGCACTAACGGCGGATCTGACGACGGCACTGCTCTTCGCTGATTGGGGCCCTTTCGATGACATCTACGCTCGTACAGCGGCGCCGCCCGCACCCCTCCCCGCCGCGCCCGGCGGACCCCCACGCCCGTGCCCGCGACTGGGCGGAGATCCAGGAGCGGATGCTGGTGCCGCTGTACGAGGCCGTGTACGAACGGCTGGACGTCGGCGCCGGAACGCGGCTGCTGGGCCTGGGCTGCGGCTCGGGTCTCGCCCTTCTCATGGCGGCCGGGCGCGGCGCCGACGCCTGCGGGGTCGACACGGACGAGCCGCGCCTCGCGCTGGCGCGGGAGCGGCTGGCCGACCCGGTGCGGCTGGAGCTCGGCGGTCCGGAGTCGGCGGGCTCCGGCGTCAGGGGCGGTGTCACCGGCGGCTTCACGGTGGTGACCGCCTTCGAGCCACTGCCCGCCCCGGTGGTGGGCGGCCCCGGCGGACTCGACGCGGCGGCGTCCTCGCTGACGGCGGCCGCGGCGCTCACCGAGCGCGGCGGCGCGGTGGTGCTGGCCGGGTGGGGCCCGCCGGAGCGGTGCGCCACCTCGTCGGTGCTACGGGTGGGCGCCCGGCTCGCCGACCCGATGTGCGCCCCGGGGCGCTGGCGGCCGTGCGGCCGGGACGACCTGGAGACGCTGGCCGAACGGGCCGGGCTGCGGCCGGACGGTTCGGGGCGGGTGGCCTGCCCGTTCGGGTACGCCGACCTGGACAGCGCGGTGCGCGGACTGCTGTCGACGGGGCTGTTCGACGCGGCGGAGCGGGCGACCGATCCGACGCAGGTGCGCAAGGAGATAGCGGAGGCGCTGCATCCGTATCAGCGGGCGGACGGGACGGTGTGGATGCCGAACGTACTGCGGTATCTGATCGCCCGCGCCTGAACATACGGGCCTGAACATACGGGTGCGCGGGCCCCCGGCCGTCCATGGCGGGGACCCGCGCACCCGGTGGTCTGCGGGCGGTTCAGCCCATGAACTTCTTGAACTCGTCGGGAAGTTCGAAGTCCTGGCCGCCTTGGCCGCCGCCGGGCATGCCGAACGCGCCGCCCTGCTGGCCCGCCTGCTCACGGCGGGCCGCGGCGGCCTGCTCGTCGGCCTTCCGCTTCATCGGGTTGCCCGAGCGCTGCTTGCCCTTGACCTTCTTCTGCTGCTTGCCCTTGCGCTTCGCGCTGCCGCCACCGCCCGGCATGCCCGGCATCCCGGGCATCCCCGGCATGCCGCCGCCCTGGGCCATCTTCGACATCATCTTGCGCGCGTCGAAGAACCGCTCCACCAGGTTCTTGACCGCGCTCACCTCGACGCCGGAACCACGGGCGATACGGGCGCGGCGGGAGCCGTTGATGATGTTCGGGTCCTGGCGCTCGCCCGGCGTCATCGACTTGATGATCGCGGCCGTGCGGTCCACGTCCCTCTCGTCCAGATTGTTGATCTGGTCCTTCATCTGGCCCATGCCCGGCAGCATGCCGAGCAGCTTGGAGATGGAGCCCATCTTGCGGACCTGCTCCATCTGCGCCAGGAAGTCGTCGAGCGTGAACTCCTTGGGGCCCTTCGCCAGCTTGGCCGCCATCTTCTCGGCCTCTTGCTGGCTGAAGGTCTGCTCGGCCTTCTCGATGAGGCTGAGCATGTCGCCCATGCCGAGGATGCGGGACGCCATGCGGTCCGGGTGGAACGCGTCGAAGTCGTCCAGCTTCTCGCCGTTGGAGGCGAACATGATCTGACGGCCGGTGACATGCGCGATGGAGAGCGCGGCACCGCCGCGCGCGTCGCCGTCGAGCTTGGAGAGCACCACGCCGTCGAAGCCGACGCCGTCGCGGAACGCCTCGGCGGTGTTCACCGCGTCCTGGCCGATCATCGCGTCGACGACGAACAGGACCTCGTCCGGGCTGACCGCGTCGCGGATGTCCGCCGCCTGACGCATCAGCTCCTCGTCGATGCCGAGGCGGCCGGCGGTGTCGACGATCACGACGTCGTGCTGCTTGGTCTTGGCGAACTCGACCGAGTCCTTGGCGACCTTCACCGGGTCGCCGACGCCGTTGCCCGGCTCCGGCGCGAACACCGCGACGCCCGCGCGCTCGGCGACCACCGAGAGCTGGTTGACCGCGTTGGGGCGCTGGAGGTCACACGCGACGAGCAGCGGCGCGTGGCCCTGCCCCTTGAGCCAGCGGCCGAGCTTTCCGGCGAGGGTCGTCTTACCAGCACCCTGCAGACCCGCGAGCATGATGACCGTCGGGGGCTGCTTGGCGAAGCGGAGGCGACGGGCGTCGCCTCCGAGGATGCCGATCAGCTCCTCGTTGACGATCTTGATGACCTGCTGGGCGGGGTTCAGCGCCTGGGAGACCTCGGCGCCGAGGCTGCGCTCCTTGACCTGCTTGATGAACGCCCGTACGACGGGCAGCGCGACGTCCGCCTCGAGCAAGGCGATCCGGATCTCGCGTGCCGTTGCGTCGATGTCCGCCTCGCTGAGGCGGCCCTTGCCCCGGAGGTTCTTGAAAGTCGCTGCGAGGCGATCGGAGAGGGTATCGAACACGGTGGTCGCGAATCCTTCGGTCGGATGTCGGGTCGGCGGTCGGCCTCCAAGGGTATCCGCACGCCGCGGTAACGGTCTGCCCCCGGGCATGCGCGGCCGCTCCCGTTTCGGGGGCTCCGCCCCCGAACCCCCGCCGGGGCTCCGCCCCGGACCCCGCTCCTCAATCGCCGGAGGGGCTGGGTGGTGGGGCTCGGAGGGCGTACCTCCGCCCCGGCCCCTGCAACGCCGGAGGGAGTGGGGGTACGAGCCCGTCCGTCGCCGGGCCCCGCACCCCGACCGCCGGAAGGGCTGTCGTCCGGCGCCGGAGGGCGTGGCTCGGGGGACGGCCGGGCGGGCGGTTGACGCCGGGGCGTCAGCGGAGGGATTGCTCGACCTCCTGGGCCACCTCCGCCGCGCGGGTCGGGGTCAGTGGCGTGCCGGTGGCGTCCGTGACATAGAACGCATCGACCGCGTTCGCGCCCAGTGTGCTGACGTGGGCGCTGCGGACCGTGACACCGGCGGCCTCCAGGGCGCGGCCGATGCGGTGGAGGAGGCCGGGGACGTCCTGGGCACGGACCTCGATCACGGTGGCGAGCTGGGAGCTGCCGGGCGCGACCGTCACCCGAGGTGGCGGGGCGTGGACGCCGCGGCGGCGCGGGTACTTGCGGTAGGCGGCCTCGCGCTCGGCGAGCCGGGCGACGATGTCGAGCGAGCCGTCCAGCGCGCGGAGCAGATCGTTCCGTAGCCGGGCGGCCTGTGGCAGCGAGCCGTACTCGGCCGCCACCCGCCAGCTCAGCAGCAGGACATCGCCGCCCGAGCCGCCCGCGCCGCCCGCGCCGTCCAGTTCCGTCGGCAGCTCCATGGCGCGCAGGTCGGCCGCCCGGACCGTGAGCCGGTGCAGGGCCAGGACCCCGGCGGCCGCGGACAGCACTCCGGACTGCTCGGGGACGGCGATCAGCAGCTCGACGCCGATCGGTTCCGGTTCCGTCGCCTCGTCGGGGGCGCCCGGGGGCGGGGTCTCGGAGCGGGCGTGCAGGGCCAGTACGGGGCTGCCGGTGCGACGGGCCTCGATGGCGAGCCGTTCCTGTTCGGCCGTGGTGTGCTGCGGGGTGGACGTGTCCGTGGCGGGCGAGCCCGCGAGGACGGCGGCGACCCGCTTGACCAGGTCGGCGACGAGCGCGCCGCGCCAGGTGCTCCAGGCCGCGGGGCCGGTGGCCAGCGCGTCGGCCTCGGTGAGGGCGTGCAGCAGTTCCAGGGTGTCGGGGCCGCGGACCGCGTCGGCGACCGAGCGCACGGTGGCCGGGTCGTCCAGGTCACGGCGGGTGGCGGTCTCGACGAGCAGCAGATGGTGGCGTACGAGGGTGGCGAGGACGGACACATCGGCGCGGTCGAAGCCGATGCGGGTGGCCACGTCCCGGACGATCGTCTCCCCCACGACCGAGTGGTCGCCGGGCCAGCCCTTGCCGATGTCGTGCAGCAGCGCGGCGACCAGCAGCAGGTCGGGGCGGCCGACGCGGCGGCTGAGCGCGCTGGCGCGGACCGCGGTCTCGACGAGGTGGCGGTCGACGGTCCAGCGGTGCACGGGGTTGCGCTGCGGGCGGCAGCGCACCCGCTCCCAGTCCGGCAGCAGCCGGGTGATCAGGCCCTCGGCCTCCAGCGCCTCCCAGACCGCGATGGTGGACTCCCCCGCGCCCAGCAGGGTGACCAGTTCCTCCCGGGCCTCGGGCGGCCAGGGCACCGGCAGCGGGCGCGCGGCGGCGGCCAGCCGCCGTACGGCGTGCAGCGAGAGCGGGAGGCCGGCCTGGGCGGCGGCCGCGGCGGCCCGCAGCGGGAGCACGGGGTCGCGCTCGGGGCGCGCGGCACGGGCGAGCACCACCTCGCCGTCCTGTTCGACGACGCCCTCGGCGAGCGGGCTGCGCTCCGCCGGGGTCTGCGCGGAGCCGGAGCCCCCGCGGCCACGGCCGCCGAGCAGTCCGCGCAGCCGCGGCCGGTTCGCCGAGCGGGCGCGCAGCACCCGGTCGACCTCGCGCCAGGTGACATCGCTCGCGTACGCGATGGTCCGGGCCGACTCGTAGACCTGGCGCAGCAGGGCGTCGGCGTCCAGCAGGCCGACCGCGGCCGCGATCTGGTCCTGTTCCTGGAGGGAGAGCCGGTCGGTGGCCCGGCCGGTGGCCAGGTGGAGCGCGTCGCGCGTGTCCAGCAGCCGCCGCCGGGCCTCGTCCAGGCCCTCACGGGGCGCGTCGGCGAGCCAGGAGGCGGCGATGGCGCGCAGCGCGGTGGCGTCGCGCAGCCCGCCGCGGGCCTCCTTCAGGTCAGGTTCGAGCAGGTACTGCAGCTCGCCGTGGCGCTCGGCGCGCTCCTGGCACAGTTCGCGCAGTTCGGGCAGGCGTTTCGGGGCCTGGGCGCGCCAGTCGGCGAGGACGGCGGTGCGCAGCCCGGCGGTGAGGTCGGCGTCGCCCGCGAGGTGGCGGGCGTCCAGCAGGCCGAGCTGGACCTTCAGGTCCTCGGCGGCGGTCTTGCGGGCCTCGTCGGGAGTGCGTACGGAGTGGTCGAGGGCCAGCCCCATGTCCCAGACGGGGTACCAGACGTGGTCGGCGAGCGCGGCGAGGGCCGAGGAGTCGGCGGAGCCGTCGTGCAGCAGGACGACGTCGAGGTCGCTGCGCGGGGACAGTTCACCGCGTCCGTATCCGCCGACCGCCACCAGCGCCGCGCCGCCGGTGATCCCGGACGTCTCGGCGCCGCCGGCGAGCAGTGCGGCCAGCCACTGGTCGGTGAGTCCGGCGAGCGCGCCACGGCGCGGCGGCCCGGACCGCGCCTCCTCCTGGAGGAGTCGCAGCCGGGCCGCCGCGTAGCCGCCGGGGCCCGAGTCGGTGGTCTCTGTCCTTGGCTCGACGCGTTCCATCAACTCGGCTGCTCCCTGTCAGCTGGGCGTGCGGTCGGTCGGGGCCGTGGCGACGGCCCGGTTCACAGGGCGTCCGGGCCCCGTTCGCCGGTGCGGACCCGGACCGCGGTCTCGACGGGGACGCTCCACACCTTGCCATCCCCGATCTTTCCGGTGCGGGCGGCCTTGACCACGACGTCGATGAGGTCATCGGCCTCCTCGTCCTCGGCCAGTACCTCGATGCGGACCTTGGGCACCAGGTCGACGGTGTACTCCGCGCCCCGGTAGACCTCGGTGTGGCCGCGCTGGCGCCCGTAGCCGCTGGCCTCGGTGACGGTCAGGCCCTGCACGCCGAACGCCTGGAGGGCTTCCTTGATCTCGTCGAGCCGGTGCGGCTTCACAACTGCCGTGATGAGCTTCACGCGTCCACCTTCTTCGGGTCCTTCTTCGCGTCCTTCTTCTTCGCCTCGTCGGCCGGGTGCGCCGACTGGAGGCTGCCGAGGGAGGTGCCGCCGCCCGCCCCCGCGAAGTCGTACGCCGTCTCGGCGTGCTCGACCTGGTCGATCCCGGCGACCTCGTCGTCCTCGTCCACCCGGAAGCCCATCACCAGGTCGACGACCTTGGCCAGGATCGCGGAGACGATCAGGGAGTAGGCGAGGACCGCGAAGGCGCCCGCGGCCTGCTTGCCGAGCTGGTCGAGGCCGCCGCCGTAGAACAGGCCCTTGGCGTCGCTCTGCACCCGGCCGGTGGCGAAGAGGCCGATGAGCAGCGAGCCGATGAGGCCGCCGACCATGTGGACGCCGACGACGTCGAGCGAGTCGTCGTAGCCGAACCTGTACTTCAGGCCGACCGCCATGGCGCAGACGACACCGGCGATGACGCCGACCGCGATCGCGCCGAGCGGGCTGACCGCGCCGCAGGCGGGGGTGATCGCGACGAGTCCGGAGACGGCGCCGGAGGCGGCGCCCAGGGTGGTGAAGGAGCCGTGGCGGATCTTCTCGTACGCGAGCCAGCCGAGCATCGCGGCGGCGGTGGCGACCTGGGTGTTGGTGAAGGCGGCCGCGGTGACGCCGTCGGCTCCGAGCCAGGAGCCGCCGTTGAAGCCGAACCAGCCGAACCACAGCAGACCGGAGCCGAGCATGACCAGCGGCAGGCTGTGCGGCCGCATCGGGTCCTTCTTGAAGCCGACCCGCTTGCCGATGACGAGGATGACGCCGAGCGCGGCGGCGCCGGCGTTGATGTGGACGGCGGTACCACCGGCGAAGTCGATCACGCCGAGCTTGAAGGCCCAGCCGTCGGCGGCCCACACCCAGTGCGCGACCGGGAAGTAGACGACCGTCGCCCACAGGGCGATGAACAGCGCCCAGGCGGTGAACTTGACGCGGTCCGCGAGGGCACCGCTGATCAGCGCCGGGGTGATGATCGCGAACATCATCTGGAACAGGGCGAAGACATAGACCGGGATGGTGTAGCCGGGCCACAGCTCGGTCAGCCCGATGTTGTGCATGCCCAGCCAGTCGAAGCCGCCGAACAGGTCATTGCCCTTGTCGAAGGCGACGCTGAAACCGTAGAGCGTCCACAGGATGCTGACGATGCCGATGCTGATGAAGCTCATCATCAGCATGTTCAGCACGCTTTTGACGCGGACCATGCCGCCGTAGAAAAAGGCAAGGCCGGGCGTCATGATCAGGACCAGCGCGGCGCACAGCAGCATGAATCCGGTGTTGGCCGCGCTGAGTGCGTCATCGGGCGTGATCTTGTCCGCGGCAAGCGTCGTGATGCCCACTGGCATCGGCGTCTCCTCGCTGTCGAATCGGCCCGTGCGGGCAATAAACAAAAGGGCCGGTATTCGCCACGAGGTTGGCGCAGCGCCGTTTCAGTCGATGCCGCTCGATGTTTCGCGGCAGTGACGAAGGGCGCCCGTGTGTTACGCCCCGATGAATTGAGGGTGCGGAGACTTCCGCTCCGTTACCTTGTCGTACCCCTGGCCGGGCGGCCTCAGACGGCCCGGGGGGAGCCCGTCCCGTCGGGGGAATCGGGCAGCATCGCGACGAGTTTGTCGCTCAGCTCCGCGACCTCGGGCACGTCCCCGAAGTGGCGCACCGCCGTGTCCACGGTCTTGCGGAGGCGGTTGTTCACCCGCTC
Organism: Streptomyces sp. NPDC021212; assembly: GCF_044332925.1. Classification (NCBI taxonomy): domain Bacteria; kingdom Bacillati; phylum Actinomycetota; class Actinomycetes; order Kitasatosporales; family Streptomycetaceae; genus Streptomyces; species Streptomyces sp. NPDC021212. The sequence continues at coordinate 141,813 of NZ_JBIRPZ010000013.1, forward strand.
CGAGCGGATCCGCTGGGCCAGCGGCAGCGCCTGCCCGGCGATCTCCGCGCACTGCTCGGGCTGCTTCTGGAGGAGGTGGACGGTGGCCATGCCGATCAGGTTGAGCGCATACGAACGCTGGTGTCCGCCCTCGCCGCCGGCGATCTCCTCGCCGAAGAGGCGCACGGCGTTGCGCATCACCGGGTCGGCGAGCTGGGCGTAGGTGGGGCTGCGGCCCGCGACGTAGGCGAGGTCACGGTAGGAGTGGGCGTTCTCCGCGTTCAGCTCGGCCTCGGAGAAGAAGCCGATCCAGTTCGGGTCGCCGTCGCCCGCGGCGCACTCGCCGAAGGTGTCCTCGGCCATCTTGACGGCGCGGTGGCACTTGCTGGGCTGGCCCATGTTGGCGTACGCCCGGCCCTCCATCGCATACAGCATGGCCTGGGTGCGCGGGGTGGCGCTCTCCCGGCTGCCGTACTGCGCGAGGTGGATCAGCTCCAGCGCATCGTCGGGCCGCCCCACGTGGATCATCTGGCGGCTCATGCTGGAGAGGATGTACGAGCCGAGCGGCCGGTCGCCGGACTCCTTGGCGGCGTGCAGCGCGAGGACGAAGTACTTCTGGGCGGTCGACTGGAGCCCGATGTCGTAGCTCATCCACCCGGCCAGCTCGGCCAGCTCACCGGCGACCTTGAACAGCCGCTTGGACACCCGCTCGGTGTGCGGCTCCTGGAGCAGGTCGGTGACCTCGTGCAGCTGGCCGACGACCGCCTTGCGGCGCAGCCCGCCGCCGCACTGGGCGTCCCAGGCGCGGAACATCGTGATGGTGGACTCCAGCAGCTCGAGCTCCGGCTCGGAGAGCCGGGAGATGCGCCGTGAGCGGCTGCTGTCCGCCACCCGCGCGCCGCCGGGCGCCCCGCTCGGCGAGGGCACCAGCCAGCGCTGCATCGGCTCGATGAGGGCGGGCCCCGCGGAGAGGGCGAGGGAGGTGCCGAGGAAGCCCCGCCGGGCGAGCATGAGGTCGCTGCGGGAGAACTCGCCGATCAGCGCGACGGTTTCGGGACCGGCCCAGGGAAGATCCACTCCGGACACGGACGGTGACCGGTGGGCGGGACGCAGCCCCAGGTCCTCGATGCCGACCACACAGCCGAAGCGCTCGGAGAACAGCTCGGAGAGGATCTGCGGAATCGGCTCGCGCGGCTGCTCCCCGTCCAGCCAGCGGCGCACCCGCGAGGTGTCCGTGCTGATGTGGTGCGCACCTAACTGGCGCGCCCTGCGGTTGACTTGGCGGGCCAGCTCCCCCTTCGACCAGCCGCTGCGCACGAACCACGATCCAAGCTGCGCGTTGGGTCGCTTGTCAGCACCGCCGCCGCTGTCGCCCACCGGAACGCCCCCATCCCACGAATCTTTCCGGACCGCCACCAGAATGCCTTCTGTCACGGTCAGTTGTCCCCGCGATACGGCGCATCAACCGTCCGTCGCGGGAACCGGCCCTTGCCAGTGGCAAGTACCGGACCGCGACCGGGCGAGTGCGTGCAACCGGGGATCGTGCACCGAAAGTAATCCTACGATCACGCCTCTCGCGAGGCGGACCGGGAAAACGCCACCATTCGCCACCCCTTCGAATGAACCCCTTCGCGTATTCACACGATTCACTTGACACGGAGCGACCGGACGAAGGCGAACAGGTGCACAGCGGGGCGCATGCGCCGTTCCGCGCCACCCGTTACACCGCGACACGCCATCTGCCGCACCACATCGGCGACGGAGCGTCATGGGTGCGCTCCGGCTCGTAACCATCGAGAGCGCGACCCGTTGGAGGGGGCATGGGCTTCACGATCGGCGGCATCCGGGACATGCGGTCCGGCTCACGGCGCCGCGGCCGCACGTCCGAGTCCACCACGGTGGCGGAGTACACCGGGCTGTGGGGCTGGGACGTGGTGCCGGGCGCCCGGGCCACGCGCGGCGCGGGCGGCAGCAGAAACGAATGCTCCTGCGGCGTTGCCGACTGTCCCGCCCCCGGCGCCCATCCGCTCGGCTTCGCCTCCGGCGTGCCCGCAGGCGCCACGCTCGACGCCGCGGCGGCGGCGTGGGAGGAGGTCCCGGGCGCGGCCGTGCTGCTGCCCGTGGGCCGGTCGTTCGACGTCCTGGAGGTGGCCGAGTACGCGGGGCGGCACGCCCTGGTGCGGCTGGAGCGGATGGGCCTGCCACTGGGCCCGGTGGCCGTCACCCCGCACGGGCGCGCCCAGTTCTTCGTCGCGCCGGGGGCCGCGGACGAACTCCCCGGGCTGCTCTACCGCATGGGCTGGGACGATGCCGACCTCGATCTGCGCTGCCTGGGGAAGGGCGACCACATCACCGCGCCGCCCTCCGACCTCGGTGGCCTGGGGCCGGTCCGCTGGCTGCGCCCGCCGACCCTCGACACGGCGGGCCGGCCGCCGCACGCCCGGCTGGTGCTGGGCACCCTGGCCTACGCGAGCCACCGGGCCGGGGCCTGACCCGTCCCCGCGGCAGTTCGCCAAAACGGTTCCCCCGCTGTCTCCCCCACGGGATCGCGAAACGCCGGACGGGCTTGAATCGGCCATCGATTCAAGCCCGTCCGGCGATGAGGGGACTGTGCGGGGACCGGATCAGTCGCCGATCAGCGCGTCGACGAACGCCTCCGGCTCGAACGGCGCCAGGTCGTCCGCGCCCTCGCCCAGCCCGATCAGCTTGACCGGTACGCCCAGTTCGCGCTGGACCGCGACCACGATGCCGCCCTTGGCGGTGCCGTCGAGCTTGGTGAGCACGATGCCGGTGATGTCCACCACCTCGCGGAAGACCCGCGCCTGCACCAGGCCGTTCTGGCCGGTGGTGGCGTCGAGCACGAGCAGCACCTCGTCCACCGAGCCGTGCTTCTCCACGACCCGCTTGACCTTGCCCAGCTCGTCCATCAGGCCGGTCTTGGTGTGCAGCCGCCCGGCGGTGTCGATGAGGACGACGTCCGCGGACTCGGCGATGCCCTCCTTCACCGCGTCGAAGCCGACCGACGCCGGGTCGCCGCCCTCGGGGCCGCGGACCGTACGGGCGCCGACCCGCTCGCCCCAGGTCTGCAGCTGATCGGCAGCGGCGGCCCGGAAGGTGTCCGCCGCGCCCAGCACGACCGACTTGCCGTCGGCCACCAGGACCCGGGCGAGCTTGCCGGTGGTGGTGGTCTTGCCGGTGCCGTTGACCCCGACGACCATGACGACGCCCGGCTTCTCCTCGCCGTTCGCCCCCACCCCGCTCTCGGTGTGCACGGTGCGGTCGGCCTCGGTGCCGACGAGGAGCAGCAGCTCCTCGCGCAGCAGCCCCCGCAGCTCCTCGGGGCTGCGGGTGCCGAGCACCTTGACCCGCTCGCGCAGCCGCTCGACCAGCTCCTGGGTCGGGGCGACGCCGACGTCGGCGGTCAGGAGCGTGTCCTCGATCTCCTCCCACGTCTCGTCGTCGAGGTGCTCACGGGACAGCAGCGTCAGCAGCCCCTTGCCCAGGGTCGTCTGGGACCGGGACAGCCGGGCGCGCAGCCGGACCAGCCGGCCCGCGGTGGGCTCGGGGACCTCGACCGGCGGGGCCTCCGGCGCCTCGGGGGCGGCCTCCGCGGGCGCGGCCGGCGCCTCGGCGCCGGGCAGGTCCACCTCTTCGATGGTTCTGCGCGGCTCCTCGCGCGGGGTTTCGGCCTCCTCGCCGACGTGCGGTTCGGCGGGCGGCGCGGTGACGGACGGGCTGCTCGGCGGTGCCGGGGGCAGCCGCTTCTTCTTGCGGCTGCTGATCACAAGCCCGCTGATCGCGGCGAGCGCGACCACAGCGATGACTACAGCAAGGATGACGAATTCCATAACCCACCCAGTATCAGACACACGGCGGAGGGAGTCATTCGCCTCCGAGCCCGGCTTCGCGGGCCCGGACGATCGCCTGGGCCCGGTCGTGCACCTGGAGCTTGGCGAAGATCGACCCGACGTGGTTGCGCACGGTCTTGTCCGTGACCACAAGACGCTGGGCGATCTGGCGATAGCCGAGCCCGCCCGCGAGCAGGTCGAGCACCTCGCGTTCGCGTGCGGTGAGGGTCGGGAACGCCTCCTTGGCCGACGCCGAGCCGGAGGCGCCCAGGAGCACCCCGAGCCGCTCCGCCATGCGCGGGCTGAAGACGGCACCGCCGCGCACCACGGTGTGCAGGGCGCGCAGGATCTCGTCCCGGCCCGCGCCCTTGAGGAGATAGCCGCGGGCCCCGGCGCGCACGGCGGCCAGCAGGCTGTCGTCGTCCTCGGACATCGTCATGACCATCACCCGCGCCTCGGGGCGGGCGCACAGGATCCGCCGGGTGGCCTCCAGACCGGACCGGCCGGGCAGCCCGAGGTCCATGACCACCAGATCGGGTGCGGCGCGCCCGGCCTCGGCCACCGCCTCGTCCGCGCAGGCCGCCTGGCCGACGACGGTGAAGGCGTCGTCCAGGTTGACGGCGGCGGCCAGGCCCTCGCGGAACAGGGGGTGGTCGTCGACGAGCAGCACGCGCCACTGCGCGGCGACCGCCGGCCCGGTCACGGGGCCGGCGTCCGCTCCCTGGGCTTGGCCTGCGTGATGAGCGTCGTACAGGACCTGCATCCGGTGTGCTCCAGGTGTTCTTCCGGGTCCTCGTGCTCCCCCGGTCCGGTGAGCGGCAGCACCGCGTGCACCACGGTGCCGGTCGCGGAGCCGGTGACCGAGCAGGAGCCGCCGATCTCCTCGGCCCGCTCCCGGACCGAGGCCAGTCCGACGCCGCGCACCGCGGTCTCCGGCAGTCCGCTGCCATCGTCGGTGATCTTGATTTCGAGGGTGCCGGGGGTGTCGGGGGCCGTGGCCAGTTCGACCCGGACCTGGCGTGCCCGGGCGTGTCGTACGGCGTTGGTCAGCGATTCGGCGGCGATCCGGTACGCCGCGGTCTCGACGCCCGGCGACAGCGGGGGCAGGACGGCGGGCCGGCTGGCCACGCTCACCCGCAGCCCGTCCACGCCGAGCCGCCGGGCCAGGTCCCGCACGGCACCGGCGAGACCGCGCTCGGCGAGGGCGGCCGGGGCGAGCCCGGCGGTGATGCGGCGCACCTCGACCAGGGCCTCGGCGAGCGTTTCGGCGGCCTCGGCGAGCTGGACGCGGGCCGGGTGGCCGGGCGGGCAGGAGGTCTGGGCGATGTCCAGGCGCAGCCGCACGGCGGCGAGTTGGGGCCCGAGGCCGTCGTGGATCTCCCGGCGCAGTCGGCGCCGCTCCTGTTCGCGGGCGAGCACCAGCCGTTCGCGGGCGGCCTGCGCCTCCTCGGCCAGCCGCAGCGCGGCGAGCGCGGGGGCGGCCTGGTCGGCGAGGAGGGACAGCAGCCCGCTGTCGCGCTCGGCGGGGGTCCCGGAGCCGTCGCGGGAGACTTCGAGGCGGCCGACGGTGCGGCCGTGGTGGCGCAGCGGGTAGGTCTGGACGCGGCCGGTGAGCGGCGCCCCGGCGTCGGCCAGCCTGCGGGGTCCGGCCCGGGTGTCGACGCTGACGGCCGCGCCGGAGACGCCGAGGTCCTCGACGGCGCTGCGGCAGATCTGCTGGGGCACCTCGCCCGGGTGCGGGGCCTGCTGGAGGCGCACGGCCAGGGCGCTGACGGCTTCGTGCGGCCGGGCCCGGGGCCCGTAGAAGGCGCGCTCGACGCGGAGGGTGAGCCAGCGGGCTGACGGCCGCAGGGACCAGCCGAGCAGCAGGGCACCGCCGACGGCGGTGACGGTCGTCCCGTTGCGTACGGAGGGGAGCCCGGCCTGCACGGCGACGGCACCGCAGACGACGACGGCCGCGAGCGAGGTGAGGACGAAGGCGCGGGCGAGCCGGTGGCTGGTGGAGCGGTCGAGCCGCCAGATGCCGGTGCGGGCGACGCCCAGGCAGATGGCGGCCGCCCAGACCGCGCTGCCGAGGGTGCGGGCCGCGATGGTGGGCACGCCCTCGCCCCACTCGGACAGCAGGAGGGAGACGCACGCCGGGTAGGCGGCGGCCAGCAGGGCCCAGTCGCGCCGCTCGGCGCCGGCGGAGACGGCTGCGCGGCAGCACAGGGCGGTCGTGACGGCGACCGCCACGGTGCGCAGCACCCAGGGCTCGGCCTCGCCGTAGGTGTCGAGGTGGTCGAAGGCCCATTGGCCCCCGGCGGTGTGGAAGGCGGGGTTGGTGACGGCGCCGACCCGCGGCTCGCTGATCAGCCACAGCGCGGCGTATCCGAGCCAGTAGGCGGAAGCCCCCGCGCTCATGACCCACCAGTGCCAGCGGCGCTTGCCGCCGCGGGGGAAGAGCCACAGCGGCAGCAGCAGGACGGTCAGCGGGCGGCAGACCATGGCGGCCACCGCGAGCAGCAGGGACACGGCGGCGCCGACCGGTCCGAGGCCGGCAGGCCCCAGGAGGTCGGCGACGGCCGAGGGCAGCAGCCACAGGGCGCCCGCGACCAGCAGCACTCCGCCGTAGCGCCGGGCGGACCGCTCGGCGAGCAGCAGGACGCCGACGCCGAGCACCGGGACGCCCACGGCCACCGAGGTCAGGACCGCGGTGCCGCGCAGGCGGGTGGACGACAGGGCGAGCCACTGGTCGTCGACCCGCAGCAGACCGGCGAGCCAGCCGGCCAGCACGACGACGAACAGCGCCGACACCCCGCCCGCTGCCTGCACGGCACGGTCTTTCGGAAGGGCGTGCCGCATGTCAGCCGACGGCCGGCCCGGCGAGCCGCGCGGCGCCGCCCCGGACCCACAGCGTCACGTAGTTGGCGCTGCGGCCGGGGCGGCATTTGTACTCGTCCCACTTGTTCTCCTCCACCCCGGCCTCCCCTGCCTTCCGGCAGGCGCCCTGGGTGTCGAAGTGTCCTTCCTCCCGCCACCCCGCGCCTCCGGACGCGGTGGCGGGGGAGGCGCTGGCGGTCCACATGACGGTGCCGGCGAGCAGGCCGAGCGCCGTGGTCGCGCGGATTCGGGAAAGTCGCATCTTCAACCTCCTGGTACTCGCCCGAGCTTTACCCCGCATCACGGCACTGAACAGCGCGGACGCCATGCCCCACCCGAACCGGTGACCCGCCCGCACCCGCGTTCCGGTGGCGCGTTCACCCTTTCCGGTTCACCACACGCGTCACCACACCTGGAAGAGGACGGCGACGGCGATCGACTCGGCCTCGTCGTAGGGGATTCCGAACCGCATCAGGGCGAGCATGACGGGCTGCGCGGCCCAGATGTCCAGCGTGTCCAGGTAGTTGGCGAGCCGGTGGGCATAGCGGCGCACCATGGCGGTCTCGCGCGGGGTGAGCCGACCGAGCACCTTGGCGAGGAGGTCGCCGCCGTAGCGCAGCGCGGTGACCATCAGCCGCTGGCGGATGCGCTGTGCCTCGGCGGGGGTGAGACCGCCGGCGAAGAGGGCGTCCTTCGCGGCCTCCAGTTCCCGGGTGTCGCCCGCGCCGAGCCGGACCCGGCCGACCAGGTCGTCGATGTCGGATGTGGTGATGAGCGTTTCCCCCGTGCTGATCATGCGCCCCTCCTCAGGGTGGTGGTGCTTTCCCGGGCCCGGCTCGCCGGGCCCAGGATGACGATCGCGCGCCCCGCGTCCCAGGCGCATGAGTCATCCGCCCCGGCTCCGCCCGGTGCCGCGCCGTAGCTATTTGACGGTTCGTCAGCTACGGTCCGGTGGCCCGCGCACGCCCGCCCCGCGACGAAGGGGGATCCCCGCCATGGCCGTCACGGTCGTACGCCTGAACCTCGTCGATCCCGCCGCCACTCCCCGGGCGCTGGCCGAGCGGTACCGCGCCGCCGTCGACATGGCCGCCTACGCCGACGAACGGGGCGTCTCCACCGTCCAGACCGAGGAGCACCACGGCGCGGAGAACGGCTGGCTGCCCTCGCCGCTGGCCTTCGCGGGCACGGTGCTCGGCGCCACCGACCGCATCACGGTGACCGTCTCCGCGCTGATCGCGCCGCTGTACGACCCGCTGCGGCTGGCCGAGGACATCGCGGTGCTCGACCTGGTGAGCGGCGGCCGGCTGGTCACGGTGGCCGGGATCGGCTACCGGCCCGAGGAGTACGCGGCGCTCGGCAAGGACTGGCACGGGCGCGGCGCGCTCCAGGACGAGGCGCTGGAGACGCTGCTCGCGGCGTGGACGGGCGAGCCGTTCGCGTACCGGGGCCGTACGGTGCGGGTCACCCCGCGTCCGTACAGCCGGCCGCATCCGCTGCTGCTGGTCGGCGGCAGCTCGAAGGCCGCGGCCCGCCGCGCGGCCCGGCTGGGCCTGCCCTTCTTCCCGAGCGCTCATCTGCCGGAGCTGGAGGGGTACTACCACGCGCGGCGGCTGGAGTACGGCACGGAGGGCTGGTGCCTGATGCCACCCGAGGTCACCCCGCTGCTCCACGTCTCCGAGGACCCGGACCGGGCCTGGGCGCTGTACGGGGAGCATCTGCTGCACGAGGCGCGCACCTATGCGTCCTGGCAGTCGGGCACGGTGCGCTCGGCGGTCTGCTCGCACGCCGCGGACGCCGGGGCGCTGCGCCGCGAGGGCGTCTACCGGATCGTCACGCCCGAGGAGTGCGTGGCGTACGCGCGGCAGAGCGGCGAGCAGGCGAGCCTGGTGCTGCATCCGCTGTGCGGCGGGATGCCGGTCGAGGAGGGCTGGCGGTGCCTGCGGCTGTTCGCGGAACGAGTGCTGCCCCGCCTCAAGGAGTGAGGCGGGGCAGTTCTCTTGGGATGAGGAGTGGGCGGCGGGGGGGGGTCAGCCCATCTCCTCCAACGCCTTGCCCTTGGTCTCCGGCACCCACTTGAGGATGAACGGGATCGAGAGCAGGGCGAAGGCCGTGTACAGGATGTAGGTCCCGGACAGGTTCCAGTCCGACAGGCTCGGGAAACTGGCGGTGATGGCCCAGTTGGCGATCCACTGGGCGGAGGCGGCGACGCCCAGGCCCGCGGCGCGGATCTTGTTCGGGAACATCTCGCCGAGCAGCACCCAGACGACCACGCCCCAGGAGAGGGCGAAGAAGAGCACGAAGGCGTGGGCCGCGACCAGTGCCACGACGCCCTGGCCGTGCGGGAGCTTGCCGTCCACCAGGTCCGCGGAGAACGCCCAGGCCACCAGCGCGAGCGAGATCGTCATGCCGACCGAGCCGATGAGGGCGAGCGGCTTACGGCCGATCTTGTCGACGAAGACCATCGCGATCACGGTGCCGAGGATGTTGATGATCGACGTGGTGAAGGAGTAGAAGAACGAGCTGCTCGGGTCGACGCCGACGGACTGCCACAGCGTCGAGGAGTAGTAGAAGGCCACGTTGATGCCGACGAGCTGCTGGAACACCGACAGCCCGACACCGATCCAGACGACCGGCAGCAGCCCGAACCGGCCGCCGAGCAGGTCCTTGAAGGTGGACTTGTGCTCGCTGCGCATCGCCTGCTCGATCTCGCCGGCCCGGACGTCCAGGTCGACGGTCTTGCCCTCGACCTCCTTCAGGACCTCCTTGGCGCGGTCGATCCGGCCGACCGAGATCAGGTAGCGGGGGGACTCGGGGATGACGAAGGACAGCACCCCGTACACGACGGCCGGGACGACCATCACCCCGAGCATCCACTGCCAGGCCTCCAGGCCGGCGATCTTGCCGCGCTGGTCGCCGTCGGCGAGGTTGAGGATGGCGTAGTTGACGAGCTGGGAGACGGCGATGCCGATGACGATCGCGGCCTGCTGGAAGGAGGCGAGCCGGCCGCGGTACGCGGGCGGCGCGACCTCGGCGATGTAGGCCGGGCCGATCACGGACGCCATGCCGATGCCGATGCCGCCGAGCACCCGCCACATGGCCAGGTCCCACAGGGCGAAGGGCACGGCCGAGCCGACCGCGCTGACGGTGAACAGCACGGCGGCGATCTGCATGACGCGGATCCGGCCGATCCGGTCGGCTATCCGGCCCGCGGTGGCCGCGCCGATCGCCGAACCGATCAGCGCGATGGCGACGACCTGGGCGAGGGCCGCGGACCCGATGTCGTACCGGCCGCGGATGGCTTCGACCGCTCCGTTGATCACCGAGCTGTCGTAGCCGAAGAGAAAGCCGCCCATCGCGGCGGCGGCGGTGATGAAGATGACATGGCCGAGATGGTCCGGCTGGGCTTTACGGCCCTCGGACCCCAGTACCTGCGCGGTGGTGGTCAACGTGAACTCCTGTGGCCCGCCCGGCAACGCTGCCGGACGTGGGGGGAAGACCCTTCCGGTGGAGGCGGAGCCATGTGAGGTCGGCCACCACTTAAAGGTAAAAGCGACGTTGCAGAGACTATTCCTTCAAGTTTCGAAGTCAATAGATGGTGACCAAGAAGTTACGGCGCCCTACAACGCACCCTTTGCACCCTTGACTTCAAGTATTGAAGCGGTCACCGCAGGCGTTGACTGATGACCTTCGACACACCGTCGCCCTGCATCGAGACGCCGTACAGGGCGTCCGCGACCTCCATCGTCCGCTTCTGGTGAGTGATCACGATCAGCTGGGACGACTCCTGCAGCTCCTCCATGATCCGGATCAGCCGCTGCAGATTGGTGTCGTCCAGCGCCGCCTCGACCTCGTCCATCACATAGAACGGACTCGGCCGCGCCTTGAAGATCGACACCAGCAGCGCCACGGCCGTCAGCGAGCGCTCCCCACCGGACAGCAGGGACAGCCGCTTGACCTTCTTGCCCGGCGGCCGCGCCTCCACGTCCACACCCGTGGTCAGCATGTTGTCCGGGTCGGTGAGCACCAGCCGCCCCTCCCCGCCCGGGAAGAGCCGCGAGAAGACCCCCTCGAACTCGCGCGCGGTGTCCCGGTACGCCTCCGTGAACACCTGCTCGACCCGCTCGTCGACCTCCTTGACCACCTGGAGGAGATCCGCCCGCGTCTTCTTCAGGTCCTCCAGCTGCTCGCTCAGGAACTGATGCCGCTCCTCCAGCGCCGCGAACTCCTCCAGCGCCAGCGGATTGACCTTGCCGAGCTGCTGGTACGCCCGCTCGGCGGCCCTCAGCCGCTTCTCCTGCTGCGCGCGGACGTACCGCACCGGCTGGTTGCGCGGATGCTCAGGGTCTTCCGGCAGCTCCTCGCCCTCCGCGGGCGGGGACGGCGGTACGAGCTGGTCGGGGCCGTACTCGGCGATCAGCCCGGCCGGCTCCACGCCCAGCTCCTCCAGCGCCTTCGACTCCAGCTGCTCGATCCGCATCCGCTTCTCGGCGCCCAGCACCTCGCCCCGGTGCACCGAATCGGTCAGCTTGTCCAGCTCGCCCTTGAGGTCACGGCCCCGGTTGCGCGCGGTCTCCAGCTCGCGTTCGCGCTCGGCCTTGGCCTGTTCGGCCGCGTCCCGCTCCTCGGCCGCCCGTACGAGCGACACCTCCACATGCGCGAGCAACTGCCGGGTCCCCGCCGCCACCGCCGACGCCACCTGCGCCTCGTGGCGCATCCGGGCGCGGCGCTGTTCGGCGCGCGCCCGCGCCTCGCGCTCGGCGCGCGCGCCCCGGTCGAGCGCGTCGGCTCGCCCCGCGAGCCCCTTCACGCGCTCCTCATGCGTACGGGCCTGGAGCCGCGCCTCCATCTCGGTCTGCCGTGCGTTGGCGCCGTCCGCGGCGAGCCGGTCCCGTACGGAGGTGTCCGGCTCCTCCTCCCCCGGCTGCTCCTCGGCCACCGCCAGCCGCTCGGCCAGCTCCTCGGCCTCCTCGGTCGCCTTCTCCAGCACCTCCTCGGCCCGGGCGGCGGCCGCGGCCGACCGCTCCGCCTCCCCCGCCGCGCCCCGCGCCTGCCCGGACAGCCGCCCGAGGGACTGCGCGACCTGCGACTTCTCCCGGTCGGCCGCGCTGCGCCGGGCCGCCAGCCCGTCCACCAGCGCCACGCACTCGGTACGCCGCTCCTTCGCCGCCCGCTGCGCCTCCGCCAGCTCCTCGCACCGTACGGCCAGCTCCTCCAGCTCCGCCGCCGCCTCGTCGACCGACGCCTGCACCTCCAGCAGACTGGGCGCCCCGGCCGACCCGCCCTGCGCGAAGTGCGCCCCGAGCAGATCGCCGTCGGCGGTCACCGCGGTCAACTCGGGGTGCGCCCGGACGAGTTCCTCGGCCTCCTCCAGCGTCCCGACCGCCACGATGCCGTCGAGCAGCCGCCGCACGGCCCCCACCAGCCCAGCAGGCCCCTCCACCAACTCCCCCACCCGCGGCGGCCCCCCACGGCGCCCGCCCCCGGCGGGCTGCGGCACCCGGGCGGAAACCCCCCGGCGATCCGGCCCCCCGGCGGCGGAGACGGCATCACCGGACTGCGAGTCGGCGGACACCCGCGTGCCGGGCACCGCGGCGGTCCCGGACCGCGGGCCCGCCGCCGCGTCGCCGTCCGCGCCCGGCCCCGCGACAGCGGCACCCGAGGGCGGGCCCGCCGGGCCGTCCGGTGCCGCGGGGACGGCGCCCGGCCCCGCACCCGAGCCCCCCGATGTATCGACGGCGGCCGCTTCGCCGGTGGCCGCGCCCGGCCCCTGCTCGGACGCCGGTCCTCCTGCTGCCGCAGAGTGGCCGGTGGCCTCACCGGCAGCGCCGGAGGCCGCTTCGGCGTCAGGCACCCGCGTGTCGGGGACCGCAGCATGAGCGGCGCCCGGACCCATGCCCGGGCCACTCGGCGGACTGGCCGCATGCCCGGCCTCGGCGGCGGGCGCCCGCGTTCCCGGCACGACACCGCCGTCCGCCGGACCGGAGGCCGCGTCGGCGACCGGTGCCCGGGTGCCCGGCACCACCGCGTCAGCGGCGCCCGACTGCGGGCTGTCCGGCCCCGCCGCGTACGCCCTGCCCTCCTCAGCCGTGGGGACGCCGGGGGCCTGGCCGGACGGCTCACCGGTGGCGCCGGAGGGCGCGTCGGCGGTGGGCGTCCGGGTGGCCGGGACCGCGGGGCCGCCCGGGAGGAGGGTCGCGCGGCCGGCGTCTTCGGTACGGAGGAGGCGGATCGCCTCGGCGGCGGCCGTGGGGTCGGCGACGGCGATCGCGTCGGCGGCGGCGCCCAGGGCGGCGGCGACCGGGACCTCGAAGCCGGGGGTGACGGTCAGCAGTTCGGCGGCCGGGCCGAGGACGCCGGTGAGGCGGTCGGCCGCGGCCATCAGCGCGCCGGTGCCGTCCTTGCGGCGCAGGCCGAGCGCCAGGGCGTCGTGCCGGGCGGCGGTCGCGGCGCGGTCGCGTTCGGCGGCGGTGGCGGCCTCGCGGGCCGCGCTCAGCGCCGTCTCCGCCTCGGACAGCTCCCGCTTGGCGGCCTCATGGCGTTCCGCCAATTCCGCGTCGTCCGCGTCCAGTCCGTCGACCTCGGCCTTGAGCTGTTCGTACTCCTCCTGCGCTGCGGTGGCCCGGGCCTGGGCCTCGTCGCGGGCGGCGGCCAGCCGTTCGATCTCGGCGCGGGCCGAAGCGGCACGGCCGCGGGCGGCGTTGACCTGCCCTTGGAGCCGGGCGAGCCCCTCGCGGCGGTCGGCGATGGCGCGGGCGACATCCTTCAGGCGGCGCTCCTCCTGCGCCAGGCTCCGTTCGAGTTCCGCGCGGTGCGCGACGGTGTCGTCCAGGGCGCGGCCGGCCGCCTCCAGGGCGGCCTCCAGCTCGGCTTCCTGTTCCCGGATGCGGGCCGCCTCGCGCTCCATGTCCTCGGGGTCGCGGCCGCGCCGCTCCTCGGCGGGGGCGGTGGTGGCGCTCTTGACCCGGGCGTCGGCCAGGCTGACCGTGCCGCGCACCCGCTCGGCGAGCTGGGACAGCTCGTACCAGGTCTGCTGGGCGTCGCGCAGTCGCGGTGCGAGCCGGCGCACCTGCTCCTCCAGCTCGGCCTCGCGCCGCTGCGCGGTGCGCAGCTCGGCCTCCGCGGCCTCCTTGCGCTTCTTCAGCTCGGCCTCGTCGGCGACCTCGGCGCGCAGCGCCTCGCGCAGGGTGACCAGGTCGTCGGCGAGCAGCCGCAGCCGGGCGTCGCGCAGATCGGCCTGGATGACGGCGGCCCGGCGGGCGACCGCGGCCTGCCGGCCGAGGGGTTTGAGCTGTCGCCGCAGCTCGTCGGTGAGGTCCTGGACCCGGGCCAGGTTGGCCTGCATCGCGTCCAGCTTCCGCAGCGCCTTCTCCTTGCGCCTGCGGTGCTTGAGGACGCCCGCGGCCTCCTCGATGAAGGCCCGGCGGCCGGTCGGATCGGCGTGCAGGACGCCGTCGAGCTGGCCCTGGCCGACGATGACGTGCATCTCGCGGCCGATGCCGGAGTCGGACAGCAGTTCCTGGATGTCCAGCAGCCGGCAGGTGTCGCCGTTGAGCTGGTACTCGCTGCCGCCGTTGCGGAACATGATCCGCGTGATGGTGACTTCGGCGTAGTCGATGGGCAGCGCGCCATCGGCGTTGTCGATGGTGAGGGAGACCTCGGCGCGGCCGAGCGGGGGACGGCCGGTGGTCCCGGCGAAGATGACGTCCTCCATCTTGCCGCCGCGCAGCGACTTGGCACCCTGTTCGCCCATGACCCAGGAGAGCGCGTCCACGACATTGGACTTGCCCGAACCGTTGGGGCCGACGACGCAGGTGATACCCGGCTCGAACCGGAGCGTCGTGGCCGAGGCGAAGGACTTGAAGCCTCGCAGGGTCAGGCTCTTCAGGTGCACGCCGTTGGACTCTACCTTCCGGGCCTCCCCCGGCAGCGCCCCGAGCGCGTGGCGCCACGGACCCGTCCCGGCTTTTTCCCGCTTTCCTCAATGATCGGTTTCACCGGGGAGGGGGTGGGGCACATCAGTCGGTAAGGAAAAACTGGAGATACGCGGGGGAACGACGAAGGGACGCCGAGGCGTCCCTTGAAGATTCTCAAGCGGCTGACGGTGCAGCCCGACCGGCCCGAAGGGCTGGGTCAGGCGAGCGCAGGCTCCGCCTGGGATACGTCGATGCTTTCGAGCAGCGAGTCGCCGTGACGAGCGGCGGCGGACAGCGCGTCGTTTTCGGCCTGAATCCGCACAAGCTCGGATTCAAGATCCTGAACACGCTGCTGAAGCCGTCGCATCTCGGAGAGGACTCGGGGGTCGGAGCCGCCGACGTAGCCGAGAAGCGCCTTTGCCATGATGGATGGTCCTCCACAATGAGTGACCGACCGAAGCGGTGTGGGTCGTGAGGTATTCGCACCCGCGATGTTCGCCGATATTGCCGTGCTGAGGTGGCGGACAAGTTAAGGTGCGCGGGGACTTCCAGAGTCTCACCAATTGGTTTGAGGGTCAACACGATCACATGCCACCGGCACCGCGAAGGCCGAGAGCACACAGGGGCAGCGGCTGCGCCGCCCGCTCTCCAGAGGACCCGTAGCGGTTGGGGATCTTCCTACGCTCCGCAGCCTTCCACGGAGCGGCGTCATTCGCAACCATCAGCCGATTTCTGCTCACAGCGCGCACGGAGGGCGAGGTCAGCGGGGTGCCGCGAGAGGGCCGAACGGGGGTCCCGCAGGGGCTCGCTCAGCGGATCTCGAAGCTGTCGTAGCCGCCGCGCGGTGTGTCCCAGATCTCGGTGACACCGTCGACCCGCCCGGGCGTGTCGCCCTCCCGCAACCAGTCGAGCAGCTCTTCGCACTGCGCACGCGAGCCCTCCGCGACGACCTGTACGCGACCGTCGGACAAGTTGGAGGCGAAACCGGCGATCCCTCCGATGCGCAGCGCGTTGGCCCGGGTGAACCACCGGAAGCCGACGCCCTGGACACGGCCGCGGACCCACGCGGTGAGGCGCACGTTGTCGTTCATGTGTGCACGCTAACCGGCTAATTGGCGCCTCGGCACATCCACCTCCTGACGCATGGCGTACAGTCCCGGCTCAACGAGACTCACTCACACGAGTGACACATGAGTTGCCCACAGAAGCCACACATTTGACGCACTCGTACACAAGGAAGGCAGGAGATGGGCCGCCATCGACGATCTGTCCCCGGCTCCGCGACGCCGCCCGAGGTGGGCGCCGGCCGCCACCGGGGACCGCGCCGTAGCCCTCTCGCACCGGTGAGGACCGGGCTGTTAGGCGTGTCCGCCGCGGTCGCGGTGAGCGCGGTGGCCATGGCTTCCGGACTGGTTCCGGGCCCCGCGGGTCTCGGCGGCACCGAGCCCGCCGGACAGGTGCAGGCCGGTGGCTCGCCCGACACCGGCCCGGACGCCCAGGACCCGGGGACGGCCTTCCCCTCGGGCGGCACGGGGACCTCGACGAGCCCCGGCGGCGACAGCCCGCAGGCCCCGTCCACGCCCCCCTCCAAGACGCCCTCGAAGCCCGCCGGAACGCCGTCCACGACACCGCCGGACGAGCGCCCCAGCTCCCCGGGGTCCGGCAGCGGCAAGCCCGGCGGCTCCTCGGACGGCGGCGACTCGGGCTCGGCCACTCCTCCGTACCGTACGCCCACCACCGACCCGGTGCCCAGCCTTCCGCCGGAGAAGCCCGACCGGGCGGCGGCGGCCGAGAAGGCGGTCATCGCGCTGGTGAACCAGGAGCGGGCCCAGGTCGGCTGCCAGCCGGTGACCGAGGACCCGAAACTCGCCCAGCTGGCGCAGGACTTCGCCGACGACATGGCGATACGCGACTTCTTCGACCACCTCGACCCGGACGGCAAGGACCCCTGGGAGCGCGCCAAGCTCGCGGGCATCCTGGACCTGGGCGGGGAGAACATCGGCCGCGGCCAGACCTCCGCGCAAGACGTGATGGACTCGTGGATGGACAGCCCCGACCACCGCGCGAACATCCTCAACTGCCAGTACAAGACACTCGGCGTCGGTGCGCACTTCGGCGACGACGGCCCCTGGTGGACCCAGGACTTCGGCTACTAGAGCACTCACCGGATGACAGCGCACCCCAAGAGAGGGCGCTGAGCGTATGGTGTGTGCATGGAATGTGAACGCACCCCCGAGGCCCGCCCGGCGGAGGATGCCGCCGCGGACCTGGCCTTCGACGTGTTCGCGCGCGCCTGTCCGTCCCGCGCGACGCTGGAGCACGTCACCGGCAAGTGGGGCAGCCTCACGCTGACCGCGCTGCACGAGAGCGGCTGCCGCTTCAACGAGCTGCGGCGGCGGGTCGACGGGGTCAGCGAGAAGATGCTGTCCCAGACGCTGCACGCGCTGGAGCGGGACGGGCTGGTGCACCGCGAGGCCCAGCCGGTCAATCCGCCGCGCGTGGACTACCGGCTCACCCCGCTGGGTCGTGCGGTCGCCGAGCGGCTGCTGGCGCTGATCGGCCTGGTCGAGGAGCGGATGCCGGAGGTGCTGACGGCCCGGGAGGCCTACGACGGGCGGCGCGGCGAGAGCGCCGGGACACCGGCCGGGCGCGGCGGGCGCTGACAGCGCGGGCAGAAGTAGCTGGAGCGGTTCATCCAGGGGCGGCGGCGCATGGCGGTCCCGCAGCGGCGGCACGGCTCGTCCTCCCGCCCGTACGCGTCGAGGGAGCGCTCGAAGTACCCGGACTCGCCGTTCACATTGACGTAGAGGCTGTCGAAGCTGGTGCCGCCCACCGCGAGCGCCGCGCTCATGACATCCCGCACATGGCCGAGGAGTTCGGTGGAGCGCGGCCGGGTGAGGGTGGCGGTCGGCCGGTCGTAGTGCAGCCGGGCGCGCCACAGCGCCTCGTCGGCGTAGATGTTCCCGACGCCGCTGATCAGCGACTGGTCGAGCAGGGCGCGCTTGACGGTGGTACGCCGGCGGCGCAGCGCGAGGTGGAAGGCCGCCTCGTCGAAGGCGGGGTCCAGGGGGTCGCGGGCGATGTGCGCGATGGCGTCCGGCAGCCCCTCCAGGTCGCCGGGGACGGAGCCGTGCAGCGAGAGCCCGCCGAAGGTGCGCTGGTCGACGAAGCGCAGCTCGGTGCCCACATCGTCGGCGAACCGGACCCGGATGCGCAGATGCTTCTCGTCCGGGGCGTCGCCGGGCTGGACGAGCAGCTGGCCGCTCATGCCGAGGTGGGCCAGCACCGCTTCGGCGGTGTCCTCGAACGGCAGCCACAGGTACTTGCCGCGGCGGCGGACCGCCCCGGTGCGGCGGCCCTTCAGGCGGGCCGCGAAGTCCTCCCCGCCGCCCAGGTGGCGGCGGACCGCGCGGGGGTGCAGCACCTGGACGTCGGCGACCGTACGGCCGCTGATCCAGCGCTCCAGACCGCGCCGGACCACCTCGACCTCGGGCAGTTCGGGCAACGTGTCTCCTGAAGAGGGATCACCGGCGCTCCGGCCCCGGTCGGTGACCGGGGCCGGAGCGGCGCCTAACGGGTGGTGGTGGCCGAGTCCGCGGCCGGGGCGGCCGGGGCGCTCGCGGCCTCGGTGCCTTCGGCGGCGGCCTCGGCCTCCGCCTCGGCTTCCGCCGCTGCCTCGGCCTCCGCCGCTGCCTCGGCCTCCGCCTTGGCCTTCGTCTGGGCCTCGTCGGCGGCCGCGCGGATCGCGCGCCAGGCGGCCTCGGCCGCCTGCTGCTCGGCTTCCTTCTTGCTGCGGCCGGTGCCGGTGCCGTACGCGACACCACCGACGCGGGCGGCAGCCGTGAAGGTCTTCTCGTGGTCGGGCCCGGTCTCGGAGACCAGGTACTCCGGAACCCCAAGACCCTCGGTGGCGGTCAGCTCCTGGAGGCTGGTCTTCCAGTCCAGGCCGGCGCCGAGGTTCGAGGACTTCTCGATCAGCGGGTCGAAGAGCCGGTGCACCAGTTCGGCGGCGGCGTCGAGCCCACGGTCGAGATAGACCGCACCGATCACCGCTTCCAGGGTGTCGGCGAGGATGGATGCCTTGTCCCTGCCCCCGGTGCCCTCTTCGCCCCGGCCGAGCCGGATGAAGGCGCCGAGATCCAGACCCCGGCCCACCTCGGCGAGCGCGCGCGAGTTGACCACCGCGGCCCGCAGCTTGGCCAGCTGGCCTTCGGGCAGGTCCGGGTGGATGCGGTACAGCGTGTCGGTGACCACCAGGCCGAGTACGGAATCCCCGAGGAATTCCAGCCGCTCGTTGGTGGGCAGCCCGCCGTTCTCGTACGCGAAGGAGCGATGGGTCAGTGCACGCACCAGAAGGGCGGACTCGAGCTGATACCCGAGCCGCCCTTCCAGGATCGTGTGGGACGAGGCCTTGTCCGCCTGGGCCGTATCGCCGCCGCGCTGATGACCTCCGCGAGGTTCACCCGCGCGCTTGCGGGACGGCGTGCTGGCGTCCGACATAGAGCCTGTCACCCGCCGA
Source organism: Streptomyces sp. NPDC021212 (assembly GCF_044332925.1). Classification (NCBI taxonomy): domain Bacteria; kingdom Bacillati; phylum Actinomycetota; class Actinomycetes; order Kitasatosporales; family Streptomycetaceae; genus Streptomyces; species Streptomyces sp. NPDC021212. The sequence goes on from NZ_JBIRPZ010000013.1 coordinate 160,934, forward strand.
TCAGACCTCGAGGACCTGGCGACGGTTGTAGGTGCCGCAGCTCGGGCACGCGATGTGCTGCTGCTTCGGCTCGTGGCAGCGCTCGCACGCCACCAGGGTGGGGACCGCAGCCTTCCACTGCGACCGGCGGTGGCGCGTGTTGCTGCGCGACATCTTCCGCTTCGGAACAGCCACGGCTACTTCTCCTGTGGGTCATCCCCGCGCTGGCGGGGGGCGTTGTCCTTCTCGCCGTCCTGAATGGACTCGGCGAGTCCCTGCAATGCCGCCCAACGGATGTCGACGGCTTCGTGGTGGTGGTCCGGGTCGTCCGCGAGCCGTGCGCCGCAATCGGCACACAGCCCGGGGCAGTCCTCCCGGCACACCGGCTGCAGCGGCAGTGAGAGCACCACCGCGTCGCGCAGCACGGGCTCGAGGTCGAACAGGTCGGCCTCGAGGAAGAGCGTGTCCTCCTCCTCGGCGTCGTCGCCGGCGTCCGCGTCGCGGATCCGGTCGTCGGCGTCGGGGTAGGAGTACATCTCCTGGAAGTCCGCTTCGAGCTCTCGCTCCAGCGGCTCCAGACACCTTACGCACTCCCCCGTGAGCGGTGCACGGGCGGTGCCTGTGACAAGCACCCCTTCCATGACCGACTCCAGGCGGAGCTCCAGCTCGACGGTCGCGCCCTCCCGCACCCCGATGACCTCGATGCCGAGGTCCTTGGGGGCCGCCACGGAGCGGGAGACCCTCTTCAGCGCACCAGGACGCCGCCCCAGCTCGCGTGTGTCGAACACGAGGGGGGCACGGTGGTCGAGGCGGGCGTTCAGGGCTTCCTGCTTTCTACGCTGCGGCGGGCCGCCCGATACGGACTTGAAGCGGGCAGCCGAGATCGCGGACGTACGCGCGACCGAAGAGCCAGGATACTGGACGGGCCGCTCCAGGCCCAATCCGGTCCAGGAGGGCTCTAGCGCCCCTGCTCGTACTGACGCAGCTGGTCGAGGTCGATCATGCTCGTGTCGAACAGGCTGGTCTCGTCGAGCGCCGCGCCCGGCTGCTGCGGGGGGTACGGGGGTTGCTGCGGCTGCTGCGGCGCCTGCGGGTGCTGATGCTGGGCGTAGCCGTTGGGGTCGTAGCCCTGGGGCTGCTGCTGCCAGCCGTAGGCGTCCTGCGGCTGATAGCCGTCCTGTTGCGGATACCCGGCCTGCTGGGCGTACGGGTCCGGCTGCTGGACGTAACCCTGCTGCTGATAGCCGTACGCGTCCTGCTGCGGGTAGCCCGCGGCGGCGTAGTACCCGGCGTCGGCCGCCGCGGGGTCCATCGCGGCGGGCTGCACGGCGGCAGGCTGCACGACGGTCGGCTCGACGACAGGCGGCTGCACGGCCGCGGGCTGCACTGCCGCGGGCTGGGCGAAGCCGCCCTGGGCCTGGGCCAGCTCCGCGTAGTAGTCGTCGTCGCTGGTCCGCAGGGCCTGGGCGGTCGCGTCCTGGGCGTCCATATGGGCGCCCAGCTCATCGGCCGGGCGGGAGCCGAGCAGCTTCTGCCGGCCCCGGCCGACCGCCTCCAGGGTCTTGCCGAGGACCGCGGAGACGGCCCCCAGCTTGGTGTCCACGTACTCGTCGGCGCGCTGCCGCAGGGTGTGCGGGTCGGCGCTGCGCTCCGGCTCGTCGTCCATGCCGTCGCCGCCGGGCGCACGGCCGAGCAGCTTGTCGCGGCCGCGGTCCACCGAACCGATGGTCTTGGTCAGCACGACCTCGAAGTTGGCGAGCTTGCTGTCGACGTAGTCATCGGCCTCGGCGCGGATCTCCTCGGCCTCCCGGCGAGCCTCCGCGAGGATCCGGTCGGCCTCCTCCTGGGACGTGCGGGCCACCTCGGTCCCCGAGATCAGCCGGGCGCGCTCGGCGTGCGCGGACTCGATGATCTGCGTCGCCTCCTGACGGGCGTCGTCCACCATCCGGTCCCGCCCGCCGATCAGCTCCTCGGCGTGGGCGAGGGAGCCGGGGAGCGCGGCGCGCACCTCTTCGAGCATGGCGAGCAGCTCGGCGCGGTTGACCACGCACGAGGCCGACATGGGCATGGCCCGGGCGCTGCCGACGGCACTCACGATCTCGTCGAGCTTCTTCTGCACGTCCACCTTGGGTGCTCGCAGTCTGAGTCGGAGGGGTTGAGACGGGACCGACTGTACGGCCAGCGGGCGCCTGCCCGACACCCGCTGACGCGCCGTCAGCCCTCAGTCCGCGGTCATGTCCGCCGGAGCCGTTCTCCCAGCGCCTCCAGGACGAGCGGCGGCACCAGGTGGGAGATGTCGCCGCCCCAGGCCGCGACCTCCTTGACCAGGCTGGAGGAGAGGAAACTGTAGGTGGGGTTGGTGGGCACGAAGAGGGTTTCCACTCCCGACAGGCCGTTGTTCATCTGGGCCATCTGCAGCTCGTAGTCGAAGTCACTGACGGCCCGCAGCCCCTTGACGATGGCGGGGATGTCGCGCTGCTTGCAGAAGTCCACGAGCAGGCCGTGGAAGGACTCCACCTGCACATTGCCGTACTCGGCGGTGGTCCGGCGGAGGAAGTCCATCCGCTCCTCCACCGTGAACAGGCCCTGCTTGGACTTGTTGATCATCACGGCGACGTGGACGACGTCGTACAGCTTGGACGCTCGGGCGATGATGTCCAGGTGCCCATTGGTGACGGGGTCGAAGGACCCCGGACAGACTGCGCGGCGCAACGGAAGTTCCTCGCTCTCGGGTCCGGTCATGACGCGTTGTCGCACGTCGAGGCGGCGCGACCGTACCAAAGCGTGCCCTCGCCGTAGCGACGGGACCGCAGCCCATCGAAACCGGCCGGCCACCTGAACTCCCCGCCTCTGGTGCTGCGCTCCACGGTGGCCAGCGCTTCGGGCGCTAGCCAGCCTTTGCCACGGAGTGTGAGCAGGATCTCGCGGAGATCGTCGTCGCTGACCGCATAGGGCGGGTCCAGGAAAACGACGTCGTACGGGCCGGTGGCCGGAGACTGTCCGCCGATGGTCGCCTCGGCCTTCCCGGTGCGCAGCTCGGCGCCGGGCAGCCCCAGGGCCCGCACGTTCTCCCGGATGGTGCGGGCGGCCCGCTGATCCGACTCGACCAGCAGCACATGGGCCGCGCCCCGGGACAGCGCCTCCAGGCCGACCGCGCCCGAGCCGCCGTACAGATCGAGGACTCGTGCCCCGCTCAGCGAGCCGAGCAGCGACTCCCAGGTGGAGAACAGGCCCTCACGCGCCCGGTCCGAGGTGGGTCGGGTGCCGTTTCCCGGCGGCACGGCCAGGCGGCGTCCGCCGGCCGCTCCGGCGATCACGCGGGTCATGGGTGTGGCAGTCCTTCGCGGTGGTCGGGGCAGCGGCGGGCCGTACGCCGTGTCGCGCCGGGCCGCTGCATCTCCACGATATGGCGTCCGGCGCCGCACCGGACCCCCGCCGGGCGCCGGGGGCTCATCCCTTGTCGAGGAATTCCTCCCGCTCCTTGTCCAGCAGGGCGTCCAGCGCGGTGCGCAGCTCCGGGTAGCCCGTCAGCTCGGGGTCGGCCGTGACGATCGCGGTGGCCTCCTCCCGGGCGGCGGCGATGACTTCCTCGTCGTCGATGACGGCGAGCACCCGCAGCGAGGAGCGGACGCCGGACTGGGCCTGGCCGAGGACATCGCCCTCCCGGCGCTGCTCCAGGTCGATCCGGGACAGCTCGAAGCCGTCGAGCGTGGCCGCGACCGCGCCGAGCCGCCCCCGGGCGGGGCTCGCCTCGGGCATCTCGGTCACCAGCAGACACAGCCCCGGGGCCGAGCCCCGCCCGACCCGGCCGCGCAGCTGGTGCAGCTGCGAGACGCCGAACCGGTCGGCGTCCATGATCACCATGGCGGTGGCGTTGGGGACGTTGACGCCCACCTCGATGACGGTCGTGGCGACCAGCACGTCCACCTCGCCCGCGGCGAAGCGGCGCATCACCTCGTCCTTGGCCTCCGGCGCCATCCGGCCGTGCAGCACCTCCACCCGCAGGTCGCGCAGCGGGCCCGTGGCGAGCTGGTCGGCGACGTCGAGGACCGCGAGCGGGGGGCGCTTCTCCGCCTCGTCCTCGGCGGACTTCTCCTTCGCCGCCTTGGCCTCGTCCTCGTCGTCCCCGATGCGCGGGCAGACCACATACGCCTGGTGGCCGCCCGCCACCTCCTCCCGCACCCGCTCCCAGGCCCGGGCCAGGAAGTGCGGCTTGTCCTTGGCGGGCACCACATGGGAGGCGATCGGGGAGCGGCCGGACGGCAGCTGGTCCAGGACGGAGGTCTCCAGGTCGCCGAAGACGGTCATGGCGACGGTCCGGGGAATAGGGGTGGCCGTCATCACCAGCAGATGCGGGGGCTGCTTGCCCTTGGAGCGCAGGGCGTCGCGCTGCTCGACACCGAAGCGGTGCTGCTCGTCGACCACGACGAGGCCCAGGTCGTGGAACTGGACCTTGTCCTCGATCAGGGCGTGGGTGCCGATCACGATCCCGGCCTCGCCGGTGACCAGGTCCAGCAGCGCCTGGCGGCGCGCCGCGGCGCCCATGGAGCCAGTGAGCAGCACCACCTTCGTGCCCTGCGCTTCGCGCCACAGTCCCCAACTGGCCAGCTCGCCCATCATCTCCGTGATCGAACGGTGGTGCTGCTGGGCGAGCACCTCGGTCGGCGCGAGCATCGCCGCCTGCCCCCCGGCGTCGACGACGCCGAGCATCGCGCGCAGCGCGACCATCGTCTTGCCGGACCCGACCTCGCCCTGGAGCAGCCGGTGCATCGGGTGGTCGGTGGCCAGATCGGCGAAGATCTCGGCGCTGACCCGCTGCTGGCCGTCGGTGAGGGTGAACGGCAGCCGGGCGTCGAAGGCGTCCAGCAAACCGCCCTCCACCGGCCTGCGGGGCGCGGCGGGCGCCGTCGCGTCGGCCTGGCGGCGACGGGCGAGGGCGACCTGGAGGACGAACGCCTCGTCCCACTTGAGCCGGTCGCGCGCGGCGGCGATGTCGGCCTTGGTGCGCGGGCGGTGGATCCGGCGCAGCGCCCCGGGCAGGGTCTCCAGACCGCGGCCCTCGCGGAGGCTCTCGGGCAGCGGGTCGATCAGGCCGGCCAGCACGCTGTCCTCCTGGCCCGCCGGGCCCAGGACGGTGTCGATCGCCTGCTGGATCTGCCAGGACTCCATCTGCTTGCAGGCCGGGTACAGCGGCAGCAGCTGGTTGGCGAACGCTTCCACGGCCTCCGAGCCGCTGTCCGGGCGCAGCAGCTTGAACTCGGGGTGGGCCAGCTGCTGCTTGTGGTTGAAGACCGAGACCTTCCCGGCGAACATGGCGCGGGTGCCGGGCAGCAGCTCCGAGCGCGGCTTGTGGACGCCCTTGCCGAAGAAGACGAGCTGGAGGCGGCCGCTGCCGTCGGTGATGGTGACCTCGAGACGCTGGCCGCGGCCACTGTTGAACTTGTGCACCCGGGCGTCCGCGACCTGCGCGACGACGGTCACATGCTCGTCCAGGGGCAGATCGGCCAGGCGCGTCAGCTCGCCGCGCTCCGCATACCGCCGCGGGTAGTGGTGCAGCAGGTCGCCGACCGTCCGCAGGCCGAGGTGCTCGGCCATCACCTTCGCGGTGTTGCCGCCGAGGACCTTCTTCAGGGGTTCATCCAGCACGGGCACGGTGTCCATTGCACACCACGCCACCGACAAGCGGGGTCATTCGACGCCTATGATCAGCGGCGCGGAGGGCTGGCCGCCCCGGTAGACGACCGTGTCGACGGCGAAGTGGCCCTCCCGTACGTGCCGCTCCAGCCGCTCGGCCATCTCGTCCGGGACGTCCGCGCCGAGCACCAGCGTGACCATCTCCCCGCCCGCGGCCAGCATCCGGTCCAGGACCGTCTCGGCGGTCGGCGCCAGCTCGGTGCCGATCACCGCCACGTCGCCGTCGATCAGTCCCAGGACGTCCCCGGCCTGGCAGACCCCGGCCATGGTCCAGGAGCGGTGCTCGGCGACGGCCAGTTCGGCGCAGCGGGTGGCGCCCGCTGCGGAGGTCATCGCGACGACGTCCTCGTCGAAGCTGCGGGCGGGCTCGTGCACGGCGAGCGCGGCGATGCCCTGGACCGGGGAACGGGTGGGGATGACGGCGACCCGTACGCCCTCGGCGCGGGCCTGTGCGGCGGCGGCCGCCGCGGGGTGGCGCAGCTCGGCGTCGTTGGGCAGCAGCACCACCTCGCGGGCGTGGGCCCGCCGGATCGCCTCGGCCAGCTCGCCGCCGCCGGGCGGCTTCCCCGGCTCGGTGGCGACCACGGTGGCGCCCGCCTCGGTGCACAGCGCGGCGAGCCCGTCTCCGGGGACGACGGCGACCACGGCGCGGGTCGCGCGCTCGCCGGACGGCTCCTCCGTCCGCCGCTCGGGGCGACCCGGCTCCGGGGCGGCGGTCCGGCGCTCGGCGGGGGCGCCGAAGTGGGTGATGCGGATGCGGTACGGGCGTCCGGCCTGGATGCCCGCCTCCACGGCGGCGCCCGCGTCGTCCACATGAACGTGCACGTTCCACAGTCCGTCGCCGCCGACGATCACGAGTGAGTCGCCGAGCGCGTCCAGCCGCTCGCGCAGCGCGGTGACGGCGCCGTCACCGGCTTCCAGGAGGTAGATCACCTCGAACGCGGGCCCGTCGGCGGAACAGCCCACCGGCCCGGCCCCGGTCTCCCCGGCGAGGGTGGGCGCGGGAGCGGGCGCGGGGATGGCGGGGGCGGCGGGCGGCACCGCAGGGGGTTCGCCGGACAGGGCCTCGGCGAGCCCGCCCAACACCGTGACCAGGCCGTAGCCTCCCGCGTCGACGACGCCGGCGCGGGCCAGGACGTCGAGCTGCTCGGGGGTCGCCTGGAGCGCGGCGCGCGCCCCTTCGTACGCCGCGCGCGCCACCGCGCCGACGTCCCCGGTGGCCCGCTCCGCGCCCTCGGCCGCGGCCACGGCGACGGTCAGCACGGTCCCCTCGACGGGGTGCGCGACGGCGAGGTACGCCAGGTCGACGGCGCGCCGCAGGGCCCGCCGCAGCTCGCCCGCCTCGTCGCCGGCGCCGTCGCCGTCGCCGTTCTTGTCGTCCTCTTCTGCGAGCACGTCCGCCATGCCGCGCAGCAGCTGGGCCAGGATGGTGCCGGAGTTGCCGCGCGCGCCGATCAGGGCGCCATGGGCCATGGCGCGCACCACGTCGGCGAGGCTGGGGCGGGTGGCACCGGGCGAGGCGGAGTGGCTGTCGGCGGAGTGGCTGTCGAAGGCGGCGTCGACGGCCTGGGCGGCGGACTCGACGGTCAGATACAGATTGGTGCCGGTGTCACCGTCCGCGACCGGATAGACGTTGATCGCGTCGATGTCCTCGCGGGCCCGGCCCAGCGCGTCCAGTGCGAGCCCGCACCAGATCCGTACCGCATCGGCGTCGAGCGTGTGCGGCACGTACGTTCTCCTCGGGGTCGGGCTTCGCGTCATCGCAGGCTAGTCGCCGCCCTCCGCGGGTGCTGGGGCAGCCATGATAGTTTCGTTGTACGGGAGTGGTCGTTGTATGCTGCTCCGGTTGCCCGATGAGAGTCGGGCTATTCCCCCTGGCGCCGCCGGTCTTCCACGATCCTGGCTACGTCCGGGGTTCCCGTTAAGTTTCTGTCTCCTCGCGGGAAGCGAGGCTGACCCGTCTTTGGAGTAACCCGTGGCTGCCAACTGCGACGTCTGCGGCAAGGGGCCGGGCTTCGGCAACAACATCTCGCACTCGCACCGCCGCACCCGCCGTCGTTGGAACCCCAACATCCAGACGGTGCGCGCTGTGGTCGGTCGGACCCCGAAGCGGCTCAACGTCTGCACCTCGTGCATCAAGGCCGGCAAGGTCTCGCGCTAGGCGCACGCCTTCCCCCGCGCAAGCGGGATTCCGGTTGCCGAGGCCGGTCCACCGATGACGTGGACCGGCCTTTACGCATGCTCTGCTACGCCCGGGCCCGCCCGGACAGCCAGCCGTGGTCGACCGGGCCGATGCCCGTGCCCAGGGGGAAGCCTGCGGCGATCGCGCCCGTGACGTACTCCTTGGCCGCCCCCACGGCCTCCGGGACGGCCAGGCCGCCCGCGAGGTAGGTGGCGATCGCCGAGGCGAGGGTGCAGCCGGTGCCGTGGGTGTGGCGGTTGTCGTAGCGGGGCGCCCGCAGCCAGTGCTCCTCGGTGCCGTCGGTGAGCAGATCCACCGCGTCGCCCTGCAGATGACCACCCTTGATCAGCGCCCAGCGCGGGCCGAAGTCCAGCACCGCGCGCGCCGCCCGCCGCAGGTCGCCCTCCGAACCGGCCCGGATGCCGGTCAGCTGGGCGACCTCGTCCAGGTTGGGGGTGGCGACGGTGGCGGTGGGCAGCAGCTTGGTGCGGACCGCGTCCAGCGCCTCGGCGGCCAGCAGCGGATCGCCGTGCTTGGAGACCCCGACCGGGTCGACGACCACCGGGGCGGGCAGCCCCGCGAGCAGCCCGGCGACGGTCTCGACCAGCTCGGGGGTCGCCAGCATGCCCGTCTTGACCGCCTGGACGCCGATGTCGTCCACCACGCTGCGGAACTGGGCGCGGACGGCTTCCGCGGGCAGCTCCCAGGCGCCCTGGACGCCCCGGGAGTTCTGCGCCGTCACCGCGGTGAGCACGCTCATCCCGTGCGCGCCCAGGGCCAGCATCGTCTTCAGGTCGGCCTGAATGCCCGCACCGCCGCCGGAGTCCGATCCGGCGACGGTGAGGACGCGCACGGGCGCCTGGCGGTCACGGGGAACGCGGAGAACACGGGGAGCGCGGGGGGCATCGCTGGACATGGCCATACGGCCGAATCTACTCGGCGCCCGGCTCGTCCCCGAAATGGTCCCAGCCCGCGTGCAGCCAGGGCGCCCCGTCGACCGTCACCTGCGGCAGCGCCGACGGGTTGAGCACCTCGCCGATCACCTTCCAGCGGGCGGGCAGCTTCACGTCCGACGGGAAGGTGGCCACGATCGCGTGGTCCTCTCCCCCGCTGAGCACCCACTGGATCGGGTCGACGCCCACCGCCTGCCCGATGTCCGACATCTGCGAGGGGATGTCGATGTCCCCCGAGCGCAGATCGATACGGACCTGGCTGGCCTCGGCGATGTGCCCGAGGTCGGCCACCAGCCCGTCGCTGACGTCGGTCATCGCCGTCGCGCCGAGACCGGCGGCGGCCGGTCCCGCGTGGTACGGCGGCTCCGGGCGGCGGTGCGCCTCGACGAACGCGCGCGGCGACCGGAAGCCGCGCGAGAGCACCGCGTGCCCGGCGGCCGACCAGCCCAGCCAGCCGGTGACGGCGACAACGTCGCCCGGCCGGGCACCGGATCGGGTGACCGGCTCGTGGTTGCGCAGATCGCCCAGGGCGGTGATGGCGATGGTGATGGCGTCTCCGCGCACCACGTCGCCGCCGACCACCGCGGCGCCCGCCACCTGGCATTCGTCGCGGATCCCGTCCATCATCTCGGCCGGCCAGGTCACCGGCAGATCCGCGGGCACCACCAGGCCCAGCAGCAGCGCGGTCGGCACCGCGCCCATGGCCGCGATGTCCGCGAGGTTCTGCGCGGCTGCCTTGCGGCCGACGTCATAGGCGGTGGACCAGTCCCGGCGGAAGTGCCTGCCCTCCAGCAGGACGTCCGTACTGGCCACCACCCTGCGGTCCGGCGCGGCCACGACCGCAGCGTCGTCCCCGGGCCCCAGCCTCACCGCCGAGGTGGTGGTGAGCCGGGAAGTGAGCTCCCTGATGAGCCCGAACTCCCCCAACTCGCCCACGGTGCCCTTCATCGCATTGCCCCTTCGTGCTCGTGGCCCTGTGCCTGCCGCGCCGCGCACGCCGCGCGGGTCTCCCCTCGCCGCGTGGCGACGCGGTACCGTGGCGTCCCTTCTCCCCACATGATCCTCGTAGCCGCCCTGGAGGTTCCGTGGTACAGGCGTACATCCTGATCCAGACCGAGGTCGGCAAGGCCTCGACCGTCGCCGACGTCATCGCCAAGCTCCCGGGGGTGATACAAGCCGAGGACGTCACGGGTCCGTACGACGTGATCGTGCGCGCCCAGGCCGAGACGGTCGACGAACTCGGCCGCATGGTGGTCGCGAAAGTCCAGAAAGTGGAGGGGATCACGCGCACGCTCACCTGCCCGGTGGTACATATCTAGATCCAGCTCCCCCGTATGCTCGGCCGGTGAGTTCCGCACACCGTACTGTCACCCGTCGGTCGGCGCCGCTGTCCGCCGCGGCGGCGCTGATCGTGCTGTCGGCGGGCGGCTGCGCCGACGTTTCCGACGCCACCGGCGCTTCCGCGGTTCCCAGCCCTCCGGCGCGGGCGGCCGCGGAGTGCCGGGCGTTGCACAGGGACCTGCCGAGGGCCGTGGACGGGCTGCGGCGGCGCACCGCCGGGCCCGCTTCGGACTTCACCGCCGTATGGGGCGATCCCGCGGTGCGGCTGCGCTGCGGTGTCGCCCGGCCGAAGGTGCTCGACCCCGGCGACGCACACTACAACCCCCGGTCGGAGGCGGCCGAGGTGAACGGCGTCGAGTGGCTGCCGCAGAAGCAGGACGGCGGCTATCGCTTCACCACCGTGCTGCGCAGGGCGTTCGTGGAGGTCACGGTGCCGGGGAAGTACGCCCCCGAGGTCGATGCGCTGATCGACCTCGCGGGCCCCGTCAAGAAGACCATTCCGGTGGGTGTGGTGTGACGCACGCGGGCCGGGCCGCGTCCAGGCCCTGTCTAGCGCAGCCCCGTGGAGCGGCGCAGCGCGGCCTGGATGAGCCGGTCCACCAGCTCCGGGTAGCTCACGCCGCTCTCCTGCCACATGCGCGGGTACATGGAGATCGGGGTGAAGCCGGGCATCGTGTTGATCTCGTTGATCACGAACTCGCCGCTGTCCAGCAGGAAGAAGTCCGCGCGCACCAGGCCCTCGCAGGACACCACGTCGAACGCGCGCACCGCCAGCTCCTGGACCCGCTCGGTCTCCTCCGCGGTGAGCGGCGCCGGCACGACACCGGGGGCCGCGTCGATGTACTTGGCCTCGAAGTCGTAGAAGTCGTGGGTGGAGACCGGGGGGATCTCGGCGGGCACGCTGGCCCGCGGTCCGTCCTCGAATTCCAGCACCCCGCACTCGATCTCGCGGCCGCGCAGCAGCGCCTCCACGATGACCTTGGGGTCGTGCTGCCGGGCCGCCTCGATCGCCTCGTCCAACTGCTCCGGGCCGTCGACCTTGGTGATGCCGATGGAGGAACCGGCCCGCGAGGGCTTCACGAAGAGCGGCCAGCCGTGCTCGGCGGCGAAGTCGGTGATCCTGGTGCGGGCGGCGGCGGGGTCCCGCTCCCAGTCGCGGGGGCGGATCACCTCGTACGGGCCGACGGGCAGCCCGAACGAGACGAACACCCGCTTCATGTACTCCTTGTCCATGCCGACCGCGGAGGCCAGCACCCCGGCGCCCACATAGGGAACCCCGGACAGCTCCAGCAGCCCCTGGAGGGTGCCGTCCTCGCCGTACGGGCCGTGCAGCATGGGGAAGACGACGTCGACGTCGCCGAGCGCCTTGGGCACCGCGCCCGGCTCGCTGTAGACGACCTCGCGGCTGCCCGGGTCGACCGGCAGCACGACCGACCCCTCCTCGGACTCGGCGAGCCGGTCGACGCTCGGGAGCTGCCGGTCCGCGATGGCCATCCGCTCGGGCTCGTCGGCGGTCAGCGCCCAACGGCCGTCCGCCGTGATGCCGATCGGCAGCACGTCGTACTTCTCGCGGTCGATGGCGCGCAGCACGGCCCCCGCGGTGACCACGGAAATGGCGTGCTCGGAGCTGCGTCCGCCGAAGACGACGGCGACGCGCGGCTTGCGCGGCTCACCGGAGGAGGAAGCCGGGACAGGGCTTGAGGAAGGAGTCTGGCTGCTCATATCGCGTTGAGGTTACCTTGCGGTTCGGACGGCGTCAGTGCCGCTCGGCCTTCGCGCTGCGCGACATCAGCTCTTTGAGCGCGACGAGCGGCTGTTTGCCGTCGTGGACGATGCCCACCACGGTCTCGGTGATCGGCATGTCGACGTCGTGGCGCCGGGCGAGATCCGCCACGGACTCGCACGACTTGACGCCCTCCGCCGTCTGCCGGGTGACCGCGATCGTCTCCTCCAGTGTCATGCCGCGGCCCAGGTTGGTGCCGAAGGTGTGGTTGCGGGACAGCGGCGAGGAGCAGGTGGCGACCAGGTCGCCCATGCCCGCCAGGCCCGCGAAGGTGTGCGCGTCTGCGCCCATCGCGAGGCCCAGACGGGTCGTTTCGGCGAGCCCTCGGGTGATGAGGGACGCCTTGGCGTTGTCGCCGAGGCCCATGCCGTCCGCGATGCCGACGGCCAGCGCGATGACGTTCTTCACCGCGCCGCCGAGTTCGCATCCGACGACGTCGGTGTTGGTATACGGGCGGAAGTAGGGGGTGTGGCACGCGGTCTGGAGGCGGCGCGCCACGTCCTCGTCCCGGCAGGCCACCACGGAGGCCGCGGGCTGCCGGGCGGCGATCTCCTTGGCGAGGTTGGGGCCGGTGAGCACCGCGACGCGCTCCGCGGGCGCCCCCGCGACCTCCGCGATGACCTCGCTCATCCGCTTGGCCGTGCCGAGTTCGACGCCCTTCATCAGGGAGACCAGCACGGTGTCGGACGGCAGCAGCGGGGCCCATGCGGCGAGGTTGCCGCGCAGCGTCTGGGAGGGAACGGAGAAGACGGTGAACTCCGCGTCGCGCGCGGCCTCGGCCGGGTCGGTGGTGGCCCGCACCCCGCCGGGGAGGCGGATGCCGGGGAAGTAGTCGGGATTGGTGCGGCCGGTGTTGATGGCCTCGACGACATCGGGCCTGCGGCCCCACAGCGTCACCTCGCAGCCGGCGTCGGCGAGCACCATCGCGAACGCGGTGCCCCAGGACCCGGTGCCGTAGACGGCGCAGCGCGTCACTTGCTCTCCTCTTCGGCGACGGGGCGTTCGGCCACGGGGTGCGGCTGGTCGGCGGCGACGTCGTGCGCGCGGGCGGCCGGCACCGGCTCGCCGCGGACCTCGGCGAGGAGTTCGGTGACCGCGGCCATGATGGTGTCGGTGGCCGCCCGCAGCACGTCGGCGGTCGGCTCCTGGCCGTAGTACTCGGACAGGTCCACCGGCGGGCCCGCGAGCACCCTGAGGGTCTTGCGCGGGAACAGCCTGACCTTCTTCTCCTTGGCGTACGGCGGTACGGCCTCGTTGGCGCCCCACTGCGCGACCGGGATGACGGGGGCCTTGGTGAGCAGGGCGACTCTGGCGGCGCCGGTCTTGCCGCGCATCGGCCACAGGTCGGGGTCGCGGGTCAGGGTGCCCTCGGGGTAGAAGGCCACGCACTCGCCCTTGTTGATGGCGTCGACGGCCGCCCGGAAGGCGTTGGCCGCGTCGGTCGACTCGCGGTAGACGGGGATCTGCCCCGTGCCGCGCAGCATCGTGCCGACGAAGCCGCCCTTGAAGAGGGCGGCCTTGGCGAGGAAGCGGGGCACGCGTCCGCTGTTGTACTGGAAGTGCGCGTAGGAGAGCGGGTCGAGATACGAGTTGTGGTTGATCGCGGTGATGAAGCCACCGTCGGCGGGAATGTGCTCCATTCCGTGCCAGTCCCGCTTGAACAGAACCACCATGGGCGGTTTCACCATGACCGCCGCCATGCGGTACCAGAAGCCGATTCTGCGGCCGGACACTCGGAACATCCTCCTCTTGGACCCTGCTGACCTGCTGACTTGCTGCCGTCCGGGCAGCCGCACAAGTGTCGCTCCAGGTACTCGGTCTGTCGAGAACACCGTAACCCCGCGACGTCCGGGGCGAACCGGGCAGCAGGCGAGAATGGGATCCGTGGGAAGAAACGCAAGCCCTGTGGTGTGGACGCTGGTGGTGCCGCTGAAACCCCTCTCACGGGCGAAGAGCAGGCTCTCCTCCGCCGCCGGGGACGCCCTGCGGCCGGGTCTCGCGCTGGCGTTCGCCAAGGACACGGTGGGCGCGGCGCTGGCCGGCCGGCGCGTCGGCGGGGTGACCGTGGTCACGGACGATCCGCTCGCCGGGCGCGAGCTGGCGGCCCTCGGCGCGCGCATCCTGCCCGATACGCCGGGGCGCGGGCTGAACGCGGCGCTCGCGCACGGCGCCCGGACGGTACGGGAGGGCCGCCCCAGGGCCCCCGTAGCGGCGCTGAACGCCGATCTCCCGGCATTGCGGACGGCCGACCTCGACCAGGTGCTCGAAGCCGCCACGGGCTTCCCACGCGCCTTTCTGGCGGACGCGGCGGGGGTCGGCACGACACTCCTCGCGGCGGCGCCGGGCTCCGACCTCGCCCCCGCCTTCGGGGGCGCCTCCCGGGCCCGGCACCGGGCGTCCGGCGCGTACGAGATCGAGCTGCCCGGGGTCGAGTCGGTGCGGCGCGACGTGGACACCGGCGAGGATCTGCGCGCGGCGCTGGCCCTGGGCGTGGGCACCCACACGGCCCGCCTGTGCGGCACGCCCCGCCCGCCCGACCCCCGGGCCACGCTGCCCGGGGCGTGGAGGGTGCCCGGCGGGGAGTCCGTCGGTGGTGCGGACTAGGCTGACGGGTATGCAGGGAACGGCATACACCTACGACCCCGACGCCCGTACGGGCAGTGTGCTGCTCGACGACGGCACGCCCCTGCCGTTCGACGCGGCGGCCTTCGACGCCGGGGGGCTGCGGATGCTGCGGCCCGGGCAGCGGGTGCGGATCGAGGTGGCGGGCGAGGGGGACGACCGGCGCGTCGTCTTCATCACCCTGCAGACGTTCTGAGGCCCCCGGCGGTGGTTCCGGGTCCATGACGCACCGCGGGCCGGGCTCCCTCTTCGGAGCCCGGCCCGGCGCGTGAACGGTGCCGCTGTGCGGCGACGACTAGCGCTTCCTGGCGGTGGTGGTCTTCTTGGCGGGGGCCTTGCGCGCGGTCGTCTTGCGCGCCGGGGCCTTCTTCGCCGCGGCCTTCTTGGCGGTCGTCTTCTTCGCCGGAGCCGCCTTCTTCGCCGGAGCCGCCTTCTTGGCGGTCGCCTTCTTCGCCGGGGCCTTCTTGGCGGCGGCCTTCTTCGCCGGAGCCGCCTTCTTGGCGGTGGCCTTCTTGGCCGCGGCCTTCTTCGCGGCGACCTGGAGGCTGCCCTTGGGGGCCTTCTTCACGGACACCTCGCCGCCCCGCGGCAGCTTCTTCGAGCCGCTCACCAGGTCCTTGAAGCCCTGGCCCGCGCGGAAACGGGGCACGGAGGTCTTCTTGACCCGGACCCGCTCCCCGGTCTGCGGGTTACGGGCGTACCTGGCAGGCCGTTCCACCTTCTCGAACGAACCGAAACCGGTGACCGAAACTCGATCCCCGCCGACCACCGCGCGGACGATGGCGTCCAGTACCGCGTCGACCGCGTCGGCAGCCTGCTGTCGGCCGCCGACCTTGTCTGCAATCGCTTCTACGAGCTGCGCCTTGTTCACGTCTTCCCCTTCGGAGACATTGCCAGAACGAATGTGTTCAAGCTTTTTCGCACGTTAGGCAGATATATACCGCAAATCAAACACGAAACGGGCTAATCACCCTTGTGCCGCAACGCACTCGGTCGTCATGGACTTGTGTCGGAGTCGGGATCTTCGGGGAAACGGCCCTCGTCGAGGTCGTTCATCAACCGCTCCAGACGCCGTGCCGCGTCTGCGAGATCGTGTTTCGCCGCTGCAGTGATCACCAGCAGCTTCCGGGACAGCGCCATCCGTACGCCCTCCGGGACTTGCAGTGTGCGCACCCTTGTGTGCGCTTCCTTGAGCCGGGCGGCGACAAGACCGTAGAGCTCGAGTTGGCCGTCGCGTTCCATGCACTGATTGTGCCATCTGAGGCGAGTTGTCGCTTCACGGGGCCTCAACATGACGATGCGCCGCCAGTCCGAGGACTGGCGGCGCATCATGCCAAACCCGCTCTGTGCAGGGGAAACCGGGGGGTCAGAGCACCGTCGTGCTGGGCTTGAAGGAGGGGCGACGACCCTCGTACGCGACGATGTCGGCCTCCTCCCTGAGGGTGAGACTGATGTCGTCCAGCCCCTCCAGGAGTCGCCACCGGGCGTTCTCGTCAAGCTCAAAATCAGCCGAGATTCCCTCGGCTCGAACCTGACGGTCGACGAGGTCCACGGTGACCTCCGCGGCGGGGTCCGACTCGACCAGCTTCCACAGCCGGTCCACGGTCTCCTGCGGCAGGACGACGGTCAGCAGACCGTTCTTGAGCGAGTTGCCGCGGAAGATGTCGGCGAAGCGCGAGGAGATCACGGCCTTGAAGCCGTAGTTCTGCAGCGCCCACACCGCGTGCTCGCGCGAGGAGCCGGTGCCGAAGTCGGGGCCGGCCACCAGAACGGTCCCGCCCTTGTGCTCGGACCGGTTGAGCACGAACTCCGGGTCCTTGCGCCAGGCCTCGAACAGCCCGTCCTCGAAACCGTCGCGGGTGACCTTCTTGAGCCAGTGCGCCGGGATGATCTGGTCCGTGTCGACGTTGCTGCGGCGCAGCGGAACGGCCCGGCCGGTGTGCGTGGTGAATGCTTCCATGGCTGCTCAGACCCCCACGGGAACGGTGACGTCGGCGTCGGACAGGTCGGCGGGCGAGGCCAGATGGCCGAGCACCGCGGTGGCGGCGGCGACCTGCGGCGAGACCAGGTGGGTACGGCCGCCCTTGCCCTGCCTGCCCTCGAAGTTGCGGTTGGAGGTGGACGCCGAGCGCTCACCGGGGGCGAGCTGGTCGGGGTTCATGCCCAGACACATCGAGCAGCCCGCGTGCCGCCACTCGGCGCCGGCCTGGGTGAACACCTTGTCCAGCCCCTCCTCCACGGCCTGCAGCGCCACCCGCACCGAGCCCGGGACCACCAGCATCCGCACCCCGTCGGCCACCGAACGACCGGACAGGATCGAGGCGGCGGAGCGCAGGTCCTCGATGCGGCCGTTGGTGCAGGAGCCGACGAAGACGGTGTCCACCTTGATCTCGCGCAGCGGCTGACCGGCCGTCAGACCCATGTACTCCAGGGCCTTCTCGGCGGCGTACTTCTCGCTGGCGTCCTCGAAGGTGGCCGGGTCCGGCACCGACTCCGACAGCGGCGCGCCCTGACCGGGGTTGGTGCCCCAGGTGACGAACGGGGCCAACTCGGAGGCGTCGATGACGACCTCGCGGTCGAACACCGCGTCGTCGTCACTGCACAGCGTGCGCCAGTACGCGACGGCCGCGTCCCACTCCGCGCCCTCCGGGGCGTGCGGGCGGCCCTTGAGGTAGTCGAAGGTGGTCTCGTCCGGGGCGATCATGCCCGCCCGGGCGCCCGCCTCGATGGACATGTTGCACACGGTCATCCGGGCCTCCATCGAGAGCTTCTCGATGGCCTCGCCGCGGTACTCGATCACGAAGCCCTGGCCGCCGCCGGTGCCGATGCGGGCGATGATCGCCAGGATCAGGTCCTTGGCGGTGACGGTCTCGGGCAGCTCGCCCTCGACGGTGACCGCCATGGTCTTGAACGGCGCGAGCGGCAGCGTCTGGGTGGCCAGCACGTGCTCGACCTGGCTGGTGCCGATGCCGAACGCGAGCGCGCCGAAGGCGCCGTGGGTGGAGGTATGGCTGTCACCGCAGACGACGGTGGTGCCGGGCTGGGTCAGTCCCAGCTGCGGTCCCACTACGTGGACAACGCCCTGCTCGACGTCGCCCAGCGGATGCAGACGCACTCCGAACTCCGCGCAGTTCTTGCGCAGCGTCTCCAACTGGGTACGGGAGACGGGGTCCGCGATCGGCTTGTCGATGTCGAGGGTCGGGGTGTTGTGATCCTCGGTCGCGATGGTGAGATCGGTACGGCGCACCTGGCGTCCGGCCTTGCGAAGGCCGTCGAACGCCTGCGGGCTGGTCACCTCGTGCAGCAGGTGCAGATCGATGAAGAGGAGGTCCGGCTCGCCATCGGCGTGCCGGACGACATGGTCGTCCCAGACCTTCTCCGCGAGTGTCCGTCCCATCGCTTTCCCTCCGACCGGCCACTTCGCCGGCCCAACTCGTGTCGAGTGCGTGCCCTGGCCTGCGGGCCCGCCATTCCAGAGTGGCGGGTATCCCGAAAAATTGAACTTGCGTTTCACACTGTGAGACGCGAGTATCGTTTCATGGACAACTCTAGCGGCGTCGGCGTTCTCGACAAGGCGGCTCTGGTATTGAGCGCTCTGGAGTCCGGTCCGGCCACCCTCGCGGGGCTGGTCGGGGCCACCGGTCTCGCGCGCCCCACGGCGCACCGACTCGCGGTCGCACTCGAGCACCACCGGATGGTGGCGCGTGACATGCAAGGCCGCTTCATCCTGGGCCCTCGCCTGGCCGAGCTGGCCGCGGCGGCGGGCGAGGACCGGCTGCTCGCCACCGCCGGGCCGGTCCTCACCCACCTCAGGGACGTGACCGGGGAGAGCGCGCAGCTCTACCGGCGCCAGGGCGACATGCGCATCTGCGTCGCGGCGGCCGAGCGGCTGTCCGGATTGCGGGACACCGTGCCGGTCGGCTCCACCCTCCCCATGAAGGCGGGCTCGGCGGCCCAGATCCTCATGGCCTGGGAGGAGCCGGAGCGGCTGCACCGGGGCCTTCAGGGCGCCCGCTTCACCGCGACGGCCCTTTCCGGCGTACGGCGGCGGGGCTGGGCCCAGTCGATCGGCGAGCGGGAGCCGGGCGTCGCGTCCGTGTCCGCCCCGGTGCGCGGCCCGTCCAACCGCGTGGTCGCCGCCGTCTCGGTCTCCGGACCGATCGAGCGGCTGACCCGCCACCCGGGCCGGATGCACGCCCAGGCCGTCATCGACGCGGCCGCGCGCCTCTCGGACGCCCTGCGCCGCGGGAACTGATGCCCGCCCCTTTTTCAGGGGCCCGGTTCTCCCCCAGCTCCCGCCGGGAGGTGCCCCCGGCCGCCCGGACGGGGTTACCCAAGCGCCATGGGCACGCCCCCTACGCGTCCTTCAGCGACAGCCGGTCGGCCGCGCGCTCGCCGCGGCGGCCGACCGGGACGACTCCGGTGGCCTTGGCCAGCCCGAACGCCGGCATGTCGTAGTAGAGCGCCTCGTGCGCACCGGCCGGTACGGCGTACGTCTCGTGCCAGATGCCGACCTTCCCCCGGCCCTCCCGCGCCCGCCGGTTGAACGCGGCCCACGCCGGGCGGTGCTCCTTGTCCTGCGCGGAGGCGTACGCCAGGAGCTTCTCGTGCGAGTCCCAGTACTGGACGACGTACACCACCCGGGGCGGGCCGACCAGCAGCTGGTAGCCCAGCAGCCCGCTCTCCTTGTCCCGTGACAGCTCGCGCAGCATCCGCGGCATGGCGTTGAACACCGGCAGCCAGCTGCGCAGCGCGCGGAAGCGGTTGACGCGCATCCCGATGAGGAAAACGGTCACCTCCCCCTCGCCCTCGGCGGTCATCCGGCCTTCGATCACATCGGCACCCATGGCGATCCCCTCGTTCCGACGTCGCGATAGATTGGGTAGTGCCACTATCCAATACTTGGATAGTGGCACTCTCCAACGAAGGACGCAAGGGAAGGCTGCATACGGCATGCGACTGGCGGAGCTGAGCGAGCGCAGCGGGGTGTCCACCGCGACGATCAAGTACTACCTGCGCGAAGGGCTGCTGCCGCCCGGCGAACGCCTCACCGCCACGAAGGCCGAGTACGGGGAGGAGCATCTGCGCAGGCTCCGGCTGGTGCGGGCGCTGATCCAGGTCGGCCGGATGCCGGTGGCCACCGCGCGCGAGGTGCTGAAGGCCGCCGAGGACGAGTCGCTGAGCCAGCATCTGCGGCTGGGCGCCGCGATCTGGGCGCTGCCGCACGACTCCGAACCCGATGAAGACGGTGCGGACGCCCCGGAGGCGGCCCGCGCCCGGGAGCAGGCGGACGCGCTGCTGGAGCGGATCGGCTGGGGCTGCAACCCGGAGACCGGGGCCCCCTCCCCCGCCTACCGGATGCTGGTGGAGGCCATCGCGTCGCTGGCCCGCCTCGGATACCCGCACGACACCGACCACTTGCTGCCGTACGCCCGACTGGCCTCCGAACTGGCCGTCCACGAACTGGATGTGGTGGAGACGTACGACACGCCGACCGAGCAGATCGAGGCGTCCGTCGCCCTGACCGTGCTGTACGAGCCGGTGCTGCTGAGCCTGCGGCGGCTCGCCGAGGCCGAGGAGTCCGGCCGCCGCTTCGGCGAGGCATAACGAGGGAAGGCCCTCCGTGTCACCACGGAGGGCCTTCCCTGTACGTACCCCCGACCGGATTCGAACCGGCGCTACCGCCTTGAGAGGGCGGCGTGCTAGGCCGCTACACAACGGGGGCCTGAATCAGCACATCCTGTACTGCGCTGGGCTACCAGGACTCGAACCTAGACTAAATGAACCAGAATCACTCGTGCTGCCAATTACACCATAGCCCATGGTATAGACCAGTACCCCCGACCGGATTCGAACCGGCGCTACCGCCTTGAGAGGGCGGCGTGCTAGGCCGCTACACAACGGGGGCCCTAGCGATCTCCGTAATACCTGGAGATCTGTACCCCCGACCGGATTCGAACCGGCGCTACCGCCTTGAGAGGGCGGCGTGCTAGGCCGCTACACAACGGGGGCCTGGTCTTGCTTGATCAAGAGATTCTCGACAAAATCGGGAAGATCTCTTGCTGGGGTACCAGGACTCGAACCTAGACTAAGTGAACCAGAATCACTCGTGCTGCCAATTACACCATACCCCACCAAAACGCCACCCCTGTCGGGGTGTTGTCTGGGTTACGCCTCCGTCCGGCCTTTCGGCCCGCCCGGGCGGCGCAGGAAGAACATTACCCGATGGTGGACGGGCCACCAAAACGGATTGCCGGGGTGGTGGCGCCGCGCACCGGGCACGCGGCGCACCTCCCGGCGTCAGGCGGACAGCTTGGCCAGTGCCGCGTCGATGCGGGCCAGTGTGCGCTCGCGCCCCAGGACCTCCAGGGACTCGAACAGCGGCAGGCCGACCGTGCGGCCGGTGACGGCGACGCGGACCGGGGCCTGCGCCTTGCCCAGCTTGAGACCGTGCTCCTCACCGGCGGCGAGGACGGCCTCCTTGAGGGGCTCCGCCTGCCAGTCGGTCCCGGAGATGTCCGCGATCTTCGCGCGGGCGGTCGCGAGCAGGGCGTCCGCGCCGGGCTTCATGGCCTTCGTCCACGATGCCTCGTCCTCCACCGGCTCCGCCAGGAAGAGGAAGTCGACGTTGGCGGTGATGTCGGACAGCACCGTCAGCCGGGTCTGGGCCAGCGGGGCCAGCGCCTCGAAGGCGGACGCGTCGAAGCGGTCCGGGGACCAAGGCGCGTGCGGGGCCTGGAGCCAGGGACCGCACGCCTCGATGAAGGTCTTGACGTCGAGCTGCCGGATGTGGTCCGCGTTGATCGCCTCGGCCTTCTTGAGGTCGAAGCGCGCCGGATTGGCATTGACACCCGAGATGTCGAACGCGGCGACCATCTCCTCCAAGGAGAAGACGTCCCGGTCGGCCGAGAGCGACCAGCCCAGCAGGGAGAGGTAGTTGAGCAGCCCCTCGGGGAGGAAGCCGCGCTCCCGGTAGAGGTTCAGCGACGACTGGGGGTCGCGCTTGGACAGCTTCTTGTTGCCCTCGCCCATGACGTACGGGAGATGACCGAAGGCGGGCACCAGGCCGCCCCCCACGCCGATCTCCGCGAGCGCCCGGTACAGCGCGATCTGGCGCGGGGTGGAGGACAGCAGGTCCTCGCCGCGCAGCACGTGGGTGATCTCCATCAGCGCGTCGTCGACGGGGTTGACGAGCGTGTAGAGGGGGGCGCCGTTGGCGCGCACGATGCCGTAGTCCGGAACGTTGTCCGGGGTGAAGGTCAGCTCGCCGCGCACCAGGTCGGTGAAGGTGATCGGCTCGTCGGGCATCCGGAAGCGGACGATCGAGGCGCGGCCCTCGGCCTCATGCGCCGCGATCTGCTCGGCGGTCAGCGTGCGGCAGGTGCCGTCGTAGCCGGACGGGCGGCCGGCCTTGCGGGCCGCCTCGCGGCGCTCCTCCAGCTCCTCGGCCGTGCAGTAGCAGCGGTAGGCGTGGCCGGCGTCGAGCAGCTTGGCCGCGACATCGGCGTAGAGGTCCATGCGCTCCGACTGGCGGTAGGGCGCGTGCGGGCCGCCGATCTCGGGGCCCTCGTCCCAGTCGAAACCCAGCCAGCGCATGGCGTCCAGCAGCTGCGCGTACGACTCCTCGGAGTCGCGCGCCGCGTCGGTGTCCTCGATGCGGAAGACCAGGGTGCCGCCGTGGTGGCGGGCGAACGCCCAGTTGAAGAGGGCGGTGCGGACCAGGCCCACATGGGGGTTGCCGGTCGGCGAGGGACAGAAACGAACCCGCACGGGGGCGGGGGAGCTTGCGCTAGCCACGCTTGATCACCTTGTTGGTGAGAGTGCCGATGCCTTCGATGGTGACGGCGACCTCGTCGCCGACGGTGAGCGGGCCGACGCCCGCCGGGGTACCGGTGAGCACGACGTCGCCGGGGAGCAGCGTCATCGCCTCGGTGATGTGCACGATGAGGTCCTCGATCGAGCGGACCATCTCGCTGGTGCGGCCCAGCTGCCGCTGTTCGCCGTTGACGGTGCACATGACCCCGAGGTCGCCGGCCCGCTCCAGGTCGATGTCGGTCTCCACCCAGGGGCCCAGCGGGCAGGAGCCGTCGAAGCCCTTCGCCCGCGCCCACTGCTTCTCACTCCGCTGCGCGTCGCGCGCGGTGATGTCGTTGCCGCAGGTGTAGCCGAGGATGACGTCGGCCACGCGCTCGCGCGGGACCTCGCGGCACATCCGTCCGATGACCACGGCCAGCTCGGCCTCGTGGTGCACCTCGGAGGAGAAGGAGGGGTAGGCGATCGGGTCGCCGGGGCCGATCACCGAGGTGGACGGCTTGAAGAAGACGACCGGAACGTCGGGGACCTCGTTGCCGAGTTCGGCGGCGTGCTCGGCGTAGTTGCGGCCCACGCCCACGACCTTGTTGGGCAGGACGGGCGGCAGCAGCCGGACCTTGCTGAGCGGGACCTTCTGCCCCGAGCGCTCGAATTCGGCGAAGGGGTGTCCCTTGATGATGTCGACGACGGGGCCGCCCTGGTCGGACGGCTCGCCTTCGACCACTCCGAAGGCGACGTTGCCATCGATGGAGAATCTGGCGATGCGCACGGGAAGCTGGTGCCCCTTAACTGAACTCGCTGGAGACTGACGCTCCAGGCTATCGCCCCGCCTCCCGCGCGCCGCCGGGTCGGCTCGGCCGTCCCCGGCACGGGACGCCGGCCGGGGGCACCTCCCAGCGGTAGCTGGGGGAGAACCGAGCCCCAAAGCAAGGGGCTCAGTGGCCGGGGGCCTCGGTCAGCACGGTGCGCCGGGGGTTGGCGGTCTGGGTGGGCAGTTCGACGGGGTGCTCAGGCTGGTCGCCCTGAGCGCCGGTCTCGGTCCGCAGCTCCTCGGCGTCCCCGAGATGGGCCAGGGTGGTGCGCCGGGGGTTGGCTATCGTGCGGAACATCATCGTCGTCTTCACTGGGTTTACGCCTCGCGTGGTTGTCGTATGCACTGGTGGTGTAAAGCGTCAGGCTAGGTGCGGCCTTGCCCATGGAATCGCGGAAAAAGTCTCGAGCAGCATGTGATTTTGCTCACGAGTGATCCGGCAAATGCCGCATTAACGACACGCTCTTCGCGCCTCGAAACGGACATTGCATCCCCGAACCAGACGTTCCGCTCTCGATCATCGCTAGCCGGGCACGCCGCGGCCGCGATCGACTCGTTCACAAAAGTCCGTTATCGCAGACATGACTTTCTACGTCCGGTAATAGATCCCGCACTGAGCGTCACGCGCGTCACAGCCTTACCGCTTGCCCTTGTTGCAGCATCCGGCACTGTGCTGGAATTCCCGGGACCGCCGTGGGAATCAACCGGCGCGCATGGGGGCGCAGGACACAGAGGCGCCGAGCGGCGGGGGCTCCTCTTGTCGATATACGAAAGGAAGCGCGCCGGTCACTCACGACCGAAATGGGGGGCCGCGGTCCCCTCGACTCGACACCGCTCCACCGCTGACCCGGTGGAGCGCCTGGTCCAGAGGTTGCGACGCTAGTGCAGGGACGTTTCAAGAGGGATGGTATGGAGTCTCCCCAGGCCCGCCAGGGCCGCGGGGAAACTTCGGCGGACCCGGAGCCGCGCGGTGGGACCGACCGCGGCTCCTCGCCTCAGCGTGCCCAGGGCGGCGGGCGGCCCCCGGCCGACCAGGGCCCCGAGGCCGGCTCCAAGAGCGCTACGAAGACCAGCGCGCCCAGCGGTGGCGGCGGCACTGCCGAGGCCGGCACGCCGACGGCACCCAGCGGGCCCGGCGCCAAGATGGCCCTCAAGAACTGGCGCATCAGTACCCGGCTGGTCTCCCTGCTGGCGCTCCCGGTGGTCGCCGCGACCACACTGGGGGCGCTGCGTATCGACACCTCGCTGGACAACATTCAGCAGCTCGACCAGATGAAGCTGCTCACCGAGATGACGCAGCAGGCCACCCAGCTGTCGAACGCGCTCCAGGCGGAGCGGGACAAGTCGGCGGGGCCGCTGGCGAGCAAGGGCAACGAGAAGGACGACGGCGTCGTCTCCACGCGCGAGGACACCGACCGCGCGATCGCGGCCTTCCGCAAGGCCACCGACAACGTCGAGCCCGGTGACCAGTCGATGGCCGGTGTGCAGTCCACGCTGGTCAACATCGACCGCCAGCTGGGCAAGATCAACGATATCCGTGACACGGCATATGACAACAACCAGTACTACTCGCTGACGGTCCAGGACTACAACGAGCTGATCACCTCGCTGCTGTCGCTGTCACAGGACATGGCCCAGGCGACCAGCAACCGCGCGATGATCAACAACACCCGCGCGCTCGCCACCTTCTCCTCCGCCAAGGAGTACGCCTCCATCCAGCGCGCGCTCATCAGCGCCGCCCTCGCCGACCCCAAGGGCGCCGAGTTCTCCGCCAACGACAGCCGGTTCGCCAGGACCGCGGTCGACAAGGAGAACGAGGCACTGGGCAGCTTCAAGCAGATCCGCCAGGGCAACTCCGAGGACCTGCTGGAGCCACTGGACAGCCGCCCGGACATCAAGGCGGCGACGATGTACGCCGACCGGGCGGTGCGCGACCCCGATGGCCTCAAGGCCGAAAAGCGCACCTATCTGGACTGGTACGACCAGGACAGTATCAAGATCGACGAGATGGGCAAGATCGAGCAGACGCTGCTCAGCGAGATGACGCAGAAGTCTCGTGAGCTGCGCAACTCCGCCCAGCAGGACGCCGTCCTCAACGGTGCGCTGATCCTGCTCGTCCTCGGCGTCTCGCTGATCGGCGCGTTCGTGGTGGCCCGCTCCATGGTCCGCTCGCTGCGCCGACTCCAGGACACCGCGCAGGACGTCGCCGAGAAGCGGCTGCCCGAGCTGGTCAAGCAGCTGTCCGAGTCCGACCCGCAGGACGTGGACACCTCCGTCGAGTCCGTCGGTGTGCACAGCCGGGACGAGATCGGCAAGGTGGCCGCGGCCTTCGACGACGTGCACCGCGAGGCGGTCCGGCTGGCCGCCGAACAGGCGCTGCTGCGGGGCAACGTCAACGCGATGTTCACCAACCTCTCGCGCCGCAGCCAGGGCCTCATCCAGCGTCAGCTCTCGCTCATCTCCGAGCTGGAGAGCCGCGAGGCCGACCCGGACCAGTTGTCCTCGCTGTTCAAGCTCGACCACCTCGCGACCCGCATGCGCCGTAACGGTGAGAACCTGCTGGTTCTCGCGGGCGAGGAGCCCGGCCGTCGCTGGACCCGGCCGGTCCCGCTGGTGGACGTGCTCCGCGCGGCCGCCTCCGAGGTGGAGCAGTACGAGCGCATCGAACTCAGCTCGGTCCCGGCGACCGAGGTCGCGGGCCGGGTCGTCAACGACCTCGTGCACCTGCTCGCCGAGCTGCTGGAGAACGCCACCTCCTTCTCCTCGCCGCAGACCAAGGTCAAGGTCACCGGTCACGCGCTGCCCGACGGGCGGGTGCTGGTCGAGATCCACGACACCGGTATCGGGCTCTCGCCCGAGGACCTGGCCGCGATCAACGAGCGGCTGGCCTCGCCGCCCACGGTCGACGTGTCGGTGTCCCGGCGCATGGGCCTGTTCGTGGTCGGCCGGCTGTCGCTGCGCCACGGCATCCGCATCCAGCTCCGGCCGTCCGACTCGGGCGGTACGACGGCGCTGGTCATGCTGCCGGTGGACGTCGCCCAGGGTGGCCGCAAGCCGGCGCCGCAGGGCGCCGGCGGCAAGGCCGGCGGGCCCGGCGGCCAGGGCGGTCCGGGTGCCGGCGGGCAGGGCAACGCCTCGGCGGGACTGCTCGGTTCGTCGCCCTCGCGACGGCAGGTCCCCGGCGCGGGTTCGCGCACCGCGCTGCCCGGCAACGGCGGCGGCAATGACGGTGGCCTTCCGGCCCGGCCGGCGGGTGCCGGTGCGGGCCCGGGTGCCGGCGCGGGTCCCTCCGGCGGTGGTGCCCCCGCCGGCCCGAACCTCTTCGAGGCGCCCGGCCGGTCGGCCGCCCCACCACGGAACGAGCCCCCCGCCGGGCCCGGCAGCGGTGCCGGTGCCCCCTCGGGCCGTCCCCCGCTGCCTACGCGCGGCGACCAGGGGCCGACGGTCGCCCCGCCGACCGGCGCACCCAGCCGTGCCGACGCCGGCGACCAGGGCAACCGTCCGCAGCTGCCCTCGCGCGACCCGGCACGTGAGCTTCCCGGCCCGCAGGCGCCCGGCACCAGCTGGGGTGCGCAGCCCCAGGACGACTGGACGGCGGGACCGCGGGACGCGGGCGACCGGCCACGCGGCCACGAGGAGCCCGAGACGACGGGCCAGTTCGCCCGCCCGGACCTCGACCCCGCCGGGGGCGGGCGCCGCGATCCGTTCGGCAACCGCGGCCCCGGCGACACCGGTGAGCTGCCCCAGCTGAGCGACGGCCCCAACCTGTTCGAGCCGCGCCGCGGCCCGGGCGACACGGGCGAGTTCCCGCGTCCGGACTTCGGCCGCGGCCCCGGCGACACCACCGAGTTCCAGCGCCCGGACTTCGGCCGCGGCCCCGGCGACACCACCGAGTTCCAGCGCCCGGACTTCGGCCGCGGCCCCGGCGACACCGGCGAGTTCGCCGTACCCGGCCAGGAAGGCCGCGGTCCGGGGGACACCGGGCAGTTCAGCCGCCCCGACTACGGCCCCGGCGACACCGGCGAGTTCGCCCGGCCGGACCTGGGCCAGGGGCCCGGCGACACCGGCGAGTTCCCGCAGGTGCGGGACGACCGGAACGAGCGCGGCGGCCGTCGGCCGGACGACACCCTGCCGCCCGCCGGTCCCGGCGACGGCCGGACGCCGATATTCGACACCATCGAATCCACCTGGCTCCACGGCCAGCCCGAGGCCCCACCCGCCCAGGCTCCCGAGCCGCCCGCGTCCGGGCAGCCCACCTCGGCGGTTCCGCCCGCCCGGGGCCGCGAGCCGCGGCAGCCGTCCTGGAACACCGGTGAGTACAACACCGGTGAGTACAACGGTGTCGGGGCAGGCGGAACCGGCGGCGACACCCTCGGAGCCCAGCGCGGCGGCGGCACCAACGGCGCCGATTTCCACGGGCTGGGCGGTGGACCCACGCGGCAGTCGTCGGCCAACGACGAACGCTGGCGCCGCGCCGGCCAGATCCGTGAGCCCGCCGCCGGCGGTATCACGGCGTCCGGCTTGCCACGGCGCGTGCCCCGCGCGAATCTCGTGGAGGGTGCGGCACAGCCGTCGCACCAGCCCGAGGAGGTGGGGCCCCAGGTGTCTCGCGCTCCCGACGATGTACGCGGGAGGCTGACCAACCTCCGCCGGGGGATTCAGCAGGGTCGTCGGGCCGGTACCGGTTTCGACGACAATCATGATCGCGGCGTAGGCCCGACTTACCAGCAGGAGCGTTAGTTGAGCCCGATGAGCCAGGCGGCGCAGAATCTGAACTGGTTGATCACCAACTTCGTGGACAACACCCCCGGGGTGTCCCACACCGTGGTGGTCTCCGCCGACGGACTCCTTCTGGCGATGTCCGAAGGCTTCCCCCGTGACCGAGCCGATCAACTGGCGGCGGTCGCCTCCGGCCTGACCTCGCTCACCACCGGAGCCTCCCGCATCTTCGAAGGCGGCACCGTCAACCAGACCGTCGTCGAAATGGAACGAGGCTTCCTCTTCATCATGTCCATCTCCGACGGCTCCTCCCTCGCCGTACTCGCCCACCCGGAGTGCGACATCGGTCTCGTCGGCTACGAGATGGCCCTGCTCGTCGATCGCGCGGGCAACGTCCTCACCCCCGACCTGCGCGCCGAATTGCAAGGCAGCTTGTTGAACTGACCCACCGACCGCCCGCCCGGCCGTCAGGCCGGGCGCCCCCCACCGGCACCGACCGACGGCACATGTCGTCACCTTGTTGTCCGACCGGAGGACTCATGACCCCGCCCCCTGCCTCGACCGGCCCGTACGGCGGCCATCACCACACGCCGTACGGGGGTGAAGGCGACCAGCCATTGGTGCGTCCCTACGCCATGACCGGAGGCCGGACCCGGCCGCGCTATCAGCTCGCCATCGAGGCACTGGTCAGTACCACGGCCGACCCCGCGCATCTGGCGGGGCTGCTCCCCGAGCACCAGCGCATCTGTCATCTCTGCGGGGAGGTCAAGTCGGTCGCGGAGGTGTCGGCGCTGCTGAACATACCCCTGGGGGTGGCGCGGATTCTGGTGGCCGACCTGGCGGAGGCCGGCATGGTGGCCATTCACCAGCCCGGGGGCAGCTCGGAGACGGGCGGTACGCCGGATGTGACACTGCTCGAAAGGGTGCTCAGTGGACTTCGCAAGCTCTAGCGGCGGCGCCCCGCCGGCCCGCGCGACCACCTCGGCGAAGATCGTGGTGGCGGGCGGCTTCGGCGTGGGCAAGACCACGTTCGTCGGCGCGGTCTCGGAGATCAACCCGCTGCGTACCGAAGCCGTGATGACCTCCGCCTCGGCGGGCATCGACGACCTGAGCCACGTGCAGGACAAGACCACGACGACCGTGGCGATGGACTTCGGCCGCATCACGCTGGACGACGATCTGATCCTGTACCTGTTCGGCACGCCCGGCCAGGACCGGTTCTGGTTCATGTGGGACGACCTGGTCCGCGGCGCCATCGGCGCCGTCGTCCTCGTCGACACCCGGCGCCTCGCCGACTGCTTCCCCGCAGTCGACTACTTCGAGAACTCCGGCCTGCCCTTCGTCATCGCCCTCAACGGCTTCGACGGACACCAGCCGTACAACCCCGAAGAGGTCCGCGAGGCCCTGCAGATCGGCCCGGACACCCCGATCATCACCACGGACGCGCGCCACCGCAGCGAGACCAAGAGCGCCCTTATCACATTGGTCGAGCACGCGCTGATGGCCCGGCTCAAGTAGGGGCAGATCGCCGGAGGTTGTCCGGCGACAAAGGTACGAGCGGGCTGTGTCCAACGACACGGCCCGCTCGTACCTTCATAACGTTTCGACAGAGAAAAACATGGCCCGTCGCCACGGAGCGCACGCGGCCGACTCCGTTGCGCGTTCAATCGATTCGGCATTTGACATGGCTCACCCTTAACGCCCGTTTTATCTCTGGTCTAGACAACAGACTGAGCGGTTTGCGTAGTGTTTGGAAAGCACCTGCGGGCCGTGCTGGAATTCGTTGAACTGGGCAGTAAGGGCTCAACTGGGAACGGCACGAGATCGGTGCCGACGCCGAGAGGTTTTGGTCGAGTGAGGCGAAGCACGCCGGACCCTGCGCAAGAAACGCGAGGGAACTTCACCCCGCCGCCGCGTACACGCACAGCGGCACCGCCCGCAGATGCGTCGGATCCGCCCGCCCCCACCGGTGGCCGGATCACCCCGCGGAACTGGGGGGTGCGCACACGGCTGTACGCCATTTTGCTCATCCCCGTGCTGGTGGCCCTGGTCTTCGGTGGCTTCCAGGTGTCGGCGTCGGTCACCACCTGGAACGAGGCGCAGGACGCGGAGCGCACCGCCAAGCTGGTCCGGGCCGCCGAGACCTACGCCCACGCCCTGGTCGACGAGCGCGACCGCACCGCCGGACCGCTGCTGACCGGCACCAATGAGGACGTGGTGCGCAAGGTGCGCGCGACGACCGACGCGGCGGCGAACGAGTTCGACAAGGCGGCCGCCGACATGCCACAGACGGAGACCCTCAAGCGCCGCCTCAAGGCGTTCCAGTCGACGGAACCCCAGCTGGCGGCGCTGCGGCGGAACGCCTACACCGACCGGTTGGGCGCGGTGAAGACCGAAGAGGGGTACGTCGGCGTCGAGCACGGGCTGATCGAGTTCGCCAACGAACTGGGCCTGGGCACCGGCAACATCACCTCCTACGGCCGCACCGTCTACGCGGTCTCGCTGGCCAAGGGCGCCGAGTCGCTACAGCGTTCCATCGGCACGCATCTGCTGGTCAAGCCGGGTCCGTCGGCGGCCGACCGCAAGACCCAGCTGACCGCTTTCGGCAGCTATGTCTACCTGGAGGGCATCGCCCTCGGGGAGTTCAACGCCGCCGGCACCCCGGAGGACGTGACCCGGCTCGAGGACACTCTCACCGCGGCCAAGAAGCGGGCGCAGGCGCAGAGCGCCGCGGCCAAGCAGAAGGCGGAGGCGGCGGGGAAGACGTACACCGAACCGCCCTCCATGGACCGCATGGTCCAGGCCATTGCCGGTGGCTCGTCACCCGAGAAGCTGGCGGAGCGGGGCATCACTCCGGACACCTGGTTCGCCGCGTCCACGGTCAAGTTCGACGCCTACCGCGACGCCGAGCAGAACCTCGTCGACAAGGCCGTGAACGAGGCATCGCAAATCTCCGCGAACGCAAAGCAGGACACGATCGTGAACGCCGCGATCGTGCTCGTCGCGCTGCTCGTGGCGTTCTTCGTGGCCGGCCGGATGGCCCGCTCGATGAGCCACAGCATGCTCCAGCTGCGCAACGCCGCCTTCGACGTCGCCGAGCAGCGGCTGCCCATGGTGGTCGACCAACTCTCCCGTACGGACCCGGGCCGCGTGAACACCCGGGTGACCCCGATCCCGATCAACACGCGGGACGAACTGGGCGAGGTCGCCCGCGCCTTCGACCAGGTGCACCGTGAGGCGATCCGTCTCGCGGCCGAGCAGGCGATGCTGCGGGGCAACGTCAACGCGATCTTCACAAACCTTTCCAGTCGCAACCAGGGCCTGATCGAGCGGCAGCTCACCCTGATCTCCGAACTGGAGAGCCGGGAGGCCGATCCGGACCAGCTGGAGCACCTCTTCCGGCTGGACCACCTGGCCACCCGTATGCGGCGCAACGGCGAGAACCTGCTGATCCTCGCGGGCGAGGAGCCGGGCCGGCGCTGGAACCAGCCGGTGCCGCTGATCGACGTGCTGCGCGCCGCCTCGTCCGAGGTGGAGTCGTACGAGCGGATCGAGCTGGCCGGGATCTCCGAGAGCGAGATCCATGGCACCGCCGTGACCGACCTCGTCCATCTCCTGGCCGAGCTGCTGGAGAACGCCACCACCTTCTCCTCGCCGCACACCAAGGTGCGGGTCACCGCGACCCGGCTGCCGGACGGCCGGGTGGTGGTCGAGATCCACGACAAGGGCATCGGCCTGACCGCCGAGGACTTCGCCGACATCAACCACAAGCTGGCCAAGCCGCCGGTCGTGGACGCCGCGGTCTCCCAGCGCATGGGCCTGTTCGTGGTCGGCCGCCTCGCCGACCGGCACGGCATCCGGGTGCAGCTGCGCCCGGCCGGTGAGCAGGCGGGCACCACCTCGCTGGTGATGCTGCCCGAGGCGATCACCCACGGCGGTGGCGGCGAGGAGCTGCCGCAGGACGACTTCACGGTCTCCCGGATCGCCCCGGAGCCGGAGCCCGAGCCGCAGCCCATGTACACCCCCGAGGACGCCGCCCTGTCCTCGCGTACGGCCGCCGAGCTGGGCTTCGACGACTCCTCGTACGCCCAGGAGCAGCTCCAGCGGCAGTACGGCGGGCTGCAGGCCATGCAGCACGAGCAGGAGCCGCGGCACGACCCGGCCGAGCCGAATCTGCTGGCCCAGCCCGGTCCGGCACCGGCCGGTCCCGGGTACCAGGATTCCGCCTTTGCTGAACCGGAAGCGAACTTCAGCCCCCGGACAGAGCCGGAACAACAGCCGTATGTTGGCTATAACTCTCCTGCCCAGCAGGGAGAGTGGGGCGATTCCGGATCTTTTGAAAATCCCTTCGCGTCGCAGTTCGGGACGCAAACGGAATCGGGACCCGGCGGTCCCGAAGTTTCCCAGGAC
This sequence comes from Streptomyces sp. NPDC021212, assembly GCF_044332925.1. NCBI lineage: Bacteria > Bacillati > Actinomycetota > Actinomycetes > Kitasatosporales > Streptomycetaceae > Streptomyces > Streptomyces sp. NPDC021212. The sequence continues at coordinate 193,240 of NZ_JBIRPZ010000013.1, forward strand.
CGCGTAGAGTTCCACCGTCCGGGCCCCTCTCCGAGTGGCGTCCACTCGATGACCGACGCAGGGCTACCGCGTCGCGACAAGCAGTGGCAGCCGTCCGAGGAGACAGGGGCACAGGCGGCAGTCGGGGAGCCGGCGGCGGCTGCGGCGCCGGAACGGCCGATGCAGACCCCGCAGGAGGACGGTAACCGGTGGCAGTCGGAGAACGACCAGCGCTGGCACCGCGCCGAACAGCTCCGCGAGCCGAAGGCCGGCGGAGTCACCTCCTCCGGTCTGCCCCGGAGGGTGCCCAAGGCCAACCTGGTCGAGGGTGCCGCGGAGCCCACCGGACAGGGCGGCCCCCAGGTCTCCCGGGCCCCGGAGGACATCCGCGGCAGGCTCAGCAACCTGCGCAGCGGAATCCAGCGGGGACGCGACGCGGGATCCGGGATCACCCCGCGTGACCAGCATGACCAACAGGGCTTCGGCCCCGGCAGCACCTACGATCAGGAGCGTTAGTGTGAGCCCGATGAGCCAGGCGGCGCAGAACCTGAACTGGTTGATCACCAACTTCGTGGACAACACCCCCGGGGTGTCCCACACCGTGGTGGTCTCCGCCGACGGACTCCTTCTGGCGATGTCCGAAGGCTTCCCCCGTGACCGAGCCGATCAACTGGCGGCGGTCGCCTCCGGCCTGACCTCGCTCACCGCCGGAGCCTCCCGCATCTTCGAAGGCGGCGCGGTCAACCAGACCGTCGTCGAAATGGAACGAGGCTTCCTCTTCATCATGTCCATCTCCGACGGCTCCTCCCTCGCCGTACTCGCCCACCCGGAGTGCGACATCGGTCTCGTCGGCTACGAGATGGCCCTGCTCGTCGATCGCGCGGGCAACGTCCTCACCCCCGACCTGCGCGCCGAATTGCAAGGCAGTCTTCTCAACTAGCAAACATGGAGTGCGTTTCGCGCCACCGCGCCATAGGGTGCGGTGGCGCGACCGGCCGACAGGCACGTTGGAGTTGGAGGAGGAAACGTGGCAACGCCCCCTAGCGGATATCCGTACGGCCATGGGCAGCCGTCCGAACCGCGCGGAGAAGCCCCGATGAAGCGCTTCAACTTCCCCTCCGCGCCCAGCCGCCAGGCCCGCTCCCCGTACCCGGGCGAACCGTCCCGGGATTACTCCGGCGAGCAGCCGCAGGAGCCCATGCCCCCGCAGCCCTGGACTCCACAGGGCCAGCAGGACCTCTACGCGCCCTCCTACGCGCCTCCCGAGAGTCCGATGTACGAACCACCGCAGCCACCCCGCATCCAGCCCGTACAGCCGCCTCAGCGCCTCGCTCCGGAACCTTCCCCCACGGGCGGCGCGCATAACCCCCTGGTGCGCCCGTACGCCATGACCGGGGGCCGGACCCGGCCCCGGTACCAGCTCGCCATCGAGGCACTGGTACACACCACGGCCGATCCCACCCAGCTCCAGGGCCAGCTGCCCGAGCATCAGCGGATCTGCCACCTGTGCCGCGAGATCAAGTCGGTCGCCGAGATCTCCGCACTGCTCACCATCCCCCTCGGCGTCGCCCGGATCCTCGTAGCCGACCTGGCCGAGGCCGGGCTCGTCGCCATTCACCAGCCCGGCGGCGACGAGTCCGCCGGCGGCCAGCCTGACGTGACACTGCTCGAAAGGGTGCTCAGTGGACTTCGCAAGCTCTAGCGGTGCAGCCCGCTCCACCACCTCCGCGAAGATCGTGGTGGCGGGCGGCTTCGGCGTGGGCAAGACCACGTTCGTCGGCGCGGTCTCGGAGATCAACCCGCTGCGTACCGAAGCCGTGATGACCTCCGCCTCGGCGGGCATCGACGATCTCACCCACGCGCCGGACAAGACCACCACCACGGTGGCCATGGACTTCGGCCGCATCACGCTCGACCAGGACCTGATCCTGTACCTGTTCGGTACCCCCGGCCAGGACCGGTTCTGGTTCATGTGGGACGACCTGGTCCGCGGCGCCATCGGCGCCGTCGTCCTCGTCGACACCCGGCGCCTCGCCGACTGCTTCCCCGCAGTCGACTACTTCGAGAACTCCGGCCTGCCCTTCGTCATCGCCCTCAACGGCTTCGACGGACACCAGCCGTACAGTCCCGAGGAGGTCCGTGAGGCCCTGCAGATCGGCCCCGACGCGCCGATCATCATCACGGACGCGCGCCACCGCAGCGAGGCCAAGAGCGCGCTGATCACGCTGGTCGAGCACGCGCTGATGGCCCGGCTGCGTTAGCCGCTTCCGGTTCCGGCGGGCCCCAAACCGCCGGAACCGACCGGGACGCGTCGGCACCGGACACCGAAAATCCCCCGCCCTCCGATGGAGGACGGGGGATTTCGCGTGGTGCGCGTCGGACGCTCCGGGGCGTCAGCCCTGCCAGCTGTGCGGGGCGTTGAACGCCGGGCGGCGCTCCAGCCGGCGCCAGCGGGCGGCGCTGCGGCGCGGGCGGTCCGCGGCGCCGTCGCGGGAGTGGCCGGCGGTGGCGGCCGCGCGGGCGAGCAGCACGGCGGTGACGGCGGCCAGCTCCTCGGCGTCGGCGTGGCCCTTCTCGACCCGGACCAGGGTGGCCGCCGCGGCGGCGGTGTCGGCGATGTCGGTGGGCGTGCTCACGGTGTCTTCGTCTCCCTCGTGGGCGTTACTGCGGCGGGTTGCCGTGCTTGCGGGACGGCAGGTCGGCGTGCTTGTCGCGCAGCATCGCCAGGGACCGGATCAGGACCTCGCGGGTTTCGGACGGGTCGATGACGTCGTCCACCAGGCCCCGCTCGGCCGCGTAGTAGGGGTGCATCAGCTCGGACTTGTACTCCTTGACCATGCGCGCGCGCATGGCCTCCGGGTCGTCGGCGTCGGCGATCTGACGGCGGAAGATCACGTTGGCGGCGCCCTCGGCGCCCATCACCGCGATCTCGTTGGTCGGCCAGGCGTAGGTCAGGTCGGCGCCGATGGACTGGGAGTCCATGACGATGTACGCGCCGCCGTACGCCTTGCGCAGGATGACCGAGATGCGTGGCACGGTCGCGTTGCAGTACGCGTACAGCATCTTGGCGCCGTGCCGGATGATCCCGCCGTGCTCCTGGTCGACGCCGGGCAGGAAGCCGGGCACGTCCAGGAAGGTGATCAGCGGGATGTTGAACGCGTCGCACATCTGGATGAAGCGCGCGGACTTCTCCGACGCTTCGATGTCCAGCACCCCGGCCAGCGACTGCGGCTGGTTGGCGATGATGCCCACCACCTGGCCGTCGAGCCGGGTCAGGGCACAGATGATGTTGGTCGCCCAGCGCTCGTGGACCTCCAGGTACTCGCCGTCGTCGACGATCTCCTCGATGACCTTGCGCATGTCGTACGGGCGGTTGCCGTCGGCCGGGACGAGGTCGAGCAGGGACTCGCCGCGCCGGTCGGCCGGGTCGTCGGCCTCGGTGGCCGGCGGGTTCTCCCGGTTGTTCTGCGGCAGCAGGGAGAGGAGGAAGCGCACCTCCTCCAGGCAGGTCTCCTCGTCGTCGTACGCGAAGTGGCACACGCCCGAGGTCTCGGCGTGTACGTCCGCGCCGCCCAGGCCGTCCTGGGTGACCTTCTCCCCCGTCACCGCCTGGACCACGTCGGGTCCGGTGATGAACATCTGGGACGTCTCACGGACCATGAACACGAAGTCCGTGAGCGCCGGGGAGTAGGCGGCGCCACCGGCGCACGGGCCGAGCATCACGCTGATCTGCGGGATGACGCCGGACGCCTTGGTGTTGCGCTGGAAGATGCCGCCGTAGCCCGCGAGCGCCGAGACGCCCTCCTGGATGCGGGCCCCGGCGCCGTCGTTGAGGGACACCAGCGGCGCCCCGGCCGAGATGGCCATGTCCATGATTTTGTGGATCTTGGTGGCATGGGCCTCGCCCAGCGCCCCGCCGAAGATCCGGAAGTCGTGTGCGTAAACGAACACCGTCCGCCCGTGGACGGTCCCCCAGCCGGTGACGACCCCGTCGGTGTAGGGCTTCTTCGCCTCGAGCCCGAATCCGGTCGCGCGGTGCCGCCGCAGCGGCTCCACCTCGTTGAAGGACCCCTCGTCCAGCAGGAGATCGATCCGCTCGCGAGCCGTCAGCTTGCCCTTGGCCTTCTGGGCCTCGGTCGCCCGCTCGCTCGGGCCGCGCCGAGCCTGCTCGCGGATCGCGTGCAGCTCGGCGACGCGCCCGCGAACGTCACTCGCCGCTTCGGGCGCACCTTCGAGATTGGTCATGGAACGACGGTACGTTCCCCGACCCCCGGAAACGCATGTCAATTCCATACAACGTCGGGCCCGTTTTCGTGGGCAGGCGGAACAGAACTGGACAGCGGATTTCCCCTTGGCCGGAACCCCCAAGGGTGGGGAGCGCTGTCGGCACCCGACAATCTTGCGGACGACACACGGTAACCGGCGGGGTGTGACCACCCGGATGGACCGCAGCCGCCGGGGCCACGTCTCAGAGTGTGATCTCGCAGCGGTGGGTGGCGCAGGCCGTGCCGGGGGTGATGCGCAGCCGCAGCGCCCCGCCGGTGGCCAGCACCTCGACCGTGGCGTCGTGGGCGGTCACGGCGCGCACCGGATGCGCCCAGAGGACGTCGAACGGCTCCCCGGTCCGGGGCGGCTCGGCGATCGCGAGGTGCGCGGTGTGCCGCCCGGTACGGCGCAGCAGCATGCTCGCCGGGGCGCCCACGGTGAGCGGACCGGCCGTGCCGGGGACCCAGAAGTTCGCCGCCGTGACGCCGAGCGACGGGATGGCGATGGCCTGCCGGGCTCGGGAGTTGGCGAGCACGGTCAGCCAACGGCGGTCGGCGGCGCGGGCGGCGACCGCGGCCGGGCCCGCGCCCGGCATCAGGAGGTAGGCGTAACGCGCGCCGTCGGGGTCGGTGCCGTGGTCGTGCCAGAGGGTGAGGTAGCGGCGAGTGAGGGGGTCGGGCGAACCGCCGGTGTTGATGTCCCGCCAGGAGCCGGTGCGGGCCTCCCGCCGGGTGCGCAGCGCCGCGCCGCCGGGGAAGACATAGCCGCCGTGCCCGGCGAGATGGGCCCAGCGCGCCCGGTGGAAGATGCGGGTCCGGTCGGGTGCGGCCGGCTGGGGCACGCCGTCGACGGTGAGCGCGGGGGTGCCGTCGGCGCCGAGGTTGCGGTTGTCGACGACGGTGACGACGGGGACGCCGTCGCGGGCGGTGATGTCCGCGCCGAGGCAGACGACCGCGTCGGCCACGCAGAACCAGGACTTCTTGGCGCGCAGGGTGGAGCCGAGTCCGCGCAGGTCCTGGCCGATGGCGGCGAACTCGCCGTCGGTGGTGCCGCCGACCCAGCGGACATCGGGTTTGGGTTCGCCCCAGCCGCCGCCCTCGTTGTCGGCGAGCGGCCGGGCGGAGGCGGTGGTTCCGGGCAACCGGTAGGGGTCGACGGTGGGCCAGAAGCCGTCCGTGTACTGGCTCGCGGTCTCGCCCCCGGCCCACCAGGAGAGCATTCCGGCGCCGGTGTGCCAGCCGCGCGGGTGCTCGCCGTTGCCGTTCTCGTAGTACGCGATCCGGTCCGAGGTCATGGCCAGGGCGGCGGTCCAGCCGGGACGCCGGTGCACGGCCCGGTCCATGGCCGGGAACAGCCGGTGGCCCACCGGCTCGGGCAGCGCCGGGCCCGGCCCCTTCGCCACGGCCGCCAGCCGCGCCAGGTCCGCGACGCCGAACTGCGGGTCGGTCAGCACGGGGTGGCCGGTGTCGCGCGCGATCCAGCCCCTGACCATGCCGTTCCAGCGCTCCCGCGCGGCGTCGTCCGCACCCGCGCCGAGCAGGGCGATGGCGGCGAGGAGCAGATGGCCGCGCTGATGGTCGCTCTGCGTGATCTCGCGCGGATCGTCTCTCTGGACGCCACGGCTGACGGCCCGGCCGGAGACGCTGTCCATCATCAGCCCGTCGTGCAGCAGCGGGGCGTACGCGTGCTCCACGCTGTCCAGGATGATCTGCCGGTTCGGGTCGGTGACCTCCCACTCCGACCCGGCCAGCAGGGCGAAGAGCCGGCCGAGGCCGTCGAGCAGGACGTAGCCGTAGGTGCCGGAGTAGGCGACCCAGGTGTGCTGGATGAACGAGCCGTCGGCGTAGAGCCCGTCGCCCTTCGTCACGTACGGGAAGACGGGCGAGAGCGCGTCCCGGGCGAGCGCGACCTTGGCCGGCGCCGCTCCGAGGATGCCGCGCAGGGCCACGACGCGGCACAGGTCGACGCGGTTGGCGCCGGTGCTGGTGCCGGTGTAGTCGCCGAGCATGGTGTCGGGCACGAAGTGGTCGACGGCGGCCAGACAGCGTTCCCGCCGCTCGTAGCCGAGCCGGTCGTACAGGATCGCGAGGGTGTCCAGGAGCAGCCGGGGGCTGCCGATCTGCCACTCCCACCAGTTGCCGTAGCGGGTGGTGGCGGGGTGGTAGACGGTGGCGTCGAGGTGGTCGATGCCGCGCGCGACGTCGTCGGCGAGACCGGGGTCGCCGGTGAGGCCGGTGCGGGGCTGGGCGTACGCCTGGGCCATGGTGTTCAGCCGGGCGTAGCTCTGGGTGATGCCCGCGGGCGGGTCGAAGGGCTGGTCGGGCCAGAGCGAGGCGGCGGCGGGCGCCATGCTCGCCCGGAACCGGGCGGCCAGGCGGCCGGTCTCGGCCAGGCGGCCCGCGTACGGCTCGGTGGCGGGGTCGTAGCCGGTGCCGAGCGTGAGGTCGGTCCAGCGGCGGCGCAGGGCGGCGAAGTCCGGCCCGGCGGCGTGGGCGGGCAGGGCGAGGACCGGGGGTAACGCCCCGGCGGCCGCGGCGAGGAAGCCCCGCCGGGACCAGGGTCCGTTCGGGCGCGGTGGCATGGACACCTCCTGCGGTCGATGATGCCCGGGCTTTTCGCTTTTCATACGCCTGGGATGTTGAGGTTTGAACCGAAGGGGCCTACGCTCGGTCTCGTTCAACGTTGAACAATATTGAACGAGATCGAGAAGTCATCACCGAGGAGGAGCCATGGGAGATCTCACCGCACTGACCGGGGACTACACCATCGACCCCGCACACAGCAGCATCGGCTTCACGGTGCGGCACGCCATGGTCACCAATGTCCGCGGGTCCTTCCCCGAACACGAGGGGACCCTGCACCTGGACGGCGCCGACCCGTCCCGCTCCACCGCCTCGATCGACGTCACGATCGCCAGTATCGACACCGGCAAGCCGGACCGTGACGCCCATCTGCGCAGCGCCGACTTCTTCGACGCCGAGACCTACCCGACGATGGCCTTCCGCAGCACCTCCGCGGAACGGATCGACGACGACAACTACCGCATAACCGGCGACCTGACCATCAAGGACGTCACCCGCCCGATCACCATCGACCTGGAACTGGGCGGGTCGGCCACCGACGTGTACGGCAGCGAGCGCGTGGGCTTCGAGGGCCGCGCCGAGCTGCTGCGCTCCGACTGGGGCCTGACCTGGAACGCCGCCCTGGAGACCGGTGGGGTGATGGTCAGCGACAAGGTCAAGCTGACGTTCGACATCTCCGCGGTCAAGAACAAGGACTGATCCCGGTCCCACCTGCACCGCGGCCCCGGCGGGGCTACACCCCCAAAGGCTCTCGCCGGGGCCGCGGTCCTCGCGCGGCGCGCGGCCGCTCCTACTCCTGCGGCTCCACTCCGGCCCGCAGCAGCCCGTAGGCGTACGCGTCGTCCAGCGCCTGCCACGAGGCGTCGATGACGTTCTCCGCGACGCCGACCGTGGACCACTCCCCCTGGCCGTCCGCGGTCGAGACGAGCACCCGGGTCGTGGACTCCGTGCCGTGCTTGCCCTCCAGGATGCGGACCTTGTAGTCGACCAGCTGCATCGTGGCGAGCTGCGGGTAGATCCGCTCCAGGCCCACGCGCAGCGCCTTGTCCAGCGCATTGACCGGGCCGTTGCCCTCCGCCGTGGCGACGATGCGCTCGCCCTTGGCCCACAGCTTCACCGTCGCCTCGTTGGCGTGGGTGCCGTCCGGGCGGGTCTCGACGATCGCGCGCCAGGACTCGACCCGGAAGTAGCGGCGGGTCCGGCCCTCGGCCTCGGCGCGCAGCAGCAGCTCGAACGAGGCGTCGGCGGCCTCGTACGTGTAGCCCGCCAGCTCGCGCTCCTTGACCCGATCGACCACCCGGCCCACCAGCGCCCGGTCTCCGCCGAGGTCGATGCCCAGCTCCTTGCCCTTCAGCTCGATCGAGGCGCGGCCCGCCATGTCGGAGACCAGCATGCGCATCGTGTTGCCGACCCGCTCGGGGTCGATGTGCTGGTACAGATCCGGGTCGACCTTGATCGCGGAGGCGTGCAGCCCGGCCTTGTGGGCGAACGCGGAGACACCCACATAGGGCTGGTGGGTCGACGGCGTCAGGTTGACGACCTCGGCGATCGCGTGGGAGATCCGGGTCATCTCCTCCATCGCGCCGGGCGGCAGCACCCGGCGGCCGTACTTCAGCTCCAGGGCGGCGACGACCGGGAACAGGTTGGCGTTGCCGACCCGCTCGCCGTAGCCGTTGGCGGTGCACTGCACATGGGTGGCGCCCGCGTCGACGGCGGCCAGGGAGTTGGCGACGGCGCAGCCGGTGTCGTCCTGGGCGTGGATGCCCAGGCGCGCGCCGGTGTCGGCGAGGACGGTGCGGACCACGGCGTCGATCTGGCCGGGGAGCATGCCCCCGTTGGTGTCGCAGAGGATGACCACGTCGGCGCCCGCCTCGTGGGCCGCGGAGACGACCCGCTTGGCGTAGTCGGCGTTGGCGCGGTAGCCGTCGAAGAAGTGCTCGCAGTCGAGGAACACCCGGCGGCCCTGGGACCGCAGGTAGGCGACGGTGTCGCGGACCATCGCCAGGTTCTCCTCCAGCGTGGTGCGCAGGGCCAGCTCCACATGGCGGTCGTGGGACTTGGCCACCAGGGTGATCACCGGGGCACCCGAGTCCAGCAGCGCCTTGACCTGCGGGTCGTCCGCGGCGCTGACGCCCGCCTTGCGGGTGGCGCCGAACGCGACGAGTTGGGCGTGCTTGAAGTCGATCTCCGCCTGGGCGCGGGCGAAGAACTCCGTGTCCCGCGGGTTCGCGCCGGGCCAGCCGCCCTCGATGAAGCCCACGCCGAAGTCGTCCAGGTGACGGGCGATGGTGAGCTTGTCCGCGACCGTCAGGTTGATGCCCTCGCGCTGCGCGCCGTCGCGCAGCGTGGTGTCGAAGACGTGGAAGCTGTCGTCGGGCCAATGCTTCATGGTGGTGGGGCTCCTGTCGGATGGATCTCGGGCTACCGGAATGACCGGTTCCGCGCCTCCCATGGTCCCGCACGCTCCGCATCCGGTGGGATGGTCCGGAAAACGAAAAGACCCCTCGCGGGTGCGAGAGGTCTGCGCGCGGGTCTGGGGCACGGTGGTCGCGTCGTACCGGGTCGTACGGGGCGATCACTGCGGACCGGCGCGCCTGCTGCCAATAATCATGGCGAACGAGAGCACGGAGGCAGTCAAGCACATTCCGCCCCCGCGCTCCCATCCGTCTCAAGATGCGGGCCATACCCCCGGGGCTCAGCCCAGGCGGTGCAGCCAGCCGTGCGGGTCCGGGGCGGCGCCGGTCTGGATGTCCAGCAGCGCCTTGCGCAGCTTCACCGTGACCTCACCGGGCTGCCCGTCGCCCACCGTCCAGCTCGCGCGGGCGGACTTGACCGAGCCGACCGGGGTGATCACGGCCGCGGTGCCGCAGGCGAAGACCTCGGTCAGGCTGCCGTCCGCGTTCCCCTCGCGCCAGTCGTCGACCGAGATCCGGCCCTCGGCGACCTCGTAGCCGAGGTCGGCGGCGATCCGCAGCAGCGAGGCGCGGGTGATGCCGGGCAGCAGTGAACCGGACAGCTCGGGGGTGACGATGCGGTTCCCGTACACGAAGTACAGGTTCATGCCGCCCATTTCCTCGATCCAGCGGCGCTCGATGGCGTCCAGCCAGACCACCTGGTCGCAGCCCTGCTCGGCGGCCTGCGCCTGGGCCACCAGCGAGGCGGCGTAGTTGCCGCCCGCCTTGGCGGTGCCGGTGCCGCCGGGGGCCGCCCGGACGTACTCCTCGGAGAGCCAGACGGAGACCGGCTGGACGCCACGGGGGAAGTAGGCGCCGGCCGGGGAGGCGATCACGACGAACAGGTACTCGTTAGCGGGCCGGACGCCCAGACCCACCTCGGTCGCGATCATGAACGGCCGCAGGTACAGGGACGACTCACCGCTGCCCGGCACCCACGCCCGGTCCTGGGTGACCAGGGCGTCGCAGGCGGCGAGGAACAGGTCGACCGGCAGCTCGGGCATCGCCATGCGGCGGGCGGAGGCCCGGAAGCGCTCGGCGTTCTGCTCGGGGCGGAAGGTGGCCACGGTCCCGTCGGGCTGGCGGTACGCCTTGAGCCCCTCGAAGATCGTCTGCGCGTAGTGCAGCGTCATGTTCGCCGGGTCGAGCGAAAGCGGGGCATAGGGCACGAGCTGGGCCTCGTGCCAGCCGCGGCCCTCCGTCCACTTGATCGTCACCATGTGGTCGGTGAAGTGGCGGCCGAATCCCGGGTTGGCCAGGATCTCCTCCCGCTCCGCATCGGAGAGCGGGTGCGCGGAGGGCTTGAGCTCGATCGAGGGCGTCGTCATGAGTGGTAGTCCTTCACTTCCGTTGTGGCGGACCGCGCTCGCACCATCCTTGTCCGTGATCGGTACTAGGACGTCCGAGCTTCCCGCTGCACACGGCGGCCCCACGAGCGATTATCGCTGACGTGGGGCCGGAGCTTAAGGATGCGTGCGAAGTGCGCGGCCCGAGGTCGATGGTCGCACCCAGCCGCGCACCGGCACAGGCTGGGGTCAGCCGGATACTCGGGCGGCGAGCGCGTCGCCGATCTCGTCGGTGGTGCGCGCCGCGTCCCGCTCGGCGAGGTCGTCGGCGACGGCGGCCTCGATACGGGCGGCCTCGTCCGCGTAGCCGAGGTGCTGGAGGAGCAGGGCCACCGACAGGATGGTCGCGGTCGGGTCGGCCTTGCCGGTGCCCGCGATGTCCGGCGCGGAGCCGTGGACCGGCTCGAACATCGACGGGAAGGCGCCGGAGGGGTTGATGTTGCCACTCGCGGCGAGCCCGATGCCGCCGGTGACGGCGGCGGCGAGGTCGGTGAGGATGTCACCGAAGAGGTTGTCGGTCACGATCACGTCGAACCGCTCGGGCTGGGTGACGAAGAAGATCGTCGCGGCGTCGACGTGCAGGTAGTCGGTGGTGACGTCGGGGTACTCGGCACCGACCTTGTCGAAGATGTTCTTCCACAGGTGACCGGCGTGCACCAGCACGTTGTTCTTGTGCACGAGGGTCAGCTTCTTGCGCGGGCGGCTGTTGGCGCGCTCGTACGCGTCCCGGACGACGCGCTCGACGCCGTACGCGGTGTTCAGGCTGACCTCGGTGGCGACCTCGGCCGGGGTGCCGGTGCGCAGCGAGCCGCCGTTGCCGACGTACGGGCCCTCGGTGCCCTCGCGGACGACGACGAAGTCGATGTCGGGGCGACCGGCCAGCGGGGTCGTGGTGTTCGGGAAGAGCTTCGACGGACGCAGGTTGACGTAGTGGTCGAAGGCGAAGCGCAGCTTCAGCAGCAGCCCGCGCTCCAGCACCCCGGACGGGACCGACGGGTCGCCGATCGCGCCGAGCAGGATCGCGTCGTGGTCCTTCAGCGACTCCAGCTCGGCATCCGTCAGCGTCTCGCCGGTGGCGTGCCAGCGCTTGGCGCCGAGGTCGTAACTCTTGGTCTCCAGCTTCACGTCCTGCGGAAGGGCGGTCCTCAGGACCTTGAGGCCCTGGGCCACGACTTCCTGGCCGATTCCGTCACCGGGGATCACTGCGAGGCGAATGCTGCGAGACATACCCGGACCCTACTCCTCGTCCCATCTCATGACATCGTCAGTCCGCCATACGGACAGATCTCCCACCGGACAGGCCGCGTTCACCCGCAGTACGGCGTGATGTCGCCCGCCCGGGGGAGATTCCGGATCATGCATACACCACGGTTCGGCATTCCGGAGCCGCTAGCGAGCCGGATGACCATGGCGGAGCAGCATGAGTACCTGCGCGACGCCTTCCCCCGCCGACGGGTGCTGCGCGGGGGCGCCGCGACGGCCGGGGCGGCCGCGGTGGCGCTGGGCGGCGCCGGCTGCGCCCCCGCCGCCGGGTCCAAGCCGTCGCCCGCGGCGGACGCCCGTCCCGCGACGCCGAAGGTGGACGGCGCGCTGGTGGCCCCCTTCGGCCGTCATCTGGCCCTCGGCTCCGACCCGACGACGCAGATGCGGGTCTCCTGGCAGGTGCCGTTCGCGGTGAAGCGCCCGTATCTGCGGATCGGGCCCCGGCCGACGGAGTTGACCCGGAAGGTCGAGGCCGAGGTCCGCCATCTGCACACCCCGTCGCTCGGCGACAAGCTGCCCGCGGTCGACCAGTACTACCTGCACGCCGCGGTGGACGGGCTGAGCCCCGACGTCACCTACTACTACGGCGTCGGCCACGAGGGCTACGACCCCGCCGACCCGCGCCACTTCTCCTCGCTGGGCACCTTCCGCACCGCCCCCGAGCGGCGGGAGAAGTTCGTCTTCACCGCCTTCGGCGACCAGGGCGTGAGCTATGACGCGCTCGCCAACGACCAGTTGATCCTGGGCCAGAATCCGTCGTTCCATCTGCACGCCGGGGACATCTGCTACGCGGACGACACCGGCCACGGCAAGAAGTCCGACCTGTACGACGCCCGGGTCTGGGACACCTTCCTCGCCCAGACCGACTCGGTCGCGGCGAGCGTGCCGTGGATGGTGACGACCGGGAACCACGACATGGAGGCGTGGTACTCCCCCGACGGCTACGGCGGCCAGCTGGCCCGCTGGTCGCTCCCCGGCAACGGGCCCGACCCCCGCAAGGCGCCCGGCGTCTACTCCTTCGTCTACGCGGGCGTGGGCGTCGTCGCGCTGGACGCCAATGACGTCAGTCACGAGATACCCGCCAACAAGGGCTACACGGGCGGCGAGCAGACCCGCTGGCTGGACCGGCGGCTGGAAGAGCTGCGCAAGCGGGACGACATCGACTTCCTGGTGGTCTTCTTCCACCACTGCGCCTACTCCACGACCAGCTCGCACGCCTCGGACGGCGGGGTGCGCGACGAGTGGGTGCCGCTCTTCGAGAAGCACCAGGTGGACCTGGTCATCAACGGCCACAACCACGTCTACGAGCGCACCGACGCCATCCGCGGCGGCAAGGTGGCCCGGAAGGTGCCGGTCGGCGGGAGCGCGGACGCCGTGCGCGACGGGATCGTGTACGTCACGGCGGGCGGCGCCGGGGCGGACCTGTACGAGTTCCCGGTGCCCGACAGCTACGAGGGGCACGTCAAGGACCTCGACGAGGTGAAGAGCTACCACTGGACGAAGGACGGGGAGAAGAACAAGGACACCGTGGAGTGGTCACGGGTCCGCTACACCGGCTTCTCGTTCCTCGCGGTGGAGGTGGAGCCGGGCACGGACCCGCGGCTGAAGGTCACGGCGCTCGCGGAGTCCGGCGAACGGGTGGACCACTTCGAGGTCACCCGCCCCCGCCACAAGTAGGGCGGCTCTCTTCGAGGCCGTACGACGTCTCAGTGACCGGTGGAGCCGCCGTTGTCGCGGCGGTCGAGCGCGCGCTGGAGCGCGGCGGCGGCGTTCCTCCGGTCGGTGTCGTCGTTCTTGCGGCGAACCCTGCGGATGGTCTGCTCGGCCATGGTTCACGTCTCCTCTGCTGAACCCCGGCGCGCGGCCGGGTGGAATCCCCGAGAAGGTGGCAGCCGTAAAGGGGCGGGGGCCGGGGTGCGGCAGGGGTCACCTGCGCGGTTGCACCGGGCCGCGTCCGCCGTCGCTCGATGGAGCGGGACGTTCGGCTTCCACAAAAATAAGGGAGAGGAGCGTCAGTGTCTGCACAATTAGTCGGACGTCCTACTATCTGAGACGAGACATGGCCGAGGCCGACCCCCGTCCGACCTCGACCATGGCTGGTTATCGACGTAAACAGCAGTAAATAGCGCTGACTTGAATGCATGACGCTAGCATTCGCGCCCCTCGGGCGTCCACAGGTTTATGCCGTTTCACCCCCTCTCGACACACGCCGCCCCCGACCGGCTCACAGCCGGGTCGGGGGCGGGGCCCAGGGGGCGCGGGTGCGCCGGGCGGGTCAGCCCATGTGCGGGTAGCGGTAGTCCGTCGGCGGGACCATCGTCTCCTTGATGGAGCGGGTGGAGGTCCAGCGCATCAGGTTCTGCTTCGCGCCCGCCTTGTCGTTGGTGCCGGACGCGCGGCCGCCGCCGAAGGGCTGCTGGCCGACCACAGCACCGGTGGGCTTGTCGTTGATGTAGAAGTTGCCGGCCGCGAAGCGCAGCGCCTCGCAGGTGGCGGCGGCCGCGGCGCGGTCCTGGGCGATGACGCAGCCGGTCAGGCCGTACGCCGCCGCCGACTCCATCTGCTCCAGCATCGCGTCGTACTCGGCGTCCTCGTACACGAACACACCGATGATCGGGCCGAAGTACTCGGTCTTGAAGATCTCGTTCTCCGGGTCGGTGGAGACGAGGACGGTCGGGCGGACGAACCAGCCCTCGCTGTCGTCGTACGTGCCGCCCGCGACGACCTCGATCGTCGGGTCGGACTTCGCCCGGTCGATCGCCGCCTTGTTCTTGGCGAACGAGCGCTCGTCGATGACGGCGCCCATGAAGTTGCCGAGGTCGGTGACGGGCCCCATGGCCAGGCCGTTGACCTCGGTGGCCAGCTCCTCCTTGAAGCCGTTCTCCCACAAGGACCGCGGGATGTAGGCGCGCGAGGCGGCGGAACACTTCTGCCCCTGGAACTCGAAGGCGCCGCGGGTCACCGCCGTCTTCAGCACCGCCGGGTCGGCGGAGGGGTGGGCGACGATGAAGTCCTTGCCGCCGGTCTCGCCGACCAGCCGCGGGTAGGTCTTGTAGTTCTCGATGTTGTTGCCGACCGTCTTCCACAGGTACTGGAAGGTGGGGGTGGAGCCGGTGAAGTGGATGCCCGCGAGGTCCGGGTGGGCCAGCGCCACCTCGGAGACGTCCTTGCCGTCGCCCGTGACCAGGTTGATCACGCCCTTGGGCAGCCCGGCCTCCTCCAGCAGCTGCATCAGCAGCACGGCGGCGTGGGTCTGGGTCGGGGAGGGCTTCCAGATCACGACGTTGCCCATGAGGGCGGGGGCGGTGGGGAGGTTGCCCGCGATGGCCGTGAAGTTGAAGGGCGTGATCGCGTAGACGAAGCCCTCCAGCGGCCGGTGGTCGCTGCGGTTCCAGACGCCCGGGGAGTTGGCGGGGGGCTGCTCGGCCAGGATCTGGCGGGCGAAGTGGACGTTGAAGCGCCAGAAGTCGATCAGCTCGCAGGGCGTGTCGATCTCGGCCTGCTGCGCGGTCTTCGACTGGCCCAGCATGGTGGACGCGGCCATGGTCTCGCGCCACGGGCCGGACAGCAGGTCGGCGGCCTTGAGGATGATCGCGGCGCGGTCGTCGAAGCTGAGCGCGCGCCACGCCGGGGCGGCGGCCAGCGCCGCGTCGATCGCGTCCTGGGCGTCTTCCTTGGTGGCATTCCCGTAGGTGCCGAGGCGGGCCGCGTGGTTGTGCGGCTGTACGACGTCGAAGCGCTCCCCGCGGCCCAGCCGCTTCTCGCCGCCGATGGTCATGGGCAGGTCGATCGGGTTGTCGGCCAGCTCCTTGAGCTTGGCCTCGAGGCGGGTGCGCTCGGCGCTGCCGGGGGCGTAGGTGTGCACCGGCTCGTTCACCGGCACGGGGACCTGGGTCACAGCGTCCATGGTGGCCGTTGTCTCCTTTTTCGTGGGGTCGTCGTGGTGGTCGTGAGCCGAGGGCTGTCAGCCGCGGCCGACGAGCGAGCGCAGGAAGAACGCGAGGTTCGCGGGGCGCTCGGCGAGCCGCCGCATGAAGTACCCATACCAGTCTGTCCCATACGGGACGTAAACCCGCATACGGTGACCTTCCGCTACCAGCCGCTCCTGCTCGGCCGGACGGATCCCGTACAGCATCTGGAACTCGTACTCGTCCAATTTCCGGCCCAGGCGGTGCGCGACGTCCTGCGCTATGGCGACCATGCGCGGATCGTGCGAGCCGATCATGGGGTAGCCGTCGCCGGACATGAGGATCTTCAAACAGCGCACGAAGGCCCGGTCCACCTCACGCTTGTCCTGGTACGCGACCGACGCGGGCTCGTTGTACGCGCCCTTCACCAGCCGCACCCGCGAGCCTTCCCCGGCGAGCGCGCGGCAGTCGTCCTCGGTCCGGAAGAGGTACGACTGGACGACCGCGCCGGTCTGCGGGAACCGGGTGCGCAGCTCGTGGAGGATCGCGAGGGTGGAGTCCACGGTGGTGTGGTCCTCCATGTCGAGGGTGACCGTCGTCCCGGCCTCGGCGGCGGCCTCGACGACCGGGGTCACATTGGCGAGCGCGAGGTCGTGGCCGCCGGGCAGCGCCTGCCCGAAGGCGGAGAGCTTCACGGACATCTCCGCGCGGGCCCCGAGCCCCTCCCTGTCGAGCGCCGCGGCCAGCGCCAGATAGGCGTCCCGGCTGCGCAGCGCCTCGGACCGGTCGGTAACGTCCTCGCCCAGGTGGTCGAGGGTGACCTCCAGGCCGCGCGAGGTGAGACCACGCACCGCCGCCATGGATTCGGCCAGCCGCTCACCGGCGACGAAGCGATCCACCATGGGGCGCGTGATCGGCGCGCCGGAGACGATCCGACGGATGGCGGCACTGCGCGAAGCGGCGAGCAGCACGGGTCCCAGCACAGGGCACCTCCACGATGACGGCCGGTATTACGGCTCCAACAACTCACCGTGAAATTTAAGGATCGCGCGGAACCGGGACCATCGACAGCTGTCACGCATCCGTGTCCGGGATCTCAGACACCTGTATGAGAGGCTGAGGCCGTACGGCGGGGAAGAAAGGCCTGAGCCCCATGCGCGAGGACTATCAGCAGCTGGTGGACGAGATCACCGCGACGCTCGGCGCGCCCGCGACCCTGGAGAACCGCGACTTCGCGCTGATCGCCTTCGGGGCGCAGGACCGCGACGACGCCGAGGAACCGGCGCTGGACCCGGTCCGTACCCGTTCCATTCTGCAGCGCCGCTCGACGGCGGCGGTGCGGGCCTGGTTCGAGGCGTTCGGGATCGCCCGGGCGCAGGCCCCGCTGCGGATCCCGCCGGACCCGGGGGCCGGGGTCTTCATGGGCCGCATCTGCCTGCCGGTGCGGCACCGCGGCGTCGTCCACGGCTATGTCTGGCTGCTGGACGACGGCCACCTCTCCGACCTGGAGCTGGGCGGCCCCGCCGGGCCGCCCCCCGATCCGCGGCTGGTCCGGGCAATGGAGACCACGGCCCGGATCGGCGCCCTGCTGGCGGCCGAGGCGAGGGCCGGCGAGGAACTGGGCGAGCTGCTGCGCGAACTGCTCACCGGGCCGCCGGCCACCCGCGACGCGGCCTGCTCGGGCCTGCACACCGCGCTGCGCGGCACGGCCGACGGGCCGCTGACGCTGGTGGCGGTCCTGCCGTGGGTTCCGGACTCGGGCGAGGACGAGGACCACCCGGGCCTCCCCCATCTGCCGGGCATCGCCGCGGCCTGTGTGATCCCCGACGAGACGGCGCTGGCCGCGCTCGTCCGGCTGCGCGCCCCCACCTCCCTGGGCCCCGCCCGGGCCACCGCCGAACAGCTCCTCCGCTCCCCCCGCGCCGCGGCCTCCGACAGCGCGCCGCCCGCCCACCCCCTCCACGCGTCCGGCGCCGCGGGGACGGCCAGGGCCGCCGGTCCGCACGGCGCCGACCTCCCGTGCGGCGGCGGGCGGGAGAGCGGCGCCGGGGTCAGCGAGGCGCGGCGCGGGCTGGAGGAGCTGCCCGCCGCCTGGCGCGAGGCGCTGGCCGCCGCCCGGGCCGCGCGGGCGGACGCCCGGCTCGATCCGATCGCCGAGTGGACGGCCATCGGCCCGTACCGGCTGCTGGCCACGCTCCCCCAGGCCGCCCCCGACGCCTCCGTACGCCCCCTCCTGGAGCGCACCCACGCGGAACTGGCCCGCACCGCCGAGACGTTCCTGGACTGCGCGGGCCAGGCGAGCCGTACCGCCCAGCTCCTCGGAATCCACCGGCAGACGCTCTACTACCGCCTCTCCCGGGTGCGCCAGCTCACCGGCCTGGACCTCGACGCGGGCGACGACCGGCTGCTCCTCCACATGGCCCTCAAGGCCGCCCGGCTGCGGTAGGGCCGCCGAGGACGCGGCGCATCGCCTCGATGAGGTCCTGGGCGTCGGGCGTGCCGCCGGGGTTGATGGCCTGCTGCAGGACCATCCCGCTCACCAGGGTCATGTAGAACGATCCCAGCACCCGGGAGGTCTCCTCGTCGACCTCGCGCTCGTCGATGCCGTGGAAGAGCCCCACCAGCCCCTGGCGCGCCTCCGGCTGGGCCCGGTCGAAGGCCTCCCGCAGCGCCGGGTCGTGCTCGGCCTGCATGACGGCCTCCAGCTGGGCCCGCCACATCGCCTGGTGCTTGCCGAACAGTTCGACGGCCCGGGACCAGCCCGACTCGAAGCGCTCCGCCAGCGTGGCTCCGGCCGTCGTGTCGTTCGTGAGGGACGCCTGGACCTCGTCGGCCCAGTCACTCATGGCCGCGAACAGCGCCTCCCGCATGAGGGCGTCCTTGGAGCCGTAGTGGTAGCCGATGGAGGCCAGGTTGGCCCCGGAGGCGGCCACGATGTCCCGCGCGGTCGTGCGTGACCAGCCCTTCTCCAGCAGGCAGCGCTTCGCCCCGGCCAGCAGGTCCTCTCGATGTCCCATGGCGTCAGCCTATCCCGGTCCATACGAGCGTCTAAGACGCCCGTATGCCGGAACGGCGAGCACGGCAACTTCCCCCGCGCGGCGGCAACCAGGAAGCAGTCACGCCCCCCCCGTCCCCCGGTCCGCGAGAGGACTGATGCACCATGCGCATCGTCAGAGCGTTGGCGGCGGCCGCGCTCGCCACCACCTTCCTGGTCGGCGCGGGCCACGCACCCCGCGCCGCCGCGGGCGAACTGCCCTCCGCCACCGCCTTCTTCAACCACCCCGACTCGCTCGTCAACAAGTGGGTCGCCGCCAACTCGAACGACTCCCGCCGGGCCCGTATCGCCTCCCGGATCGCGTCCCAGCCCCAGGGCGTCTGGTTCTCGCGGTACACCCCGGGCACCGTCACCGAGGACGTCCGCAAGGTCACCTCGGCCGCCTCCGCCAAGGGCCAGGTGCCGGTGCTCGTCGCGTACCAGCTCCCCAACCGCGACTGCGGCGGCGCCTCCACCGGCGGGGCACCCGATCTGGCGAGCTACGACGCCTGGGTGCTCGCCGCCGGGCTGGGCAGCGGGCCGGCGGTCGTCATCCTCGAACCGGACTCGATCGCGCTCATCAGCTGTCTGTCGCCCGCCGAGCTGAGCGGCCGCTATGCCTCGCTCGCCCGCGCGGGCGGTCATACGGACGGTGCTGCGCGAGGCGGGCCCGACCGTCACATCCGGTCGATCTCGGTGAGATCGATGTCGATGTCGAACGGGACCGTGAGCTTCAGCCGGTCGTGGTGGATACCGGTGGGGACGTAAGAATCGGTCACCTTGTCCAGTTCGTAGACGTGGACCACCGGGCGGCGGCCCGTGCCCTTCTCGACCAGCCAGAAGTGCGGGATCCCCGCCTCGGCATAGAGCTGCGGCTTTCGCTCACGGTCGCGGCCTTCCGACTCGGGTGACACCACCTCCACCGCGAGAACGACATCGGCGGCGCCGTAGCCCGTCTCGTCCGCATCTGCGGAGACAGCCTCCGCACGCAGCACTGAGATATCGGGCTCGGGACGGTTGCCCTTGTTGATGGTGATGGTCATCTCGCGGCGCACCCTCAGCGAATCTGGCGCCAAGGATCGGAGAGCAGGTGCCAGCAGGTCCATGACCAGCGTGTGGAAACTCCTCTGCGGGCTCACGAAAACAAGGCTCCCGTCGATCAGCTCAGTGTGCGGCGGGAGATCCGGAATGCGGTCAAGGTCGTCTGCGGTGAAGCCGCCCGGGGGCGGAAACACCCAGGCCGGAAGCGGTTCAGCAGTCATGGTTACTCCCATGGAAGAGATTCTTGGCCGCACGGTCAGCCTAGCGGGCCAGAACGCCGAAGCCACCCCTCACACGAGTGACGGGCGACCCCGGCGTTGACGATCCGCGTCAGCCCAGGTGCACGGCAGCCGACGGGGCCCCCTGGGCCGCCTTGTCGCGGGGCGGGCGGGGGGTGTTCATCAGCACGCCCACCACCACCGCCGCCGCCGTGAGGATCACCGACGACCAGACGAACGCGTGCGAGAAGCCCTCGACCAGCCCGTCCTTGAGGGTGTCCGGCGTCATGCGGCGGGCGTGGTCGCGCAGGTAGTCGGAGGTCGCGCTGGTGGCGATGGTGTTGAGCATCGCCGTGCCGATCGAACCGCCGATCTGCTGGGCGGTGTTCACCGTGGCGGAGGCGATGCCCGCGTCCTGCGGCCGCACGCCGTGGGTCGCGTAGTTCATCGAGGGGGCCATCACCAGGCCCATGCCGAAGCCGACGAGGAGTTCGGAGGGCAGCACGCCCGCCGCGTACGAGCTTCCGGCCTCCAGCGGGACCAGCAGCGCCACCCCGGTGGCCGCGATCAGCAGACCGGGCACCACCAGCGCCCGCGGCGGCACCTTGGGGATGAGGCGCGCGGCCACGCCGCCCGCCCCGGCCAGCACGGCCGCGGTCATCGGCAGGAAGGCCACGCCGGTGACCAGCGCCGAGAACCCCTTGACGATCTGCATGTAGTAGGTGAGGAAGAGGAACATCGCGAACATGCCGACCACCGACATGCCGACCGCCAGATAGGCGCTGCCCCGGGTACGGTCCGCGACCGCCCGGATCGGCAGCAGCGGCCGGGCGGAGCGCCGCTCCACCAGGGCGAAGGCGGTGAGCAGCACCGCGCCCAGGATGAGCAGCCCGGTCACCAGCCGGGAGTCCCAGCCCTCGGACTCGGCCTCGCTGCATCCGTAGACCAGCGACACCAGACCGGCGACGGCCAGCAGCACTCCGGGGATGTCGAAGCGCGCCCGCTCCTCGGCGCGCCGGTCGGCGGGCAGGACGGACCAGCTGAACGCCGCGACGACGGCGATCGGCACGTTGACGTAGAGGCACCAGCGCCAGTCCAGGTACTCGGTCAGCAGCCCGCCGACAACCAGCCCGATGGCGCCGCCGCCCGCCGCGATCGCGCCGAAGATGCCGAACGCCTTGGCGCGCTCGCGCGCCTCGGTGAAGTTCACGGCCAGCAGCGACAGCGCCGAGGGCGCGAGCAGCGCGGCGAAGGCGCCCTGGAGCGCTCGGGCCCCGAGCAGCATCCCGAGCCCCTGGGCGGCGCCGCCGAGCGCGGAGGCCCCGGCGAAGCCGATCAGACCGATCAGGAAGGCGCGCTTGCGGCCGGTGTAGTCGGCGATCCGGCCGCCGAACAGCAGCAGGCTGCCGAAGGCCAGGGTGTACGCGGTGATGACCCACTGCCGGTCACCGGCGGAGATGCCCAGGTCGCGCTGCGCGGAGGGCAGGGCGATGTTCACGATGGTGATGTCGAGAACGATCATCAGTTGGGCGAGGCCGATGAAGAGCAGGGCGAACCAGCGCCGGGGGTTGGGCTCGGACGATGTGGCCCCGGGTATGGCTGACGGCTCGGACATGAGGGTGTCTTTCTGGTTGTGCGTACGGACGGCAGGCGGTGATCAGTCGACGTCGGCACGGGCGTCGTCGATCACTCGCTCCCGGATGCGGAGGAAGGCGGCGGCGTCCACGGCCGGGCCGCCGAGGGCGGTGGTGGGCCCCGGGGAGCCGGTGGGGCGCAGCCCGTCCACGTACAGGTCGAGCTGGCGATGGGCGAGGGCGTCGTCGTCCGGGATGCGGCCCCCGCCGGGCAGCGGCCGCGACAGCCGGATGATCATCAGGACGATGTCGCCGAAGACGACATCGGGACGGATCGCACCGGTCGCGCGGCCACGGGCGAGGAGGTGGTCGACGGTCTCGACGGGGTCGGCGGGGTCGGCGGGGTCGGCGCGCTCCCGGCCGAAGAGTTCGTCGGCGGTGAAGTGGCCCAGCAGCGCGGGCACCACCGAGCCGATCTTGAGATCGAGGGCGGCGTGCATGAAGCGCCGCAGGGCGTCGGCCGGATCGCCCTCCGCGCCGGCGGCGTGCCGCGCGGCCTCGTCCACCGCGCCGAACACCTCGGCGGCCACGCCGCGGAAGAGGTCGGGGCGGGTGGGAAACCGCCGGTAGAGGGTGGCGATGCCGACGCCCGCGCGCCGGGCGATCTCGTCCAGCGGGGCGTCCGGCCCCTGATCGGCGAAGACCTCACGGGCCGCGCGCAGGATCTGCTCGCGGTTGCGGCGCGCGTCGGCGCGCATGCGGGGAGTGTCATCGGACACGACGGGTCTCCTGCGGAGGGCACACGTAGGGGCACACAGAGGGCCATGTGGAGACTTTTTCTCCACATAACTCAGAGCGTAACGCTCCCCGCCAGCTTATTCAACACTCGATGAAAAAGCACCGCGCGGGCACCGAAAAGGGCCCGGCCCCCGCTCGGTGAGCGGGGGCCGGGCCCTTGCGCGTGGGTGCTGCGCGGCAGATCAGGCCAGGTTGACCGAACGGGCGGACGTGGCGCCGATCTCCTCGGCGATCTCGGTGAGCACGGACTGCGGAATCGTGTCGTCCACGGTCAGCGCGACCAGCGCGTCACCGCCCACCGCGGCACGCGAGACCTGCATGCCCGCGATGTTGATGCCCGCCTCGCCGAGGATGCGGCCGAGCGTGCCGACGATGCCGGGACGGTCCGTGTAGCGGAGGAAGGCCATGTGGTCGGCGAGCGCCAGATCGACGTCGTACTCCCCGACCGCGACGATCTTCTGGAGATTCTTCGGGCCGGCCAGCGTGCCGGAGATCGAGACCTCGGTGCCGTCGGACAGGGTGCCGCGCACGGTCACCACATTGCGGTGCTCCGAGGACTCCGAGCTGGTGGTCAGTCGCACCTCGACGCCGCGCTCCTGCGCGAACAGCGGGGCGTTCACGTAACTCACGGTCTCGTCGACGATGTCCTCGAAGACGCCCTTGAGCGCGGACAGCTCCAGCACCTTGACGTCGTGCTGGGTGATCTCGCCGTACACCTCCACGTCGAGCCGGACGGCGACCTCGCCCGCGAGCGCGGTGAAGATCCGCCCGAGCTTCTCGGCCAGCGGCAGCCCGGGGCGCACGTCCTCGGCGATCACACCGCCCTGCACGTTGACCGCGTCCGGGACCAGCTCGCCCGCGAGGGCCAGCCGCACGGAGCGCGCGACCGCGATGCCCGCCTTCTCCTGGGCCTCGCCGGTGGAGGCGCCCAGGTGCGGGGTGGCGACCACGTTGTCGAACTCGAACAGCGGGGAGTCGGTGCACGGCTCCTTGGAGAACACGTCCAGACCGGCGCCGGCGACCCGGCCCTCCTTGAGGGCCGCGGCCAGCGCCACCTCGTCGACGATCCCGCCGCGGGCGGCGTTGACGATGCGCACCTCGGGCTTGACCTTGCGCAGCGCCTCGTCGCCGATGAGGCCGACCGTCTCGGGGGTCTTGGGCAGGTGGACGGTGATGAAGTCCGCGACCTCGAGCAGCTCGTCGAGGGTGAGCAGCTTCACACCCATCTGCGCGGCGCGCGCGGGCTGCACGTACGGGTCGTACGCGACGACCTTCATCCCGAAGGCGGACATGCGCTGGGCCACCAGGACGCCGATGCGGCCGAGGCCGACGACGCCGAGGGTCTTCTCGCTCAGCTCCACACCGGTGTACTTGCTGCGCTTCCACTCGCCGTTCTTCAGCGCGGCGTTCGCCTGCGGGATGTTGCGGGCGGTGGAGACCAGCAGACCGCAGGCCAGCTCGGCGGCGGTGACGATGTTGGACGTCGGGGCGTTGACGACCATGACGCCCGCCTTGGTGGCGGCCGAAACATCCACATTGTCCAGGCCGACGCCCGCGCGGGCGACCACCTTCAGCTTCTTCGCCGCGGCGATGGCTTCCGCGTCGACCTTGGTCGCGCTGCGGACGAGGATCGCGTCCACGTCGACAAGGGCGGGAAGCAGTTCGTCTCGGTCCGCGCCGTTGCAGCTCCGGATCTCGAAGTCCGGGCCCAGGGCGTCGACCGTGGCGGGCGACAGCTCTTCGGCGATGAGTACGACAGGTTTACCGGGGGAAGCAGTGCTCACGTGGTCTTCAGTCCTCACTAGTCCTCAGCGGACGGCCGTCCCGACGGCCGCAGGCGGTGAAGGGTTCCAGCCGCGTGGAAGACGCACGACACTGTGAGCCTGACGCGTATTGCAGGAAAGTGTAGTAGCGCTCGGGCCTGTGTAATGCGCCGATGCGGCAGGATCACCCGCACGTGGTGGTGCGCGACGGACAAAGGCGAACCGGGTGTGGCGGGGGTTCCACGGAACCCCCGCCACACCCGGGGCACGGCCCGCCGTGCCGTTCGGGCGCTTACGCCTCGTCGTCGACCCAGCTCATGAGCTTGCGCAGCTCCTTGCCGGTGGTCTCCAGGAGGTGGTCCTGGTCGGCCTTCTTCAGCTCGTTGTACTTCGGCAGACCGGCGTTGTACTCCGCCATCCAGTTCTTGGCGAAGGTGCCGTCCTGGATCTCGCCGAGGATCTTCTTCATCTCGGCCTTGGTGGAATCGTTGATGATCCGCGGGCCGGAGACGTAGTCGCCCCACTCGGCGGTCTCGGAGATCGACCAGCGCATCTTCTCCAGGCCGCCCTCGTACATGAGGTCCACGATCAGCTTCAGCTCGTGGAGGCACTCGAAGTACGCGATCTCCGGCTGGTAGCCGGCCTCGGTCAGGGTCTCGAACCCGGCCTTGACCAGCGCCGCGGTGCCACCGCACAGCACCGCCTGCTCACCGAAGAGGTCGGTCTCGGTCTCCTCGGTGAAGGTGGTCTTGATGACACCGGCGCGGGTGCCGCCGATGCCCTTGGCGTACGAGAGGGCGAGCGGGAAGGCGTTGCCCGTGGCGTCCTGCTCGACGGCCGCGATGCACGGCACGCCGCGGCCCTCCTCGTACTGGCGGCGGACCAGGTGGCCCGGGCCCTTGGGGGCGACCATGCAGACGTCGACGTTGGCCGACGGCTTGATGAACTCGTACCGGATGTTGAGGCCGTGGCCGAAGAACAGCGCGTCGCCGTCCTTCAGGTTGTCCTTCACGGACTCCTCGTAGACCTTGGCCTGGATCGGGTCCGGGACCAGGATCATGATCACATCGGCCTCGGCGGACGCCTCGGCGGGGCTCACCACGCGCAGGCCCTGCTCCTCGGCCTTGGCCTTGGACTTGGAGCCCTCGTGCAGGCCGACGCGGACGTCGACGCCCGAGTCGCGCAGCGACAGCGCGTGGGCGTGGCCCTGGCTGCCGTAGCCAAGGATCGCGACCTTGCGGCCCTGGATGATGGACAGGTCGGCGTCGTCGTCGTAGAACAGCTCGGCCACTTCGGGATTCTCCTAGCGTCTGGGTTGTGCTTCCCACCGTATGACGGGCGGGCGGGTGAAGGTTCGGGGGTCTCGTCAGGCGGACCGGTCGAGCGCGCGCAGGCTCCGGTCGGTGATGGAGCGGGCGCCGCGCCCTATGGCGATCGTGCCGGACTGGACCAGCTCCTTGATGCCGTACGGTTCCAGCATCTTGAGCATGGCCTCGAGCTTGTCGCTGCTGCCGGTTGCCTCGATGGTCACGGCCTCCGGGGAGACGTCCACGGTCTTGGCGCGGAACAGCTGGACGATCTCGACGATCTGGGAGCGGGTCTCGTTGTCGGCCCGGACCTTCACGAGAACGAGTTCCCGCTGAATGGCGGAGCCGTCCTCCAGCTCGACGATCTTCAGCACGTTGACGAGCTTGTTGAGCTGCTTGGTGACCTGCTCCAGCGGCAGCTCCTCGACATTCACCACGATGGTGATGCGGGAGATGTCGGGGTGCTCGGTGACGCCCACGGCGAGCGAGTCGATGTTGAAGCCGCGGCGGGAGAACAGGGCGGCGATCCGGGCGAGGATGCCGGGGGTGTTCTCCACCAGGACGGAGAGCGTGTGCTTGGACATGCGTTGCGTCTCTCTTCTTCTTCTCTCGGTCCCGGGCCTCAGTCGTCTTCGCTGTCGCCGAAGTCCGGACGGGTGTCGCGCGCCGCCAGGATCTCGTCGTTGGAGGTGCCGGCCGCGACCATCGGCCAGACCATGGCGTCCTCGTGGACGATGAAGTCCACGACCACCGGCCGGTCGTTGATCGCGTTGGCCTTCTCGATCACGGCGTCGAGGTCGGCCGGGTCCTCGCAGCGGATGCCGATGCAGCCCATGGCCTCGGCGAGCTTCACGAAGTCCGGGACCCGGGTGCCCGCGCTCGGCTGGGCGGAGTCAGCGCCCGGGCCGGAGTGCAGCACGGTGTTGGAGTAGCGCTGGTTGTAGAACAGGGTCTGCCACTGGCGGACCATCCCCAGCGCGCCGTTGTTGATGATCGCGACCTTGATCGGGATGTTGTTCAGCGCGCAGGTGACCAGCTCCTGGTTGGTCATCTGGAAGCAGCCGTCACCGTCGATCGCCCAGACGGTACGGTCCTCCGCGCCGGCCTTGGCGCCCATGGCGGCCGGGACGGCGTAGCCCATGGTCCCGGCGCCGCCCGAGTTCAGCCAGGTCGCGGGCTTCTCGTACTGGATGAAGTGGGCGGACCACATCTGGTGCTGCCCGACGCCCGCGGCGAAGATCGTGCCCTCCGGGGCCAGCTCGCCGATCCGCTGGATGACCTGCTGCGGCGACAGGCTGCCGTCCTCGGGCAGGTCATAGCCGAGCGGATAGGTCTCGCGCCAGCGGTTCAGGTCCTCCCACCAGCCGCTGTAGTCGCCGGTGTGGCCCGCGTCGTGCTCGGCCTGGACCGCGACGACCAGATCCGCGATGACCTCGCGGGCGTCACCGACGATCGGCACGTCGGCGGCGCGGTTCTTGCCGATCTCCGCCGGGTCGATGTCCGCGTGCACGATCTTGGCGTACGGGGCGAACGAGTCGAGCTTGCCGGTGACCCGGTCGTCGAAGCGCGCGCCGAGCGCCACGATCAGGTCCGCCTTCTGCAGGGACGTGACGGCGGCGACGGTGCCGTGCATGCCCGGCATGCCGAGGTGCAGCTGGTGGCTGTCGGGGAAGGCACCGAGCCCCATCAGGGTGGTGGTGACCGGCGCCCCGGTCAGCTCGGCCAGCACCCTCAGCTCGGCGGTGGCGTGCGCCTTGAGGACGCCGCCGCCCACGTACAGCACCGGGCGCTCGGCCTGGCTGATCAGCCGGGCGGCCTCGCGGATCTGCTTGGCGTGCGGCTTGGTCACCGGGCGGTAGCCGGGCAGGTCGGTCTGGGGCGGCCAGGAGAAGGTGGTCTTGGCCTGGAGCGCGTCCTTGGCGATGTCGACCAGGACCGGGCCTGGGCGGCCTGTGGCGGCGATGTGGAACGCCTCGGCGATCGTGCGCGGGATGTCCTCGGCCTTGGTGACCAGGAAGTTGTGCTTGGTGATCGGCATCGTGATGCCGCAGATGTCCGCCTCCTGGAAGGCGTCCGTCCCGATGGCCTTGGAGGCCACCTGGCCGGTGATCGCGACGATCGGGACCGAGTCCATGTGGGCGTCGGCGATCGGGGTGACCAGGTTGGTGGCGCCGGGGCCCGAGGTCGCCATGCAGACGCCGACCTTGCCGGTGGCCTGGGCGTAGCCGGTGGCGGCGTGGCCCGCACCCTGCTCATGGCGGACGAGTACGTGCCTGACCTTCGCGGAGTCCATCATCGGGTCGTACGCGGGGAGGATCGCACCGCCGGGGATCCCGAAGACGGTGTCGGCGCCCACCTCCTCGAGCGAACGGATGAGGGACTGCGCACCCGTGACGTGCTCGACGGTCGCGGACTGCGGTCCGCCGTTACGGGCCCGCGGCTGGGGATGATGGGCCCCGGAGGCCTGCTCGGTCATCGGCATTCTCTTCTCGAATGAGGGTGTGATGCGGGGAGGAAGGCGGTGCACAGGCGTCAGTGCAACAAAAAACCCCTCGTGCCGTGAGGCAAGCGAGGGGAGCGCGCCGGTGAGGGTCCGCAGGGTGTCAACATGACCCTGCTCAGCCGACGCGCTGTCCAAGTACGAGAATTCGGGTGCGCATGGTCCCGACCTTCCCCCCCGCGCGTATCAGGTGTCAAGTGGGTGGGACAGGAGTCTCAGTATTTGAGCGGGTCGGCGGGTGGGTGTGCGCCTCCGGGCGCCGGGGCCCATGCCCGCCGTATCCGCCGTGCCGCATCGGCAGCCCGCCGCCGACCAGCACCGGGGCGTCCGAGCGCGGCACCGGATAGCTGCCGCGGGTCAGCGCCCGGCGCAGCCGGTGCTCGTCCAGCGGCCCGCTGAAGGCCATGCCCTGGGCATGGGTGCACCCCATGCCGCGCAGGGTCACGAGCTGTTCGGGCATGTCCACGCCCTCCGCGATGGACTGCATCCCGAGGTCGCCGCCGATCCGCAGCAGCCCGGAGGTGATCTTGTGGAGCCGGGAGGACTCCACCACCCCCTCGACCAGCCCCGGGTCCAGCTTGAGCACGTCGATGGGGAGCCTGCGCAGTGCCCTGATCGCGGCATAGCCGCTGCCGAACGCGTCGAGGGCGATCCGCACCCCCAGCCTGCGCAGCGCGCCGAGGCGGTGCTCCAGCTCGTCCAGCGGCACCCGTGGGTCGCTGTCGGTCAGCTCCAGGATCAGCGCGCCGGACGGCAGGCCGTGCCGGGCGAGAAGGGTCTCGACGGCCTTGGGCGGCAGCGACTTGTCGACCAGGCGACCCGCCGGCAGCGTGACGCAGACGGGGACCATGTGGCCGTCGCGGCGGCGCTGGGCGGCCTGTTCGACGGCGGCCTCCAGCGTCCAGCGGGTCAGCTCGGCGGTGCGGGCGCCTTCCTCGCCGACGCGGCCGCGGTCGCCTCCGCGCCCGTTGTCGGCGACCCGCAGGAACTCGGCCGGGGTGAACAGGATGCCCTGGGCCGAGCGCCAGCGGGGCTGTGCCGCGACGGCGGTGACCCGACCGGTGGCCAGCTCCACGACGGGCTGGTGCAGCAGCACGAACTCACCGTCGTGCAGGGCGGCGCGCAGCCTCGTCGCGACCTCGGCGCGGCGCGCCACCTCGGCCTGCATCTGCGGTGCGTACAGCTCGACGCGGTTCTTTCCGGCGGCCTTGGCCCGGTACATGGCCAGGTCGGCGTTGCGCATCAGGGCGCCGGGGCTGGTGCCGGACTCGGCGAAGGCGACGCCGATGCTGGCGGCGACCCGCACCTCGGTGCCGCCCTCCACCCGGTAGGGCTGGGAGAGCCGGGCGCGCAGCCGGTCGGCGATCTCCAGGATGCGGCATTCGCGGGTGCTGGTGTCCCCGTCGCCGTCGCCCACGATGAGGGCGGCGAACTCGTCGCCCCCGAGCCGGGCGGCGCAGTCGCCGGAGCCGGACCGCACGGACTCCTGGAGCCGGCGGGCGGCCTGGACCAGCAGCTCGTCGCCCGCCTGGTGGCCGACGGTGTCGTTGACGGCCTTGAAGCCGTCGAGGTCGATGAAGAGCACCGCGGTGCCCGCGTCGGTGCGGCGGCGTCCGCCGACGGCGTGCCGGACCCGCTTGGTGAACAGGGCGCGGTTGGGCAGGTCGGTGAGCGGGTCGTGCTCGGCGCTGTGCTGGAGCTGAGCCTGGAGCCGGACCCGCTCGGTGACATCGCGGCTGTTGAAGATCAGGCCGCCGTGGTGGCGGTTGATCGTCGACTCCACGTTGAGCCAGTCGCCGGAGCCGGAGCGGAAGCGGCACTCGATGCGGGTGGTGGGCTCCTCGCCGGGCGAGGCGGCCAGGAACCGGCGGACCTCGTGGACCACCGGGCCCAGGTCCTCGGGGTGGATGAGCGAGGCCAGCTCGGACCCCTCCAGCTCGTCCGCGTCCCGCCCGTAGACGCCGGAGGCGGCGGGGCTGACGTACCGCAGGATGCCGGTGGGCGCGGCGATCATGATCACATCGCTGGAACTCTGCACCAGGGACCGGAAGTGGTTCTCCTTGTGCGCCAGCTCCTGGGTGAGCGCGATGTTGTCCATCAGCATGATCGCCTGCCGAACGAGGAGGGCGAGCACGACCGCGCAGGCGGTGAAGAGCACCACCCCGTCGACCGGTCGGCCGTCCATCACGTTGAACAGGATGCCCAGCGTGCAGACGGCGGCGGCGAGATACGGCGCCAGGGCGGCGAACGCGCCCGCCGTGGGACGGCTCGGCCGGTCGGCCCGGCGCACCGCGGGCGGCGGGGTGTCGGCGGCGTCCCGCCGGGCCACCCAGGGCGCGTACGCGAGCAGCATCGATCCGGCGAACCAGCCGGCGTCCAGGATCTGGCCGGAGCGGTAGTGCTCGTGCAGCAGCGGCGAGGTGAACAGCGCGTCGCACAGCACGGTCAGGGCGAACGCGGCGATCGCGGTGTTGACCGCCGACCGATTGGCCGACGCCGGGCGCCGGAAGTGCAGCACGATCACCATGCTGACCAGCACGATGTCCAGCAGCGGATAGGCGAGCGAGAAGGCCCTGCGAGCCACGCTCCCGGCGTCCTCGCCGAACTCCCCGGTGTGGGCGAGCGCGAGGCTCCACGACAGGGTCATCAGGGATCCGGCGATCAGCCAGGCGTCCAGGCCCAGGCAGATCCACCTGGCCCGGCTCTGCGGGCGCTTGGCGAGCACCAGCATGCCCACGATCGCGGGCGGCGCGAAGAGCAGGAAGCAGGCATCGGCGAACGAGGGAGTGGGCACGGGACGGCCCAGCACCACCTCGTACCAGCCCCACGTGGCGTTGCCCAGCGCGGCCATGGCGGACGAGGCCGCGAAAAGCAGCCACGCCGGGCGCGTCCGCCCCGAGTTCCGGCGCCCGTGCCACAGGCAGGAGAAGGCGGCGGCGAGGGCGGCGGCGGCCAGGCCGAAGTCGCCCATGAAGACGGCCAGTTCGGACGAGCCCCAGCCGAGCACCGCACCCACCGCGTACCCTCCGCAGACCAGGGCGAGGACGACCTGCGGCAGCAGCCGGGCGCCGCCGGCGACCGCCGGCCGGGCGAGCACCGCTCCGGTGGCGCTCACCGCGCTGCCGCCCGTCGTGCGAAGGGGCGCGGCCCGGCGAGCCGTATCCCCGTGAGCTTCGCCATCGAGAGCCGCGCGGCTGCGCGGAAAAGTCGCGGTCGACGCCTGAGCTGCGTCGGGTCGTTGGTCCATTGGCCATACATCGCCCGTCGCCCCCCTCGAGTTCCGGTCCATCGCTGACGCCGTCAGGTCATTGGCGCAGCCCCCGCTCGGGACGATACACCAGAGTGGTCACTCAGGGACATAGGTCATCTACGCACCGTAACTGACTACCGCGATGTATATACGGAGTGCAGTCAAGCGATGTCTGTATGTACTGCCAGGGGCATGTTGCCCCTCGTCTACCCCGTGGTCATCATGAGATGTTCCATCGGCTCGCCCGCGGCGAACCGGTGCAGCTGGCCGCGCAACAGCCGCTTGGCGCGGGGCAGGAAGGCCGACGAGGGGCCGCCCACGTGCGGGGTGATGAGCACTCCTGGAGCGTGCCACAGCGGATGCCCGGCGGGCAGTGGTTCGGGGTCGGTCACATCCAGCGCGGCCCGCAGCCGGCCGCTCTCCGCCTCGGCGAGGAGCGCCTTGGTGTCCACCACCCCGCCCCGTGCGACGTTCACCAACAGCGCTCCGTCCTTCATCTTCGCCAGGAAGTCCGCTCCGGCCAGCCCCCGGGTCCGGTCGGTCAGCGGGGTCACCAGGACAACGACGTCGGCCTCCGGAAGCAGTTGAGGCAGGGCGTCGATCGGGTGCACCGGGCCGCGCTCGGTCGTACGCGGGGAGCGCGCGACGCGCGCCACCCGCTCGCACTCGAAGGGTTCGAGCCGGTCCTCGATGGCACTGCCGATCGAGCCGTACCCGACGATCAGAACCGACTTGTCGGCGAGCGCCGGGCGGAAGCCGGACTTCCATTCCCCGGCGTCCTGGGCGCGGACGAAATCGGGAATGCCGCGGAGCGAGGCGAGGATCAGGGTCAGGGCCAGCTCGGCGGTGCTCGCGTCGTGCAGCCCCCGGGCGTTGCACAGCTGTACGCCGGGGACGACGCGTGACATGGCGGGCAGCAGGCTGTCTATGCCGGCGGTGAGGGTCTGGATCACCCGCAGGCCCGTCATGGCCTCCAGCGGGCGGGCCAGCACCTCGGGGCTCTTCATGTACGGCGCGCAGTAGAAGGCGACGCGGGCGGGGTCGGTGGGGAAATCGGGGCCGCCGTCCCAGTGGGCGTACTCCAGGTTCTCGGGCAGCCGCTCGATCTCGTCCGGCGCGATGGGCAGCCAGACGAGGGGGCGGGCCGGGTCGCCGGGCGCGGCATGAGACGAATCGTGGTGCCGGAACGTATCGCTGTCATCTGCACTCATGCCAGGAGGCTATGCGAAGTGAGGCTCTCCGCAGAGGTTAGTTTGGTGCGAGAAACGGGAGGGGTCAGGCCAGGTGGAGCGCAGGACAATCGGAGCGGCGGCGCTCGAAGTGGGTGCGATCGGCCTTGGGTGCATGCCCATGAGCTGGGCGTACACCGCGTCGCAGCGCAACGGCGAGCACTCGCTGCGCGCCGTGCACACCGCGCTCGACGCGGGCGCGAGCCTGCTCGACACCGCCGACATGTACGGACCCTTCACCAATGAACTGCTGGTGGGCCGGGCGCTCAAGGAGCGGCGCGCGGACGCCTTCGTGTCCACCAAGTGCGGGCTGCTGGTCGGTGAGCAGCACATCGTGGCCAACGGGCGGCCCGGCTATGTGAAGCGGGCGTGCGACGCCTCGCTGCGGCGGCTGCAGACCGATGTGATCGATCTCTACCAGCTGCACCGGGCCGACCCCGAGGTGCCGATAGAGGAGACCTGGGGCGCGATGGCGGAGCTGGTCGCGGCGGGAAAGGTGCGGGCGCTGGGGCTGTGCGCGGTGGGCGCGCGGGCGACGCGGCGGGCCGGTGCCCGGATGCACGACGCGACGGTGCGGCAGCTGGAGCGGGTGCAGCAGGTCTTCCCGGTGAGCTGTGTGGAGGCGGAGCTGTCGGTGTGGTCGCCCGAGGCGCTGGAGGCCCTGGTGCCGTGGTGCGCCTCGCGCGGGGTGGGCTTCCTGGCGGCGATGCCGCTGGGCAACGGCTTCCTGAGCGGGACGTTGACGCCGGGGCAGGGGTTCGAGCCGGAGGACATGCGCGCCCGGCACCCGCGCTTCACGGCGGAGATGATGGCGGCGAACCAGCCCATCGTGGCCGGGCTGCGGCGGGTCGCGCGACGGCACGGGGAGTCGGTGACGGCGGCTCAGGTGGCGCTGGCGTGGCTGCTGGCCCAGGGGCCGCACGTGGTGCCGGTGCCGGGAACCAAGCAGGAGCGCTGGGCGGCGGAGAACGCCGCGGCGGTGGACGTGATGCTGACGGCCGAGGACCTCGCCGAGATCGCGACGCTGCCGCCCGCCCGGGGCTCGTGGGACTAGGGGGTGGCTTGCCGATCATGCCGGGCTCCCGACGCCGCTGTGACATCAGCCGCTGCCGCGGCGGGCGGCACCTCGCGGCCCCGCGCTCGTCGCTCCCCCAGCTACCGCTGGGCGGTGCCCCCTCGCGCCTCCCCCAGCTACCGCTGGGAGGTGCCCCCTGACGCCGCTCGCTGATCCGGCCTGATCGGCAAGCCACCCCCTAGAGAGGCCAAAGGTCTCTGCCGGGGCGGGTGGGGTCCGGTTCGGGGAAGGGAACCCGGCGCGGAGCTGCGGTGTATAAGAATCAGTGCCGTGCCGCGGCACACGCGCCCCACCGAGAGGAATCCCACCGTGCGACGTCCTCGCATCACCACCGCCCTCGCCGCTCCCGCCCTCGCCGCCACGGCCGCCCTGCTGCTGATCACCGGCTGCTCGACGGGCGACGGGAAGTCCCCCTTCGAGCGGTCGGATTCGTCCGCGCCCGGGAAGGAGGGATCCAAGGGCGGCTCCCCGTCGTCGGCGGCGCCCTCGGCCCGTGAGTCGGCGGCGCCGAAGAAGGGTTCGGCGAAGGTGGTGAGCATGCTCACCACCAAGCTGAAGTCGCCCTGGGGGCTGGCTCCGCTGCCGGGCGGGGACCTGCTGGTGTCCTCCCGGGACACCGGGAAGATCTTCAAGATCTCGGCGGACTCGGGCAAGCAGACCGAGCTGGGGTCCGTGCCCGGGGTGTCCCCCACAGGCGAGGGCGGTCTGCTGGGTCTCGCGGTCTCCTCCGACTTCGGCTCGGACCACATGGTGTACGCGTATTTCACCACCGACTCGGACAACCGGATCGTCCGGATGGTGTACGACGACAAGCGCCCCTCGGGCGATCAGTTGGGCGCCCCGGACACGATCTTCAAGGGCATCCCGAAGGGCGCGATCCACAACGGCGGCCGGATCGCCTTCGGCCCGGACAAGATGCTGTACGCGGGCACGGGCGAGAGCGGCGAGCGCGGGCTCGCCCAGGACATGGACTCGTTCGGCGGCAAGATCCTGCGGATGACCCCGGACGGCGAGCCGGTGCACGGCAATCCGTCGGCCGATTCGGTTGTCTACTCCTACGGTCACCGCAATGTGCAGGGGCTGGCCTGGGACTCCGGGAAGCGGCTGTGGGCATCGGAATTCGGCCAGGA
Source organism: Streptomyces sp. NPDC021212 (assembly GCF_044332925.1). NCBI lineage: Bacteria > Bacillati > Actinomycetota > Actinomycetes > Kitasatosporales > Streptomycetaceae > Streptomyces > Streptomyces sp. NPDC021212. The sequence goes on from NZ_JBIRPZ010000013.1 coordinate 227,956, forward strand.
CACCTGGGACGAGCTGAATCTGATCCGGCCGGGCAAGAACTACGGCTGGCCGGAGGCGGAGGGCAAGGCCGGGAAGAAGGGGTTCGTCGATCCGGTCGAGCAGTGGAAGCCCGAGGACGCGTCGCCGAGCGGCATCGCGTTCGCCAAGGGCTCCATCTGGATGGCGGGGCTGCGCGGTGAGCGGCTGTGGCGGATCCCGCTGAAGGGGACCAAGCCGGTGGCCGAGCCACAGGCGTTCCTCACCAAGAAGTACGGGCGGCTGCGCAGTGTGGTCGCCACGGACGACGGTGGGCTGTGGGTGACCACGAGCAATACGGACGGGCGGGGCGACCCGGGCAAGCAGGATGACCGGATCCTGCGGTTGGACATCAGCTGACCGTGAGCGGGTCCGGCCCCTTTTCGGGCGGTCTGCTTACACTGGCCGCATTCCCACACCTACGGGGGTCGCCATGTTCAACCTCATCGAGGAGTTGTTCGCGCCCGGTCGCAAACACACCGAAGAGGAGCGCAACCGGCTGGAGTTCACGCTGGAGGACATCGGCGACAGCGACCCGGGGAAGGGGCCGATAGACCTCGACTCCGGCCAGGTGGTGATCCGCCCCCGCGAGGGCTGACGCCTCGGGGTTCTACGGCACGGACGTGCGCGCCGCGTCATCCTCGGGCGCGCGCGGTCTGGGCACGGGCAGCGGCCGCTGATCCGGGTCCGGATCGGGCGGCTCGATGCTGATGCGCGGCAGCGTTCGCTCCAGCCAGCCCGGCAGCCACCAGTTGGCGCCGCCGAGCAGATGCATCAGGGCGGGCACCAGGAGCGTGCGGAGGACGAAGGCGTCCAGGGCGACCGCGGCCGCCAGCCCGATGCCGAACATGGCGATGATCCGATCGCCGCTGAGCACGAATGCCGAGAAGACGGCGATCATGATGACGGCCGCGGAGTTGATGACCCGACTGGTCTCGGCGAGGCCCACCCGGACCGCGAGCCGGTTGTCGCGGGTGTGCTGCCACTCCTCGTACATCCGGCTGACCAGGAACACCTGATAGTCCATGGAGAGCCCGAAGAGTACCGACACCATGATCACCGGCAGAAAGGGCTCGATCGGGCCCGCCCTGCCGAGCCCCAGCGGCTCGCTCCCCCAGCCCCACTGGAACACCGCGACGACGACGCCGAAGGACGACGCGACGGCGGCCACATTCATGACCGCCGCCTTGACCGGGATGCCGATGCTGCGGAACGCGAGCAGCAGCAGCACACAGCCGAGCGCCACCACCACCCCCACGAACAGCGGCAGCTTGGAGACGATCACCGCGGCGAAGTCGTCGTAGCCCGCGGTCAGCCCGCCGACGTACACCCGCAGCGAGGTGCCCTCCTCGGCCTTCGGCAGGACCTCGGCGCGCAGGCGCTCGACGAGCCGCGAGGTGTCGGACGACTGCGGGGCGGTGGTGGGCACGACCGTGATCACACCGGTGTCCCCTCCGCCGCCGAGGTCCGCGGCGCTCACCGAGGCGACGCCCTCGGCGGTGCGCAGGGTGGTGGTCAGCCCGGTGAAGGCCATCCGGTCCTCGGCGCCGTCGATGCTGCCGATGAGCGTCAGCGGTCCGTTGAAGCCGGGCCCGAACCCTTTGGCGAGCAGGTCGTACGCCTGCCGGGTGGTCGAGGTCTCGGGGTTGTTGCCCTGGTCGGAGGTGCCGAGCCGGAGCGAGAGGGTGGGCAGGGCGAGGGCCACCATGACGGCGAGGGCGACCGCCCCCAGCACCTTGGGGTGGCGTTCCACGAAGGACGCCCAGCGGGTGGCGAGGCCGGGCACGATCCTGGGCTGTGGCCCGTGCTCGGCCAGCCGCCGGCGTTCGCGGCGGCTGAGGGCCCTCGTGCCCATCAGCCCGAGCAGCGCGGGCAGCAGGGTGATGGAGGCGGCGACGGTGAGCGCGACCGTCAGCGCGGCGGCGACCGCGACGCCGTTCAGGAAGCTCAGCCGCAGCACCAGCATGCCGAGCAGGGCCAGGCACACGGTCGCGCCCGCGAAGATCACCGCACGGCCCGAGGTGGCCACCGCGCGCTGCGCGGCCTCGGCGACCGGCAGCCCCTGCCGCAGGCCGCGGCGGTGCCGGGTGACGATGAACAGCGCGTAGTCGATGCCGACGCCGAGCCCGATCAGCATGCCGAGCATGGGCGCGAAATCGGCGACGGTCATGGCGTGGCCGAGCAGCCCGATCGCCGCGTACGCGGTGCCGACGCCGATGAGCGCGGTGGCGATCGGCAGCAGGGTCGCCGCGAGCGAGCCGAAGGCGAGGAAGAGGACGACGGCGGCCACGGCGACGCCGATGACCTCACTGAGATGGGCGGGCCCGGCCGTCTCGGTGAGCCCGGCGCCCGCGCCGCCCATCTCGATCTCCAGCCCCGGGACGGCGGCCGAGCGCGCGGTGTCCAGGACCCGGCGCACCTCGCCCTTGCCCAGCCCTGCGGCGGGTTCGCGGAAGACGACGGTGGCATAGGCGGTGCGCTGGTCGGCGCTGATGCGGCTGGTGTCGTCGGTGCCGTACGGGCCGGTGACGGTGACGACGCCGGGCAACTCGGCGACGCGCCGCAGCGCCGCCGTCATCCGCCGCTCGACGTCCGCGGAGCGCACGGTTTCGGCGCGGCCTGCGGTGTGGCGGTCCGCGGTATGCCAGACGAGGGTGTCGGTGTCGCCCGCCCGGTCCGGGAACCGCTGCTCCAGCAGGCGCGATGCCGTGGAGGAGTCGGTGCCCGGGATGTCGTAGTTGTTCGAGTACGCGGAGCCGGTCACGGCCGCCGCGGCGGCGACCCCGGCGAAGGTGGCCAGCCAGATCACGATCACGACGGCGCCGCGTCTGATACACCATCGTGCGAGTGCGGCCATGGCTGCTTTCCGGTCTGTGCACCGAGTGCGTCGTGATGTGCTTGTGACCAAAGCACTGTGTCAGCCGGAAAAGATCCTTTGTCCCCTTTGTGGGCTTCACCACATCCGGAGTCACTGATTCCGTCAGCTGTCGGATCAGCCGCTGACCGAAGGGCGTCCGTTCTCGATGTGCCCGGTGAGGCGGCGGTGGAAGGAGGAGTCGCCCTCGGCCGTCAGCTCCAGGTCGTACCAGCCGTGGCCCTCCTTCGCCGAGAACTCCACGGCCTTCGTCGAGCCCGCGCGCACACTCACCGTCCGCTGCCGCGCGTCCGCATCGGCCACATAGGCGCGCGGGCGCACGGTGACCTCGATCGCGCGCTCCCCCTTGTTGGTGATGGTGAGCGTGAGCTGCCGACGGCGGCCGTCGATGCCGCCGCGCACCCGCAGCCCGGCGGCGGCGCCGTCGGCCGTGCCCCGGAACTCGCGGCGGAAGCCGTTCGCCCCGGTGACGACGAAGTCGTAACCACCGTCCCGCACCGGAACGTCCCAGGTGGACAGCGTCCCGGGCGCCACGTCGCGGTGCTGGGGCGCCTCGTACTCGCCCGCGTACGGGAAGAGGATGGTGTGCGCGCTGCGTACGCCGGTGTTGGCCAGCGCCAGCCGCATCACCCCCGCCCCCGGCTCGAACACGCCGCACACCTCCGGCTGGTACGGCAGCGGGCGGGCCGGTCGCGTGCCCTCCTCCTGCCGCGGCATCCGCTGGTCGGCGGGCGGCCGCGGCGTCCAGTGCTCGCGCTCCGCCGGGGGCGGCCCCGGGTGGCGCAGCGGCTGCGGGGCGGCGGCGCTGCCGAAGGCGAAGGCGTTGGTCAGATCGCCGCACACGGTCCGACGCCAGGCGGAGACGTTCGGCACCTCGATGCCCAGCCACTTCTCCAGGAAGCGGGTGGCGGAGGTGTGGTCGAACAGCTCGGAGCACACGTAGCCGCCGACCGTCCACGGCGAGATCACCAGCATCGGCACCCGCATCCCCAGGCCCAGCGGCCGCCCCTGCCACCACTCCTCGGCCACGTCGGCGGGCGGGTTGGGCGGCACCACATGGTCGAAGAAGCCGTCGTTCTCGTCGTAGGTGAGGAAGACCGCGGTCTTGCGCCACACCTCGGGGTGGGCGGCGAGCGCGTCCAGGACCGCGTACGTCACGGTGGCGCTGTGCGCGGGGGTGGAGACGTCGGGGTGCTCGGAGTCCAGCGGGGACGGCACCAGGTACGACACCGCGGGCAGCCGCCCGGCCGCCACGTCCGCGCGGAACGCCTCCTCGAAGCCGCCCTCCGGGGCCCGCCGCAAGCCCCGCTCGAACAACTGCCGTTCGTCGTCCGTCAGCGTGGCCAGACCCGCTTCCAGCCCGTCCAGAAGCCGCCGCCGCTCGGCGCCGGACGCCTCCAGCACCTTGGTGTAGAACGCGTTCGTGCTGGTGAAGCCCAGCCCGTCCAGCGCCTTGCGGGCCACGTCCTTGAACGGCCGGTAGAACTCGATGTTGTTGTCCTGGAAGTTGTCCCACTCCTGGTAGACCTTCCAGCTCACCCCGGCCCGCTCCAGCACCTCGGGGGTGGTGGTCCAGTCGTAGCCGGGGTGGCTGTCCTCCTCGTACGCGTCGTTGCCGACCGCGCGCCGCCCGTCCGGCTCATGGCCGGTGGTGCCGCTGACCCAGTAGTTGCGGTTGGGGCTGGTGGAGGAGTGGATGGCGGAGTGATACGCGTCGCAGATGGTGAACGTGTCCGCCAGCTCGTAGTGGAACGGGATGTCCGCACGGTCGAAGTGGACCATGGTGGCCGGGGACTTGGCGGCGATCCAGTTGTCCATCCAGCCGCCGTGCCAGGCCTTCGCGCCGCCGTCCCAGGAGTGGTCGAGCTGGCCCACGAACCGCAGGTCCTCGCGCTGCGCCTCGGCCGCCTCACGCGCCCCGAACGGCAGGACGTGGCCGCCGCCCGGCTTCGGCTGCGCGAAGACGCTCTCCCCGCCGGGCAGCGTGACGGCATTGGGGTCGGCATAGCCGCGGACGCCCCTGAGCGTGCCGAAGTAGTGATCGAAGGAACGGTTCTCCTGCATCAGCAGGACCACGTGCTCGATGGCGTCGAGACCGCCGGGCGGCGGGGTCGGCTGCGCGGCGAGGGCGGCCTGGAGCGACGGCGGCAGCAACGAACCCGCCGCGACCGCCCCCGTCGCCCCGGCACCAAACGCGACCAGCCTCCGGCGTGCGATGTCCGATGCCACCTGTGCCTCCCCTGTCCGTGAGCCTCCGCACGACGCTAGTGCGACCAGATGGCCGGTGAACATCCGCGGCGTTACGGCATGGCGGCCTGGATCAGGGGAAAGTGGCAGGCCACCTGGTGCCCCGGGGTGGCCGGTTCGGCGGGCACCGGCTCCTCGCGCGCGCAGACGTCCCGGGCCTGCGGGCAGCGGGTGCGGAACCGGCAGCCGGAGGGCGGATCGGCGGCCGACGGCGTCTCCCCGCCGAGCGGCGCGGCCGAAGCCCTTGACCCCGGATCGGCGGCTGCCGCCAGGTCGCGGACACCGGCCCGTTCCACCGTCCTGCCCGCGTACATCACCGCCACCCGGTCCACCCGCCGGGCGATCACCCCGAAGTCGTGGGTCACCAGGATCATCGCCATGCCCAGCCGCGCCCGCAGCTCCTGCGTGGTGACGTCCACCGCCGTCGTCGGCTCGTCGGCGATCAGCAGCGCGGGTTCGCAGATCAGCGCCATGGCGGGGGCGACCCGCTGCCGCATACCGCCACTGAGCTGGTGCGGACAGGTCCGCACCAGCTCGCCCGGAAGACCCGTTGTGACATCGTCTTCATTCGGCCAACGCATAGGGTGAGCGCGGACCGACCCGGAAGCGAGGCAGCATGGCACCCACCACCTCCCCAGGCCGTCGCCTGCGGATCGGCATCGGCGGTATGCACATCGAGTCCAGCACCTTCAGCCCGCACCGCGCCGGCTACGACGACTTCCGCGTCACCCGCGGCGGCGACCTGCTGGACCGCTACGACTGGACCCGGCCGGACGGCGACCTGGCCGGGCGCGTCGAATGGGTGCCCCTGGTGCACGCCGTCGCGCTCCCCGGCGGGCCCGTCGAGCCCGCCGTCTACACCCGGCTCAAGGCCGAACTCACCGACCGGATCCGGGCGGCCGGCCCCCTCGACGGGCTTGTGTACGACATCCACGGCGCGATGAGCGTCGTCGGCATGGAGGACGCCGAGGGCGATCTCACCGACGCGGTACGGGACGCCATCGGGCCCGAGGCGCTGATCTCCGCCGCCATGGATCTCCACGGCAACGTCTCCCGCCGCTTCGCCGACCGCCTCGACCTGCTCACCGCGCACCGGCTCGCCCCGCACGAGGACGCCTGGGAAACGCGCGAGCGCGCCGCCCGCAAACTCGTCGAACGCCTCGCCTCCGGCAAGGGCCGCCCGCACGTCGCCTGGGTCCAGATCCCGGTGCTGCTGCCCGGCGAGAAGACCAGCACCCGCCTGGAGCCCGCCACCTCGCTCTACGGACGGCTGGCCGCCGTCGAGGCGCTGGACGGGGTCGTGGACGCGGCGATCTGGGTCGGTTACGCCTGGGCCGACGAACCGCGCTGCCGGGCCACCGTCGTCGTCACCGGTGACGATCCCGCGCTCGTCGTCGACCAGGCGCGGTCGCTGGCCCGCGAGTACTGGGAAGTGCGGCGCGACTTCTCCTTCGTCGGTCCCACCGGCACCGCCGACGAATCCATCGCCGCCGCCCTCGCCTCCCCCGACCGTCCCTTCCTCATCAGTGACTCCGGCGACAACCCGACGGCGGGCGGGGCCGGTGACCTCGCGTACATGCTGCGCCGCCTGCTCGCCCACGACGACCTGGCCACCGGCCGCGCCACCGCCCTCCACCCCGGCATCACCGACCCGGCGGCGGTCGCCCGGTGCGTTGCCGCTGGGCGCGGCGCGACGGTGACGGTTTCGGTCGGTGGGCACTTCAGCGGGGCCGAGGCGCACGGCGGCTCGTACGACCTGACCGGCGAGGTGGTCGCCGTGCACCGGGACGACGAGGTGGGCGGCGACCTCGCGGCGGTGCGGTGCGGTGGGGTGACCGTGATCCTGACCAGCCGTCGCAAGCCGTTCCATCGGCTGGCCGACTTCGGGGGGCTGGATCCGCGGACGTACGACCTGGTCGTGGTGAAGATCGGCTACCTGGAGCCGGACCTGTACGAGATGGCGGCCGACTGGCGCCTGGCCCTCACGCCGGGTGGCGTCGACCAGGACCTCTTGCGGCTGGGCCACCGCCGGGTGGTGCGCCCGCTGTACCCCTTCGACGACCCCATGCCCGAACCGGACCTGACCCCGGTGCTGCTGTAGGGGGCTGTTCCCCACCCCGCCCCTTCCCGAACCGGGGGCAAGCCCCCGGCCCCCGGTTGGGGGCTCCGCCCCCAAACCCCCGCTCCTCAAACGCCGGAGGGGCTGGGTGGTACTGCCCGGAGGGGCTGGATCCGGCCGGTTGTGGGCAATCGTTCCGCGGAGGGGGCACCTCCCAGCGGTAGCTGGGGGAGGAACGGGTGGCCACAACCCGGCCACCGGGCCGCACCCGGGAACGAAACCCGCGGTACCACCGCGCAGCCCGCACACACCCACCGGGCCGCACCCGGGCCCGCGGCGCAGCCCGGACACGCCACGGCGGCGGGGCGCAAAACTACGTACCCCGCCGCCGTGTGGGCGAGCGTCAGCCCTCGACGCCCAGCTTCTCCAGGATCAGCTCGCGCACGCGCGCCGCATCCGCCTGGCCACGCGTGGCCTTCATGACGGCACCCACAAGGGCACCGGCCGCCGCGACCTTCCCCCCACGGATCTTGTCCGCAATACCCGCATTGGCCGCGATCGCCTCATCCACGGCCGTACCCAGCGCGCCCTCGTCGGAGACGACCTTCAGGCCGCGGGCGGCCACGACCTCGTCCGGGGAGCCCTCACCGGCCAGCACGCCCTCGATCGTCTGGCGGGCCAGCTTGTCGTTGAGGGAGCCCTCCTCGACCAGGGCGCAGACCCGGGCGACCTGGACCGGGGTGATCGGGAGGGCGGCAAGCTCGACGCCCTCCTCGTTGGCGCGGCGCGCCAGCTCACCCATCCACCACTTGCGCGCAGACGCGGCATCCGCACCCGCGTCGATCGTCGCCGTGATCAGATCAATCGCGCCCGCGTTGAGAACGGACTGCATCTCGTGGTGCGAGATGCCCCACTCCTCCCGCAGCCGGGTGCGCCGCACTCGCGGCAGCTCCGGCAGCGTGCCCCGCAGCTCCTCGACCCACTCGCGCGAAGGCGCGACCGGCACCAGGTCCGGCTCGGGGAAGTACCGGTAGTCCTCGGCCTCTTCCTTGACCCGGCCGGACGTCGTGGAGCCGTCCTCCTCGTGGAAGTGACGGGTCTCCTGGATGATCGTCCCGCCGTCGCCCAGCACAGCCGCATGGCGCTGGATCTCGAAGCGGGCGGCGCGCTCGACGGACCGCAGCGAGTTGACGTTCTTCGTCTCGGAGCGGGTGCCGAACTTGTCGGCGCCGTGCGGCCGCAGCGACAGGTTCACGTCGCACCGCATCTGGCCCATCTCCATGCGCGCGTCGGACACCCCGAGCGCCTTGATCAGCTCGCGCAGCTCGGCGACGTACGCCCGGGCGACCTCGGGGGCCTTCTCCCCGGCCCCCACGATCGGCTTGGTGACGATCTCGATGAGCGGGATCCCGGCCCGGTTGTAGTCCAGCAGGGAGTGCGAGGCGCCGTGGATACGGCCCGTCGCGCCGCCCACGTGGGTGGACTTGCCGGTGTCCTCCTCCATGTGGGCGCGCTCGATCTCCACGCGGAAGATCTCGCCGTCGACCTCGACGTCCAGATAGCCGTTGAAGGCGATCGGCTCGTCGTACTGCGAGGTCTGGAAGTTCTTCGGCATGTCCGGATAGAAGTAGTTCTTCCGGGCGAAGCGGCACCACTCGGCGATCTCGCAGTTCAGCGCGAGACCGATCTTGATGGCGGACTCGACGCCGGTCGCGTTGACGACGGGCAGCGAGCCGGGCAGGCCGAGGCAGGTGGGGCAGGTCTGCGAGTTGGCATCGGCGCCCAGGGACGTCGAACACCCGCAGAACATCTTGGTCTTGGTGCCGAGCTCGACATGGACCTCGAGCCCCATCACGGGCTCGTAGGCGGCCAGGGCGTCCTCGTACGACACCAGTTCAGTGACGGTCACGGAAAACTAACCTCTCAACCCGCGAGGACGTCGTCGTCGCCCAGGCGCTTCAGCTCGCGGACGAGCAGGGCGACGCCGGTGGCGATCGCGGCGGCGGAGACCACCGCGTCGGCCAGCTGCAGCTTGTCGTTCTCGAGGCGGGCCTTCTTGGCCTGCTTGATCACGCTGACCGCACCGAACAGCGAGGTCGCGATGGACAGGTACGTGCCGGGCTTGGACTTCTTGAAGCCCTTGGCCTTCTGAAAAGCGCTCATAGCGACGGTGCCTCCTCAAGCAGCGGGTGGCCCCAGCGTTCGGTGAGCGCGGCCTCGACCGCGGCACCGACCCGGTAGAGCCGGTCATCGGCCATGGCGGGAGCGATGATCTGCAGTCCGACCGGCAGACCGTCCTCCGGCGCCAGACCGCAGGGCAGTGACATGGCCGCGTTCCCCGCCAGGTTCGCGGGAATCGTGCACAGGTCGGCGAGATACATCGCCATCGGGTCGTCGGCGCGCTCGCCGATCGGGAAGGCGGTGGTCGGGGTGGTCGGCGAGACCAGCACGTCGACCTGCTCGAACGCCTTCTCGAAGTCCCGGGTGATGAGGGTGCGGACCTTCTGCGCCGAGCCGTAGTACGCGTCGTAGTAACCGGAGCTGAGCGCGTACGTACCGAGCATGATCCGGCGCTTGACCTCCGCTCCGAAGCCCTCCGCGCGGGTGAGCGCGGTGACCTCCTCGGCGGACTTGGTGCCGTCGTCGCCCGCGCGCAGGCCGTAGCGCATGGCGTCGAAGCGGGCCAGGTTGGACGAGCACTCCGACGGCGCGATCAGGTAGTACGCGGCCAGCGCCTTGTCGAAGGACGGGCAGGAGATCTCCACGATCTCGGCGCCCAGCTCGCGCAGCAGCTCGACCGACTCCTCGAAGCGCTGCATGACGCCGGCCTGGTAGCCCTCGCCCGCGAACTCCTTGACCACGCCGACGCGCATGCCGCGCACGCTGCCGTTACGGGCGGCCTCGGCGACCGCCGGAACCGGGGCGTCGATGGAGGTCGAGTCGAGCGGGTCGTGCCCGGCGATCACCTCGTGCAGCAGGGCCGCGTCCAGCACGGTACGGGCGCAGGGGCCGCCCTGGTCCAGCGAGGACGAGAAGGCGACCATGCCGTACCGGGAGACCGCCCCGTACGTCGGCTTGACCCCGACCGTGCCGGTGACGGCGGCCGGCTGGCGGATGGAGCCGCCGGTGTCGGTACCGATGGCCAGCGGGGCCTGGAACGACGCGAGGGAGGCGGCGGAACCGCCTCCGGAGCCGCCGGGGATGCGGGTGAGGTCCCACGGATTGCCGGTGGGCCCGTACGCGCTGTTCTCGGTCGAGGACCCCATGGCGAACTCGTCCATGTTGGTCTTGCCGAGGACGATGACGTCGGCGGCCTTGAGCCGCTGGGTCAGCGTCGCGTCGTACGGCGGGATCCACCCTTCGAGGATCTTGGAGCCGACGGTGGTCGGGATCCCCTTGGTGGTGAAGATGTCCTTGAGCGCGAGCGGAACCCCGGCCAGCGGGCCCAGCTCCTCTCCCCGCGCCCGCTTCTCGTCGACGGCGCGGGCCTGCGCGAGGGCGCCCTCGCGGTCCACGTGCAGGAAGGCGTGCACCTTCTCGTCGACGGCCTCGATACGGGCCAGATGGGCTTCGGTGACCTCGACGGCGGTCAGCTCGCCGGAAGCGACCTTGGCGGCGATCTCCGCGGCGGTGAGCCTGATCAGATCGGTCATGCGGGTCAGTCCTCCCCCAGGATCTGCGGCACCTTGAAACGCTGCTGCTCCTGGGCCGGGGCGCCGGAGAGCGCCTCCTGCGGGGTCAGCGACGGGCGGACCTCGTCCGGCCGCATGACGTTGGTCAGGGGCAGCGGGTGGGAGGTCGGCGGTACGTCTTGGTCGGCGACCTCGGAGACGCGGGCCACCGCGCCGATGATGTCGTCCAGCTGTCCGGCGAAGTGATCCAGCTCTTCGGCCTTCAGCTCCAGACGCGCCAGCCGTGCGAGGTGGGCAACCTCCTCGCGCGTGATGCCAGGCATGCAGCGATCCTCAGGGTGAGTGTGAAGTGTTTGCGCGCCCAATCCTATGGCGCCCCCCACACCCCGCGCGAAACGCTTTGGCACTCCCCTGGTGTGGGCAGGCGTTCCGCGGGGCGGAACGGGTGGGCACACCCCACCCACCGGCCCGCACCCGGCGACGAAACCGCAAGGCGCACGCGCCCTACGTCACCGCGTCCTCCTCCGCAGGGGCAGCAGCCTGCTCCTCTCGGTGCCACCCGCTCTCCCCCCGCGCCCGCAGCCACGCCGTCGTCTCGTCCGGCGGCATCGCCGCGGCCACCAGCCAGCCCTGCACCGCGTCACAGCCCAGGTCCCGCAGCCGCTCCCAGGTCTCGTCGTCCTCGACGCCCTCCGCCACGACGAGCAGCCCCAGCGAATGCGCGAGATCGACCGTGCAGCGCACGATCTCCGCGTCCTCGTTGTCCACGGCGAGCCGGGCCACGAACGAGCGGTCGATCTTCAGCTCGCTCACCGGCAGCCGCCGCAGATGGACCAGCGACGAATACCCGGTGCCGAAGTCGTCCAGGGACATCTTCACCCCGTGCCCGGTGAGCCCGGCGAGGGTGTCGGCGGCCCGCTGCGGGTCCTCCAGCAGCACGTGTTCCGTTATCTCCAGCTGGAGTGCCCCGGCCGGGACCCCGTGCCGGGCGAGCCGGCCGGCGACCGCGCCGGCGAAGCCGGGGGTGTGGACGTCGCGCGGCGAGACGTTGACGGCGACCGGCACCTCAAGACCGTCGGCGCGCCAGCGCGCGACCTGGCCGAGCGCGGTCTCCAGGACGTACTCGGTGAGCCGGGGCATCAGCCCGGAGCTCTCGGCCATGGCGATGAACTCGTCCGGCGGCACCTTCCCCCGCTCCGGGTGCATCCAGCGGACCAGCGCCTCCAGCCCGGCGACATGGCCGTCGAAGCCGACCTTGGGCTGGTAGTGCAGCTCGACGTCGCCCGCGTCCAGGGCGCGCCGCAGATCGCCCAGCAGGCCGAGCCGGTCGGGGGTGTTGCCGTCGCGGCGCGCCTCGTACAGCTCGACGCCGCTGCGGTCCCGCTTCGCCTGGTACATGGCGACGTCCGCGCGGCGCAGCAGCCCCTCGGCGTCGAGGGCATGGTCGGGGTAGACGGCGACCCCGGCGCTGGCCTCCAGCACCAGGGTCAGCCCGTCCAGGTCGAGCGGGGAGCCGAGGTCGCCGACGAGGACGCGGGCGCTGCGCTGGGCGCTGGTGAGCGAGTCGGTGGTGGGCAGCAGGACGGCGAACTCGTCGCCGCCGAGCCGCGCCACCTCGGCGCCGCGGGGCAGCGCCAGCCGCAGCCGCTCGGCGATCTGGAGCAGCAGCCGGTCGCCCGCGAGGTGGCCGAGGGTGTCGTTGACCGAGCGGAAGCGGTCGAGGTCCAGCAGGACGAGCGCGGTGCGGGCCCCGGCGCGCTCGGCCTCGTCCAGCGCGGTCCAGGTGCGCTCCAGCAGCCACTGGCGGTTGGGCAGCCCGGTGAGCGGGTCGCGCAGCTGCTCCTCGGCCCGCACCCGGGCGATCCACAGCGTGGAGTCGAGGGCGACCAGCGGCACCGCGAACAGCGGGAGCAGCAGTGGGGTGTCCCCGGCGACGACGACGATGAGCGGGGCGATGCCGAGCAGCGCGATGCCGACGAGGGCCTGCCGGAAGAGGGCGGTGCGGGCGACGGTGGGCAGCCCGGCACCGGGCGGTGCGAGGGAGTACCACAGCAAGGCGCGGGTCACCGTGAGGTAGACGAAGGCTGCCAGGACCGTCTGGGGGATGGCGGAGGCGTGCCAGGTGTCGGTGTGCCAGGGCTCTTCGACGGAGGGGGTGGTGCCGAACGCGGCGAGGGTGAGGGCGGCGGCGCCGACGCCGAGGATGTCGACCGCGCCGTGCAGGGCCGCCTGCCGCCAGCGGTGCCGGCGGGCGGCGCCGACCAGGACCACCACGGCGAGGCTGACGAGCATGGCGGGCATCCAGCCGTAGAGCAGCAGCGCGGCCAGGGTTAACGCGGCGCCCGAGCCGGTGCCGCCCCACCAGCGGTCCCGGCCGAGGGCGACCAGATGGCCGACGATGATTCCGGTGAGGACCGCGAGCGACCAGCCCACGGTGCCGCCGGGAAAGAGCGCATGGCCCGCGTCGAGCACTCGGAATACTCCGATGCCGAGTGCGAAAGCGGCCATGGCGACCGCGGCGGCGGGCAACGCGGGCAGCAGAACCCGGCGCAGCCGCGACGCCGGTGCGGCGCTTTCGGTCGGTTTCATACCCGTCCCTCTCACAGCCGGCGGTGCCAGCGCCACGGCAGGCGCACACCTCAACAGTAGGCGGCAGAAGGGGATGGCGGGCGGCGATCAGCAGCGGTTGCCCGAATGCCGCCCGACGATCCATAACCTTCTGGTATGCGCTGTAAGGGTGATGCCCGCTGGCTGTGCCCGGGAAGTGCTCCCAGTCGTATTCCGGCCAGGTTTTGACTGCTGTGGCGTCCAAGATGGCCGGACTACTGCGCCGGACGGGTGGTGGGACTACTCCTCGTCACCGAGTTGACTACCCCTCGGACTTCTTCGCGGCCTTCGTGTCGGCCTCTCCCTCGGACTCCTCCGGAGGCGTTACGGCGACCTCGCGTGCGGCGTCGGGGCCCTGTTCGAGGAGGACGCCGAATCCGTCGTCATCGAGCACGGGGACCTTCAGCTGCATGGCCTTGTCGTACTTCGATCCGGGATTGTCGCCGACGACCACAAAATCGGTCTTTTTCGAAACAGAGCCGGTGACTTTCGCACCACGGTTCTGTAGCGCCTCCTTGGCACCGTCCCGGGTGTGCGATTCCAGCGTGCCCGTGACCACCACGGTCAGCCCCTTGAGCGGCAGCGGGCCCGTGTCCTCGCCCGCCTCCTCCTCCAGGCGCACCCCGGCGCGCCGCCACTTCTCCACGATCTCGCGGTGCCAGTCCACGGCGAACCAGTCCTTCACCGAGGTGGCGATGATTCCGCCGACGCCCTCGGTGGCCGCCAGCTCCTCCTCACTGGCCTCGGCGATCCGGTCCAGGGAGCGGAATTCGCGGGCCAGCGCGGTGGCCGCGACCGGGCCGACATGACGGATCGAAAGGCCGGTGATGATCCGGGCCAGCGGTCGCTGCTTGGCGGCCTCGATATTGGCCAGCATCGCCAGGGCGTTCTTCTTCGCCTCACCCTTCTGGGTGGCGAAGAAGGTGACGACCTTCTCCTCCCCCGTCTCCGGATCGCGCTTGGGCAGCCCGCTGTCCGGGTCCATCACATACGACCGGATGGGCAACAATTGTTCGATCTTCAGATCGAACAGATCGCCCTCGTCCGTCAGCGGCGGCTCGGCGGGCTCCAGCGGCTGGGTGAGGGCGGCCGCGGCGACATAACCGAGGTTCTCGATGTCCAGGGATTTCCGCCCCGCGAGATAGAAAATCCGCTCGCGCAGCTGCGCCGGGCACGACCGGCTGTTGGGACACCGCAGATCGACATCCCCCTCCTTGGCCGGCTGGAGAGGCTCATCGCACTCCGGGCACTTGACCGGCATCACGAATTCGCGCTCACTGCCGTCCCGCAGATCGACGACCGGACCCAGGATCTCCGGAATGACATCGCCCGCTTTACGCAGCACCACGGTGTCACCGATCAGCACACCTTTGGCCTTGACTACGTCCTGGTTGTGCAGTGTCGCGAATTCGACCTCCGAGCCCGCGACTGTGATCGGCTCAACCACCGCATAAGGCGTCACCCGCCCCGTGCGCCCCACACCCACCCGGATGTCGACCAGCTTGGTGTTGACCTCCTCGGGCGGGAACTTCCACGCGATCGCCCAGCGCGGCGCCCGCGAGGTGGAGCCGAGGCGCCCCTGCAACGGGATCTCGTCCAGCTTGATGACCGCGCCGTCGATCTCGTGCTCGACCGAGTGTCGGTGCCCGCTGTCCGCGTAGTACGCGATGTATGCGCGCACGTCCTCGATCGAGTCCACGACCTTGCCGTGGGCCGCGGTCGGCAGCCCCCATTCGTGCAGCAGCTCGTACGCCTGCGACAGCCGGTCGATGGCGAAGCCCTCGCGCGCGCCGATCCCGTGGACCACCATGTCCAGCGGCCGGCTGGCGGTGATCTTCGGGTCCTTCTGGCGCAGCGAACCCGCCGCCGCGTTCCTCGGGTTGGCGAACGGCGGCTTGCCCGCCTCCACCAGCCGCGCGTTCAGCTCGTCGAACGCCTTGCGGGGCAGGAAGACCTCGCCGCGCACCTCCACCAGCGCCGGAACGCGGTCGCCCGTCAGCCGGTTGGGGATCTTGGCGATGGTCCGCACGTTGGGGGTGATGTCCTCGCCGGTGCGCCCGTCGCCACGGGTCGCCGCGCGGGTCAGCCGCCCGTGCTCATAGGTGAGGTTGACCGCGAGGCCGTCCACCTTCAGCTCGCACAGGAAGTGGTACGCGCCGCTGCCCAGCTCCTTGGCGATACGGTCCGCCCAGGTCCCCAGCTCGTCGTCGTCGAACGCGTTGTCCAGGCTGAGCATCCGCTCGCGGTGCGCGACCTCGGTGAACTCCGTCTCGTACGCCCCCGCGACCTTCTGGGTCGGCGAATCGGGGGTCCGCAGCTCGGGATGCTCCTCCTCCAGCGCCTCCAGTCTGCGCAGGAGCCTGTCGAACTCCGCGTCGCTGACGATCGGGGCGTCCTTCACGTAGTACCGGAAGCGGTGCTCCTCGACCTGCTCCGCGATCTTGGCGTGCTCATCCCGTGCCTCCGTGGGCACCTTCGACTGCTGTTCGCCGGCCACCGTGTCGTCCTCCCAGTCACTCAGGGTTGTCCGCGAGCGATCTCGCCGCCCGGACACAGTGGGCCAGCGCGGCGCGCGCGTACGCGGGCGAAGCGCCCGCGAGTCCGCACGACGGCGTGATCACCACGGACTCCGCGAGAGTCCCCGGCGACAGCCCCAGCCTGTGCCACAGCGTCCTGACACCCCCGACGCTACCGGCAGGGTCCGACAACGCGGTGTCGATGCCGGGGACGACGCCGATGAACAGCGCCGTTCCTCCCTCCACAGCCTCGCCGATCGTCTCCTCCTCACGCTCCGTGAGCAGCGAGAAGTCGAACGAGACCCCGCTCACCCCCGCGCGCCGCAGCAGCGCGAACGGCACCCCCGGCGCGCACGAGTGCACCACCACCGGCGCCTCCGCCGCCGCCACCAGATCCCGCAGCGCGCCCTCCACCACGCCCCGGTCCACCGCGGCGTGGGTGCGGTAGCCGCTGGCGGTACGGACGGTTCCGGTCAGCACCGCCGTCAGCGACGGCTCGTCCAGCTGCAGCACCACCTCGGCGCCGGGCACCCTGCGGCGCACCTCCGCGAGGTGCGCGCGCACCCCCTCGGCCAGCGAGGCCGTCAGATCCCGGCAGGCCCCCGGGTCGCTCAGCGCAACCTCCCCGTTCCGCAGCTCCAGGCTCCCGGCCAGCGTCCACGGCCCGACGGCCGACACCTTGAGCGCCCCGCGGTGCCCTTGAGTGAACTCCTCCAGCGCGTCCAGGTCCTCCCCCAGCCAGGACCGCGCCCGCCGGGTGTCCCGCCCCGGCCGGTCGCTGATCCGCCAGCCGCTCGGCTCCACATGGGCGTACACCTCGACGAGCATCCCGGCGGTCCGCCCGATCATGTCCGCGCCGGGCCCCCGCGCGGGCAGTTCCGGCAGATACGGCAGGGCCTCCAGCGACCCGGTGACGGTCTTCGCGGCCTCCCGCGCGTCCTCGCCCGGCATCGACCCGATGCCGGTCGCGGCTCCCGCGCCCCAGCTGTGCTTCTTCGTCTCGCTCACCCCAAAAGCCTATGGGGTGGTCCCGCTTCAACCGCGCGGGCGGACCTGGAGGTCGGTGATCTCCGCGTCGTGCGGCAGGTCGAGGGCGGTGAGGACGGTCGTGGCGACGGTCTCGGGGGCGATCCAGCGCTCCGCGTCGTACTCCTTGCCCTCCTGCTGATGCACCTTCACCTGCATCGGCGTCGCCGTGCGCCCCGGGTAGACGGTCGTCACCCGCACCCCGTTGCCGCTCTCCTCCCAGCGCAGCGCGTCCGCGAGGGCCTTGAGCCCGTGCTTGCTGGCCGCGTACGCCCCCCACTGGGCGTTGGCGCGCAGCCCCGCGCCGGAGTTGACGAAGATGACATGCCCCTGCGCCAGCCGGAGCTGCGGCAGGAGCAGCCGGGTCAGCTCGGCGGGCGCGACGAGGTTGGCAGCGAGCTGCCGGTTCCACGCCTTGGGGGTCAGCTCACCGATCTCGCCGAGGTCGACCACACCCGCGATGTGCTGGAGCGAGTCGAGCCGGTCGGGCAGGGTCTGGTGGCTCAGCGCCCACGACAACTTCTCCGGGTCCGCCAGGTCGCCGACGACCGTACGCGCCCCCGGGAACTGCCCGGCCAGCTCCTTCGCCCGCCCGGCGTCCCGCGCCAGCAGCCACAGCTCGTCGCCCCGCTCGGTCAGCCGCTCGGCGACCGCCGCGCCGATGCCCGAACCTGCCCCAGTGATCAGATGCGTTCCCATGCCCCCAGCTTGCCGCACCTTCCCCAGAGCTAGATCTTCACCCTTTGGTTTGAGGCTCTTACGAAATCCATTGACACTCCGACCGACCCTGCGTTAGAACTTCTCACATACGCAAGAATGCCTCACCGGTTCGGAGGACCCATGCCGCGCATTCGCCCGTTATCCGCCGTGATCCCGCTCGCCGTCGCCTGCGTCCTCGGGGTCGCAGCCCCCACTCACGCGCAGACCGCGCACCCCGGCACCTCATCCACCTGCCGTGGAGAAGGCGTCGACCCCGCCGCGCTCATCCGCCACCGAACCGACACCGTGATCAAGGCGCCCCTGAGCACCGTCTGGAAGCTGCAGACCGACGTGGAGCGCTGGCCCGCCTGGCAGCCCCCCGTCCTCACCATGAAGCGCCTCGACCCGGGCCCCCTGCGGAAGGGTTCGCGCTTCCGGTGGACCACCCCGGCGCCCGCCACCCCCACGACGCCCGGGACCACCCTGAACATCACCTCCACCGTCCGCCAACTCCAGCGCGGCTCCTGCATCCTGTGGAAGGGACCTGCGATCGGTGAGGGGCTGCGCATCGACGAGGGTGTCCATCTGTGGACGTTCACCAAGGTCAAGGGAGGCGTGCGCGTCCACACCGAGGAGACCTGGACCGGTGCCCAGGTCGAAGCCGACGTCCCCACCGCGACGGAAGCTCTCGGCGCCGGCCTCGAACAGTGGCTGCGCGACCTGAAAGCCGCCGCCGAAGCCCGCGCCTGATCAGACCGATTCGAGGTACGTCATGGCCTCCGCGCCGTTCTCCGCGAAGTGCACCAGGTCGCTCAGCGGGACCGGCAGGAAGCCCTCTTCCTCCATCCGCTGGAACTGCAGCTTGAGACCGTCGTAGAACCCCGCCGCGTTCAGCAGCACGACCGGCTTGATGTGCAGGCCGTGCTTCTTCAGCTCCAGGATCTCCGTCGCCTCGTCCAGCGTCCCGGTCCCGCCCACCATGATCACGACCGCGTCGGCCCGGGCGAGCAGCTGCGCCTTGCGCTCGGCGAGGTCCTTGGTGACCACCATCTCGTCGGCGCCCTCCCGGGCCTTTGCCGAAAGGAACTCCACGGAGATCCCGACCAGCCGCCCGCCGTGCTCCTGCACCCCGTCGGCCATGACCTTCATCAGCCCGACGTCCGACCCGCCCCACACGAGCGTGTGCCCACCCTTGCCGATCAGCTCGGCGAACTCCCGCGCCGGGGCGGTGTAGCGGTCGTCGAGGTCGGCGGCGGAGCAGAAGACGCAGATATTCATGCCCGTCACCCTACGAGCCGGGCCGCACGGTCTCACGGCTCCGCGCCACACGGAGCGCGTCGCGCAGGGCCTCGGCGAGCCGGGCGGAGAGAAAGCGGAACTCGCCGAGCGGGACCTTCGGGTCGGCGAGCATCGCGCGAGCGTGCGTCAGCAGTTCGTCGCCGGTGGAGAGCTGCATGGCCTCGACCTCGTCGGCGAGGGCGGATACGGGGCCGTTCCCGTCCGTGGAGAGATAGCAGGGGCGGCCGTCAGGGGTCGACCAGGGTAGCAAGCGGAGACCCGTTGGGGAGGTGACTTCGTGTGACATGTGCCTACTTTCACAGGTCGCGTCTAGCCTGGTCGCGGGAATGGTCGTAACGGTGCGTCACCGCTCCACGACTGTCCGATCTGTGCGATGGGGAGGGGAAGCGATGACCCGGCCGAAGAAGAAGCCGTCACTTGCCGCGAAGGTCTTCGGAGCGCAGTCCCGCATGATGCGGGAACGGCTCGGATGGACCATGAAGGACCTGGAGAAGCGAATTCCCTATACGGAGTCGATGATCGCCAAGGTGGAGCGCGGCGAGCGGGTGCCGAAGCCGCCGTATGTGGTGGCGGTGGACGAGGCACTGGCCGCGCAGGGGCTGCTGATGGAGGCAGCGAAGCTGCTCTGGCAGGACGGCCCGCCGGAATGGACGCAGGAGTACCGCGAGTTGCAGGCCCAGGCGCTGTCGCTCTACGTGTACTGCACCCACATCCTGCACGGATTGCTCCAGACCGATGATTACGCGCGGGCAGTATTGCGTTCCCTGCGCCCCAGCCTGGACGAGGAGGAGATCGAGGCCGCCGTCCAGACGCGCTTGGCGACGCAGCAGCTTTTGCACCGCAAGCCCGCCCCCAGGTTGGCCTTCGTACTGGAGGAGGCAGTGCTGCGGAAGGTGATCGGCGGCGCGGAGGTATGGAAGGAGCAACTGCGCCACCTGCTGAAGTGCGCCGACCTCCACAACCTTCAGCTACAGGTCATGCCGAACTCCCGGGAGACCAACGCCGGTGTCGCAGGGCCCTTTGTCCTGCTGGAAACGCCGGTGCACCAGACCATCGGCTACGTCGAAGGCCAACAGGGTAGTTACTTCCTACCGGACGCCGAAGACGTGAGCGTGCTCAGCCATCGCTATGGCACGA
Source organism: Streptomyces sp. NPDC021212 (assembly GCF_044332925.1). Taxonomy (NCBI): domain Bacteria; kingdom Bacillati; phylum Actinomycetota; class Actinomycetes; order Kitasatosporales; family Streptomycetaceae; genus Streptomyces; species Streptomyces sp. NPDC021212. The sequence goes on from NZ_JBIRPZ010000013.1 coordinate 248,069, forward strand.
TCCAGTCGCAAGCCCTGGACCCCGAAGCATCGGTGGCCTTCATCCAGCGATTGTTGGCAGGAGACAAGTGAACTCCGAACTGGTCTGGTTCAAGAGCAGCTACAGCGGCGCCGAAGGCGAAGCATGCGTCGAAGTCGCCGTCGAGTGGCGCAAGTCGAGCTACAGCGGCGGTGAAGGCGAAGCCTGCGTCGAGGTGGCCGCGTGCCCCGACGCCGTGCACATCCGCGACTCCAAGGACACCGCGATACCGGCCCTCACCGTCCCCGCACCCGCCTGGGCGGCCTTCGTCGCCTTCGCCGCCGCCCGCTGAGTGTCAGTGGCCCCTCCTACGGTCTGAGGCAGTGGAACCCGCCGACAAGGCGGCGGGTCCGTCCTGGGGAGGGGTCTGCCGTGTCGACGACGTATCTGGAGCTGTCGCAGGAAGGCGAAGGCGCGCACAAGTTCTACGAGGTCACCGTCGACGGCCTGGTGGTGACGGTGCGGTACGGGCGGATCGGCGCCGCCGGGCAGACGCAGACGACGACGTTCGCGACGGCGGCGAAGGCGCAGGCCGCCGCCGCGAAGAAGGTCGGGGAGAAGGCCCGCAAGGGGTACGCCCCGGCCGTTCAGGGGCAGCGGGCCCCGCGCGCGGTGACCCGGCGCCAGGTCACCTCCGCCCCCTCCACCGCCCGCGCCGTCGCGCCCGTGCTGTGGCGGTTCCGCACCGGCTCGTCCGCGTTCGGCATCCATGTGGACGACGAGCGGTGCTGGGTCGGCAACCAGGCGGGGGACGTCTTCACCCTGGACCACACCGGTGACGTCCTCGCTCGCTACAACCTGCCGGACGGGGTGAAGTGCCTGGTCGCCGACGATTTCTGGATCTACGCGGGCTGTGACGACGGCAAGGTCTACGACTTGTCCTCGAAGCTGCCGTTCGCGGCGTACGACATCGCGGCCGACATCGACATCTTCTGGCTGGACATCCATGAGGGCGTCCTGAACGTCTCGGACCAGGATGGCCGGCTCACCGTCATCGACCACGAGGACGAGCACCAATGGGCCCGCCGCAGCCAGGGCAGCAGCGCCTGGATGGTCCGTGCCGATGACCGGGCCGTCTACCACGGCCACAGCAAGGGCGTCACCGCCTACGCACCCGACGGCGGCCGCGAGCTGTGGCACACGCCCACCACCGGCAGCGTCCTGTTCGGCTGGCAGGAGGCCGACAGCGTGTACGCGGGGACCGGGCGCCACGTGGTCCAGCGGCTGTCGAAGGCGACCGGCGCGGTCGAGGCCACCTATGCCTGCGATGGCGCGGTGTACTCGTGCGCCACCTCGCCCAGTGGGCGGTTCGTCTTCGCCGGTGACTCGGCGTCGTCCGTCTACTGCTTCGACCAGGACGGCACGCGCCTGTGGAAGCTCGGCACGGGCGGCGGCTCGGCGCTGTCGATGCAGTACCACGAGAACCGGCTGTACCTGGTGACCACGGACGGCTCGCTGGTGTGCGTGGACGCCAGCGAGGCGGCGATCTCGGCGGCGCACCAAGGCACGGTCCCGGCGGTGCGCGACGTCAAGCTCGCCGCCGCCCTGCCGACCTACGCACCGGCGACGGCCGTGGACGCGGTGGCCAGTGTCGCCCAGGCCCCGGCCGGGTCGATCGTCGTGGAGTGCGTCCAGGACGGTGGCCGCGTCCGGGTGCACGTGGTGTCCGAGGGCTACGACCCGTCCTGGAACGTCCAGTTCCCGCGCGCGATACGGGAGCCCGGGGCGCGCTATGTCGTGGAAACCCTGCACGCGGCGAGCGGCGGCTTCTACCGCGTCCGCGGCGACATCCGCCGACTGCTCTGACCCGGCCGCCGCTCAGGCGTGCGCGCGCGGGGCGCGGATGCCGTCGATGATGCGGGTCCAGCTGTCGGTGCCGTGGCCGTCCTCGATGGCCCGGTGGTAGTGGGCCCGCACGGCGGCCGGAAGTGCGGTGTCGATGCCGACGGACTTCGCCGTCCGCCTTCCGTGTGGTGCCGGGCTCGGCCATGCTCGGCTCCTGCCCGGACGAGGACAGTGGACTCCAGGCAGGCGGCGTCGTGATCCACCGGTCAACAAGCCGGAACCGGGGTGCGGTCCAAGGAGTGAGCGGGATGAGTGCGGAATCTTCCGCCCCCGGACAACCGCATCGATTTCCGCCCGAGCCTCCGGCGGAAGCCCTCTTGTCTCATATTCCTCGTCTGTCGCATATTCCGCAGACCAGGAGTCCTGCCCATCGGAGCCACCTGTCACAGGCCGGCCTCGCGTTGGGCTTCGCCGAGAATCCGGGCGATCTCCCGCTGTGCCTGCCGGACCACGCCCTCATCCGCCGAAGGATCGTCGACGACGCCCTCGGCCTCCCGAAGGGCAGCAGCACGAGAGGGCCAGCGCTCGATGGCGACGAAGGTCGCCCATTTAACGAGAAAGCCCCTCATCCACCCAATTGAACCGGTCTGCACCGATTGATCGAACGCTTCTCCCAGCTCACGATCAAATTGCGCGAGATTGAGTGGCCTTATGTGACGCACAGCCTCCCGCAGAGCCTCCCGCGTCATCGCGGGCATCGGCACGAGGGGCCCTGCGGAATCTATCGGTTGCGTGGTCATAGGGGCCTCCTGTGAGGGCCGGGACAATACTCAGCCTCGGTAGGGCAGCGCAACGAGAGGCGACGACAGCAACGAGTGGAACGGCGCCACCTCGATGGTTTGCCCGAGCCGGGCACTACCCACGACCGGCCGCGCCGGACGCCGGGTGGCAGACATCCGGTGGGGTGGAGCCAGGTGTCGGGCAACCGGCATCCGGTGGCGCGGGGACCTACCAAAGAACCCTGGCAGAGAACTCCCCACCCACCCACCCGCCCAACTCATCACCCCATCGGGTGACTTGGGCGCGAATATGCCAAGGGTCGGGTTAGTCTCGCGGCAACAACCTCACACAGACGTCGGCCCCCGCCGGGACTGCCATCCCGAGACGAGGGCCTGACCAAACTAGGAAGCGCAAACCTTCCCGATGGCTGATACGCAGTCTAGTGCGCCCCTGCGCGCTCGCGCCGACGCTCACGCGTCCGGCGTCACCCACATTCGCACCCGGCACACCGCCAACTTCACCGTGCTCTCGAACAGGCTCGCCCAGCGGGCGGGCAGTGCGGTGACGGTCGGGGTGGCCGCGTACATCCTGTCGCTGCCCGACGGCGCATCCATCCGCATCGACGCGCTCTGCGCCCACTTCAGGGAGGGCCGGGCCCGGATTTCCGCCGCGCTCAACGAGCTGGAGGCGGAAGGCTGGCTGGAGCGGAGGGTCGAGCGGGGGCCGGGTGGGCGGATCGTGACGCGGACGTTCGTGTACGACGCGCCGGGCCGTCCGGGCCGTACGGAGAGCGACGCGCCGCCGCCCGTCGCGGAGCCGGAACCGGGGCCGGAGCCGGGGCCGCAGCCGAAACCGGATCCGAAACCGGGCAGCGCGCCCACGGCGCCCGATCCCCGCGCCGCCGCCGTCCTCGGGTCCCTGCGTCACCGGGACCGACGCCTCGTCCTGTCGGAGCGGGAGACCGCCGCGCTGGCGCCCGCCGTCGCGGAGTGGCTGGACCGTGGGGTCGGGCCGTACGAGATCGCTGAGGCGCTGACCTCGGGGCTCCCCGACCGCATCGACCGCCGTCCGGCCCGGCTGCTCGCCTACCGCCTGGCCGCGCTGCGGCCGCCGTCGCCTGCCGCCGACCCGGCGCCGCCCCGCCCGGCCCCCTTCCAGGACTGTGACGGCTGCGACCGCCCCTTCCGCGCGCCCCGCCCGGGCCGCTGCCGCGATTGCCGCGAAGCGGCGGCCAAGCCCTCGCCACTTGCCGCATGACCACGAGAACCGACGCTTCAGCCTGAAAGAGGTACGACCGCATGACACCTGCACGTGACGATGCTCCGACTGTGTCCGGGGATGCCTACGCACAGCTACCCTGGCAGAGGCCAGGATCACGAGGGGCGGGCACACCATGACAGCGCAGATGGAGAGCCCAGTGCAGACCGAAGAGATGCGGCGCTTCGAGGAATTCGACGCGGCATTCCCGGACTACCACGCCGAGATGATCGATGGAGAGGTCTACGTCAGCACCGTGGTCAGCAGCCCACACGGGAACATGGTCCTCACCATCGCCTCCCAGCTCGTGTCCCAGTGGTTCGTCATGAGCGAGGTCGACACCGTCTACGACGGCTGGCACGGCAAGACGCTCCTCCGCCCGGACATCTCCGTCGCCCACCCCTCCTACCGGGGTACGCGGCTGAAGCAGTTCCCGGCCGACGAGATCATCCTCGTCGTCGAGGTCGTCTCGGAGTCCAATCCCGAGAACGACACCGAGAAGAAGGTGAAGAAGTACGCCCTCGCCGGGATCCCGTACTACCTGATCGTCAACCCCATCGTGGGTAAGTGCCTGCTCTACTCGCTGCCCAACGGGGATCACTACCGCGCATCGCTGGAGACCGACTTCGGTGAGCCGGTGCCGATCGGTGAGCCGATCGACATGACGCTCGACACCAAGACCCTCTACACGTACTGAGCAACCACAGGCGGCCGGTGGCAGGGCTGGGGCCCGCCACCGGCCGTACCGGGTACCGGATGAACCGGGTTACCGGGTGAAGTGGAAGATGCCCCACGTCACGTGGTTGTTCTTACCGCCCTCTACCCAGTTGGTGAGACCTTTCTTCATGTGGGCGAGGTAGTCGGCGCTGACGTGTTCCGCCAAGCCTTCATCTTCCTGGCGGCGGGTCTCCTCCAGGACCCGGCTGTAGTGCGTGATGAGGTGGTTGCGGTGCTCCTCGAAGCCGCCGCCTACCTCGGTGAAGCCGAGGCGGGCCAGTTCGTGGCGGTAGAAGTCCGGGGAGCCCATGGTGTCCAGGTGGATGCGGTCCAGGATGGGACGCAGGGTTTCCGTCGGGCAGCCGTCCGCCGCCATGGGGTCGGTGAAGATGATGTGACCGCCGGGGCGCAGGACGCGGGCGGCCTCCTCCAGGGGGCGGCGGCGGTTGCCACTGTGCAGGAACGCGTCCTGGGACCAGACGACGTCGACGCTGTTGTCCGGCAGCGGGATGGACTCGAAGGAGCCGTCCATCACCTCGATGACCTCGGTGAGCCCGCGCTCGGCGTTGATCGCGCGGTGCCGCTCGTTCTCCACCTCGCTGAGGTTGAGGGCGGTGACACGGCAGCCGTAGGTCTCGGCGAGATAGCGCGCCGAGCCGCCGAAGCCGGCTCCGAGGTCGAGGACGCGGGAGTCCGGCGTGAGGTCGAGGCGGCCCGCCATGCGTGCGACGGTGCGCCTGCTGGCCTCGGCGATCGGCTCGTCGGGCCCGTCGTACAGGCCGATGTGGATGTCCTCGCCGCCCCAGACGCGCCAGTAGAACTCATCGGCGTCGGAGGAGTTGTAGTAGTCGCGGGCGGTGCCGACGGTCGAGGAGTATTCCTCGACCGTGTCGTCCGTCGCGATGTACTCCTTCTCCGCGACGTGAATGAAGAAGTCGGGCTGCTCCTCCCGGTAGGTGTGCTGGAAGTCGCCGTACGTCTCGATCCGCTGGAAGCCGACCTCCTGCATGAGTCGGCGCGTGTAGTCCTTGCGCAGCGGAAACATGTTGAGGTGGTAGACGGATTCGTCGGGGAAGCTGTAGCGCATGCGGCACAGCCCCTTGTCGACGTGCTCCGGCTCGACGGCGACGTCCTCGCCGCAGTAGTAGTACACGTGCTTGCTGGTGTAGCCCTCATCGAGCATCGCGTCGTAGTTGCGGTGATCGAGGATGAGAATGCCGTCGTGCTTGAGCATCGCGTAGAACTCGGCGAGCGCCTTGCGCCGGTCACGCTCCGAGAAGAGGTGCGTGAAGGAATTGCCGAGGCAGACGATCGCGTCGTACTGACCCTGCACATCGCGGTTGAGCCAGCGCCAGTCGGCCTGGACGACGCGGAGGATGTGCTCGCCGTGCTTGAGCCCATTGTCGAACGCCTGGGCGAGCATTTCGGCGCTTCCGTCGACGCTCGCGGTCTCGAATCCGGCTTCAAGAAGCCGCACCGAATGAAAACCGGTCCCTGTGGCGACATCCAGGACCGTTTTTACGCCACGCTCCCGCAGGAGGTCGATGAAGAACGTGCCCTCACTTTCCGATCGCTTTTCCCAGTCGATGAGCGAGTCCCATTTTTCAACGAAACTTGGTACGTACTCCTCGGTGTAGTGATCGGTGTCCCTGACCTCGAATGGATTGTCTCCGAATTTCTGGACAGATCGCGCAGAAATAACGAAACCTCCGGTGCTGAGACAGTGGACGACGACACCCGTGTCCAGATGTGCGCCTCCCCGAAGTCTCGTGATCTATGCCACCCACGAGGCCAATTGTATGTAAATACCAGGTAGCACAGACCGACCCATCCGGCAATACACCGTTTATGCCAGTTTCTGGTGTTTCACTCGCGTTAAAGCTGATGCGCGGCCGGACGGGACCGCTCCGTCGCCGCGATGGTCGCCGAGCCCACGACGCGGGTGCCGTCGTAGAGCACGATCGCCTGGCCAGGGGCCACCCCGCGGACCGGCTCGGCGAAGGTCACCCGCAGCTCGCCGTCCACCGGATCGGCCGTCACCTCGGTCTCGCCGCCGTGGGCGCGGAGCTGGGCGGTGTAGGTGCCGGGGCCGGTGGGGGCGGCGCCGCACCAGCGGGGCTTGATGGCGGTGAGCGCCGAGACGTCCAGGGCCTCGACGGGACCGACGGTGACCGTGTTGTTCACCGGGGAGATGTCGAGCACGTACCGCGGCTTGCCGTCGGCCGCCGGGTGACCGATGCGCAGCCCCTTGCGCTGGCCGATGGTGTAGCCGTACGCGCCCTCGTGGGTGCCGAGCTTGTGGCCGCCCTCGTCCACGATGTCGCCCTCTGCGGTGCCGAGGTGGCGGGCCAGGAAGCCCTGGGTGTCGCCGTCCGCGATGAAGCAGATGTCATGGCTGTCGGGCTTCTTGGCGACGGCCAGGCCGCGCCGCTCGGCCTCGGCGCGGATCTCGTCCTTGGTGGTGAGGGTGTCGCCGAGCGGGAACATGGCATGGGCGAGCTGCCGCTCGTCCAGCACGCCGAGGACGTACGACTGGTCCTTGGCCATGTCGCTGGCGCGGTGCAGCTCCAGAACGCCGTCGTCGCCCCGGACGACCGTGGCGTAGTGACCGGTGCACACGGCGTCGAAGCCGAGCGCCAGGGCCTTGTCCAGCAGCGCGGCGAACTTGATCTTCTCGTTGCAGCGCAGGCAGGGGTTGGGGGTGCGGCCCGCCTCGTACTCGGCGATGAAGTCCTCGACCACGTCCTCGCGGAACCGCTCGGCCAGATCCCACACGTAGAACGGGATGCCGATCACGTCGGCGGCCCGGCGCGCGTCGCGCGAGTCCTCGATCGTGCAGCAGCCGCGGGCGCCGGTGCGGAAGGACTGCGGGTTGGCGGAGAGGGCGAGGTGGACGCCGGTCACATCGTGGCCCGCCTCGGCCGCCCGCGCGGCGGCGACCGCCGAGTCCACGCCGCCGGACATGGCGGCGAGGACGCGCAGGCGACGGCCGTCGCGGGGACCTATGGGCGCACCGGGGAAGTCAGTCATAACGTCCCTAGTTTAGTCGCCTCGATCGAAGCGGCTAAGTGGGTATCGGTCAGCTCGCGCGCGCCCGCTCCAGGACTCGTTGTGCCAGGTCAAGGGCCTGATCGGCCTCCTTGGCGAGATAGGACAGCTCGACGAAGCAGTGCTCGACGCCCGCCTCCCCCTCCGCCCGCGTGATCGTGGTCGCGATGTCCTCGACCGAGGCATCGTCATCGGGGTTGACCCGGAGGATCGCGTCGAAGCGGGCCGGATCCCGCCCCTCCCGCTCGACCGTCTCCCGCAGTCCGGCCAGATTCTGGGCGAGGGCGGCGATGGAGTCGGTCCCGGCGTACTTCCGGCCGACGGGCGCGATCGGCAGCCAGCCGTCGGCGCGCCGGGCGGCCCGGGTGAGGGCGGCGGGGGCGAAGGCGCCCAGGTAGACCGGTGGGCGGGGGCGGGCGGCGGGCTTGAGGTCGATGTGGCTGGCGGGCACGGTCCAGTGTTCGCCGCGGTGCTCGACCGGGTTCTGTGTCCACCAGGCGGTGAGGACGTCCAGGCATTCGTCGAGGCGGCGGCCGCGCTCGTCCATGGGGATGCCCGTCGTCTCGTACTCCTCGGGCGACCAGCCGGTGCCGAGGCCGACCAGCAGCCGCCCCGCGCTCAGCAGATCGATGCTGGTGAAGGAGCGGGCGAGCAGCGCGGGCGCGTACCAGGGCGCGTTGATGACGTTGGTGCCGAGCTGGACGCGTTCGGTGGCCGCGGCGGCGGTGGCCAGCAGGGCGAACGGGTCCAGGACGGCCCGGAATTCCGGTGGGATCACATCCGTACCGGCGTAACCGACCTTCGGGTCGACCGGAGCGAGCAGCCGGTCGCCGACCCACAGGCTGTCCGCGCCGAGCGCTTCGGCCTGCCGGGCGAACCGTGCGGCGTGCTGCGGGTGGTGGGCCAGCTCACCGAATTGGGGAAGGGTGAACCCGATGCGCATACGGCGGCTCCTCGTGGTGTGCGTGAACCTCGCGGTGCCGGTGAATCCTCGCCGTTGGTTCAATATTCAGCTACCCGTCGGGATACGGTTCGCGCCATGATCGGCAGCCTGATCGCGGCTTCATCCGCGGCGGCGGAACCGTGCACGTGGGCCCGCGCGTTGAGCCTGCGTGAGCGAAACCGACGGCGGCGTGCGCCGCCATGTGAGCCGGCGCACCCTGCTGCTGGGCGGTACGGCGGCCGGTCTTGGCGCGGCCGGACTCGGCGGATATGCGGTGCGGGACGACCTGAAGCGGCTGTGGTGGCGCGTGCCCGGGGTGGACCAGCCGCGCGTGGAGGGCGCGGTCGACCACCCGGGCGCGGACTGGGTGGCGGCCTCCGGGGCCAACTACCGGCGCGCCGACCGGCCGTACGACTACGCGGTGGACCGGGTGGTGATCCATGTCGTGCAGGGCTCGTACGACGACGCGCTCAAGGTCTTCCGGGACCCCGGGCACCGCGCCGCGGCGCACTATGTGGTGCGCCGCGACGGGCATATAGCGCAGACGGTCCGCGAGCTGGACGTGGCGTTCCACGCGGGCAACCGCTCGTACAACGAGCGCAGCGTCGGCATCGAGCACGAGGGGTTCGTGACCCGGCCCCAGGACTTCACGGACGCCATGTACCGGTCCTCGGCCCGGCTGACTGCGGCGATCTGCGAGCGCTACGGAATGGGGAGGGACCGCGAGCACATCGTGGCCCACTCGGAGGTGCCGGGCACCGACCACACCGACCCCGGCCGCCACTGGGACTGGGACCGCTATCTGGAGCTGGTGCGGGCGGTGCGGATCGCGAAGTGAGCGCGGGGGCTACGTCGCTCAGGCGGTGCCGAAGACGACGGCGAGCGGGCGGCCCTTGCTGTCGCTGGAGGGCCTGCTCGCCGTGTCGCTCCCCATGTAGAGCTTCTTGTCGGTGAAGAGCATCCTGGCGTCGCCGTAGATTTCCAGGTCCGACTCCACCTTCTTCATGGAGGCCGGGTTCTGCTGGATCGGCTTGATCGCGAAGGACTTGGGGTCGATGCGCACGACCCCGCCGGCCTCGCTGTACATGCTGCCCTGGTAGGCGAGCAGCGAGCCGTCCTTCTCGGTGCTGAGGGGCGTCAGCGACCTGCTCTCCGCCATCTTCGTCTTGCCGGTCTCCTTGCCGGTCTTGAAGTTCACGCCGGTGATCTTCTCGCCGGGGCCGCCGTCGTCCACGTCCACCTCGGAGGAGAGGTAGACGGTGCTGCTCTTCTCGTCGAGGGCCAGGTCCTTGCAGCCCTCCACGTTGACCGAGGGGCAGTCCGGCTGGAAGCCCTTGGCCAGGACGTCGATCGAGTTGACCAGCTTGCCCTGCCTGGCGCTGTCGTCGATGGTCAGAATGTCGGTGACCCCCGAGCCGCCGTCGGAGTCGCCGGTGTCGGCGGCCACGACGAGGGGCGCGGTGGACAGGACGTGGGCGCGCTCGAACTCGCCGTCGAGCGTGTAGGACGACAGCACCTTCCGCGTGGTGGGATCCACGGTCTGGATGTCCAGCTTGTCGGTGCCGGACTCCACGCTGCTGCAGACGCGCAGCGCGATCAGCTTGCCGTCGCCGCCCGCGTAGCCGTCGTCGTCGCAGTCCGCGACGTACTCCGGCTTCCACAGCGGCTTGCCGTCGAGCGACCAGGCACCACCGCCGCCGGTGCCCCCGGCGGCCACGGTGTTGCCGCTGATCGTGACCTCGTCGAAGTCGACGCCGTCGTTGCCCTCGATGTCCGTCCCCTCCTTCTGCCAGAGCAGTTTTCCCTTGTTCAGATCGACCAGGCCGACCTGGGTGCATTCCGCGTCGCTGCCCTTACCGTCCTTGAACAGCACCGCGGTGCGGCCGTCCTCGGTGGTGTGCGGTGACGCCCAGCAGATTTCCCCGTCGAGTTTTACCGTCCACTGGACCTTGGCGCCGTCCGGGGAATATCCGACGATCTTGTCGATATCGCCCTTCACGAAATTCTTGTTGGTCACCCACATACCCATGACATTGGTGTCCTTGGTGACTTTCGGCATGCTGACCTTGCCGAGAGTCTTGGCCTGGGCCCCCTGTGAGGACGAATCGCCGTCCTTCCCCCCGTCCTCACTGCCCCCGCATGCGGAAAGGAACACCGAACCGCCCACCACAAGGGCCGCTATGGCCACTCGGCTCGAACGCCGCACCATCAATTCTCCCGTTTTCCCCGTTTAAGGAGCCCGCGCACTTTCCGTGCATGCCGGGCCCGTTGTCGGGGTAGATCCTTGCCGACGGATCTTTGTCTTTTCAAGCGGAGCTTGATGTTCCGTGGATTATTTGAAATGTTCGGGAGAACAGCGGGAATTCTTCGGTTACTATTCGGTTGGCCGAGCCGCGGGGCTCAGCTGAGTCCCGCACTGCGTGCCCGTTCCACGGCCGGGCCGATCGCGTCCGCCACCGCCTCGATATCGGCCTTGGTCGACGTATGGCCGAGCGAGAAGCGCAGGGTGCCGCGCGCCAGGTCCGCGTCGGTGCCGGTGGCCAGCACCACATGGCTGGGCTGGGCGACCCCGGCGGTGCAGGCCGAGCCCGTCGAGCACTCGATACCCCGCGCGTCCAGCAGCAGGAGCAGCGAGTCGCCCTCGCAGCCGGGGAAGGAGAAGTGGGCGTTGGCCGGGAGGCGGCCGGCCGGATCGGGGTCGCCGCCGAGCACGGCGTCGGGGACGGCGGTGCGGACGGCGGTGATGAGCGTGTCGCGCAGGGCGCCGATCTCGCGCGCGAACTCCTCGCGGTGTGCGGCGGCGTGCGCACCGGCCACGGCGAAGGAGGCGACGGCGGGGACGTCGAGGGTGCCGGAGCGCACCTGGCGCTCCTGGCCACCGCCGTGCAGGACGGGTACGGGCGCGTATTCGCGGCCCAGCAGCAGCGCGCCGATGCCGTACGGACCGCCTATCTTGTGGGCGCTGACGGTCATGGCGGACAGGCCCGAGGCGGCGAAGCCGACGTCGAGCTGGCCGAACGCCTGCACCGCGTCGGCATGCAGCGGAACGTCGAACTCCGCTGCCACGTCGGCGAGTTCCCGGACCGGCTGGATGGTGCCGATCTCGTTGTTGGCCCACATGACGGTCGCGAGGGCGACGTCCGCGGGGTCGCGGGCGATCGCCTCGCGCAGCGCGTCGGGGTGGACGCGCCCGTACGCGTCGACCGGCAGCCATTCGACCCGCGCGCCCTCGTGCTCGGCGAGCCAGTCGACCGCGTCGAGCACGGCGTGGTGCTCGACGGGGCTGGCGAGCACCCGGGTGCGGTTCGGGTCGGCGTCGCGGCGGGACCAGTAGAGCCCCTTGACGGCGAGGTTGTCGGCCTCCGTCCCGCCCGAGGTGAAGACGACCTCACTGGGGCGCGCGCCGAGGGAGTCGGCGAGGGATTCGCGGGACTCCTCGACGGTACGGCGGGCCCGCCGGCCGGCGGCATGCAGGGAGGAGGCGTTGCCGGTGGCGGCGAGCTGGGCGGTCATCGCCTGCACCGCCTCCGGAAGCATCGGGGTGGTGGCGGCGTGGTCGAGATAAACCATGGTGGGCTCGATTCTACGAGCCGTGGGGCCGGGCCGTACCGGGTGTGGGGCGCGGAGGTGCGCGCGGGGGCTTTTTTCTTCGGTAAGGAGTGTCTAGAGTTTTACTCATGACAGCTGCTGACTGGGCACTCGACTGGAAACTGGACCGTACGTATCGCAGCGCCTCCGGTGAGGTTCGCTGGGCCGTTCTGGGGGCGGCGGATGCGCCGCCGGTGGTGCTCTTGCACGGCACGCCGTTCTCCTCGTACGTCTGGCGGGCCTTCGCGCGTGCGCTCGCCGAGCGGTGGCGGGTGTTCGTCTGGGACATGCCGGGGTACGGGGCGTCCGAGAAGCGGGCTGGTCAGGACGTCTCGCTGGCTGCGCAGGGGCGGGTCTTCCGCGAGCTGCTCGACCACTGGGGGCTGGCCGAACCGACCGTTGTCGCTCATGACTTCGGCGGGTGTGTCGCGCTGCGGGCGCATCTGCTGCATGGGGCGCGCTATCGGCGGCTGGCCCTGGTCGATCCCGTTGCCCTTCCGCCCTTCGGGTCCGCCGCCTATCAGCTGTTCGGCGGGAACGCCGAGGTCTTCGAGCGGCTGCCGGCGGCGCTGCATCGGGCGCTGGTGCGGGAGTATGTCGGGTCGGCGAGCGGGCCGGGGCTTCACCCGGCGGTGTGGGAGCGGCTTGTCGAGCCGTGGTGCGGGGAGGTGGGGCAGCCCGCCTTCTATCGGCAGATCGCGCAGAACGATCAGCGGTTCATCGATGAGATCTCGGGGCGGTATGGGGAGGTTGAGCCTCCGGTGCTGGTGTGTTGGGGGGTCGATGATGCGTGGATCTCTGTTGCTCATGGGCATGAGCTGGCCGCGCGGATTCCGGGGGCGCGGTTGCGGTTGATCGGTGGCGCCGGGCATTTGGTGCAGGAGGATGCTCCTGCGGAGCTGATGGCTGCGGTGGCGGGGTTCCTCGCCGAGGGGTGAGGGTGCGGGTGCGTTGCGCCTGCGGCGGGCCGATTCCCCACCCCGCCCCTTCCCGCAGCATCCGATGTGCGGCTCCGCCGCGTGGGGGCCCCGCCCCGGCCCCCGCTGGGGCTCCGCCCCAGACCCCCCACGTCGGGGGCTCTGCCCCCGCACCCCCGCCGGGGCTCCGCCCCTGGACCCCGCCTGGACCCGCGCCGGGGCTCCGCACCCCGGGCCCGGCCAGGGGCTGCGCCCCCGGGCCCCGGTCCTCAAGCGCCGGACGGGCTGGATTATCGCTGCCGCCAGTCGACGCGTGCGGCCGCGCGCGGGCGGGCTGGATTTCGCCCGCGCGGACGCCGGACGCTCGCGTCGCGGGGCGCCGCGTTGCCGGCCGTGCAGGCGGATGGGCTTGGCGACCCGCAGGGCTACGTTGCGGTGGCAGGCGGGCTCCAGCCCCAAATCCTGGCCCCCAAGGGCCGAACGGCGCCGCGAGATCAGCCGCGCATCCGCAAGAGCTTGGCTGCCAGTAGGGCGATGTGGCGGCGCCAGGCGGTGAGGGATTGGGTTCGGGCCTCCTCCGTGTTCGGCGGGCCCGTCTGGGTGAGGATCAGACGGGCGCCGTGGCCGGTGCCCTGGGCCAGCTCCCAGCGGACCTGGCCTGCGGGGCGCCCGGCGCGCTCCCAGTCGTAGGACAGCGTCCGGGGCGCCTCGGCCTCGGTGATCGGGCCCGCCGGGACGCCCTCCGTGCGGAATCCGAAGGGGACGGAGCCGCCGACCGTGAGGCCCGCCTCGCCGGTCTGTCCGGCCAGGGCCTGCCACACCGTCTCGGCGGGGCGGACCAGCTGGCGCTCGAAGCGCAGCCGCCAGCCGCCGTCCTCGGTGGTCTCCACGGCGCCCTCGGCCAGGCCGAACGCCTCGACGTACGACTCGTGCAGCTCGGCCATGTCGCCCGGGGCGGGCTTCGCGCCGTCGAGCAGCGCGGCGAGGGCGGTGATGCAGGCGTGCCAGCCGGAGGCGAAGCTCGCGGCGCCGAAGCGGTCGCCGAAGGTGTGGGTGAGGGTCAGCAGACAGCCCTTCCCGTCGGGGCGCAGCTCCCAGCGGAGCTGGTCGTCGCCCCAGGTGAAGGCGAAGACATGGGGCGGGTCCAGCTCGGTGACCTCGCCCTCCATGTCGGGGGCCTCCCGGCCGGGGAAGACGAAGCCCATCCGGCCCCCGACCTTGAGGTCCACCCGGACCTCGGAGGGGAACCAGTGGGCCAGCTCGGCCGGGTCGGTCAGGGCCTGCCAGACCTTCTCCGGGGAATGGGCGATCCGCCGCTCCAGGCGCAGGGCGGAGCGTCCGCCGCCGGTCTGGCTGAGGGTGTCCTTCATGGCTCTTCTCCGTCAGGGACTTCGGGCATCGTGTCGAGGTGGCGTTCCAGTGCGTTCAGGCGGTCCGTCCACAGCCGCCGGTACGGGGCGAGCCAGGCGTCGATCTCGGCCAGCGGCTCGGGGCACAGCTCGTACCACCGCCGCTGGGCGTCCCGGCGGACCCGCACCAGCCCGGCCTCGCGCAGCACGCGCAGGTGCTTGGAGGTGCCGGGCTGGGTCAGCCCGAGCCGGTCGGTCAGCTCACCGACCAGGCGGGGGCGCTCCAGGAGGAGGTCCAGGATCTGCCGTCGGCTCGGCTCCGCGAGCACGTCGAACGGTATGGGCATGAGCGTGAATATAGCTTGCAGGGTATATAGCCGCAAGGGAATGTAGAGGTCAGATCTCCTCGGTCGCCGTGCTGCGGCGGTTCCACGCGCGCGGCGCCCGCCATCCGTACCGCATCGCCAGCAGCCGGGTGACGAACGCCACCACGGCCGCGAGGGCGCTGGTGGCGCCGGTCAGCGCGTCGAAGTGGATGAGCAGCGCCGCTATGGACCCGCCCACGATGGCCGGTACGGCGTACAGGTCCCGGTCCCAGCGCAGCAGCGAGGGCACCTCATGGGCGAGGACGTCGCGCAGCACGCCGCCGCCGACCGCGGTCGCCATGCCGAGGGTGACGGACGAGGTGAGGCCGAGGCCGTGCTGATGCGCCTTCACGGTGCCCTCGACGCAGAACAGCCCGAGCCCGGCCGCGTCGAAGACGCCCACCGCCCGCGTGATCCGCTCGACCTGCGGATGCAGGAAGAAGACGAGGACGGTGGCGACGAGCGGGGTGAAGAAGTAGCCGAGGTCGACGAAGGCGGCGGGCGGCACCGCGCCGATCACCAGGTCCCGGAAGACCCCGCCGCCCAGCGCGGTGGCCTCGGCGAGCACCGCCATGCCGAAGACGTCGAAGTTCTTGCGCACCGCGAGCAGTGCGCCGGATATCGCGAAGACGAAGATCCCGACGATTTCGAACGCGTGCTGGACGGACGGAGTGACCAGTTCGATGAACACCCGACATTGTTAACCGCCGGTGCCGCCGCGCCCGCCCCGTCGTCCGCCCCGTCTCAGCTCTCGGTCTTCTTCGTCGCGCTCCGCACCGGTCCGGCGACCTGACCGGGGGCCTGGCCCGGAGCGTTCTCGGGGTGGTGGCAGGCCACCTGGTGGCCGGTGGCGAGCGCCACCAGCGGCGGTTCCTCCCGCTTGCACACCTCGGTCGCCTTCCAGCACCGGGTGTGGAAGCGGCAGCCGGACGGCGGCGAGATCGGCGAGGGCACATCGCCCTTGAGCAGGATCCGCTCGCGCCGGGCGCGCCGCCGGGGGTCGGGCACCGGCACGGCGGAGAGCAGCGCCGTGGTGTACGGGTGCATGGGGGTCTCGTACAGGGCCTTGCGGTCGGCCAGCTCGACGATCTTCCCGAGGTACATCACCGCGATCCGGTCCGAGACGTGCCGGATGACGGACAGGTCGTGCGCGATGATCACGTACGTCAGCCCCAGCTCGTCCTGGAGGTCGTCCAGCAGGTTGACCACCTGGGCCTGGATGGAGACGTCCAGCGCGGAGACCGGCTCGTCGGCGACGACCAGCTTGGGCTTGAGGGCGAGCGCGCGGGCGATGCCGATGCGCTGCCGCTGGCCGCCGGAGAACTCGTGCGGATAGCGGTTGTAGTGCTCGGGATTGAGGCCGACCAGCGCCAGCAGCCGCTGCACCTCTGCCTTGATGCCGCCCTCCGGGGTCACGCCCTGGAGCCGGAAGGGGGCGCCGACGATGGCGCCGACCGTGTGCCGGGGGTTCAGCGAGGAGTACGGATCCTGGAAGATCATCTGCACGTCGCGGCGCATCGGCCGCATCGCGGCGGTGCCCAGGTGCGTGATGTCCTTGCCCTCGAACTCGATCTTCCCGGAGGTGGGTTCGAGCAGCCGGGTGATCAGCCGTCCCATGGTGGACTTGCCGCAGCCCGACTCGCCGACCACGCCCAGGGTCTCCCCCTGGCGTACGTCGAAGTCGAGGCCGTCGACCGCCTGCACCGCGCCGGACTGCCGCTGCAGCAGCCCCTTCTTGATGGGGAAGTGCTTGACCAGGCCGGACACCGTGAGCAGGGGCTCGGGGGTGGTGGTCGCCTGCTCCGGGACCGTCATCTTCGGATCCTTCGTGTCCGTCATGTCCTGGGAGTCCGTCACAGCTTCGGCGCAATCTCTTCGGTCCAGATCCGCGTACGGTCCTCCTGCGCCATGTGGCAGGCGGAGAAGTGCCCGTCCGCGCCCGGCACCACGCGCAGCTCCGGCCGCTCGGTGCGGGTGATGCCGCCCTCGGGGATCTCGGCGTACGGGCAGCGCGGGTGGAAGGCACAGCCGGACGGCACGTTGATCAGGCTGGGCGGGGAGCCCTTGACCGGGATCAGCCGGTCGGTCTGGTCGCGGTCGATGCGGGGCATCGAGCCGAGCAGCCCCCAGGTGTACGGGTGCTGGGGCTCGTAGAAGACCTTCTCGGCGGGTCCCCGCTCGACGCAGCGGCCCGCGTACATCACCAGCAGGTCGTCGGCGAGTTCGGCGACCACACCCAGGTCGTGGGTGATGACGATGACCGCAGAGCCGAACTCCTTCTGGAGATCCCGGATGAGGTCGAGGATCTGCGCCTGGACGGTGACGTCGAGGGCGGTCGTCGGCTCGTCGGCGATCAGCAGCTCGGGGTTGTTGACCAGCGCCATCGCGATCATCGCGCGCTGGCGCATCCCGCCGGAGAACTCGTGCGGATAGCTGTCCGCCCGCTTGTCCGGCTGCGGGATGCCCACCCGGTCGAGCATCTCGACCGCGCGCTTGCGGGCGACCTCCTTGGCGACGTCGTGGTGAACCTGGTACGCCTCGGTGATCTGGCGGCCGATCGTGTAGTACGGATGCAGCGCCGACAGCGGGTCCTGGAAGATCATCGACATCTCGCGGCCGCGCAGCTTGCGCACCTCGTCGGGGTCGGCGCCCAGCAGTTCCTGCCCGTTCAGCCAGATCTCCCCGGAGAGCCGGGCCTTGCGGCGGCCGTACTGCCCTGCGGTGTGCAGCCCCATGATGCCGAGCGAGGTCACGGACTTGCCGGAGCCGGACTCGCCGACGATGCCGAGCGTCTTGCCCTTCTCCAGCCGGAAGCTGAGCCCGTCCACGGACTTCACCAGGCCGTCGTCGGTCGGGAAGTGGACCCGCAGGTCGCGCACTTCGAGGAAGGCCGTCGGGGCGGGCGAACCGGCCGCGGCCACCTCCCCCACGGCCGTGGTGACGGGCTTGTTCAGGTCGGTCATCCGAGCCTCACTCGTGGGTCGATGACGGCGTACAGGAGGTCCACGACGAGGTTGGCGACCACGATGCACAACGCGGCGATCAGGGTGACGCCCAGGATGAGCGGCAGGTCCTTGTCGGCGATCGCGTTCACCGCGAGCCGGCCGAGCCCTGGCAGGTTGTAGGTGCTCTCGGTGAGCACCGCGCCGCCGAGCAGCGCGCCCAGGTCCAGACCGAGGAGGGTGAGGATCGGGGTCCAGGTGGAGCGCATCGCGTGCCGCCCGATGACCACCCGCTCCCGCAGCCCCTTGGCGCGGGCGGTGCGGATGTAGTCCTCGCCCATGATCTCCAGCATGGTGGCGCGGGTGAGCCGGGCGTACATGGCGGCGTAGAGGAAGGCGAGGGTGATCCACGGCAGGATCAGGCTCTCGAACCACTTGGCGGGGTCGTCGCCGAGCCCCTTGTAGTCCACGTCGACCCACTTCAGCTGGTAACTGAAGATCGCCAGCGAGAGCAGACCGGTGAAGTAGATCGGCAGCGAGACACCGGCGAGCGCGGCGGTCATCGCCGTGCGGTCCCACAGGGTGCCCCGGCGCAGCGCGGAGACGACGCCGGTGACGATGCCGCCGACCAGCCACAGCACGCACGCGCCCGCGGCGAGCGACAGGGTGACCGGCATGGCGTCGGTCAGCTGCGGCCACACCGCCTGCTCGGTGCGGAAGGAGTAGCCGAAGCAGGGCCTCGCGCAGTGGGTCACATCGGAGCCGTTGGCGTAGTCGCGGCCGGCGAACAGGCCCTCGACGAAGTGCCAGAACTGCACCAGGAGTGGATCGCTGAGCCCCAGCTTCGTCCTGATGCCCTCGATGGCCGCGGGGTCGGCCTGTTTGCCGACGAAGAGCAGCGCCGGGTCGGAACCGGCCCACTTCGGGATCACGAAGAAGATGGCGAAGGTCGTCAGGGTGACGACCAGCAGCATCATGACGACGGCGAACAAGCGCCGGATGACGTAAGCAAGCACTGTGCGCGGCCCGGTGGCGGTGCCGGAACCCCGGGATGCGGGGTTCCGGCACCGCCACGCGTGGCCATCACCTGCCCTTCGGGCCTATCGGATGAAGCGACGGTGGGGGTGGGGTGGCTGGTGGCCGGCCGTCACTTGACCCCGAGGGACGCGTAGTCGTACCGGCCGTTGTAGGCCGAGGACGAGTAGGCGTTGGTCAGCCGCGAGCTGCGCCAGGTGATGTTCTTCTCGTACAGGAACGGCATCGACACGGCCAGGTCGGCGACCTTGTGGTTCATGTCCGCGTAGATCTGGCCGGCCTTGGCGGGGTCGGTCTCCTTGAGCGCGTCGTCGAAGTCCTTGTTGATCGCCTTATCGTTGATCTCGGTGACGTTGTAGTTACCGGTCTGCTGGATGAAGCGGCCGTCGTACAGCGGGCGGGAGAAGCCCTGGCCGGTCGGGAAGTCGGGGCCCCAGCCGGTCATGCTCATCCCGTAGCCGCGCTTGTGCATCACGGACGGGGAGCCGGTGATGCTCGCGGACGAGCCGCCCTCGATCTCGTTGATGTCGAGCTTGATGCCGACCTTGCCCAGCGACTCCTGGAGCGCCTCGGCGGCCGCCGTCTCGTTCGGCTGGTCGTTACGGGAGACGATCTTGGCGGAGAAGCCGTTCGGCTTGCCGCACTGCTTCAGCTCGTCCTTGGCCTTGGCCGTGTCCGGCTTGCCCTTGCGCTTCATGACGCCGTACGGGTCGTAGTCGTCCGAGCCCTTGACGCTCTTGGGGAGCATGTTGGGGGCGATGTCACCACCGGCCTGCGGGCCGCCGCGGGTGGTCTGGAGCTGGGTGTAGTCGGTCGCGTAGAAGACCGCCTTGCGGCAGTGGATGTTGTCGAACGGCTTCACCTTGGTGACGAGGTCGACGTACCGGACGAAGTTCGTCACCATGTTGTCGACGTTGCCCCTGTGCTCCTTGAGCGCGGCGGCCCGGCCGGACTGGCCCATGCCGGTGGCGCTGAGGAAGACGTCGTAGTCTCCCTTGACCAGCAGCTTGTCGATGGCTTCGAGGTTGGAGTTGAAGGTGACCGTGACCTGGTCCGGCAGGGCGGCGCGGATCGGGTCGGACGACTTCTTCCACTTGTCGTTGCGCACCAGAGCCAGGCTCTTGCCCGGGGTGTACGACGTGAGCTTGTACGGCCCGGAGGAGAACGGCCGGTTGGTGTACTGGGCGCCGGTGTCCTTCTCGCGCTTCACCGGAGAGCCGGTCGGCATGGCGAGCATCTGCTCGAAGTCACCGTTGGGCTGGTCGAGATGGAAGCTGATGGTCTTGTCGTCCGGCGTCTCGATCGCCTTCAGCCCGAGCTTGTCCTTGGACTTGTCCTTGTACGGGCCCGGGTACTCGCCCTTGGGGTCGAGGGCCTGGCGCAGATAGTCGGGGCCGCCGGAGATCACGTCCTTGGCCCAGATGCGCTCGATGCCGTACTTGACGTCCTTGGAGGTGATCGGCGAGCCGTCCTCCCAGGTGATCCCGTCGCGCAGGGTGTAGGTGTACGTCTTGCCACCGTCGGTGATCTTGCCGGTGGAGGTGGCCAGGTCGGGAACCAGCTCGTTGGATGCCTCGCCCGGCTTCGGCGAGTAGGTGATGAGTTGACGCGAGTAGAAACGGGCGAAGTCCCAGGCGAAGCCGTAGTACTGGCGCTGCGGGTCGAGCGAGTCGAAGTTCTGCTTGTTGATGAACTTGAGCGTGCCGCCCTTCTTGGTGGACTTGTTGGCGACGCCCTTCGCCCCCGCGTTGAATCCGGCACCGGAGGATTTGTCGTCGCTGCCGCCGCCGCACGCCGCGGTGGCCAGCAGGGCGCAGACGACAGCCGTCGCGCCGACGATCCGCCTGCTTCTCGACGAACGTAGGTGTTTCATGGTTCCTGCAACCTCCGGGATAGCGGTACGTGGCATGGCGCGGGGAAAGCTTCGGGGAGCCGCCGGACAGCCGCGGCCGGGGCGCCTCATCGGGTGCCCTTGGGGTCGAGGGCGTCGCGAACGCCGTCGCCGAACAGGTTGAAGGCCAGCACGGTCACGAAGATCGCCGCACCCGGGATGATCATGAACATGGGGTCGTCCTCGTAGGTGCCCACCGCCTTGGAGAGCATCTGGCCCCAGGACGCGGTCGGCGGCTTCACGCCCGCCCCCAGGAAGCTGAGCGCCGCCTCGGTGAGGATGTTGGTGGGGATCATCAGCGTCGCGTAGACGGTGATCGGCGCCACCAGGTTGGGCAGCAGCTCCCGGAAGAGGATGTAGCGGCGGCCGGCGCCGAGGCTGCGCGCGGCCTCCACGTACTCCTTCTCGCGCAGCGACAGCGTCTGGCCGCGCACGATGCGGCCGACGTACGGCCAGCCGAAGAAGCCGATGACGGAGACCAGGACCGCGATGCGCACCCCGCTTCCGGTCAGGCCCAGCAGGTCGTTCGGGAGCACCGAGACCAGGGAGATGATGAACAGCAGCTGCGGGAAGGCCAGCAGCATGTCCATCACCCGGCTGATCACCGAGTCCACCCAGCCTCCGAAATATCCGGCGATGATGCCGAAAACGGTGCCGAGGACGACGGCGACCAGGGCCGCGAGGAAGGCCACCAGCAGCGAGATGCGGGCGCCGTAGACGACGCGGCTGAACACATCGCGGCCGTTGGAGGGTTCGACACCGAAGAGGAAGTCCGAACTGATGCCGCCCATGCCACCCTTGGGGGTGCCGAAGAGCGGGTCGATCTCCTCCTGGTGGAACTCGTTGGGCGGGTGGCCCAGCAGACTCACGATCAGCGGCGCGAAGATCGCCACCAGGACGAGAAAGACGACCACACCCCCGCCCGCAAGCGCCAACTTGTCGCGTTTGAGGCGTCTCCAGGCGATCTGTCGCAGCGATCTTCCCTCGACCGACGCCTTGACCACATCCGCCGCTACATCGGCAGTCGCGACCGGCTCTGCGTCGGCGCTCGTGCCGTGCAATGGTGCCGTCATCGTGGTGGGGACCCCTCTCGACCGGCGGTGACCGGCCCACGACTCGCCGCTGTGGCGGCTTAAGTTCACAAGATGAACGAAAGGGGTCGTTATCCGGGAATGCAGGAACCACGCCCCTTGGAGCGGGAGTCTTCATCGCGTTTGTGATCACCCGCCAGTACCCACGGGCAATGGATGCCTAACCGTGATGTGCAGTAAGCGGTTCCGGTATACGCACAGTTGTGACCGGTGAACGCATCAGTAACAACCGCCCCACCGCGGGCTTTCACGGTGGGGCGGTTCAGGAACGCGGCTCAGTACGCGTGGCGGGACGGCGGATAGCCGTACCCGTACGACGGGGGCGGCGGCGGGGGCGCGGCGTTGTGGGCGTCCCGGTCGAAGAACGGCCGGGCGTTGGCCCGCATCCACATCGCCACCGGGTCGTGCTCGTCCGACAGCTCGACCGTCGAGACCGGCAGCCCCTCCGGCACCACGCCGACCGACTGCTGCATCATCAGCCGCACCGACTCCACGGCGTGCTGGCTGTTGTCGTACAGATCGAGCCCGATGGCCAGATACGGCGCGCCCAGCGCGGGCTGCACCCAGGCCCGGCGCAGCGAGCGCACCGCGGCGGTGCGGTGCGCGTTCTGCCCCAACAGGGCATAGAACTGCGGGATTTCGATGGCCGGTTCGGTCACCCGCAGCGGACCGGCGGGCAGTCGGTCCAGCCCGCCCGCGATCCGCCGCAGGTCGAGCCAGGGGATGCCGACCCCGCCGCCGCGGGCGTGCGGGTTGAGCCACAGACCGTAGTGGTCGCGGTAGAGGGAGTCGGCGATCCGGCGCGCTTCCACCACCTCGTGCGCGCGGTTCCAGCCGCTGGCGGCGAGTTCCTGGGCGGAGGTCACGCACGGGGCGTAACCGTGGCCGTTTACGTCCATGTTCCCGTACTGGGCGTCGGGGTCGCCGGGCGCGCCGTGCCACAGCAGCATCCAGACCTGGCCCTGGGCGAGGGCGTGCAGCAGCGCCTCGTACGCGTCGTACCGGCCGGGAGCGACCTGCTGCAGCATCCGCTCGACCTGACCGGCAGCCGCCCCCCAATCCGCGCCCGCGCTCACCTGGGTCCGCCCCTCTCTCGGCCTTGCCCGCACCTCACCGGGACGCGCGCCGCCCCGTCTGGTCATCCAACCAGCTTACGGGCCCCCGTGGCCGTCCCCGGAGTGCGTCACAGGTCACGGTCGTAGAACGGCCGTACGCGCTCCAGCATCCACGTGGCCACCGGATCCCCCTGCGCGACGTCCAGCGCGACGAGCTGAACGGTCCACGGGACCGGCACCGTTCCCAGCGCCCGGCCCAGCGCCTCCACCGCGAGGGCCTGCCCGTCCGGGCCCGGCGCGTCCAGCTGGACGCCGATGAAGAGCGCAGGCCGATCACCCTCGACGCTGGCCAGCGCGCGCCGCGCGGTGCGTACCCCTGGCTCGTTCGAGAACTCGATCCCGGCGGCGGCCAGGAAGTCGACCGGCTCCTCCTGCCAGTCGGGCTCGAACAGCCGCACCCGGCCCCCTCGCGCGGGGCCGTCCAGCTCGCTGCGCCCGGCCTTGCACAGCTCCTCGACCGCGGCCGGCGGCAGCGGGACACCGACCGGCCCGTCCGGGTTCACCGCGATGCCGAGCTGCGGCGGCAGCCCGCGGGCGAACTCGACGGCCGGGGCGATGGTGAACGACATGTGGCCGCCGACGATCTGGAGGAACTGCTGCTCGGAGCTGAAGACGGGCACGTACGCCTGGCCCTCGATCTCCAGGGTGGGCAGGTCGAGGCTGCGGCTGTCGGGGCCTCCGCCGTTCGGCAGCGGGATCCAGACATAACTGCGGGCGAGCGTCTCGACGATCCGCGCTCCGGCACCCGGAACCCCGATCGAGGCGGCGAGCACCTCTTCCAGCTCGTTGCCGGGAAACGCGGCGGGATAAGGCCCGTCGGGAAACCCTCCGTGAGCGGGGGTTATGCCCTGGTGCTCCGGGATACTCATCTTCGTCCAACCGCCATCTCGTCCGACCTGCACCAGCA
Organism: Streptomyces sp. NPDC021212; assembly: GCF_044332925.1. Taxonomy (NCBI): domain Bacteria; kingdom Bacillati; phylum Actinomycetota; class Actinomycetes; order Kitasatosporales; family Streptomycetaceae; genus Streptomyces; species Streptomyces sp. NPDC021212. The sequence continues at coordinate 271,817 of NZ_JBIRPZ010000013.1, forward strand.
CCTTAACGGCTGCACGCCGGAAGACCAGGGGCCGCCCGGGCATCTCCACAGCACTTCCTCACCACGGTGCCCTTGGTATGTCACTCGAAGGAGATGCCCCGCAGCACGCTCGCGGTTGCCCGGTCGAGCAGAACGGCGGACGCGCAGCCCTCGGGCGGACGCCCGCCCTCCACCCGCGCCACCAGCCGGCCCATCGCCCGCCGGTGCCGCCCGAAGGCGAAGCCGGTGACCCCCCGGCCGCGGGCGGCCTGGCCCTCCAGGGCGACCGCCGGGTCCACGTCGAGCAGCACCAGATGCAGCCGGCGGCCGGTGCGCCGGGCGTCCCGGGCCAGCCAGCGGCGCACCCAGGGCTGCGAGCCGCAGTCGTGGACGACGACGCTCGCGCCGGAGGTGACCGCCCGGCGCAGCCCCACGTAGTGGGCGCAGCGGACCAGCGGCCGGTAGACCCCGTACGGCAGCCAGCGCGGCATGCGTCTCTCCCAGGCGTCCCGGGTGTGCTGCGAATCCACCCGCACCACGGCCGCGCCGCTCGGGTCGGTGCCGGGGACCACCCGGTTGATCAGGGTCGACTTGCCGCTGCCGGGTAGCCCCGAGGCGATGATCAGGTCCCGCGCCGGGTAGCGCAGCTCCGCCCCCACCCCGCCGCGCAGGTCGTGCACGGCGGCGTCGCGATCCGGTCTGACCGTGCCGTCCGGTCGCGGCGATGGCGTCCGCTCCTGCCGCGCGGGCAGGGTTCCTCGGGTTGTCGCGTATGTTCCCTGCCCGTGCACCGTGATCGTCCTCCAAGGTCGGTCAAGCGGCTCCGTACCCCGAGAGTGTCAAGAAAAGGTAATGTCCATCAAGGCGGCCCGGGCGCGACCCCGCTCACAGATACAGCGCAAGATCAGGGGTTCCCTTCAGGAGCGGACGTGCGATGATGTCCGCGCCAACTGCATACCGGCCGCTTGAATCCGCGCGGGAGAGTCCTCGGTCACCGGCAGTCGCCGGGATTCCGAGGCGCCGAAGGAGCAAGTCCTCCCTTGAATCTCTCAGGCCCCGATACCGCACGGATGAGGCAGATCTGAAAAGCGGGCCACTCCGTGGCTCCACCCAAGGTGCAAGCCGACCAGCCCCGTCCAGCGGGATTGGTCACGGCGAACCTCTCAGGTTCCGATGACAGATGGGGAGGACGCTGTGCCGTCCTTGTCGTCCCATCCGGCACACCCGTCCCGTCATCGCCGTGATCATGACCTTGGGAGCTGAACCATGACCGACGCCCCGCCCACGCCCCGCCATACCGCGCTGGACGCGGTCCACCGTGCGCTCGGCGCCACCATGACCGACTTCGCCGGCTGGGACATGCCGCTGCGCTACGGCAGCGAGCGCGACGAGCACACTGCGGTGCGCACCCGCGCGGGGCTCTTCGACCTCTCCCACATGGGTGAGATCGTTCTCACCGGGCCGCAGGCCGGGGAGGCCCTCGATCACGCCCTGGTCGGCCACCTCTCGGCACTCGCCGTGGGCCGCGCACGCTACACCATGATCTGCGACAGCGAGGGCGGCATCCTCGACGACCTGATCGTCTACCGGCTCGCCGAGCAGGAGTTCCTGGTCGTGGCCAACGCCTCGAACGCCCAGGTGGTGCTGGACGCGCTGACCGAGCGCGCCACCGGCTTCGACGCCGCCGTACGGGACGACCGCGACGCGTACGCGCTGATCGCCGTCCAGGGGCCGCGGTCCGCCGGGATCCTGAAGGGCCTGACCGACGCCGATCTGGACGGGCTGAAGTACTACGCGGGGTTGCCGGGCACCGTCGCGGGCGTGTCCGCCCTGATCGCCCGCACCGGCTACACCGGCGAGGACGGCTTCGAGCTGTTCGTCGCGCCGGACGACGCCGAGCGGGTCTGGCAGGCACTGACCGAGGCGGGCACCCCGGTGGGCCTGGTGCCGTGCGGGCTGTCCTGCCGGGACACGCTGCGCCTGGAGGCGGGAATGCCGCTGTACGGAAACGAGCTGAGCACCGACACGACCCCGTTCGACGCGGGGCTCGGCCGGGTGGTGAAGTTCGCCAAGCCCGGCGACTTCGTCGGCCGCCAGGCGCTGGAGGCCGCGGCGCGCGAGGCCGAGGCCCGGCCGCCGCGCACGCTGACCGGTCTGGTCGCCGAGGGCCGCCGGGTGCCGCGCGCCGGATACGCCGTGGTCGGCCCGGACGGCTCGGAGATCGGCCGGGTCACCTCTGGCGCCCCGTCCCCGACGCTGGGGAAGCCGATCGCGATGGCGTACGTCGACGCGGAGCACGCCGCGCCCGGCAGCCCCGGAGTGTCGGTGGACATCCGCGGTACCCGGGAGCCGTACGAGGTCGTCGCGCTCCCCTTCTACCGCCGCGAGCGCTGAAACCTCCCGCGCCCCGTCTTTCTCGTCACTTCCGTCTCACCAGTGAAGACCCGTTTCCCAAGCACTCCCCTCTATCCAGGAGAATCGGACCATGAGCAACCCCCAGCAGCTGCGCTACAGCAAGGAGCACGAGTGGCTGTCGGCCGCCGACCAGGACGGCGTGTCGACGATCGGTATCACCGAATTCGCGGCCAACTCGCTCGGCGACGTCGTGTACGTCCAGCTCCCGGATGTCGGCTCCACCGTCGCCGCTGGTGAAACCTGCGGTGAGCTGGAGTCCACGAAGTCGGTCAGCGACCTGTACGCGCCGGTCTCCGGCGAGGTCACCGAAATCAACGAGGACGTGGTGAACGACCCGGCGCTGGTGAATTCCGCCCCCTTCGAGGGCGGCTGGCTGTTCAAGGTGAAGGTGACGGACGAGCCGGGCGACCTGCTCTCCGCCGAGGAATACGCCTCCTTCTCCGGCAACTGACCCTCCTATTTCGATCGGGACCCTGATGTCGCTTCTCAACAGCTCCCTTCACGAGCTCGACCCTGACGTCGCCGCTGCTGTCGACGCCGAACTCCACCGCCAGCAGTCCACCCTCGAAATGATCGCCTCGGAGAACTTCGCCCCGGCCGCGGTCATGGAGGCCCAGGGCTCGGTCCTGACCAACAAGTACGCCGAGGGCTACCCCGGCCGCCGCTACTACGGCGGCTGTGAGCACGTCGACGTGGTCGAGCAGATCGCCATCGACCGCGTCAAGGAGCTCTTCGGCGCCGAGGCCGCCAACGTCCAGCCGCACTCCGGCGCCCAGGCGAACGCCGCCGCGATGTTCGCGCTGCTCCAGCCCGGCGACACCATCCTGGGGCTGAACCTGGCGCACGGTGGGCACCTCACCCACGGCATGAAGATCAACTTCTCCGGCAAGCTCTACAACGTGGTGCCCTACCACGTGGACGCCGAGACCGGTCTCGTCGACATGGACGAGGTCGAGCGCCTGGCCAAGGAGCACCGCCCCAAGCTGGTCATCGCGGGCTGGTCGGCGTACCCGCGCCAGCTGGACTTCGCCGCCTTCCGCCGGATCGCGGACGAGGTCGGCGCGTACCTGATGGTCGACATGGCCCACTTCGCGGGCCTGGTCGCCGCCGGGCTCCACCCCTCCCCCGTACCGCACGCCCATGTCGTGACCACCACCACCCACAAGACCCTCGGCGGTCCGCGCGGCGGCGTCATCCTCTCCACCGCCGACCTCGCCAAGAAGATCAACTCCGCGGTCTTCCCCGGCCAGCAGGGCGGCCCGCTGGAGCACGTCATCGCGGCCAAGGCGGTGTCCTTCAAGGTCGCGGCCGGTTCCGCCTTCAAGGAGCGCCAGGAGCGCACGGTCGAGGGCGCCAAGATCCTCGCCGAGCGGCTCACCCAGGCCGACGTCACCGAGGTGGGCGTCTCCGTCCTCTCCGGCGGCACCGACGTGCACCTCGTCCTGGTCGACCTGCGCAACTCCGAGCTGGACGGCAAGCAGGCCGAGGACCGCCTCCACGAGGTCGGCATCACGGTCAACCGCAACGCCATCCCGAACGACCCGCGGCCCCCGATGGTCACCTCGGGTCTGCGGATCGGCACCCCGGCGCTGGCCACCCGCGGCTTCACTGCCGAGGACTTCCGTGAGGTCTCGGACATCATCGCCGAGGCGCTCAAGCCCTCGTACGACGCCGAGGCGCTGAAGGCCCGCGTCACCGCCCTCGCCGACAAGCACCCGCTGTACCCGCACCTGTCGAAGTAACCCGGGTCCCGGCCTCCTGGGCCCGGACCCCGGGGGGCGCGCCCACCGGCGCGCCCCCCGCACCGCACCACCCGCACGCGCCCCACGTGCAGACGAAGGAGTCTCCGGTGGCCATCTCCGTATTCGATCTCTTCTCGATCGGCATCGGCCCGTCCAGCTCGCACACCGTCGGCCCCATGCGGGCGGCACGGATGTTCGTCCGCCGACTGAAGAACGAAGGGGCGCTGGCCCACACCGCCTCCGTACGCGCCGAACTCTTCGGCTCCCTCGGCGCCACCGGCCACGGCCACGGCACCCCCAAGGCCGTCCTGCTCGGCCTGGAGGGCCGCTCCCCGCGCGACGTCGACGTCGAGTCCGCCGACGGCGAGGTGGAGCGCATCCGCACCACCAAGCGGCTGCGGCTGCTCGCCGCCGAGATCGACGGCGGCCACGAGATCGACTTCGACGAGTCCGAAGAGCTGATACTGCACCGCCGCCGCTCCCTGCCGTACCACGCCAACGGCATGACGCTCTTCGCCTACGACGACACCGGCCATCCGCTGCTGGAGAAGACCTACTACTCCGTCGGCGGCGGCTTCGTGGTGGACGAGGACGCGGTCGGCGAGGACCGCATCAAGCTCGACGACACCGTCCTGAAGCATTCCTTCCGTACGGGCGACGAACTCCTGCGCCTCTCCCGCGAGACGGGCCTGTCCATCTCCGCCCTGATGCTGGAGAACGAGAAGGCCTGGCGCACCGAGGAGGAGATCCGCGCGGGCCTGCTGGAGATCTGGCACGTCATGGAGGCGTGCGTCTCCCGCGGCCTCACCCAGGAGGGCATCCTGCCCGGCGGCCTCAAGGTCCGCCGCCGCGCCGCCAACGCCGCCCGCGCCCTGCGCTCCGAGGGCGACGCGCCCGCCCGCGCGATGGAGTGGACCACCCTGTACGCGATGGCGGTCAACGAGGAGAACGCGGCCGGCGGCCGGGTCGTCACCGCCCCGACGAACGGCGCCGCCGGGATCATCCCGGCCGTCCTGCACTACTACACCCGCTTCGTGCCGGGCGCCGACGAGGAAGGCATCATCCGCTTCCTCCTCGCCGCGGGCGCCATCGGCATGCTCTTCAAGGAGAACGCCTCCATCTCCGGCGCCGAGGTCGGCTGCCAGGGCGAGGTCGGCTCCGCCTGTTCCATGGCCGCCGGCGGCCTCGCCGAGGTCCTGGGCGGCAGCCCGGAGCAGGTCGAGAACGCCGCCGAGATCGGCATGGAACACAACCTCGGGCTGACCTGCGACCCCATCGGCGGGCTCGTCCAGATCCCCTGCATCGAGCGCAACGGCATGGCGGCGGTCAAGGCCGTCACCGCCGCGCGGATGGCCCTGCGCGGCGACGGCCGCCACCATGTCTCCCTCGACAAGGTCATCAAGACCATGAAGGACACCGGCGCCGATATGAAGGTCAAGTACAAGGAGACGGCGCGCGGCGGGCTCGCGGTCAACGTCATCGAGTGCTGAGGGCGCCGGGCCCGACCCGGTGACGTACGAAGACGGCCACGCAGAGCAGGACGCCCCCCCCGCGAGGGCTATGGCCACGGCTGCGGTGGCGCTCTCGGCCACGGCACCGAAGAGGACCGGCCCCATGCCCTGCACGGTCCTCGCTCAGCCGCAGATGCATCTGACGCGCCAGCAGCTCCCACCCCTCCGGGCTGCTCGGCAGCGGCGTCTCCCGCCCCAGGGTCGGCCTCACGAGCGTGCCCGTCGACAGGAGCACCTGCCGGGCCGGACTGACCGGCCGGGTGTCACCCCAAGTGCGGCGGCGCGCGGGCTCAGACCTGGCCGAGGTCGACTTCCACCGGGAACGGAGCCGCGACCTTCACCACACCGGTGAACACGTCTCCCTCCCGGTAGGCCCTGCTCGCGGGGTCGAGGACGTAGGTATACACCAGCGGTACGCCGGTGGCGGCCTGCTCGATCCGCCAGTAGAAGGCGATCCCGACCTTGGCGTACTGATCGACCTTCACGATCCGGTCGGTGGTCTCCGAGCCCGGCGACACGACCTCGGCGACCAGCAGCACATGCTCGGGCCGTGTGGGCGTGATGTCGATCGTCTCCGCGCGGTACACGACCACGTCGGGACGGCGGTTGGTCAACGGAACGTCCTGCAACCGGACATCGAAGTCCGTATCGGCGTTCCAGTCGGGCACCGCCGCGGCCTCCAGGGCGTTCGCGAGGATCCGGGCCAAGCGGTTGTGCCGCTTGGACGCGCTGGGGCTCGCGACGACCATGCCGTCCACGATCTCCACGCCCGCGCACTGCTCCTCGGACCAGGAGTCGTACTGCTCGGCCGTGATCTGCTCGTGCATCCACGCGGGAGCGACCATCTCGGCGGTCATGACTCACCTCCCTGAACCTGTGCGACGGGGCTGGTGACACCAGGGTCAGCCTACCGGCGCGGGCTTCCCCGTTCCGGGCTCACCGATCCTCGCCCCAGATCCGCGTGGTGAGGAGCGGCCGCCCCGCGCCCACCTGCGCCTGCGGAGCCCGGCACTGCGGTGCCTTGTACCTGACACGCGTTCGGCTTAGCGTGACGGCTCAGTAGCAGCGTCGGAGGGGGCACGGGGCGTGGGGTTCTGGATGGCTGCTGCGTCGGTGTGGGCTGTGCTGCAGCTGTTATTGCTGTCCTGGCCCGTTCGGACAGTGCGGTGGCCGACTGTGCTGCTCGCCTTCGGGGTGGGTGCGTACGGCTGCGGTATGTTCTCGATGCTGCTGGAGCTCGTGGTAGCCCGTCAGTTGGCGACCGCGAGAGAGCAGTCGCTGGCGGCCGTCATGGATGGGGCGTCGTGGACGACGGCTCCGGTGGTGGAGGAGCTGATCAAGGTCGCACCGCTTCTGGTGGCGGGGTGGGCGCTGCGCGGGCGGATGCAGTGGGGTATGGCGGACTTCGTGGTGCTGGGCGGCGCCGCCGGGGCAGGTTTCAGCCTGCTGGAAAACCTTCTGATGTACGCCGAGTCGGCGGGCAAGGCCGTTCCCTCGGATGGGGGAGGCTGGGTGATCGCGAAGGGACTGATCGCCCCCCCGTACGTTGCCGGCCCCGGGCAGATCCTCGGCACCTGGTTTCCCTCACCGACCGGCACCGTCGAATTCGGTGGACCGGTACTCCCCTACGACGTACATATCTTCGCCAGCGCGCTCGGCGGACTGGCGGTGGGCCTGCTGTGGTGCGGTGCCCGCGCACTGACCCGGGCCGCGGCACTGGTGCCGATGGCCGGGGCCGTGGCGATCCACTGGGTGACCAATTACGCCGTGGCCTTCCCGGGCAACCGCACCGCGACGGAGTGGCGGGAGAGATTGACCGCGGACTGGGGTCTGTGGATCATCCTGGGGTGCCTTGCCACCGCGTGGATCTGGGATCTGCACCGGTCCCGCCTGGGGCGGCGGCGTGAGCCGGATGTGGTGCGGGCCGCCGAAAGCCAGGGCCGGACCGCCCCCGGAGCCCTCTTCGGGTACGCCCTGCTGCACCTCCCCGCCACCTGGATCATCGCCCTGGGCTATGCCCGGCAGCGCAGAGCCCTGCTGTATGCCGCAGCGCACCCCCGTACCCACGCGGAGAAGCTGGAGCCGCTGCGCGAGTCGGTCGTCCGGCAGACCCGCCAGATGGACGCGACCCACAGCCAGGAGGCATGGCGTGGCGTGACCTTACGGCAGCTGTGGCGTCGGGCCCGGACGCAGCGCCCCCGCCTGCCGGGGCACGAGAAGGTCCTCCTGGTGCTCGGCCTGCTGCTGGCCGTCCCCTCCCTTTTGTACCTGGCGGTGGGCTCCTTCCCGTCCGCAAAGTGGCTGCAGGAGTACTTCGCCGAGGGCACCGGGCTGCGCATCCTGATCGGCGTCGGCCTGGCTGGACTGGCCCTGACGGCGTGGCGGCTGATCTTGACCGTACGCGGCTACCGGGCCGCGAGCGCGTCTCCCCTGGGCGAGACGCTCGCCCTTGTCCAGTTCCGCATCGCCGTCTGCGCGGGCACCCTCACCGTCGGCGTCCTGCTGCTGTCCCGCTGGTCGGCGATCGCCGACGGCGAGGCTCCACTGGCGGGGTACCGCATCCTCGGCACCGACGGTTTTCTCCTGTCGAAGCTCCTCGAGGTCGGTCTTCCTCTTCTCCTCACCCTGGCCATGTTCGCCATGCCGTACGCGCTGCCGCTCGAACTCGCCATGGGCGGCGGTCTGGCGGAGACCCTGCTGATGGGCCTTGCCCCGCGCGTCCTGGCCCCGATCGCCTCCCGCGTCGGGGCCAGGCTGGCGGCGCGTGAGGCGACGCAGTGGGCGCGCGGCGCGCTCCGGGGCGGTGGCCGGGGCGCGTTCTCCCGTACGTGGAACCGGATCCGGCATGGCCGTACGGATCCGGTGGACCTGGCGACCGGGCGGATGTTCCTGCCCCAGACGGATGTGGAGCTGGCAGGGGTGCTGCCGCTGGTGTTCTCCCGCCGGGTGGATTCCGGATACCGCGCCGGGCGGTGGTTCGGCCCGGCCTGGGCCTCGACGGCCGACCAGCGGCTGGAGTTCGACGAGCAGGGCGTGGTGTTCTTCACCGAGGACGGTCTGCTGCTGGCCTATCCGCACCCGGTGCCGGGCGGCACGGCGGTCCTGCCCACGGAGGGCCCGCGGTGGCCACTGGCACGGACGGCGGAAGGCGGTACGTACACCGTCACCGACCCGGAGACCGGACTCGTACGCACCTTCACCCCGTACCACGACGAGGCGTCGGCGCTCCTGCGGGAGATCACCGACCGCAACGGGAACCGCATCACCTTCGCCTACGACGACGCTTCCGGCGCGCCGGCCGAGATCGTCCACAGCGGTGGTTACCGACTGCGGCTGACGTCGGAGAACGGGCGGATCACCGGCCTGTACGTGGGGGACGTGCGGGTGATGGGCTACGGCTACACCAGCGGCCACCTCACCGAGACGACGGGCTCCTCGGGGCTGCCGCTGCGTTTCGTCTACGACCGGGCCGGGCGGATCACGTCCTGGACCGACACCAACGACCGCTGGTACGCCTACGCCTACGACGAGCGCGACCGGGTCACCGCCGAGCGCGGCGAAGGCGGCCACTTCACCTTCCGCATCGACTACGACGGAACGGACTCGGACTTTCCCGGCCTGAAGGTCACCACCGTGACCTCGCCGGACGGTGCGGTCACCCGCTATCTGATCGACGAGGCGCACCAGGTCACCGGGGAGATCGACGCGGGCGGCGCGGTCAGCCGCACCGCGTACGACGAGGCCGGACGTACGGTCGCCGAGACCGACCCGCTGGGCCGCACAACCGGCTTGCGCTACGACGAGCACGGGCACCTGGCGGCCGTGATCCGGCCGGACGGCAGTGAGATCGGCGCGGTGCTCGACGCACAGGGCAACCCGGTGTGCCTCACGGACCCGGGCGGCGCGGTGTGGCGGCAGACCTTCGACGCGGCGGGCAACCGCACCTCACTCACCGACCCGCTCGGCGCCACCACCCGCTACCTCTACGACGCACGCGGGGGCCTGCTCGCCGTCACCGATCCGCTGGGCGCGACGACCCGCGTGCGCTGCGACGGGGCCGGGCTCCCGGTCGAGACTACCGACCCGCTGGGAGCCACCACCCGCTACCAGCGGGACGCGTTCGGCCGCGTCGTGGCCGAGACCGACCCGTTGGGCGCGGTGACCGGCTACGCATGGAGCCCGGAGGGCAGACTCCTGCGGCGCACCGACCCGGACGGATCGGCGGAGTCCTGGACGTACGACGGCGAGGGCAACTGTCTCTCCCACACCGACGCCGTCGGCGGCACCTCGGCCTTCGAATACACCCACTTCGACCTGCTGGCCGCCCGCACCGGCCCGGACGGCGCCCGCTGTACCTTCACCTATGACGCGGCGACACGGCTGACCGAGGTCACCAACCCCGAGGGCCTGACCTGGAATTACACCTACGACGCGGCAGACCACCTCATAGCGGAGAAGGACTTCGACGGCCGGAAGGTGGCCTACGAGCACGACGCGGCGGGCCAACTCGTCTCGCGCACCGACCCGCTGGGCCGGGCGACCAGCTACACCTACGACACGTTGGGCCGCGTGACGGTCCAGGATGCCGCCGGGCAGGTCTCGACCTTCCGCTGGGGCCCGGCCGGAGAATTACTCGAGGCCGCAGGCCCGGACGGCGAGCTGACCCGGACGTACGACCCCGTCGGCCGCCTGCTGTCCGAGACGGTGGACGGCCGCACCCTGCACCTGGCCTACGACACGGCTGGGCAGCTTGCCTGCCGACGTACCCCGGCAGGGGCGGAAACCACCTACGCGTACGACACGGCAGGCAACCGCACCACGCTGACCACCGGCGGCAGGGAGCTGACCGTCACCCATGACGCGTCAGGCCGCGAAACCCAGCGGAGCTGGGCCGGTGGGCTGTCTCTGACCCAGGCGTGGGACCCGGCAGACCGCCTCATCGGCCAGTCCTGCACCGCAGGCCCGCGCAGCCTGCTGCGACGCACCTACACCTGGCGCCACGACGGCTACCTCACCGGTATCGAGGACACCACGGCCGGGCCCAGCCGCTACACCCTGGACCCGGCCGGCCGCGTCACCCAGGTACAGGCCGCCACCTGGCAGGAGTCCTACGCCTACGACCCGGCGGGCAACCAGATCCACGCCACCTGGCCGCAGCAGCACCCCGGCGCGGACGCGACGGGCGAACGCGCCTACACCGGCACCCGAATACGGACCGCGGGCACCACCCGCTACGCCTACGACACCGCGGGCCGCACCACACTGCGCCAGAAGACCCGCCTGTCGAGGAAGCCCGACACGTGGCGCTACACCTGGGACGCCGAAGACCGCCTCACCCAGGTGGTCACACCCGACGGCACCACCTGGTGCTACCGCTACGACCCGCTCGGCCGGCGCACGGCCAAACAACGGCTGGCCCCCGATGGCACGGTCGCCGAGGAAACCCGCTTCACCTGGCACGACGCCATCCTCATCGAACAGACCACGACCTCAGCGGACTGGACCGGCCGGCAGAACCTCACCTGGGACCACGACGAGACCGGCCTGATTCCTCTCGCCCAGACCACTCGCTACGCCCCGTCCGCCGACGCGCCCCAAGAGGAAGTCGACACCCGCTTCTACGCGATCATCACCGACCTGATCGGCACCCCCACCCACCTCGTCGACGACACCGGCCACACCGCGTGGCAGTCCCGCACCGCCCTCTGGGGCCTCACCACCTGGAACGCCGACGCCACCGCGTACATCCCCCTCCGCTTTCCCGGCCAGTACCACGACCTGGAAACGGGCCACCACTACAACCTCCACCGCCACTACGACCCCGAAACCGCCCGCTACCTCACCCCCGACCCCCTGGGCCTCACTCCAGCCCCCAATCCAGCCACCTACGTCCATAACCCCCATACTTGGGCCGACCCTGATGGACTTGGACCATGCCGTCAAGCGGTCGCAGACGATTTCCATGTCAGACGAAGGGCCGTGGTCAAGCCACGACAGGTTTACCGGGGGGACGTACGACACCCCGACGACATATTTAAAAACGGCTTCTCACCGAAAGGAACCAACGAAGATATAGGCCAGTACGCGCTCCACGACACCCCATCCAACTGGGTCGGAACAAGCAAGAGTGCGAGCCAGGCCGGCAACTTTCCACAATCGGCCGGGGGACGCGGCACCTGGGTGTACGAGGTCCGTGGCAACGGGTACGGTGTGGACGTGAATCGAGCGTTGGGCGGGGCGATTCGCTCATTCATCCGGGGAACGGGGTTCCCCTCCGAACGAGAAGTGATTTTCAGGAGCATCAACCCCAGCAATATTGCCCGCGCAGAGCGGTGGCGCTACGGCATGCCCACAAGAGAGATCATTGAAAACCCAGGATTCAGGCATGGATGAAGAATTCCCTCTCTACGTACAACGTGACGGGCAGGAGTTGCAGTGGAAGATGACAGTCGAGGGAGAAGGCCCATGGCACCTGCGCCTGGAATCGCCCCACGGCATTGAAGCCACAGCCGTGGGCGACAACATGTTCGAGGCGTTGCGCTCCATGCGACCCGGCCTCGCATCAAAAGGGGTGCAAGTCTGCTGCCATGGTGCACGAATCGATGTGAGACCTTCCGGCCTTTCGGCATCGCATGGCGCTTGGATGGTCTACGTTCTTCATCTGTGGCGACCACCCACAGTACGAGACCTCGTCCCGACTTTCGGCTACTGCCCCGCCGAGCTCACTGGTTCAGCCGAACAACAAGACGCCTTCTGGGAGAAGCACCTGAAGAGCAGGAGAAACTGGCTCAACTTCATCAACCCCGTGTGGTGGATCTATTTTCTCACGGCTTCCCGGGGAAGGCCTAAAGAACCGGACCCGACCGGGAAATGAAATTCACAGGTTGACTTCAAGCGGTGACTTGTCAGGATGGGACCCATGGTCGCTCCCCCGCCTCCGGCGAAGGCCCCGCCAGGCCGGAGTCTGCTTCCCTCCAAGAGGGCACGATCGCAGCACACAACGAGCGCAGCGGCAAGTGCGACCAACTGGAGCGGGACCGGCTGCGTGAGTTGTTCGAGAAGGCTGAAGCCGAGCATGGGCCGGTCGATCGCGTCGCGGTCGACGCGAAGCGAGCGCTCCTGCGAGCGGACACGGTGGACGCGGCAGACGCCGTGTGAGCGGGACACTGGTCCGCAGGCCCTTGTGATGCTCTGCGGGCCCGGCGTCCGCGTGACCAGGGCCTGACGCGGCCCCGTCGTTCTCCCGTGGCGAGAGGGCGGCGGGACCGCTGCGGCGCTGTGCCTCAGGCGGTGGGGAACTCTCCGCTCCGCAGGGCGTCCGTGAACGAGCCCCACGCGCCGATGGTGAACACCAGGGCGGGACCCGCCGGGCGCTTGCTGTCCCGGACCGGGACGGCACCGGCGGTGGCGGCTATGCCGGGCGCGAATTCCACGCACTGACCTTCATTGCCGTTGCTGTAGCTGGACTTGACCCATTCAGCACACGACAGGTCGAGGGCGGTCTTCATCGGGTGTATTCCTCCATCACGCTACGAATCATGGACAACGACTGACCGGGAGACAGAGCGGCGGCCCGCAGCCGGTCATAGGTGGCAGTCGCGTTCGCCACCGCTTCCGTCGAGTCGATGAGGTGGCCTGCCATCACCGTGTCCGCGTAAGCGACGTTCGGCCCTTCGTCGAACGTCAGAAGGGTGAAGCTCTCTGCCGCCGGGGGCACCCCCACCGCGAACGGTAGTACCTGAAGGGTGATGTGCGGAGACTCCGCCACCTTCAGGAGATGGGCGAGCTGTGCGGCCATGACCTCGGGGCCGCCCACCACAGTGCGCAGGCAAGCCTCGTTGAGGATGCACCAGAGCAGGGGAGGCGCGTCCTTCCCCATCACCTCCCGCCTCCGCAGCCGTCGCTCGACCTTCGCATCGATCTCGTTCGCGCTCGCCCGAGGATGGACGGCCCGGAAGACCGCCCGGGCGTACTCGGGCGTCTGGAGCATGCCCATGATGAGCAAGCACGAGTAGTCCGAGATGCCCGTCGCCTGGCGCTCCGACTGCAAGTACGGGATGAACCAGTCCGGATAGCCGTGCTGGCTCGCCCGCTTCCGTAGCCGCGCGAACGTACCCGGCGTGCCGAAGATCCGGTCACACGCGTCGGCGAACTCCGGGCTGGCCAGCCGCTCACCCGCCTCCACCTTGGCCACATATTGCTGCCCGTAGTTGGCCTTCAAGCCCAACTCCCGCTGACTGAGCCCCGCATGCAACCGCCAGACCCGTACCTCGGCGCCGAAAAACGCCGCGCCGCTCTCCGGTTCCCGTTCTTCCGTCGACTCGCTCACCGGTGGATCTCCCCTCACCCCAAGCCTCCTGGTGTGCCCCGATCTCTGTTGCGCATGGCCCCGCAGGGCAACGCTGGGAGTACACAGGGTGATTAAAACCCGCAAGAGACATCCAGGTCAGGAAGAACCCCCCATGGTGTTTCCCCCCGAACGCATAAACGAATCCAGTGCCTGCCCCCGGTGCCGCCACTACGAGGCGCTGCGCGAAGAGGCCGAACAGGCCGGGGATTACAGCAGGGCCACCGACTACGAGGTGCTGCGTCGCCGCCACCCCGCCCACACCGTCCACATCCCCAGGAACCCCGATAACTACGGAGAGCGACCCGCATGAACAGCATCCGACGTCCCGTCACCGGACAGATGGCGTACGACCCGGCCAGCGGCCGGACAGGCGTGGTGCAGGCGGTGCATGCCGCCGACGAATTGCTCTTCGACCACCAGGTGACCGCCCACCGGGTGGCCTTCCTCCGTCCGGAGCGCGGCGGCGTCGAGTGGACGGCCGACGCCACCGCACTCCGTTTCCCCGCGCAGGGAGACCGTTCCTATTGACTGAGCGGGAGAAGCTCCTATAGATCGTCAAGCGGCTTGCTTGAACTGGTCAGCGGTGATGTGAGGGTGGGGTAGATGCCGGTAGACCTCGCGGGCGACGAACC